>DATKNW010000058.1:0-24013 GCA_035541135.1 Verrucomicrobiia bacterium
GCAATCGCCGACTTCAACGTCTTCTCGATCATCCGTGCCGACTTGCGCGGTATGACCTGCAGGACCTCCAACGCGCGCGAGGCAGTAAGTCCCTGAATGAGACGCGTCACCTCGCCCACTTTCTGCGGGCTCATCCGCTGATATTTCGTTGTCGCTCTGACTTCCATAAAATTGTCGCCACTACTTGTCTGTCACGCGCGCCGCATCCCCGGCCACCAGCGTGACGCCTTTATCCATCTTCTCAATCAATGCGCCGCAAATCCGGCGTCGCACTTCCACAACTTTCAACCGCGCTACAACTTTGTCGCCCCGAAGCACGATGAACGGCATCCCCACGCGCACATCCTGCAATTCGCCGACGTTCAGCACGACCAATTGCAGTGCCGGATTCATATCCAGCACCAATGCCGACTGCAACGTCGCCGTCTTACCGGTATTCGAGCCGGCAGGCGTGCTTCCCGACGTCGCGTGTTCCGTCGCCGCAAGCAGTGCCTTCGTCCGCTCAATCTCCGCGGCCGCGTCGCCGTTGGTCTGCACGACTGCGAGCAATTGCTTCAACTGCTCGACGACGCGTTGTCGTTCCGCCTCCGCCAAGTACAACGCGCGTACGCTCTCGACGAGTTGCCGTTGCGTCTGCGTCGCCGCCGGGTCGCGGAAATCCACACCTAACGTCTGCGCGCGCAGTTGCGCCTCGGCCCACTTCTTTTGGAACAGTTCGCTCTCCGTCCTCGCGATCGCAAGGTTCTCGGTCAGCAACTTAATGACCGCCTCACGTTGCTCCAACTCAGACTTCAACCGCGTGTTGTCGGCGTTCAGCTTCTCCAGCATCACGCGCAACTCATCGAGTCGCGGCGAGCCGCCCGCGCCTTCCTCGGCGCCTCCCGGCCTCACCCATGCAAAGAACAAACAAACGATCCAAATCGTCGCGCGTGCCGGTCGGTTCAACACACCGACTCCTGCCGCGATTACTTCGCGACCGCCTTCTCGGTGGCGGCGCCGTGCGCCCGGAACACTCGCGTGGCAGCAAACTCGCCGAGCCGGTGACCAACCATGTTCTCGGTCACGAACACCGGTATGTGCTGCTTGCCGTTGTGCACGAGAAACGTGTGGCCCACGAACTCCGGCACGATCATCGACCGGCGCGACCACGTCTTGATTGGCTTCTTCTCGTGCATCGGCATCCTCTCGACTTTCGCCATCAGATGCTCGTCCACAAACGGACCTTTTTTCAGCGAGCGTCCCATCTATTTTTTCCTTCGTTGCAAAATGAAAGTGTCCGAGTACTTCTTCTTGCGGCGCGACTTGCCGCCCTTGGCCAGCTTGCCCCACGGCGAACACGGATGATGCCAGCCGCCGCCGCCCTTGCTCTTGCCCTGGCCGCCGCCCATCGGGTGATCGACGGGATTGCGGGCCATGCCGCGGGAAATCCCCCGGTGCCCCAGCCAGCGCGTCCGTCCCGCCTTGCCCAGCGACACGTTCATGTGATCGGTGTTGCCCACCTGGCCGATCGTCGCGAAGCACTCGCGGCTGATCAGACGAACTTCGCCCGACGGCATCTTCACCGTGACGAATTCGCCTTCGCTCGCCGTGATCTGCGCCGCCATGCCCGCGCTGCGGCAAATCTGGCCGCCGCGTCCCCGATGCAGTTCGATATTGTGGATCGGCATCCCCGGGATGATCTTCCTCAGCGGCAACGCGTTCCCGACCGCCAATTCCGCGTCGGGCCCGCTCATCACCTTGGCACCCACCGCCAAGCCGATCGGCGCGAGGATGTACCGCTTCTCCCCGTCCTTGTACTTCAACAACGCAATCCGCGCCGAGCGATTCGGATCGTACTCGATCGCTTCCACCGTCGCTTCCATGCCGATCTTGTCCCGCTTGAAATCAATGACCCGGTGCCGGCGCTTGTGGCCGCCGCCGATCCCGCGCGCCGTCATCCGCCCCAGATTGTTGCGTCCGCCGGTCTTGCGCTTGGCCCACGTCAGCTTCGTCTCGGGCTTGTGCTTCGTGACCTCCGAGAAATCAGGCAGTATCGTCCACCGCAACGAGGGCGTTAACGGTCTGTAGTTCTTGAGTCCCATAAATCGTTATGCCAGTTCAATCTTGTCGCCCTCTTTGAGGGTGACGATCGCTTTCTTCCACGCCGGCGTCCGCCCGAACTGCACGGTCCGCTCCCGGCGCGCTTTGCCGCGCACGTTCAGGGTGTTCACGCGCAGCACCTTGACCTTGAACAGTTGTTCCACCGCGCGTTTGACGTCGACCTTGTTCGCGCGCTTGTCGACCACGATCTGATATTGGTTCGCCGCTTCCGTCTGGGCGCTGCCTTTTTCGGTCACGCGGACGGTCTTGACGACGCTATAGGGATCTTTCATCGGCCCTGCCCCAATCGCGCCCCCAGTTTGTCGAGCGCCGCTTTGGTCGTGACGATCTTTCCGAACCGCAGCAATTCATACACGTTGACGGAGTCGGCCGGTTCGACCTGTACGTTCGGCACGTTCCGCGACGCCAGTTTCAGGTTGCGGTCCACCTGGTCCGTGACCACCAGCGTCGGCGCGTCGTCCTTGGCGCCAATCGCCGCCACGATCCCGGCAAATTCCTTGGTCTTGTGGCTGGCCAGTTTCAAATCGTCCACCACCACCACGTCTCCAGCCAGCAATCGCTCGCTGAGCGCCTTGCGGAACGCCAGCGCCTTGACCTTCCGGGGAATGGCAATCGAATAATCCCGCGGCTTCGGCCCGAACACCACGCCGCCACCACGCCACAACGGTGACGCAAACGATCCCGCCCGGGCGCGTCCCGTGCCTTTTTGACGCCACGGCTTCTTCCCGCTGCCGTGCACTTCGCTGATCTGCTTCGTGCTGGCAGTCCCCTGCCGCTGGTTGGCCATGTACGCCGTGACCGTGTCGTGAACCGCCTGGGTTCCCTTGCCGTCCTTGATCAACAGCTCATCGGCAAACTCGATTTCGCCCTTGGCCTGACCGGAAATGGTAATGACCGACAGCTTCATGATTTCGCCGCCTTGGCCGCCGGTTGTGGTTTCTTCTTGGCGTGCCGCACCACGACAAATGCCCCGCGCGCGCCCGGGACCGCCCCTTCCACCAGCAGAAGGTTCTCGGCTTCGCGCACCTGGATCACCCGCAGGTTCTGTGTCGTGACGGTCCGATCGCCCATGTGGCCCGGCATCCGCATGTTGCGAAACACGCGCCCGGGGAACAACCGTTGCCCGATTGCGCCCGACCGCCGATGCCAGCCTTTCGCGCCGTGGCTCATGTCGCCGCCGCGGAACTTGTGCCGCCGCACCACGCCCTGGTAGCCCTTGCCCTTGCCCGTCCCGATCACATCCACGTACTGGCCGGGCTGAAATTCCTTCACGGTGAGCGCCTCGCCCACGTTGATCGCCAGCGGTTCCTGCGTCCGGTACTCGCGGATAAACCGCGCTGGCGCCGCGTTGGCTTTCTTGCAGTGGCCGGCCAGCGCCTTCGACGCATTCTTCTCTTTGCGCGTGCCCAAACCGAGTTGCACCGCATGGTAGCCATCCGTCTCGGGCGTCTTCTTCTGCAGCACCGTGCACGGCCCCAATTCGATAACGGTCACGCCCACGAAGTTGCCGTTCGCGTCGAACAGCTGGGCCATGCCGAGTTTTTTGCCTAACAGTTCCATGACTAGATCTTGATCGTGATATCGACGCCCGCCGGCAGGTTCAGCTTCTTCAGCTCGTCCACCGTCTTGGCCGTCGGATCGATGATGTCCAGCAATCGCTTGTGCGTCCGCATCTCGAATTGTTCCATCGACTTCTTGTCCGCGTGCGGCGAGCGATTGACCGTGTGTCGCCAGATGTCCGTGGGCAGCGGAATCGGTCCCGCCACCTTGGCGCCCGTCCGCTTCGCCGTTTCCACAATGTCATGCGCCGATTGGTCGAGCAACCGGTGATCGTAGCCTTTGAGGCGGATTCGAATGCGTTGATTGTTCATTTCCTGTGTCCGCCCTTCGGGGTGCCGTTCTTGTCCAAAATCTGCGTGAGGATGCTCTCCGGCACCTTCTCAAATGCCGCCGGCTCCATCGAGTAACTGGCCCGGCCCTTGGTCAGCGACCGCAATGCCGTCGCGTAGCCGAACATCTCGGCCAGCGGAACCGTGGCGTGAACGATCGTCGAACTCGCGCGCGGCTCGATGTGACTGATCTTGCCGCGGCGGCTGTTGAGGTCCCCGACCACGTCGCCCATGTGCTCCTCAGGCGTGATCGCTTCCACATCCATGATCGGTTCCAGCATGATCGCGCCCGCCTTGCGCGCCGCTTCCTTGAACGCGAAGCTGCCCGCCATCTTGAACGCGATTTCCGAGCTGTCCACCTCGTGGAACGTGCCGTCGATGATCTCGACCTTCACGTCCACCATCGGATACCCGCCCAGCACACCGGTCTGCGCCGCTTCGACAATGCCGTCTTCGACCGCGGGAATGTATTCCCGTGGAATCGCGCCGCCGACAATCTTGTTTTCGACCACGACGCCGGAGCCCTTTTCGCCCGGAGCGATCGTGACCACCGCGTGACCGTACTGCCCGCGCCCGCCCGATTGGCGGATGAACTTGCCTTCCGCCTCGGCGGTCTTCGTAATCGTCTCGCGATAGGCCACCTGCGGTTTGCCCGCCGTCGCGCCCACGTTGAACTCGCGGAACATGCGGTCTTTGATGATGTCCAGGTGCAGCTCGCCCATTCCGGAGATGATCGTCTGGCCGGTTTCCTGGTCGGTGGTGAGTCGGAATGTCGGATCTTCTTCGGCGAGTCGCTGCAGGGCGGTGGACATCTTGTCGCGGTCGGCTTTGGTATTCGGCTCGATGGCCATCGAAATGACGGGTTCGGGGAAGGTAATCGTTTCCAACAGGATCGGGTGATCTTCGTCGCAAACCGTGTCGCCCGTCGTGATGTTCTTCAGGCCGACCAGCGCGCCAATGTCGCCCGAGTAACACACGTCGATCTCCTGCCGGTGATTCGCGTGCATCTCCAGGAGCCGGCCGATCCGCTCGCGCTTGTTATTGCGCGGATTGTACACCGAAACTCCCTTCGTGACCTTGCCGGAGTAGACACGGAAGAAAATCAGCTTGCCCGCGTAGGGGTCCGTCCAAATCTTGAATGCCAGGGCGCAGAACGGGCCGTCGTCATCGGCGCGGCGCGCGTCGGGCTGTTTGGAATCGGGGTTGATGCCAACCATATCGGGGGCATCGAGGGGCGACGGCAGGTAATCGACCACGGCATCGAGGAGGGGTTGGACGCCCTTGTTCTTGAATGCGGCGCCGCAAATCACCGGCACCAACTCGTTCTTGATCGTCAGCCGGCGAATCCCGTCCTGCAACTGTTGCTGGTGGATCTCGCGGCCTTCCAGGAACAGGTGCATCAGATCCTCATCCTTCTCGGCCACCGCTTCCACCAATTTCGCATGCGCCGCGTCCGCGGCGCTCTTCATTTCGGCCGGAATTCCCGCTTCTTCGAAGTTCGCGCCGAGTTCTTCTCCCGACCAGATCAGGGCCTTCATCTTGACCAGGTCGATGACGCCCTTGAAATCCGCTTCCTTGCCAATGGGCAATTGGATCGGGACCGCGTTGGCTGCCAGGCGCTCCCGCATCTGGCTGACCGCCGCTTCGAAATCCGCGCCGGTCCGGTCCATCTTGTTGACGAACGCGATGCGCGGCACCTTGTACTTGTTGGCCTGCCGCCAGACCGTCTCAGACTGGGGCTCGACGCCGCCCACCGCGCAAAACACCGCGCAGGCTCCGTCCAGCACCCGTAAGCTGCGCTCGACTTCCACCGTGAAATCCACGTGGCCGGGCGTGTCGATGATGTTGACGCGGTGGTCCCGCCAGAAACAGGTCGTCGCCGCGCTGGTGATCGTAATCCCGCGCTCGCGTTCCTGCTCCATCCAGTCCATCGTCGCGGTCCCTTCGTGGACCTCGCCGACCTTGTACACCTTGCCGGTGTAATACAGAATGCGCTCCGTCGTCGTCGTCTTGCCGGCGTCGATGTGCGCGCAAATCCCGATGTTTCGGGTGCGCTCCAACGGCACCAGCCGCTCCGGCGCTGATCTCGCCTTCTGCTGTCCGGTCTGTTTCGGTTGTTCCAACACGGCCTGCATTGTCTCTATCTTGTTAAACGACTCCATCCGACTACGTCTCGTTGGCTGCCAAATGACACGACGGCACAACGCTGACTCATCCCGCAGAGTGAATTCCCTCCGGACTACCAGCGGTAGTGCGCAAACGCGCGATTGGCTTGCGCCATCTTGTGCGTATCTTCGCGCTTCTTGACGGACGCGCCCGTATTATTCGACGCATCCAAAATTTCCGCTGCCAGGGCATCCATCATCGCCGTACCCTTGCGCGATCCCGCGTACTGGATCATCCAGCGCATGGCCAGCGCTTCCTGGCGGTCCACCGACACTTCGACGGGCACCTGGTAATTGGCGCCCCCGACGCGGCGTGACTTCACTTCAAGCCTCGGCTTCACATTCTCCAACGCCACCTGCAAAACGTCCAGCGGATTCTTATCCTTGGCCTTTTCGGCAATCCGGTCAAATGCGCCATACACGATGCGCTCGGCCACGGATTTCTTTCCGCTCTTCATGATGCAGGTGATCAACCGCGTCACCGTCGCGCTGTTGAAGCGGGCGTCACGGATCCTCGGTCGTTGATCGGCTCGTCGTCTACGCATGGTCCAAATCTCTCAATTCCATCAGGCGGCGGCCGCCGCCGCCGGCTTGGGGCCGGTGTCCTTCGGACGTTTCACCCCGTACTTGCTGCGGCTGCGTCGTCGCTTTTCCACGCCCATCGCGTCCAGCGTGCCGCGGACGATATGATAGCGCACACCGGGCAAATCCTTCACGCGTCCCCCGCGCACGAGCACAATCGAGTGCTCCTGCAGATTGTGCCCTTCGTCGGGGATATACGCAATCACTTCCACGCCGTTGGTCAACCGCACCTTCGCCACTTTCCGCAGCGCCGAGTTCGGCTTCTTCGGCGTGCGCGTCATGACCTGCAAACACACCCCCCGCCGCTGCGGGCATGACCCCAGCGCCGGCGCCTTCGACTTCGCCTTGAGTTGGCGCCGCCCTTTTCGAACCAGTTGGTTAATTGTCGGCATTTCGCAATCCGCTGTTTGTCATTCCCTAGCTGACGCAAGGAGCGCGAAAACTACCATACGCGCCCGCCCTGCGCAAGTCCTTTCGCCAGACCCCGCTAAATGGCTGCCTCCTCGGGCTGAACCTCGACTCGCTCCTCCCGCGGCGGCTCGACCGGCTCCGCCAATGGCACGAGTTTGACCCCCCGATGCTTCCCAAACCCGGTCCCCGCCGGAATCAGGTGCCCCATGATCACGTTCTCCTTGAATCCGCGCAAATAATCGATTCGTCCGAGGGTCGCCGCCTCGGTCAGTACCCGCGTGGTGTCCTGGAACGACGCGGCACTGATGAACGACTCCGTTTCCAGCGACGCCTTGGTGATCCCCAGCAATACCGGTTGGGCCTCCGCCGGCTTTCCGCCCGCTTCCGCCACTCGCTTGTTCTCCTCTTCAAAGGTGACCTTGTCAATCTGGTCGCCCCAGAGGAACCGCGTGTCGCCCGGATCCACGATCCGCACCTTGCGCAGCATCTGGCGGACGATGATCTCGATATGCTTGTCGTTGATCTCGACGCCCTGCAACCGGTAGACCTCCTGGACGTCGTTGACGAGATACTCCTGCAAGTCCTGCGGTCCGCAGACCTCGAGAATCTCGTGCGGCACCACCGGGCCTTCCGTCAATTGCTGCCCCTTCTTCACGCTGTCGCCGCGGAACACGATGATGTGTTTCGAGTGCGGAATCAGATGCTCTTCCTCGGCGCCCGTCTTCGGATCCTTCACGATGATCCGCCGTTTGCCGCGCACCGTGCCGGCAAAGTCCACGATCCCGTCGATCTTGGCGATTTCGGCCGCGTCCTTGGGCCGCCGCGCTTCGAACAATTCCGCCACGCGCGGCAGTCCGCCCGTGATGTCCTTGGTCTTGAAAACTTTCCGGGGCGTCTTGGCCACCAGCGCGCCCGGCTCGACTCGATGGCCTTCCTCCACCACGATGTGTGCGCCCGCCGGGATGCCGTAGAACGCGATGACTTCGCCCGCGTCGTTCACCAGGTTCACCTGCGGATGCAGGTCTTCCTTGTGTTCGATCACGACCGTGCCCATCAGACCGGTCGCTTCGTCGAGTTCGCGTTTGACGGTGATGCCCTCGATCAGGTCGTGGAATTTCACCGTACCCGCCACTTCCGAAAGCACCGGCACGTTGTACGGATCCCACTGCACGAACACGTCGCCCTTCTTTACGCGGCCTCCGTCGGCCGCGGCAATTTCCGCGCCGACCACGACCGAGTAGCGCTCCAATTCGCGGCCCTCGTCGTTGCTCACGACGACCTGGCCGTTCTTGTTGAGGACGACCCAGTTGCCCTCGGCGCGTTGGACCGCGCGCAGATCCTGGTAGTGGATCACGCCGTCGTTCTTGGCGCGGATCTGCGGCTGCTTGAACACCTGGCTGGCCGTGCCGCCGATGTGGAACGTCCGCATCGTCAACTGCGTGCCGGGTTCGCCGATCGATTGCGCGGCAATGATCCCGATCGCCTGGCCGAGCTTGACCAGTTTGCCCGTCGCCAGGTTGCGTCCGTAGCACATCCCGCACACGCCCCGCCGCGATTCGCACGTCAGCACCGAGCGGATCTTGATGCGTTCGATGCCGAGCTTGTTCACCGCCTCGGCCGCCGCTTCGTCGATTTCCGTATTGGCCGTGACGATCTTCTTCTTGGTCACGGGATCGGCGATGTCTTCCGCCGCGATGCGCCCGATAATGCGCTCGCTGAGCTTCACGACCTCGTCTTCGCCTTCGTAGATCGGCTTGACCCAGATGCCGTTGACCGTGCCGCAGTCTTCTTCCAGAACGATCACGTCCTGCGCCACGTCGACCAGCTTGCGCGTGAGATAACCCGAGTCCGCGGTCTTGAGGGCCGTGTCCGCCAGTCCTTTGCGGGCGCCGTGCGTGGAAATGAAGTATTCCAGCACGCTCAGGCCTTCGCGGAAGTTCGACAGGATCGGCCGCTCGATGATTTCGCCGGACGGCTTGGCCATCAACCCGCGCATGCCCGCCAACTGGCGAATCTGCTGCCGCGAACCACGGGCCTTGCTGTCCACCATCATATAGACCGGATTCAACTCGGGCCGGCCCTGGTTGTGCTCCATCGCCGCGTACATGATGTTGGAAATCTTGTCCGTGGCATGGGTCCAGATATCGATGATCTTGTTGTAGCGCTCGCCGTCGGTGATGATCCCGCGGCGGTACTGTTTCTCGACGTCGGCGACGTCCTTGAGCGCGTCGTCGATCACGACGGTCTTTTCTTTCGGCACCACCATGTCCTCAATGCCGATGGAAATGCCCGCCAGCGTCGCGTGCTCGAACCCGAGCGCCTTGAGTTTGTCCAGCACCTCGACGGTCCGTTGATGGCCCGTCGTACGGTAACACTGCCAGATCACGTCGCCCAGGGACGATTTGTTGATCGATTTGTTGATGAATCCGAGCTCGGACGGCCAGATCTCGTTGAAGATCACGCGGCCGACGGTCGTCTCGATGATCTTCGAGGTCGCGTCGCCATACACGGTCGGGCGACCGTAGTCGGGGTTCTTGAGCCGGATGCGCTCGTGAATCTTCACGTCGCGCTCGTCGCGGCAGAAGAACACTTCTTGCGCGTCGGAGAACAGTTTCAGCCGTTTGGCGTCGCCGCCGTCCTTCTTCCCGCCGTACGTCAGGTAATACACGCCCAGCGCAATGTCCTGCGTCGGCGTCGTGATCGGCTTTCCGCTCGATGGTGAGAAGATATTGTTCGGGGCCAGCATCAACAGCCGGGCTTCCATCTGCGCCTCGACCGACAGCGGCACGTGCACGGCCATCTGGTCGCCGTCGAAGTCCGCGTTGTACGCCGTGCAGACCAGCGGATGGATGCGGATCGCGTCGCCTTCGATCAATTGCGGCTCGAACGCCTGGATCGACAGACGGTGCAGCGTCGGGGCGCGGTTCAGCAGGACCGGGTGGCCCTTGCTGACCTCTTCCAGGATGTCCCACACCTCGGGCGACTGGCGTTCGATCAACTTCTTCGCCGAACGGATCGTGTGGACCAATCCCATCTCGCGCAGCCGGCGAATGATGAACGGCTCGAACAACACCAGCGCCATCTTCTTCGGCAACCCGCACTGGTTCAGCTTCAATTCCGGTCCGATGACGATCACCGAACGGCCGGAATAATCGACGCGTTTGCCCAGCAGATTCTGCCGGAACCGGCCCTGCTTGCCCTTGAGCATGTCGGCGAGCGATTTGAGCGACCGGCTGCCCGCGCCCGTGACCGGCCGGCCGTGCCGCCCGTTATCGAGCAGGGCGTCCACCGCCTCCTGCAACATCCGCTTCTCGTTGCGGATGATGACGTCCGGGGTGCGCAACTGCAGCAGGTTCTTCAACCGGTTGTTCCGGTTGATGACGCGGCGATACAGGTCGTTCAGGTCGCTGGTGGCAAACCGTCCACCTTCCAGTGGCACCAAGGGACGAAGATCGGGCGGAATCACGGGTAAAACTTCCAGGATCATCCATTCCGGACGCATCTTGGAACCGAGGAATCCCTTCACGAGCTTCAAGCGTTTGGCAATCTTCTTGCGAATCTGTTTGCTCTTGGTCGCATCGAGCTGGTGTTCCAGTTCATGAGCCAGCTTGCGCAGGTCGATCTTGGTGAGGACCTCTTTGACCGCCTCCGCTCCCATCTTGGCGGCGAACCCGTCGGCATATTGCTCGCGGGCTTCGCGGTACTCCATCTCGGTCAGAAGCTGGCGGTCCTTCAGCGGCGTTTTGCCGGGGTCGACGACCATGTAATCTTCGTAGTACAGCACGCGTTCGAGATCGCGCGCGGTCATGTCGAGCATCAGGCCCATCCGCGACGGCATGCACTTGAAAAACCAGATGTGGCTGACCGGCACGGCCAGCTCGATGTGTCCCATCCGCTCGCGGCGCACGCGGGCCAGGGTCACTTCCACGCCGCACCGATCGCAGATCACGCCCCGGTGCTTGATCCGCTTGTATTTTCCGCAGTTGCATTCCCAATCCCGGACGGGACCAAAAATCCGCTCGCAGAACAGGCCGCCCTTTTCGGGTTTGAACGTCCGATAATTGATCGTCTCGGGGTTCTTCACTTCCCCGTGCGACCAGGAACGGATCGTGTCCGGCGAAGCCACGCCGATGCTGACGCGGTCGAATACATCCGCCTTTTCCAGGCCGAGCGCGGCGCGCGCGGCCGCGGTGGCGGCAGCAGTGGATGGAATGGACGTACCAGGTTTGGCTGCGATCATATCTTGTGTTCGCCTCCGTTCTTCCCGACGCGAACGTCGAGGCATAGACTCTGCATTTCTTTCATCAACACATTGAACGACTCGGGCGTGCCCGCTTCGAGCGTGTTGTCCCCCTTGACGATGGATTCGTAGATCCGCGTGCGGCCCTGCACGTCGTCACTCTTCACGGTGAGCAGTTCCTGCAACGCGTAGGCCGCGCCGTAGGCTTCCATGGCCCACACTTCCATTTCGCCGAACCGCTGGCCGCCGTACTGGGCCTTGCCGCCCAGGGGCTGCTGCGTGACCAGCGAGTACGGCCCGACGGCGCGCGCGTGAATCTTGTCCGCCACCAGGTGACCCAGTTTCAGCATGTAGATGTAGCCGACCACGACCTCCTGGTCAAACGGGTCGCCCGTGCGGCCGTCGTACAGCCGCGTTTTGCCATCGGCCTTGACCCACGAAAATCCGTCCACCTGTTTGGCCTGGCTGATCATCTCGTTGATCTCGGTCTCGGTGACGCCGTCGAACACGGGCGAGGCGACCTTCAGGCCGAGCGCCTTCGCCGCCACGCCGAGGTGCGTTTCCAGCACCTGACCGACGTTCATACGGCTGGGAACACCCAGCGGATTCAACACGATGTCCACCGCCGTGCCGTCCGACAGGAACGGCATGTTCTCCTCGGGCAACACCTTGGCGATGACGCCCTTGTTGCCGTGACGGCCGGCCATCTTGTCGCCCACGCTCAGCTTGCGCTTGCTGGCGATGTAGACCTTGACCTGCTTGATGATGCCCGGGTCGACGTCTTCGCCGCTCTCGATGCGGTCGAGCTGGCGGTCCCGCTCCATGTCCAGCTCGCTGAAGCGGTGCTCGAATTCCCCGATGATCTCGCGAATCTTGATGCGGATCGGCGAGGGATCGATCTCGATGTGGTCGTACACCGTCGCCAGCTTGCGCAACAGTGTCTTGGTGATCTTGCGATTGGCCGGGATGATGATCTCGCCCGTTTCGGCGTTGACCACGTCCAGCGGAATCTTTTCGCCCAGCAGGATGTTGCTCAGCTTTTCCGTAAGCTCTTCACGCAGCTCGGTCGACTTCTTCTTGTGCTCTTCCTCGATCTGCTTCTTCTGCCGGCGAATCTCCGTCGGCGTCAGGTTCGGACGGGTCGGCTCTTTGCGCGCGGATACTTTCACGTCCATGACGATGCCGTACGTGCCGCTCGGGACGCGCAACGAGGTGTCTTTTACATCCGCGGCTTTCTCACCGAAAATGGCCCGCAACAGCCGCTCTTCGGGTGCCAGTTCGGTCTCGCCCTTGGGCGTGATTTTGCCGACGAGAATGTCGCCGGGTTTCACTTCCGCCCCGACGCGAATGACGCCGTCGTGCCCGAGGTCCTTCAACGCTTCTTCGCCGACATTGGGAATGTCGCGGGTGATTTCCTCGGGACCCAGCTTCGTGTCGCGAGCGCCCGCCTCGAATTCGTCAATATGGATCGACGTGTACACGTCCTCTTTGACGAGGCGTTCGTTGACCAGAATGGCGTCCTCAAAGTTGTAGCCGCACCACGGCATGAACGCGACGAGAACATTCCGGCCCAGCGCCAGTTCGCCGCCCTCGCAGCACGGGCCGTCGGCCAGCACCTGGCCCTTCTTGATCTTTGCGCCCTTCTCGACGATCGGCTTCTGGTTGAAACACGTGCCGGCATTCGAGCGCATGAACTTGCGCAGTTCGTACACCCAGAGGTGGTTCTCCGGATCGGTGACGAGCTTGCGTTTGCCCTCCGGAATCTCGCCGTCTTTCGTCACCACGATCCGTCGGCCGTCGACACTGGCAACGACGCCCGATTCCTCGGCGACGATGCACACCTTCGAGTCGCGCGCGATCCGGTCTTCCAGGCCCGTGCCGACCAGTGGCGAATCGCTCTTGAGCAGCGGGACCGCCTGGCGTTGCATGTTCGAGCCCATTAACGCGCGGTTGGCGTCGTCGTGTTCGAGGAACGGGATCAGGCCCGCCGCCACGGACACGAGCTGCTTCGGCGACACATCCATATAATGGACGCGCTCCGGCTCGACTTCGATAAAGTCGCCCTTGTACCGGCAGGACACCTTCTCGACGAGGAAGTGACCGCGCGCGTCGAGCGGCGCGTTGGCCTGGGCGACGACGTAGTTTTCTTCCTGATCGGCGGTCAAATAATCGACCTGCTCGGTTACGCGGCCGTCTTTGAGCTTGCGATACGGGGTTTCGATGAACCCGAATTCATTGATCCGCGCATACAGACTCATCGCGCTGATCAGACCGATGTTCGGGCCTTCAGGAGTCTCGATCGGGCAAATCCGTCCGTAGTGGGACGGATGTACGTCGCGGACTTCGAATCCCGCGCGCTCCCGCGACAGGCCGCCCGGCCCGAGGGCCGACAAGCGGCGTTTGTGCGTCAGCTCGCTCAACGGGTTCGTCTGGTCCATGAACTGGCTGAGCTGGCTGCGGCCGAAGAAATCGCGGATCACCGCCGACAGCGCCTTGGGATTGATGAGCTGCTGCGGCGTCATCGTGTCGGTATTGACGTCGAAGAGCGTCATGCGCTCCTTGACGACGCGCTCGGTGCGGGCGAGGCCGATGCGGCACTGGTTGGCGAGCAATTCGCCCACGGTACGCAGCCGGCGGCTGCCGAGGTGGTCGATGTCGTCCACCGAGCCTTCGCCCTTGCGCAGGTTCAGCAAGTACTTGATCGCCTCGATCAGGTCTTCCTTTTCGAGGACGCGGCTCTCGAGGTCGGCGCCGCGATTGAGTTTCTGATTGATCTTGTACCGGCCGACGCGACCGAGGTCATAGCGGCGGGCATCGAAGAACAGCCGCTTGATCAGCGCGTTGGCGTTCGCGATCGTCGGCGGATCGCCCGGACGCAACCGCCGATAGATCTCCTTCAGGGCTTCTTCCTGGTCCTTGCAGGTGTCCTTGCGCAGACACTTGACGATGCAGCCATCGTCGACGGAAATATCCACGATCTTGACCTTGTCGATGCCGAGATCGATCAATTGCCGGGCGACACTCTTGGTCAGGGGCTCGAACGCGCGGCCGACAACCAGTTGTTTCTCCGTGTCCATCACGTCGGCGATCAGCACCTTGTTGGCGGTTTCCTCGCCGCTGGTGAAATCCTTCAGCTTGACGTCCTCGATCTGGTAGAACAGCTTGAGGATGTCCTCGTCGGTGCTGTAGCCGAGCGAGCGCAGGAAGGTCGTCGCCAGGAACTTCCGCCGCCGATGGCGTCGGTCGAGATAGATGTTGAGCAGATCGTTGTTGTCAAACTGCACTTCCAGCCACGAGCCGCGATCCGGGATGATGCGGAACCCGTACAACACTTTGCCGCTGGTATGGATGGACGATTCGAAACAGATGCCCGGCGAGCGGTGCAACTGGCTGACGATGACGCGCTCGGCCCCGTTGATCACGAAGCTGCCGGACGGCGACATGAGCGGGATTTCACCCATGTACACCTTTTCTTCCTTTGTCCCGTTGGTGTCCTTGAGCCGGAACGTGACGTGCAGCGGGCCGCTGTAGGTAATGCCCTCCCGCAAGCTGTCCAGCCACGACGTCTTGGATTCGCCGATGGTGTACTCCACGAAATCGAGCGTGGCCTGGCCATCGTAGCTCTCAATCGGGAACACCTCCTTGAACACGGCCTGCAGACCGACGTTTTTGCGGCGGGTCGTCGACTCCGCCTGCAAAAACTCCGCGTAGGAATCCGTTTGAGCCTCGATCATCGGAGGAGGCTCGATCACGTCGCCCAACTTGCCGAAATATTTTCGTTCAGCCATGAATTACTTCCCGGGCATCACTGCCCAATGACTGCTGTTTTGCCACCATTTTTGTGGGAACGCGGCACCCACCGCATTCCCACCCGCCTTCTGATCCGCCAACTACTGTTACTTCAACTCGACCTTGGCGCCGGCCGCTTCGAGCTTCTTCTTGATCTCCTCGGCCTCTTCCTTCGTGGCGCCTTCCTTCACGGTCTTCGGGGCGCCTTCCACGAGATCCTTGGCTTCCTTCAAGCCGAGGCTGGTCACCGCGCGCACTTCCTTGATCACGCTGATCTTGTTGGCGCCCGCTTCCTTCAGAACGACGTCGAAGCTCGTCTTGGCTTCCGCCGCCGGTGCCGCGCCGCCCGTGCCGCCCGCCGGGGCTGCCGCGACCGCGACCGGGGCCGCCGCGCTGACGCCCCACTTCTCTTCCAGCTTCTTCGAGAGCTCCGCGGCTTCCAACACCGTCAGACCGCTCAACTGTTCCACGATTTGATCCAGATTTGCTGCCATGTTCGTATCCTTTTCTCGGTATCGTCGTGTCTCAAAGCCTCAAGACGTTTACCCCCGAAAGCCTCCGGGGCGACGAGGAACCATTTAGTTTCCGCTTCTACGCGGGTGCGCCGGCCGCTGCCGGGGCCGCTCCCGCCTTGTCGGCGTGCGCCTTGAGCACACGCGCAATCTGACCCGCAGGCGCGCCGAGCACGACCGCGATCCGGGTCGCCGGGGTCTGCAACAGACCCACCAACTGCGCCCGCAAACCATCCAACGAGGGCAGATCCGCCACCGCGGAGATTTCGTCCGCGCTCAGCGCCTTCTTGCCCATCGACCCGACCTTGAATTTCGGTTTCTCAAATTCCTTGCCAAATTGTTTCAACACCTTGGCGACCGCCCCGATATCGGACTTGTCGTGGCCGACCACCACAGCGGTCATTCCCCCAAAATCACGGTCCAATTCGGGCAGCTCGGCGGCCTGGAACGCGTGACGCAGCATGGTGTTCTTGGCGACGTGATACTCGGCCTTCGCGCCGCGGAGACGTTTGCGCAATTCGGCAAACTGGCCGACGGTCATGCCCCGGTATTCCGTGACGATCACGAACGGGGACGCCGCCACCTGCTTCTTCAAATCTTCTACAATCAGTTGTTTCTCTGGTCTCATGAAATTACCGCTCCCGACTTCAGCTCGCCGAAAACTCGTGATGATCGATCTTGATTCCCGGACTCATCGTGCTCGACAGCGTGCAGCTCTCGATGAACTGCCCCTTGGCCGTCGCGGGCTTGGCGTGGGTGACCGCCGTAATGACCGCGCGCGCGTTTTCCTCGATCGCCTTCCCCTCGAACGACAGTTTGCCGAACGACACGTGCAGGTTCGCCGCCTTGTCCATCTTGAACTCGACGCGGCCCGCTTTGACTTCCTTGACCGCCTTGCCGGTGTCCTCGGTGACCGTGCCCGTCTTCGGGTTGGGCATCAGCCCCTTCGGTCCGAGCACCTTGCCGAGTTTGCGCACTTCCTGCATCGCTTCGGGCGTCGCGATCGCCACATCGAAGTCGGTCCAGCCTTCCTGGCACTTCTTTACGAGGTCCTCGAATCCGATAAAATCGGCCCCGGCATCCTTCGCGGCCTGGGCGGCACCGCCCTTGGCGAACACGACCACGCGCACCTTCTTGCCGCTGCCGTGCGGGAGCGCGACCGTGCCGCGCACCATCTGGTCGCTCTGCTTGGGATCGACCCCGAGCTTGAACGCCAGCTCGACGCTCTCGTCAAACTTCGTCTTGGGCAGCTTCTTCAACAGATCGACCGCGTCGCCGATTTTGTACTGGCGCTTTGCGTCGACCTGTTTCGTTGCCTCGTTATATCGCTTGCCGTGTGTAGCCATAAAAACCTCGAGCCCTCGCTAATCGACCACGTCGATGCCCATGCTCCGCGCCGTGCCGGCGATGACGCGGCAGGCGGCTTCCTCGCTCTTCGCATTCAGGTCCGCCATCTTCGTCTTGGCGATTTCCAAGACCTGTTTGCGAGTGACCTTGCCGACCTTGTTGCGGTTCGGTTCCCCGCTGGCCGTGGCGATTCCGGCGGCCTTCTTGAGCAACGCGCTCGCCGGCGGCGACTTCGTGATGAAGGTGAACGTCTTGTCCTTGTACACGGTGATCACGACGGGAATGATCGTTCCCGCCATCTTTTGCGTCGCCGCGTTGAATTGCTTGCAGAACTCCATGATATTGACGCCCTGCTGGCCCAATGCCGGACCGACGGGCGGCGCGGGGTTCGCCTGTCCCCCCGGAATCTGCAACTTGATCATGCCTGTAATTGGTTTTCCTGCCATGGTCCCTCGCTACGCGCGCTCCACCTGCCAGTACTCCAGTTCCACCGGCGTCGAGCGCCCGAAAATTGACACGGATATTTTCAGCTTGCCGCGGTCCGGGTCGATCTCGTCGATCACGCCCGTGAAATTCTGGAACGGTCCGTCGGTGACCTTGATCGTCTCGCCCTTCTCGAAGGCGACCTTCGGGGCCACCTTCTCCTGTCGTTCCTCAATCTGGGCCAGAATGCTATCGACCTCATCCTGCTTCAGCGGCACGGGGCGGTCCCCGCCGATAAACCCGATGATGCCCGGCGTCTCGCGGATGAAATACCACGACTTGTCGTGCAACTGGTTTTTTTCATCGAGCAACTTCATATGCACCAGGATGTATCCCGGATAAAACTTCCGCGTGCTGGTTGTCTTCTTGCCCCGTTTGACCTCGGCGACTTTCTCCGTGGGGATCAACACTTCCTTGATCCACTCGCCCATTTCTTCGACTTTGATCCGCTTCTCGATATTGTCTTTGACCTTCTGTTCCTGACCCGACAGCGTGTGGAGAACGAACCACTGAAACTCCGATCTCATCGTCGTGTCCATAGTCGTCTCTTCCGTCAGCTCCGGGTCAACAGCGCGACAATCCGCAGGAAAATCAGGTCGGCAATCGCCACAAAAATGCCGAGGACCACGATCGTCACGATCACGACCAGGGTCGAGTCGACCAATTCCTTGCGGGTGGGCCAGGAGCACTTCTTCAGCTCCGTCCAGACCTCGACCGCGAATTCCTGCACTTTCAGAACCGGGTTAGCCATGTGTCGCTATCTCTGTTTCCGACAATTTGTTTCGCCGCCCCGGTCCGCCTTCCGTCGGCCGGGTCCTCGCTATCGAATCGGTCCCCCCGAATTGGCACGCCAGGAGGGACTTGAACCCCCAACCTACGGTTTTGGAGACCGTCGCTCTGCCAATTGAGCTACTGGCGTAACCGCCCTGGGGCTTCTTCCGCGCCGAACCTCCATCCTGGCTCACTTGGTCTCGCGATGCGAGACGTGCTTGCCGCACTTCGGGCAGAACTTCCGCAGCTCCAGCCGCTCGGAACCCGGCGCGCGCTTGTTCCGTGTCGACGTGTAGTTGCGGCTCTTGCACTCCGTGCAGGCCAGTGTGATCAATTCTCGGGGCATCTTCCGTCAGCTCCAAATTCCCGCGTGGTTATTCCAGAATGTCCGTCACGCGTCCCGCGCCGACCGTGCGTCCGCCTTCGCGAATGGCGAACCGCATCGTCTTTTCCATGGCGATCGGCGTGATCAATTCGACCTCGATGTTCACGTTGTCGCCCGGCATCACCATCTCGACGCCCTGCGGCAACTTCGCCACGCCGGTGACGTCGGTCGTGCGGAAATAAAACTGCGGACGGTATCCATTAAAGAACGGCGTGTGCCGGCCGCCCTCTTCCTTGCTCAGGACGTACACTTCGGCCTTGAACTTCTTATGCGGGGTAATCGATCCCGGCTTGGCCAGGACCTGGCCGCGCTCGACGCCGTCTTTCTCAATGCCGCGCAGCAGCGCGCCGATGTTGTCGCCGGCTTCGCCCTGATCGAGCAGTTTGCGGAACATTTCCACGCCGGTGACGACCGTCTTTTGGGTGTCGCGCAAGCCGACGATCTCGACTTCCTCGCCGACCTTGATCGTGCCCCGTTCGACGCGGCCCGTGGCGACCGTGCCGCGGCCCGTGATCGAGAACACGTCTTCGACAGGCATCAGGAACGGTTTGTCCTTTTCGCGCACCGGATCCGGAATGAAATCGTCCACCGCCTTGACCAACGCCAGGATCTGCTTCTCAGCCTCGGGATCGCCCGCCAGCGCTTTCGTCGCGCTGACGCGGACCACCGGAACCTTGTCGCCCGGGAACTGGTACTGGGACAGCAACTCGCGGACTTCCAGCTCGACGAGGTCCAGCAGCTCGGGATCGTCGACCAGGTCCACCTTGTTCAACGCCACGACCATCGCCGGCACCGCCACCTGGCGGGCCAGCAACACGTGCTCGCGCGTCTGGGGCATCGGGCCGTCCGCGGCGCTGACGACGAGGATCGCGCCGTCCATCTGGGCCGCGCCCGTGATCATGTTCTTCACATAATCGGCGTGGCCGGGACAGTCGACGTGGGCGTAGTGGCGCTTGTCGCTCTCGTACTCGACGTGCGCCACGGCGATGGTCACCGTCTTGGTCTCATCACGGACCGTGCCGCCCTTGGCGATATCGGCGTAGCTCTTGACTTCCGCCTTGCCCTGTTTGGACAGGACCTGCAAGATCGCGGCTACCAGGGTTGTCTTGCCGTGGTCGATGTGACCAATCGTGCCAACGTTGGCATGTGGTTTCGTCCGTTCAAATTTGCCTTTTGCCATTGCTGTCCTCCTGTCTACTCTCTCGATTTATGTGACCTGATCTCTTGTCTCAATTCTACTTCGTCGTCCACATCCAACCATATGATCTGGAGCCCACGATCGGGATTGAACCGATGACCTCGTCCTTACCAAGGACGTGCTCTACCGTCTGAGCTACGTGGGCACACATTCAATCCCGAAGGCGCAACCGTGCGGCTGCCTCCAAAAGCTCCCCCCGAAAAACCCGCATGCTACTCCATTTTCACTAGACACAAAAAGACGCCAGAATCCCTCCTCCGCTTCCCTAATTCGCTCTTCGCGTCGGAAACAGTCGGCGGGTTCTGCCACGCCATCTAGTCTTTCTATACGATCTACCCCTTCAACAGGGTGACCCGCAGTATAATGGATTCCCGCCCCCTGTCAATCCCCATGTGGAAGAATTTTCTCTCTTGCCATGGGCTTGTCGAACGAGCCGCCGTCCGCCGTTTCTCTTCACGGAGGCGACGCGAGCGTCGGTTCTACCGGGCCCCATCCCCATCAGATCTTCGTGCCAGCGGGGATCACGGCGTTCTTGGGGATGATGACGATGCCGTCGCGGATGTAATAGCTCGGGCCGTCAAAATCCGGCGCGCCGGTTTTGTCAGTGATCACCACGCCTTCGCCGATGTGGACGTTCTTGTCGATGATCGTCCGCTCGATCTTCGAGCCGCGCCCGATGCTCATGTGGGGAATGCCCATGGCGTCTTCTTCGAGCATCTCGTGCTGCGTCTCGAAGAAGTCCGACCCCATCAGGATCGTGTCGCGCAGAATACTGTCGCTGCCGATGAACGAGCGGACGCCGATCACGCTGTTTTCGATGCGGGACCGCAGAATGACGCAGCCGTCGGCGACCAGCGCGTTGCGCAACTGGCTTTCGACGAGCTTCGACGCCGGCAAAAACCGCGCGTGGGTGTAGACGGGCGCGTTGCGGTCGAAGAAATTGAACGACGGCTTGAGCGAGCACAGCGCCAGGTTGGCCTTGAAAAACGACCCGATGGTTCCCACGTCCTCCCAGTAGCCCTGGAACACGTAGCCGTACACGCGCTGGCGGCCGATGGCGTCGGGGATGACGTGCTTGCCGAAATCGGGTTTGTCGTTGTCCAGGACCTTGCGGAGCACCTCGCGGTTGAACACGTAAATCCCCATCGATGCCAGATAGTGGTCCGAGCTGCTGGTGATCCGCAGATGGGACAACAGCGGGTCCTGGATGCGCAGCTCGTCCAGCGCCTTGTCGTCGCTGGGTTTCTCGACGAAGCGGGTGATGCGTTTCTCCTCGTTGACCTGGAGGATGCCCAGCGACCGCGCCTGCTCGCGTGGTACGGGAATGACGGCCACGGTGATATCGGCGTAAGATTCGACGTGCTGGCGCAGGACCTTCTGGAAATCCATGCGGTACAACTGGTCGCCCGACAGGATGATAACGTAGTCGTAATTCTGTTCGACGAAATACCGCAGGTTCTGGCGCACGGCGTCGGCAGTGCCCTGATACCAGCCCATGTTGTCGGTGGTCTGTTGCGCGGCGAGGATCTCGACGAACCCCCGCGAGAACCGGTCGAACGAAAAACTCTGGTGGATGTGCCGGTGCAACGACGCGGAGTTGAACTGCGTCAGCACGTAGACGCGGCGGATGTTGGAGTTGATGCAGTTGCTGATCGGGATGTCGACGAGCCGGTACTTGCCGGCCATGGGCACGGCGGGTTTGGCCCGCTCCTTCGTCAATGGAAAGAGCCGGCGTCCTTCGCCTCCGCCCATGATCACTCCCAATACATTGGTGGAGGTCACCGGTTTGAGCCCCAACGGTGCCATCGTGCGCATACTAGACCCGGCGGCTTCGCGCCGTCAAGATGTGATGGCTTCCCCGTCTCCTCACGGCATGTCGGCAACCGGCTTGTGTATGCCCCTCAGCGGGCGTATAGTGGTCTTCGCCAGCCGACCCGGTCGCCGGCTGACGGGAAGCGTCTCGTCGCGCAAGTCCTTGGAGAGAATGTGCGATGAGCGACAGTACTCCAGATCCGCAACAGGCGCTGTGCGGCACCAAGGGACAGTACCGCCGGCTCTTCGAAAATGCGCCCACCCCGATGTGGGTCTTCGACAATGAGACGCTGCGGATTCTGGTCGTCAACAAAGCCGCCATCCGCCTCTACGGCTACTCACGTGAGGAGTTCCTCGCCATGAGCGCCAAGGACCTCCGCCCGTCCTACGAAGTACGGAGATTCATGCGCCATCTGTCGCAAATGCGCCCCTGGCACACGTCCAACGCCGGCATCTGGAAGCATCGCCGCAAGGACGGCACGGTCGTGGACCGGGAGATCACCGCCACCCGGGTCATGTTTCGCGGCAAAGAAGGCTGGCTGGTATCGAGCCGGGAGGTCGACCCCGCCCCGCCCCATACCTCTTCCGAGCCGAAGCGACCGCCGCGCCCGTGACGCCCCCTTCCGCTCACGGCGTGATGGCGAACCGATAGAAGCCCTGCGGCCCGACCGCTCCGCCGAAATTCGTCAGGGAGAGCGGGCCGCCGATGCTGTTGTTGACCGAGACACCGGGGACGTTTGACCAAATGCCAATCGTCAGATCAGTCGTGAACTGCAATTGGTACGTCTCGCCCGCGACGGATGGGATGGTGAGGATCAGATTACCGCTTTGGGCTGCGATTTTATTGATTTGGTTGGCGGGTGGGGTCAGCGGGACCCAGAGCCGGAATACGTTGCCGTTGGGGCTTGATCCTGACCCGGACCCCAAGGTCGTGCCGTAGAAATTGCCGTCAACGCCCTGCACCAGCCCGGCATAAGGGTTCGCTCCGTCCAAGCCGCTGCTGAACGACGAGAGGGTGGTCAGGGTGCCGTTGGTATCGACGCGGAACACAGTGCCGTAGGCGCTGGGCCCGGAGCCGGAGCCGTACGTGGTGCCGTAGAAATTGCCGTCGCTGCCCTGCACCAGCGCCGCGTAGGGACCCGCCCCATCCAAGCAGCCCTGGAATTCGCAGAGGTTGGTCAGGGCACCAGTCGGAGTGATGCGGAACGCGGTGCCGTTGCCATTGGCTCCTCCACCCGCAGTAGTACCATAGAGGTTGCCATCGATGCCCCAAGCCAATCCAGCACTCGGGTTGCCGCCATCTGGACCACCAGTGAAGGACCACAGATTCGTGAGGTTGCCGCTCGGGCTGATGCGGTAAACCGTGCCATTGCCGCTGGCTCCTCCACCCGTAGTGGTACCGTAGAGGTTGCCATCGACACCTTGCACCAGTCCGCCGTAGGGAGTGGCCCCGTCCGACGCGCCACTGAACGGCCAGAGGGTTGTGAACGTGCCGCTCGTGGTGATGCGGTAGACCGTGCCATTGGCGTTGGCTCCTCCTGCTGACGTGGTGCCGTAGAGGTTGCCGTCGATACCTTGAATCAGTCCGCCGTAGGGAGCGGCTCCGTCCGAGCCACCGCTGAACAACCAGAGTGTCATGAGGCTGCCGCTCGAAGTGATCCGGAAAACTGTTCCATTAGCGCCGGGCCCGGACCCGGAGCCGGAGGTCGTACCGTAGAAACTCCCATCGCTGGCCTGCACCAACCCGGCGTAAGGATTAGCTCCGTCAGTGCCGTTGGCGAAGGACCACAGACTTGTCAGCGCACCGGCCGGAGTGATTCGGAAAACGGTGCCGAAGCCATTCACTCCGCCATAGGCTGCAGTGCCATAGAAACAGGTATCGGCACCCTGCACCAAGCTGGCCAGTACTGGATTGGCTCCGTCAATGCCACCGGTAAACGACCAGAGGTTCGTCAGGGTGGCGGCACCGAGGCTGCCGCTCGAAAAGAAACTCGCGACCAATGTGACGTCGGTGGTCGGCGTGAAGGAATAACAGGCCGATGTGCTGACCACATTACTGTTCTGATCGGTCCAATTGACAAAGGTGTAGCAGTAATTGGGCGTTGTGCACACGGTTACGTTCGAGCCGCAGCTGTAGATACCAGCACCGGTGGTCGTACCGCCGCCCGCAGGGGAGTTGCTGGCAGTGATTGTGTAGGTGATCGGGCTGAAGTTGGCCACGAGGCTCTGGCTGTTGGCCACCGTGAACATGTAACAGTTCGTGGTGCTCAGCACGTGGCCGCTGGTGTCAGTCCAGCTCACGAACTGGTAGCACGGAGCCGGTGTCGCA
>DATKNW010000059.1:0-195355 GCA_035541135.1 Verrucomicrobiia bacterium
ACTTGGAGGAATGTTGATGCAGGAGATCGAGCCGTAACTGGTTCGGCCACCAGTCGCGGTTTGACTGAGCTCCAGCCGCCGTGTGTTTGTGAGCCCCGCTCATCTCCGGGCATTTACTTTCGGTCGTCATGTTCCCTCCAATCGTGCTTCGAACTTACACTGTTCAGACAAGTACCGCCAGTGATTAAGAGAGAGGGGGGGGCGTCAAGGTTATTGTCGCGCGGGAGAGGGCTGTGTTATAGTCGCGGCGCTGGAAAGGGACCGCTTATGACTATTCAGAACAGCATCATTAAAGTGCAAAAGCGCAATCGCGCGCTGGTGACGTTTGACGAGGATCGGATCCGCAAGGCCGTGCTGCGGGCGTCGGAAACGATCGACGGTTTTCGCCAGGATTATCTGCCCGGCATCAACGACAAGATTTTCGAGGCGTACGATTCGGACAAGCGGATCGCCGAATTCATCGCCGACGCCGTGGTGTTGTGCCTCAACTCGCAGCCGCACCATTTGATCGCCAATTTCCCGCCGACCATCGAGACGATCCAGGATTACGTGTTGCACGCGCTGCGCAGTTACGGGTTCCAGAACACGGCGGACGCGTACGAGTGCTACCGCTGGGGCCGGCACTGGTTGCGCGAGGGGGCGATCAACGAGACGCAATTCGTCGGGAACGGGTTTCCGAAGAAGCGCATGGAGAAGACGCTGGAGTGGAATCGGCAACACGGCTGCGACACGGTGGCGGCGTTGAACGAGGTGGTGCGCCAGGGGAAATTGAAGGCGCTGGTGGACGATTCGATCGCGGCGTATGAGACGTCGCTGGACGAGGCGGCGCGCAAAGTGATGGCGCGTCTGAACGCCGGCGACGATCTGCGGATGCTGTGGGTGAGCGGGCCGAGTTCGTCGGGCAAGACGACGACGACGGTGAAACTGACGGAACGGCTGCGCAAGCACGGGCTGAAATTCCTGATGTTGAATCTGGACGATTATTTTTGGGCGCTGATCGAGCATCCGTCGGACTGGATCAACGACCGCAATTTCGAGACCCCCGAGGCGCTGGACATCCAGTTGTTGAACCGCCATCTGCGGGATTTGCTCGACGGCAGGACCATCGAGAAACCCGTGTACAGTTTCAAGGAGGGACGGCGGGTCGGATCAAAGCCGGTGAAGCTGGAGAAGGGGCAGATTCTGCTGTTGGATTGCCTGCATGGGTTTTACCCGCCGATCACAGAAGAGATCGACTCGTCGACGCAATTCCGTTTGTACATCGAGACGCTGAACGTGTTGTACGAGGGTGATGGGAGCACGAATCGGCTGACGAAATTTACCGACGTACGGCTGACCCGGCGAATGCTGCGCGACGCGCAACATCGGAACCACAGTCCGCTCTCGACGATCCTGCACTGGCATTACGTGCGGGCGGGGGAATTGTTCAGCATCATCCCGCTGATGGGCCTGGCCGACCACATCGTCAACGGCGGGTTGCCATTCGATCTCGCGGCATTGAAGCCGTTCTTCATCGGGACGGGAGGATGCTTGCCGAGACCGGACGAATTCAAGCCGTACCTGGGTTTCCTCGACGGCCGCATCCGCTACGACCGGGTGAAGCAGTTGCTGGAATCGGTCGACGGCATCACACGGGAACAAGCGGATAGCTACGACATCATACCCGGGGATTCCGTGATTCGTGAGTTCATCGGCAAGAGCACCGTGCAAATCCCGCATAACGAGTGAGTGTAATTCTATGAAGATACTGGTGGCTGTATTGGTTGGCGTGGCGGCGACGCAGTTGGTGGCGTTGGCGGCGGAGATGCCGAAGGCGGGAGACAGGGCGCCGGATTTTTCCGTGGCGGCCAGCGACGGAACGACGTTCCACCTGAAGGACGTCATCGGCAAGGGCAACATCATCCTCTATTTTTATCCGAAGGACGACACGCCGGGATGCACCAAGGAAGCGTGCGGGATTCGCGACACGTTCGACGAGTTCAAGGGGCTCAATGCGACCGTGTTCGGCGTGAGCTTTGACTCCGTCGAGTCGCACAAGGATTTCATCGCGAAGTACAAGTTGCCGTTCGTGCTGCTGGCCGACACGGACAAATCGGTGGCGAAGTTATACGGCGTGGCGGACGACAGCAGCAAGGTGGCGCGGCGCGTGACGTTCGTGATCGACAAGGCGGGCGCCATTGCCTACGTGAATCCGAAGGTGAACCCGGCCACGCACGCGGCGGAATTGCAGGCGGTGCTGAAGAAGCTGGGCTGACGGACGGTCTCAGGGATAGGGATGCGTCGTGCGCCAGGTGGCGTACAGCTCCAGCGCGCGAGCCGGGGTGTTCCGGTACCACGCGTAGCCTCGTCGACGTTCCTCGGAAATCTCCTCGAGCTTGTCGTGAATGGTTTTGTCGCGGTCGCCGAAGATGGGTCGGTCCGTGCCGATTTCGTAATAGCGTGCCCAAAGCGGTTGGGCATTGCGTGACGGGACAAGGTGTCGCCCGTTGTCGCCATCGCGCTGATACGCCATCCCTGCGATCTTCGTTGTTTCGAACCAGGCGGCGGCGGCGTGAACGGCGGCAACCACGCGCCGGCTGGGATCGGGTTCGCTCATCAAAAACTCCATGATGCTCGCGCTCTCGGCGGAGGCCTGTGACGGCATCTCGTAGTTGCGGCCGGCGGCGGGCTGGAGCGTGAGGGCATCGTGTTGTTGGCACCAGACGGTGCGATGGCCGTGGACGACGATCTGGGTCGCCAGGATGCAGTCGATGCCGCGCTGGACGGTAGCCGAAGCGGCGGCGCGGGTCGCGCGAGGAACGAAGGCAAATTCGCGCTTGCCGCCCGCGACGTCGCGGAGCAGGTTGAGAACGTTGATCATCGCGTCGTCGTTGTAGGTGATCGTGTCGTGATAGCCGCCTTCGAGGGGCCAGACTTGGGGCCAGCCGCCGTTGCGATACTGGGCGGCGAGAAGGTAATCGATGCCACGCAAAAATGGAGCGCGATACGCCGCGGTGTTGGTGGGGTTGGCGACGGTGATGACCTTAGCCAGATAACGCAATTCGGTGGTGGTGGCATCGTTATCGATCGTGCCGACGTAGTTCCAGTGGACGTCGTGGGGCGCATCGAAGTCGGTGTCGCCGAGCCGGCGGGAGCGGTTGTTGGGGGCGAAGTACTCGCCGGGCGCGCGCGGATGATCCGTCAGATCGAGGTTCTTGCTCCAACCGCCGGCCGGAGTCTGGAACGAGACGATGATGTCGGCCATGCGGCGGGCCTCCGCGGAGCCATACCATTCAGCCGATTGTTGCAGCGGAATTGAATTGGCCGACCAACCGGATGGCGGGATGACGGGCTCTTTCATTCCGTGCTCGCGTAGTTCGGTTTCGAGGACGGCATGGTCGGTCTTCAACTGTTGCGTGGAGCGGGCCAGGTAGTTTTTCCAGGCGGGCTGTTGGGTTGCGGGCAACGTGGCGATGCGCTCGAGGGTGAGCGATTCCGCCGGCGTGTTGGTGCCGATGACGGAGGCCGAGACGAACGAGCCAGGGGCGAAAACGAACATACCGGCGACGCCAACGGTGCGGCACAACGTGATCCATCGATTGTTCATGGGACCTCTATCGAAGCTGCGGGGAGTGTACCCGACGATCCGGCGCACACAACGGAAATCAGTGAGCGTCACGGTGCGCTGATTCTTCTTGCCAATAACCCGGTGGCCTCTTCCGATTCTGGAATGGCGGCAGGCGGAGCGTCTGCCCTACAATCTCGGAGACAGCCGCCGCGTGGGCCCGACCCCGAAAAAGCATTCGGGGTGAATATTCGAATCCCCGATAAGGAATCGGGGCAGGCACGCGGCAGGTGCGCGGCAGGTGCGCGGCGTGCAAGCCACAACTCTTTCGGCTCGGCAGGAGCCTCGCCCTCCCGTTAGAATGTGTCGAGCTATGAACGAGCGGGAGAGGTTGATCGGCCCATGAAAGCTCTAGCCTGGACAGCCTGCGGGCTGGTATTGGTGGTTGGCACGCTGACCAGCCGGAAGATTATTTCGCGGCTCACCGATGAGGCGTCGTACTTTTGGGACGAGCGGGATTATCACGCGCTGGCGGCCAACTACGCGATGGGCCACGGAATGAGGTCGGGCGCGTTTGAGCCGATTGAGAACTACCGGTTCACGCCCAACGAGACGGCGTGCGCGGAGTCGTTTATCGCCAGCGGCGCGCGCGGGGGCGACCCGCTGCTGATTCGGACGCGCGGCTATCCGTTTTTTCTGAGCCTGATCTACCGTGTGGCCGGCGTGCACCCACGAGTCGGCAAGCTGGCCCAACTGGCGCTGGTGATTCTGCTGGGGGCCGGGCTGCCGTGGCTCGGATTCCATCTGTGGCGTGGAGCGGGCATTTTGCCGGGAGTGTGGGCGGGTCTGTATTACATCGGAAAGTACACGCTGCGGGAAAAAGGATTGCTGGCGGAACCGCTGTTTGCGTTTTTGTTGTTCGTGTGGACGTGTCTGTTCGTGTACTGGCAGCGGTCGCGGAAATTGTGGGCTGTGTTCGCGCTGGGCGTGCTGGCGGGTTGCTGCGTGCTGGTGAAAGGCACGGGGATATTCTTGTTTCCCGTGACGGCGGCGGTGCTGGCGTGGCAATGGTGGCGGGCGCGGCCAAGTCGGGTAGCGCTGTTAGCTCTGGCGATATTCGCGGTCGGGTATGGCGTTGTCGCTGTCCCGTACATCGTGATGGTGAGCCGGATCGCGGGCCGGTTTATCGTGTTCTCGACGCAAGCCACCGATGCGCTCCGCGATGGCAACTCGGCAACCTCAAACGGCTCCTGGGGACCACAATGGCGTGACCAACCCGACGGGTTTCAGTTCGTATCGACGGAGCGCCTGCCACGACTTGTGGCGCAGAAGATCGACAACGGCTTTCAGTGGTTTGCGTCGATTCGCGTGGCGGTGGCCGGAATCGGGGTGTGGTTGGCTCTGGAACTCCGGCGGAGGTGTGGAGAACGCTGGAAATGGGCGGTCGTACTGGGCGGGTGCGCATTTGCAGTGGCGTGTTGTAATCCGCTGGCGGCGATCTCGCACGGCGTGCTGCTGCAGGACGAACCGATGCCGCTGGTGATTGTCTTGGGAATTGGCGCGCTGGTGGTGCTGCGCCGGCTGGGGGCGGCGGGAATCAGCGACGTGCCACTGGCGTTTCTGATTGTCGCGGCCAGTTTGTTGCTGACGACCGTGGTGACATACGGCATGCAACGGCTGGTATGCGTGATCGACTGGATGTTTCTGCTGAGCGCGGCGTATCTGGTCGGGGGAGCGTGGTGGCCCAGGCGCGCGAGAGGCATCGGGGAGCGCAATGCGGTTTCGGCTCGGCAGGAACCTCGCCCTCCCACACAATCTGTGGCGCTATGAGCGAGCGAGAACGACTAATCACCGGATTGAAGCAGGCATGGCGGGACGAGATGGCGAGCGCGCGGAATTATCGGGCCTTGGCCGAGCGCGAGGCGAACCCCGAGAAGAAAGCGATTTTATTACGGCTGGCCGAAGCGGAGGACAAGCACGCGGCGAACTGGTCGGCGCGGTTGAAGGAATTGGGCGCGGACCCGGGCGAGTATCGCGAGTCGGTCGCGGAACGGGCACGGCGCTGGACGCTGGTGCAGAGCGGGACGGACGTGGCGGTGGACAAATTGGAGGCGTTGGAGGACGGGGCGGACGCGCTGTACGACGATTTGGCGAAGATCGCGCCGAACGAGGAGGTGCGGAAGCAGTTGATCGAGGCGCAAAAGGAAGAGCAGTCGCACAGCCGGGTGTTGAGCGAGTTCACCGAGGGGAGCGTGACGCCCGCGCAACGGAAGCTGAACAAGATTCTCGGCACGGAACGCTGGCACGTGACGGGCGCGGGGTGGATCGGCCAGGCGATTTACGGAGTGAACGACGGGCTGGGCGCGGCGTTCGGGGTGGTCAGCGGCGTGGCGGGCGCGACGGACGTGAACGGGAAGTTTGTGTTATTGAGCGGGCTGGCAACGGCGATTGCGTCGGCGTTGTCGATGGGGAGCGGGGCGTACCTCGCGACGAAATCCGAGCGCGAGGTGTACGAGGCGGAGATGGAGCGGGAGCGGATGGAGATCGAGCAGGACCCGGCGCAGGAGGCCGAGGAGATGGAGTTGTTTTACCAGTTGAAGGGGTTTTCGGCGGAGGAAGCGAAAAAGCTCGCGGCAAAACTGGCGGAGCAACCCGACCAGTTGCTGAAGACGCTGGCGCATGAGGAACTCGGGTTATCGGAGAAATCGTTTCCGAATCCATGGAAGTCGGCGACGAGCGCGATGGTGAGCACGGCGGCGGGAGCGATCGTGCCGGTGATACCGTTTATGTTTTGCTCGGGGCTGACGGCGCTGGCGTGGTCGTTTGTGGTCAGCACGGTGGCGCATTTTGCGGTGGGCGCGTCGAAGGTGCTCGTGACGGGTCGGTCATGGTGGCGGAGCGGGACGGAGATGACGATCGTCGGATTGGGTGAAGCGGTGGTGACCTATTGCATCGGGCTGCTGATCGCTCCGGTGATGCGGTGATTGTATAAGGCTGTAGGGAAGTGTGATCTCAACGGATGCGATATCAGGAACTGTTGCGAGCACAATGCATCGTCAACACGATGTCATGATGTCAGGCGGATGGGTGTGTTTGATTTTCGTGGTTGTGATGGTCGTTATCAGCATCATACCGACATGGCGAGCGAAGTGGAGATGGTGGGGAGGACGTTTTGGGGTTTCCTATCCGATGACAGCGGTTGGACGTATTTCGTGGATTCTTTGCTTCGCCCTGCTTAGCCTGCGCTTCTTTCTGGAAGGTTTATTCGGGCTTAGGCCTGACTTGAACATACGGCAGGCAGTTCTTGCCATATGCATCGCACTACCTGTCGCCGGTTCTGTTCACGATCACCGATCTTGGAAGCGGCGTGGTGATAAGTGATGAACCGGTCCACAGCCTGTTGGCCAAATTAGGACACTGCCTGCTTGACCGTCGGATTGAACAAGCCCGCGGCACGGGATAAGCTTTTTACTCGATAATGGCCTTTATTCCCGGAAAGAAGACGGACGAGTTCGTAGAGTACAAGCCGCTCTACGAACGGATCCAGGATTGGATTTACCAGCTCGACGTGGGGGTCGGGATCGGGCCGTATCGGCTGGGGATGTTCTGCCTGGTGGTGCTGATGTTGATCCTGCTGTACACCGGGACGCAGTTTTACGGGCTGCGCGATCCCGAGGCGATGGACGCGGGACAACTGGCGCGGAATCTGTCGCGCCGGCGCGGGTACGCGACGCAGAACATTCGTCCGCTGGAAATCTGGTATCTGTCGTCGGTCGGCCGGCGGCCGATCAATCCCAACACGAATCTTCAGCCCGAGCTGTGGACGCCGCCGGTGTATCCGCTGGCGCTGGCGGCGGTGTTTCGCGTGTTCCCGCCGGATTTCACCGTGGAGAACGCGGCGTGGACGGTCCAGGCGGACCGGGTGGTGATGCTGACGGGCTGGCTGTTTTACCTGGCGGGAATGTTTCTGATGTACGCACTGGCGCGGGAGATGTTCGACCATCGGGTGGCGACGATGAGCGCGTTCATGTACCTGTTGTGCAATCCGCTGCTGGAATCGGCGACCGCGGGGTTGCCGTGGGGATTGATGTCGGTGTTTTTCCTGGCGGCGGCGTACGCGGTGTTCAAGGCGGAAAAATGGCAGGCAGAAGGGCGCTCGGGCTGGTGGACGTACGGCGCGCTGGCGGTGAGCGCAGGCGCGGTGGCGCTGGGGACGCTGACGCGGTACGCGTTCGCGTCGGTGCTGGTGCCGCTGCTGATCTACGTGGCGGTATCGTTCCCGCAGAAGTGGCGGGCGAAATGCGCGCTGTGCGCGGTGGTGTTCGCGCTGATTTTGACGCCGTGGGTGATGCGGAACTGGCGGGCGTCGAAGACGCTGTTCGGGCTGAGCCGGTTCGAGTTGGCGGAAGGCGCGGGCGAAGGGACGGGGCGCGGAATCGAGGCGGGACAAGTGCAACGGATGTTCGGCGGGGCGCTGCCGAGGGGCGGGTTGCGGTCGCTGGCGAAGCGGGCGCTGATCAACGGGCGGGAGTTGTACGAGGTGGCGCTGAAGGATGTGGGGGCGAATTATCTGGTCGTGTTTTTCCTCGTGGGGTTGATGCACCGGTATCGGCAGGAGGAAGTGTTTCGGCTGCGGCGGTTCGTATTCTGGTCGGTGCTGATGGCGATGATCTGGATGAGCGCAGCAGGGCTGCCGCGGGGGAATTTTCTCACGGTGTTCGAGCCGCTGATCATCGTGTACGGCGTGGCGTTTTTCTACGTGATGTTCGAGCGACTGCAGTTTCGCACGCGGCTGGCGCGGACGGCGTTGGTGGGGGCGTTTGCGGTGTTCAACGCGTTGCCGTTCGCGTTCGGACTGCTGGCGCCGGCGCGGACAGCGCCATATCCGCCGTATCGGGCGGACGTAGTGACGCAACTGAGCAAGGAGTTTGAGCCGTCGGAATTGTTGTGCAGCGACATCCCGTGGGCGGTGGCGTGGTACGCGGACCGGGCGGCGGTGTGGACGCCGGATGACGAGCAGGGTTTTTACGCGATCAACGACGACGTGAAGGTGATCTCGGGGATTTATCTGACGCAGCAGACGTTGATGGCGCAGGACGCGCTGCAGATGATCACCGGGTATCAACGGTTCTGGATCCAGATGTTCGATCTGAAGACGTTTCCGCCGAAGAATTTTCCGCTGCCGGTGGCGCGGGCGTGGACGCCGGATGGCCAGCAGGTGCTGATCAGCAACCGGAAGCAGTGAGGGAAAAAGGCAGTCGGCTTTCGGCGGTCGGCAATCGGCTGTCAACTGTCACGAGGTGATGATTTTCGGGTGATGGCTGTGCGGAAGGCGGCGGGGACGGGCCAGTAGAGGAGTCCAGCGAGGATCCAGAGCCCGGCGGCGTACAACCAGCGTCGCTCCTGTTCGGAGAAGGAGAACACGATGGGCGAATAGTAGATTGTCGCCGCGGTGAAGATGCCAAAAAAGGAAGCTTTGGAATTCCAGTCGTGGACAAACGCCCACATCAATACAAACATGACGATGAGGGAAAATAGTCCGAGGAAGAACCAGACGCCGTAGTTGCCCCACAGGACTAACATGAGGACTGTGATCAAACCCGAGGCGGGGACCGCAGGCCTCTCCCATCCCGCCGAGAGCAGGCAAATCGCGAATCCGCCGGCGATTGCGCCGAAGGCCAGCAGCGTCCTGCCGACGGCGGAAGCAATTCCGTCGAAGAACGCCTCAATCGGGTCGGCCAGTGGTTTCACGGTCGGTTCCCACCGCACAATGCGCGGTGCTCACGGAGGCTGCGTACGTTTGAGACGGGAGCCGGTCAATTACAATCGGGACAGTTCGCCAACTGTGAGCATTGCTACGAATAATACGCGGCGAGCAGGGTCAAATCGTCGGGGAGACGGATGTCGGAACTGAACCGCAGCAACTGCTCTTCGAGGCAGGGGAGGTTGAGCAGGCGATCCTTGCTGGCGACGACATTTTCGCGAACGAGCTTCGCTAGGCCATCGGTGCCCAGCTCGGCATCCAGGGCATCGCGGATTTCGGTGGCGCCGTCGGTGTAGAACAGCAGGGTGTCGCCGTGGTTCAACTGTATGGATGAATTGATGTAGGACACGTCGTCGGTCAAGCCCAGAGGCGGTTGAGCGTCTTCGAGGAGATTGATCTCGCCATCGGCATGGATCACCAGCGGATGCGGATGCCCGGCGCGCACATACGACAACCAACCGCGTTGGAGATCGAGGTTGGCGCAGACGGCGGTGGCGTAGTAGCCCGCGGCCTGGGTGAGGACGTGGAGGCGGCGGCTCATCTGGGAGAGCAAGGCGGCCGGTGAGCCAAGCTGGATGCGCAGGTCCTCCCAGAGAGCGCGCAACTCGACCGTGTACAACGCGGCGGGGATACCGTGGCCCATCACGTCGGCGAGGAAGATGGCATAGTCATCGTCGGTCAGGCGTTCGATGCGGTAGAAATCTCCCCCGACGATCTCGGTGGGGGTATAGCGGACGGCGAATTTGATGCGCGGGTCCGGCGCGAGGGCGCAGTCGAGGCAACTCTGCTGGATTTTTTTCGCACGCAACATGTCGGCAACGGCGGGGGTCATGTCGCGGAACAATTCGATGCCGCCGACGACCTTGCCGCGGGTGTCGCGGATCGGTGCGACAGTGACCTCGACCGGGATGCGGTGGCCGGACTTGGACTGGGCGTAGACCAAGACGGCCTTGTCGCTCGGATGGTCGGTGACGATGCTGCGGTACAGCGGGCAATGGTCACGGCCGCAGAGTTCGTGGCCATCCTTGTCGGTGTGGACGAGGATGTTGTCCTTGCAGGCATGGCCGACGACGGCGCTGGCGGGCCAGCCGGTGATGGCCTCGGCGGCGCGGTTCCAGAAGAGGATCTTGCGGTCGGCATCGGTGACGTAGGCGCCTTCGGCCAACGAATTGAGGATCTCGTAACAGCCGAAGTCCTGCAGTTGCTTGGGTGACAACATTCTACGCATACGCGCTTCCGCCTCGTCAACAACCGGATGCACTGATCGTGCCATTTTCCGGGTGAGAACGCAACCGAATCGTAGCCGACCCGAGATGCTGCGAACGCGATGGCGGATAGCAGTTCAGAAGACGTGGATCGGAGCGAACCATCGAAGGAAGGAGTAAATGCCGAGCGGTCCCTCGATGGCGGTGGCCACGAGCAACGCCAGGCGCGGGCGTGGCGTGGGCGCGAGGAGTGTGGCGAGCAGGAACGCGACGGCGGCGGCAGGCGAAACCATTTCCCGCAGGCCGCCGATGGCGGCGAGCAGGCCGGGCAAGGAGTTAGACGGCTGCTCATCCAAGAGCGCGACGACGATGGTGGCGCAGATGCCGGTGGCGGCAAAGGCGAGAGCCGCAACCGACGACACCGGCCAGAAGATCCGGATCGGTCGGAGGAAATACAGCGCGAGCGCGGTCGGAAGGATGGCGGCGAGACCGAATACTTCGAGGAAGAGAATCAGATCGCCCCACGCGTACATGCCCGGGGAGTTCTGAGCCCAGCCCGACTGGTGGAGGAAACGAATGTTCACGGCGATATGGGCGATGAAGGCTGCGGCGCCGTACCCGGTGATGACGACACACGGTTTCGCGAGCGTTCGAATTGTCCGATGTCCATTCACTTCGTGCCGCAGCTTCGCGCGACCGATCGTGAAGCATCATCGACACGAGCGCCCGCGAGGGCAAGGGGAAAGTCGTCTTTATTGCTCAGACCTGTCAGTTGTTTCCCACAATGGGATATACTTGAGGATCCACCTTGTCATGTAGATCCCGGTCAGCGAGGAAGCAACGACCACGGGCACCATCACCGCCCAGGCCCGCCAGTCCAGCGCCACGACGCCGAAGACACTGCGTAGTGGTGTGTACAACGCGACGAGTTGCAAGGCCACGGCCGCGAGGTAGCTCCACAGCAGGGAGCGATTGGACCAGATCGTCAGATCGTCCAACTGCCGCACGACCAGCACGCGTGTGAACGCGTGCAGCACGATGCTGGTGAACAGCATCGTCCGCGCGTAGGTCACCCCGCCGAATTTCAACCCCACCCAAAACAACAGCGCGTAGGCAACCACCGTCCGCAACACGCTGCCGGCGATCGTCGCATAGATCGCTTTGTTGAGAATCGGCTCATCGTGCCGGCGGGGGCGACGTTTCATCACGTGCGGCACGGCCGGGTCGGCGGCCAGCGCACTCGCCGGCACCACGTCGGTCACGACGTTGATCCACAACAGCATCTTCGCCGACAACGGAAAGTAACCGAACATCGACAGTGCCAGCACGCTGAAGACTTCGCCGAGGCTGGTGCTCAGCAGGTAGTTGGTGAACTTGCGGATGTTATCGAAGATGCGCCGGCCTTCCTCGATGGCGGCGGTGATCGTGGCGAAATTGTCGTCCAGCAACACCATCGCCGCCGATTCCTTGGCGATGTCGGTACCGCGCAAACCCATCGCCACGCCGACATCGGCCTGTTTCAGCGCCGTGGCGTCATTCACGCCGTCGCCGGTCATCGCCACGAAATGGCCGTCGTCCTGGAACGCCTGCAACACGTGCTGCTTGGTGGCGGGTGCGGCCCGGGCCACAATGTCGATCGTCTTCACCTGCGCGCGCAAACTTTGTGGGGCGAGCGCCTGCAGTTCCTGAGAGGTAACGGCGCGGTCGCCGATGCCCAATTGCCGGGCGATGGCCCGGGCGGTCAGCTCGTTGTCGCCCGTGATCATGACCACGCGAATGCCGGCTCCATGAGCCTGGGCAATCGACCCGGCCACCTCGGGATGCGGCGGGTCCATGAGCGCCACCAATCCGAGAAAGGTCATGTCCTGTTCGACGCTGTCGTTTGGTCCCGGCGCGGACAATTCTTTGCGGGCCGTGGCCAGGACGTACATGCCGCCGGTTTGGAGCTGCTCGCAGGTTCGTCGGACGTCCTGGCAGCGGGGATCGCCCAACGGCAACCGCTGGCCGCCCAACCAGCAGGAATCGCAACGGGCCAGGACGTTGGCGGGCGCGCCCTTGCAGTATGCCAGCCAGCCGCCATCCTGCCGGTGAATGGTGGTCATCATCTTGCGCTCGGAACTGAACGGGATCTCATTGACCCGCGGAAGAGATGCGCGCTCCGCTTCGATGCCAACACCCGCCGCCAGCGCCGCGCGCACCAATGAGGTGTCCACGGGATCACCGATGATTTCCGGTTTCGCGCCGTCCTCGATGCTGGCTTCGTTGCACAACAGCCCCGCGCGCAAGACCTCGAGCAATGCCGGGCGATCCGTCTTTTCCTGCGGGGCGTTTACCAATTGTCCATCGGCATAGACCTCCTGGACGGACATCACGTTCTGGGTGAGCGTGCCGGTCTTGTCGGTGCAAATCGTGTCCACCGAACCGAGGGATTCGACCACCGCGAGCCGTCGCACCACGGCCTTCCGCCGTGCCATCTCGCGCGCGCCGAGCGCCAGGGCGAAGATCAACACAATCGGCAGGCTTTCGGGAATCGTGGCGACGGCGAGGCTCAGCGTGTTGAGGGCGACGTCCACCAGGGGCTCGTGCAACACGAGCAGCAGAAACGGCGCGATCAATGCCGCCAGCACACCGACGAGGACGGTCATCTGCCGGGCCATCTTGCCGACTTCGGCCTGGAACGGCGTGGGCCGCTCGGTCATCTGCTCGAGTGTGCCGGCGATCTGGCCCACTTCGGTCGCCATGCCGGTGCGAACGGCCACAGCCAGGCCGGCGCCGTAGGTGATGTAGGTCGAACCGAACACCATGCTGGACCACTCCGCCAACGGCGCGTTTGCGGTGACGGGTTCGGGGGATTTGTCGGCGCCGACGCTTTCGCCGGTTAGCGCCGATTCGTCGGCGCGCAGGCTGTGGGCTTCGATGACCCGCGCGTCCGCCGGGATCTTCAGTCCGTGGGTCAGGACGAGCAGGTCGCCCGGTACGACCTCGGCGGCATCGACCGCATGACGGACGCCGTTACGGATCACTTCAGCTTTGAAGACCAGGAGTTTGTCCAGCGCTTCCAGTTGCTTCTGAGCGCGGTATTCCTGAATGAAACTCAGCGCCACGCTCATCGCGACGATCGTGAGGATAAAGAACGCCGTCAGGCGCCGCCCGCTTTCACCGGGCAGGAAACTGACCGTAAACGCCAGAGCGGCCGCGAAGAGCAGCACAATGACAAAGAAGCTGGCGAATTGCTTCAGCAGCAGGCTCCCGGGCGAAACGGGCTTGCGACGGGCGATTTCGTTCCGTCCCACCTCCGCCAGCCGTTTCGTGGCTTCGTCAGATGTCAACCCGTCGCGGCCGGTACGAAGCTCCTGCAGTACCTGCTCGACGCTGAGGCTGTGCCAGCGGGGCCCGCCGGCTTGCGGAGCCATGTTCGTTGAGAGTGGAATTCCCACTGGATGGAACTATCCTCTCGCAATTGAAACAGTCAAGGCGAGCGGGCAGTGGTCGAACCAGGTCGACTCTTGGCGCGTGAGAAGCGCTCCCGTTGGCGTGCGACGCAGGGACAAGCGGAAAGCCGGGCCGACGACGATCCTTGGTTGATTACGGCGCTACGGCGAGGCTGAGGCTCCCATGAACTTCTCGCCTTTCCACTGTCCAGCCTCGACCCTGCCGTCCGGGTAGGTCATCTGGCCGTCGCCCTCCGCCACGCCATCCTTGAATTGACCGACATACTGGCGGCCATCCGGCCACGTGAGCGTTCCGAGGCCGGTCGGTTTCGCGTCCTTGACGTACCCCTCATACCTGCGTCCATCCGGGAAGGTGACCGTCACCTGGCCGCTCGGTCGACCATCCGCAAACCCGCCCACGTACGTCTTGCCGTCTGGGAACGTGTACGTCCCTTGGCCATTCGGTTGGCCATCTCGAAACTCTCCCACGTACTGGCTACCATCCGTCCAAGTGAGCGTCCCGACATTCCCGGGCAAGGTTAGCCGACAAAGCGTGAGGTCCGACATCGGGTAGTGCTGAAGCGGCGTGATTGTTCCCGGCAGTTGGTCGGTCAACAACTGTTCATCCTCACGGTCGAGCAGCAAGTGGGTCGTCCCGGGCAGCAGGGGCTGAGGTGCGTCGCGCAGACGGGGGAATATGCCGCGCCACTCGTAGACGGTGAGCCAGTCGTAGGTTTTCAAGTAGGCAGTGTCGGCGGTGGACGGTTTGGGGGGGAACCCCAGCAGGTGCTCGGCGTAATACCACACCACCCACTTGAAGCCATCGCTATGCGCGAGCAAGACGTGCTGACCGGTTTCCTTGTGGATCTGCTGCAACGCCAACAAGGCCGGTGGAATGTCCGGGCTCTGGGAGTTGAAGGTGTGGGTCAGATTGGCCTGTCGCAGCCCGACGACGCTGACGGCCAGCAGCAATCCCGACAGCAGACGGCGCGGCCAGCGGTACTGCGACCATGCTGCCACCACGGCGACATTGAGCAGGAACGTCGGCATCAGGTACAGAGCGACTCGTTCGACCGGGTATTTCACTTCCAACAGCGCGTGGGCTGAGAAGCTGACCAGGGCCGCACCGAGGCCGATCAAGGACAGGGCGAACCCGGCGCGGATGCGCTCGCGGTAACTCCAACCGGCCAGGATCAGCGCCAGCGACGCCATGACCACGGCCACCCATTCCACGAGTCGTGCCGATAGCTGCGGATCATAGAAACTGCAGCGCACCAGCGAGCCGACCGTGTCGTGAACGAACCCGACATCGCCGCCGAAATACAACTGGTTCTCGCTACGGGTCACCGAGACGCGGCGAAAATAGAACACGCCCAGGGCCACGGCGCTGCTCCAGCCGAACAGCCTGAGTCCCTTGCCCCGCGTCAGCCAGAGAACGGCCACCAACAACACGACATAGAAATGCACGAAGGCCATCGTGGACAGGGCCGCGCCGAAGGCCAGCCACAGCGAGAGATTGACCGACCGCCGGGCCGATGCGTCGTCGATCGCGGGTGCGGAGCAGGCCTGGAGCAGGAACGACAGCGAGAGCATCGTGAATCCGAGACCCAGCCCGTAGCCGCGGGACAGCCCGAGATAATCCAGCACGAAGGGATTTGAGACCAGGGCGAGCGTGACCAGCAGCCGGGTGATCGCCGTGGGGAACCTTACCCCGATTCGCCAGACGCCCCAGAGAAACAGGCCCAGCCCGAGCAGACTGGGCAGGCGGTTGGCCACGATCTCGTTGAGGGGCAGCCACTGCAGACAGGGTTTGGCCAGCAGGACGTTGAGGAAATGGGCCTGGGAATTCCAGTCCCGGCCCAGCAAGAGCGCGCCGTAGCTTTCGGTGCGGGCGGAGTGCATCGCGTCGATCTCATCGGTGGTGATCTCGAGGCGGACAGTCCGATAACTCACATACAGCGCGCAGCACGCCAACAGCAGAAGAACGAACGGCGTCAGCCACCGCGCCGGTTTGGTGTGGGGCTGGATGTTGTCGCAAATCGTGGGCATCAGGCTGTCAGGGCCTCAAGTTCTCTCCATCTGCGCATCGCCAAGAATGGAGCCGGCGATCAGACTTGAACTGATAACCTGCTGATTACAAAGACGACCAAACGCGTTTCGCGTCGTCCCAAGTTGTTTACGGTTTTCCATGTAACCCACTGTCAGTCAATTTGCTACTGATTTCTGCTACCGCCGTGAACCTCTTGTAACTCTTCTAAACGTGCAGCACAGGTGGTATCCACGTGTGGTATCCGTTCCGGCATCGGTTCAACGTCCTTGCCTGTCGCGTGCAGCCGTATCCGTTGCGCCTGTTTCATCAGGTGATCGTCGCGCAAATCTCCGTACACTTGCGCGATGAGACTCGGCCCCGTCTTGTCACCGATAAGCATGGCGATCTCCGCGTCGGTAAGGCCGCTCTGACGCGCTTGCGTGACAAAGTAGCTACGCAACCCGTGCGGCGTGACATGGCCGATTCCCAGCGCCTTGCAAGCCGCTGTGAGCCGATGCCGTACCGCTGATTCATCACGGGGCCTGCTGGTGTCGTGCGGCGAGGGAAACAGCAGGTGACTCGTCGCTCGCTTCCGCATGTCGTTCAACAAGGTGTCCATCTCCGGCAGAATCACCACCCACGGCGTCACGCCCTTCTTTTCCCGCGTCACGTGCAAGATCCCCTGCCCCGCGTCCACGGCTTCCCAATCCATCGGCAGCGCCTCGCCGATGCGTAGCCCGCTGTACCCCAAGAACAGCACCAAGTCTGCAATGGCGTGCTCTTTCCGCGCTCGCAACCAGTAGGCAATCTGCTGCAACCCTTCGGGTGTCGGCGCAACCTCGCGGCAATGGCGTACATCTTCCGCAGCCGTGTAGCGTCCACGCCCTGTAATCGGGTTCGATTTGAGCATTCCACGGCGCACCGCCAGATTCAGCGCGTTGCCTAACGCCGTCAACTCCAAGTCCACAGCTCGGTCCCCGCCGCGCGTCTCCTTCTCGGCGGGATTCCCGCGCAACGTGTACTTCGCCACATAGCCGCCGCTGTTGCGCCAGTCCCGGTACTTGTCGCAATCGGCCAAGGTCAACGTCACGGCGGGCCGCTCGTCGAAGTAGGCGCGAGCCACCCGCAGAAAACTCACTTCCCGTTTCACCGTGGTGGCGAGCTTCAGCTTGTTTTTCCGTGTCGGATGGCCCGCTTTGATGTAAACGTCGATCACCTTCCCCACCGTCAGGCGATTGCGCTCCAGCGCCGCTATCTTCGGCTCGATGCCGTGACGCTTCAACACCTCGTCGTCACGCCACTTCTTCAGGACTTTCCGCGCTACTACTGGGTCGTCTGTTTCTGTGCTACGAAACGTCCGTTTTCCATCCGCCCACACGCGGGCATAGATCAAACCGCCGCTTCCACGCCGGTAAAGATTCTGGCCGATGCGCTCAAAGCGGCGCTCCTCTTTGGCGTCGGCGCTCTTGGGAATTTGCTTCATTGTCTTGCCCTCCGTTCCTTTGGTCTCGGTTTGACGGCCTTCCATTCGCCCGACTTCACCCGCTCGGCCAAGATGTCCAGCAACCGCACCGTCTGCGGTCCTGCGGGCCGAAAACCGATCTCTAGGTGTGCGACGTGCTTCGCCGTCACTCCCAGCCAGTCGGCCAACTGTGCTTGTGTTAGTCCCGCTGCCTCGCGGAGTCGTTTGACCTTCTGTGCCGTCCACGCGTTCATTATTACGTTGGTATCACAGATACACTCACGCACTCTCCGTGTCAAGCCGTGATTTGCATCGCGCGGCTCGCGCGCGTGAAAACGCAATGCACTCGCAGAAGTCTCGAAGGCGTCGCACTAACGCCGCTCCGGTCTCGGGGTGCATCGTTGCAGCCAACGTATCGCCAACGAAGGTCGTTGTTGCGATTATGGGACGGCCTTGCGCCGCCCGGGCCTCGACCAAGCCAAAGAGTTCTGCCTCGCCGCGCTCGGTGAGTCGGCACTTGCCCAAGTCGTCGAGGAACACAACCGGGGCATTGTGGATTCTCCGCACCCATCGGACCGCATCGCCGTTAGGCCCGAAATGATAGGCGACTTCGTGGGAAAAGCTCACGGCGTTGAAGGCCACGGTCTCATAGCCCTCGAAGTGCAACCGCCTTAGTAGCAGCCAAGCCGCCCGCGACTTGCCGCACCCGGTCGGGCCATGCAACACTAGCCCGTTTGGGCCATACTGCCAGCCCAGGGTTGCCGCCAGCTTGCGCGGCCCGCACGGGAGCCGGCCGGTGTCGGTGTTGCGGTATATCAGGGGACACAGGCCCAGTTCGTCCATGCTAAATGCCAGTTCGCCGAGCCTCTCGATGGTGGTGCGCGCCAATGTGCCGACCTTGCGGCTGATGCTGCGTAACGAGCCGAGGTGACCGGCGAATGTCTGCTGTTCTTCCATCACGATCTCCACACACCGAGAGACCAATTCGTGATGGTTCGCAGCGCGTTTTAGAGGCGGCGCGTCCGGTGCACAGGCGGCAGCCTGGAAAATCCCCGACAGGGATTGCGAAACAAGGTTGCCCTTGTCGTCCACCCGCACGAGCGCATCAGTGTTGTCTGGGAAACGCAGGTAGCTGATAACGCCGGCCGGATGGTCGCGCGGATTGGCCAGTTCTGGCAACGGCCCGGTAGCGGCAACCACGGGTGACAAACGTTGGGCAGCTTTCTGGTCGTCAGCGGAGGCGCTGTTCCAGACTTGAAGTGCAAGGCTGGCGAGGTCGATATCCTCGTCGGTTTGGTCGTCGTCGAGTGCTCCCTGTTTCTCTGTGTAGAGGTCTCGCAATTTGTTGGCGGCATCCTCACCGAAAAACGACTCGTCAGTGCCCAAGACTTCCTGGTTGGCCTGAAGACGGTGAAAGAGGCGTTGACGAAGATGGATGATTTCTTCCACACCATCCACCGGCAAGAACGAGTACGCGAAGATGGTGTCGTGCTTCTGGCCGATACGATCAACGCGACCGGCGCGTTGGATGAGGCGGATGATGGCCCACGGCAAGTCGTAATTGACAACGATGTGTGCGTCTTGAAGATTCTGCCCCTCGGCCAGCACGTCAGTTGCCAACAGGACGCGCAGTTCCGATTCAAGACTGGACAAACCACCGTTGGTGGACGGACTGAATCGGCGTGCTAAGGTAATCGGATCGCTGGTCTCGTTCGTAGCGACCGCCATGCTTGTCACGCCCAACTTTTCAAGTTGTTCGCCCAAGTAAATTGCTGTGTCGGCGAACTGAGTGAAGATCAGGACCTTGTCTTTCCGATGGGTCTTGGTGAGCAGTTTGTGAAGCTCAACGAGCTTGGCGTCGCGGTCGGGTTTCCATGTCCCGGCCTGGTTCAACACGGACAGCAAAGCCTCGGCGTCTTCCAACAACCGTTTTCTAAAGTCTGTCCCGAAGAATTTCGGGTCGAGCCAGTAGAATCGGGTGTGGTATTGCGTCCGGTAAAGCTCGTACACCTCGCGGGCACGTTTGCGAAAGTCTTTGAGGTCGGCCCCGGCCTTTACACTCGGAGCATCGGCGCTGACAAGCCCCGCGTCATCTTCCAAATTCTGCGGGCGGGCACGCGAGGCCTCCGCGCCCATACGAATGCCGAACCGCGCGACACTATCAGCCGTGACCGAGATCAGACCATGCCAGGGTGTGACGTATCCGACTCCGCGCGAGCGACTGCGCATCCCGCGCAACCCGTGCCCGCGGCAATACAAGGCCCAGCCGCAGAGTTGGCATAGCCTCAGTTGGATTCGTCGCCCGCGCCAATCCCCGACGAAGTAGTGCGCAGGGATGTACTCTCAACCGAAGTTCTATGACGTAAGTGCCTGCAAATCGGCCCCAAGAATCGACGTACGTGCTTGTAAATCAACGGGTGGTTTTCTCCTCGCTAAAACCTACCGAATCGCGGACCATACTGGTCCCCATACGACCATAGTCCTACCGTATTTCTGCACGATCTATCATCAAAAACCCCAATGAATTGCACCTTTTGCACACGCGGACCGAAAACCATATTTTTCCCTCATCGACCTGCTTTCTGCGCGGCACCGAGGCCTTGCTTAACACTCTTCTCAACCTGGTCCAGTGCGACCATGAAAAACGCGTGGTGGTATCCACGTATGGTATCCAGTGCCCCCTGCCCTTTCGGTGACTCCAAACACAAAGCCCACGCAACCCGTTGAGATTGCGTGGGCTAGAATGGAGCCGGCGATCAGACTTGAACTGATAACCTGCTGATTACAAATCAGCTGCTCTGCCGATTGAGCTACGCCGGCGTGAAGACGACCGAATTATGCCATTACCCGCGCGTCTCGTCCAGCGCCGCGAAGGCCGCGCCGAGCTTCCCGATCAAATCCGATGTCAGCAGCGCGCGTTCGCCAACCGCCTCGCTCGCCAGGTCGCCCGCCAGCCCGTGAAGGAACACTCCCGCACGCGCCGCTTCTGCCGGTGTCATTCCCTGCGCCAGGAATGCGCCGATGATTCCCGTCAACGCGTCACCCATACCGCCCTTGGCCATGCCGGGGTTGCCCGTCATATTCACCCATGTCGGCTGACCCTTCTCCGCGATCAGCGTCCCCGCTCCTTTCAGCACGGTCGTCACGCCGTAGTCCTTCGCGAACTCGCGCGCGATGTCCCAGCGGTTGGCCTGCACGTCCGCGCTCGTCTTGCTGATCAACCGCCCCATCTCGCCCGGGTGCGGCGTCACCACCAGCGGCTTGTGGAGCTTCTTCAATGCCGCCACGCCCGGCGCCATCGCGTTCAACGCGTCCGCGTCCGCCACGATCGGCGGCATCCATCCGCTGACCACCTTCCAGATCATCCGTTGCGTCCGCGGGTCCTGCCCGAGCCCCGGTCCGATGGCAATCGCGTTGAACCCGGCAAAATCCGTCGTATCGAGCGTGTCAAAATCCGCCGGCCGCGGCATCACTTCCGGTGGGCACTTCGCCGCCACAATCCGGTAAACGCTTCGCGGCACCGCCAGTGTCACCAGCCCGGCTCCGGCCCGCGCCGCGGCGGTCGCCGTCAGGACCGGCGCGCCCGTGTAGCCCTCCGAGCCCGCGATGATCAACAAATGTCCGAAATCGCCTTTGTGTGCCGCGCGCGCCCGCGTCGGCAACAACGCCGCCACATCCCGCGCCGTGACCAACTCCACATCGCTCTGGAGATGTTCCAGCAGCTTCCGCGGGATCCCGATGTCCACCACCTCGATGCGTCCGACAAATTCCAATGCCGCGGGCTTGAGTAGACCGATCTTCGGCAGGCCCATCGTCAGCGTCGTCTGGGCCCGCACGGCCACGCCGAGCACTTCGCCCGTGTCGCTGTCGAGCCCCGACGGAATATCCACTGCGACCACCGGCCGATGCAGGCCGTTGATCACCTTGATCGCCGTCACGTAGGGCTCGCGCACTTCGCCCTTCAGTCCCGTCCCGAGCAGACCGTCCACCACCACCGCCGGTTCCAGTTCGCCGACGACTTCCGCCAGTTCCTCGAGCGTCGGCAACTCCAAGACCTTGACGGCCGCGACGAGCTTCTGGAAATGGATGAGCGGGTCGCCTTGCAACTCGGTGCGTTTGCACAGCAGCACCAGCGCCGCCTCGCAACCCGCCGCCGCCAGGTGCCGCGCGGCCACGATCGCGTCGCCGCCGTTGTTGCCCTTGCCCGCAAACAGCAGCACTGACCGCGCATCGAGCCGACGCAAGACCTTCATCGCCGCCCGCGCCACGGCGTACCCCGCGCGCTCCATGAGCTCTTCCCCCGGCGTGCCCAGGGAGATGGTCTGCTGGTCAAGCTGGCGAATCTGCTCCGTCGTGACCGCTTTCATTACCAGCCAATGTAGCGAGCCCCGTGCCTAAAAGCAACGGAACAGCCTCCAATTAAACCCCGATTTTTGGCCGTGTTTCTGGGTATTTCGACCCGGATTCCCACGCCGGCCTGCTCGGAACCGGCTTCGTTTCGCAACCCCGGTAGCACGAGCATCCCCGCTTAAAGTCGGTTCTGGTCGTGAGGCGGGACCAGCGGATGAAAACGGACATGTCGAAGCTCACGCTCAAGGGTAGCGGCAGCGCCTCGAATCTCGTCGTCTCGACGTCGGGCTCGACCGTGACGATTCTGAGTGCGAATGGCAAGCTGCTTGGGCAGACGGATTGGGGACATGAGACATACCCACCCCTTGATTCCCTCCGAGGAGGGGAGGGGGGGACAGGTGGCAATTTGTCAGCCCGCTTGGCGAAACGCTTCAATTCGTGATCGCCACAGATCCGGTGGGTCGAGATTGGATGCTCCATCCGGGATGGGCAACTCGGGATAGAATACTTGCAGGTTGGTCATTGCCTGCCCGCACAAGGCCGGGTTTCCCGAGGTCAGCATATCAAACAATTGATCCTTTGTTGGACGCGCGTCCACGCCTCGCCGCATCAGCTCGGCCAGGGCGAACTGGGAATCTGGGTGCGTTGGGGTCCGCATGATTTCAATTAGCTGCGTATCCGGGAGGGGACGCAGGCGCTCGCGAACCGCATTGAGGCGGACTTTGGCGCGGCGAACGGTGATGGCCAGATGGATTATAAACCATGCGATGAGGGCGACCACGACGAGGGCGCACAGGGCGAGGATTTCGCCAAGTAGCTTCAGGGGCAGGTGCATGTTCATGGCATTCTCGCTTTACAAGCGAGCCGGCGGATTGCCGGCATGGTATCCGAATTTGCCGGCTGGGGCGAGCATCTTTTGGGTGGACGGGTTGAGGATATAAGAGATACCCACCCTTTGATCCCCTCCGAGGAGGGGAACGGTACCAATCGGGGAATGAAGTTACGTATTGACAGGTGTATCGGTTTAAGATAGTATGGCGGCGTTGTGTTGTGAATGTTATTTGACATTGGGGAAATGTGAGGGCGTTCACGGTTCCCGGTTCGCGGTTGCGACATGGAAAGCGAAGGCCATCGGCACCCGGCTATCTGCGGTCGGCTGGACGGGAGACCGACAACGATGGTAAGCCTCACCCTGACCCTCTCCCTTGGACGGCAAGGGAGAGGGGATGCAACATGCGGCGTGGAGGAGGGACCGTGCCCGACAAAGCGCGGACTCCGAACACGACTCGCGAGCCCCGAACGTTTTCGGGGCGGGCAGGCGAGGTGGCGCATTCCCAAGATGCTGCGGAACATACTCACCGAGAAGATTCAACCGCAAAGCGCCGACGAGTCGGCGCATCCAAATGGGGAGATCCTTCCAAAAGCGTGGTTTTGCGAAACGAAGCCAATGCTCGGAGGTCGAGATGAAAAGGTCGAGGCATTGTGGGAGAGGCGGTTACGCGGATTTGAAGCGACAATATGGCGCTTTTATGCATTGGGTTCGTTTGGCTTCGTTTTGGGGTGAACGTGGCTGATAGATGAGATTATCAGTGCAGAAAGCGGCTCGATTTCTGCACCACGAAGCCACGTGACACTCATGGCACGAGAATGAGCATGGAAGAGGTCAATCGGTCGATGGAGCCTGCGGACGCGGAACCACGTGACGGGTTGTCGCCCGGACGTGGCGTGGGTGCGTCGCGGGTGGGATGGCCGTCGGATCCGGAGGAGCGGCGGCGCTGGGCGGTGGGGGCGGCGGGTTTGGCGCTGTTTGTCTACGCGTATTTTGTGGCGAAGACGTGCGCGTCGGGGGTGCATCCGCTGTCATTGTTCGGGTGGTTGTGGACGTACTGGGGGTGGGGGGCGGATTATGCGCACGGGTATGTGGTGCCGGTGATTGCGCTGGGGTTGTTCGTGTGGAAGTGGCGGAAGGGGCTGCACCGGGTAACGTTGGGGACGGCGAGCGGCGGGCTGGTGGTGATCTCGGCGGCAGTGGCGATGTACTGGGCGGGGGTGAAGGCGGCGAATGCGCGGTTGGTGGCGGGATCGTTTGTGGTGCTGGTGTTTGGGTTGGTGATGTATCTGGCGGGGTGGGCGTGGGCGAAAGAGATGTGGTTTCCGTGCGCGTTTTTGTTTTTCATGATTCCGCTGAACTTTTTGGATGCGTACGTGTCGTTCCCGCTGCGGATGTTCGTGGCGCACGTGTCGACAGTGACGCTGAACCTGATCGGCGTGCAGGTGTACCAGGAAGGAACGGGGATCTATTCGCAGTTGAATCCGCCGCGGTTCATGCCGCTGGAGGTGGCGGACCCGTGCAGCGGGATACGGTCGCTGGTGGCGCTGGTGGCGCTGACGTCGTTGTACGGATATGTGACAATGACAAGGGCATGGAAGAAATGGGTGCTGTTCGCCTCGAGCATACCGCTGGCGGTGGTGGGGAACCTTGCGCGGATCACCACGGTAGCACTTGTGGCGCAAGGATTTGGGCAGGATCTGGCGATGAAGGTGTATCATGATTATTCGGGATACATCGTGTTTAGCCTGGCGATTTTGTGCATGATCGGGCTTGGGGCGGCGCTGAACGTAAATTACCGAGACGCACTGCATCATTGGACGCGGGAGGATGTACGGCCTACGGCGCAGCCGCGTTCTTTGAAAAATCGGTAACCGCGGTGGTTTCTGGTAACCACACGGGTGCAATAAGTTACGTCGGAGCCTGTTTTTATTTTACAGGTTTTGCTGGTCTGGGTACGATAGTTGCGCGGTGAGGCGAGAGTGCGCGGTTGTGCAACTGCGCGTGCGCAACAGGTGATGAGACCAAGCCAGAGATTTGTGTGGGGCGTACAATACGATTCATTTGACGAGCGCCCCCTCACCCTGACCCTCTCCCCCGGTGGGGAGAGGGAACACCACTCGTCGCATGACGGTTCTCTCTGGTCCCGGGTTATCAGTCGTCAAGTGAAGCGTGTCGCCGCGTTATTCTGCCTAGTCTGGGCGATACTTGGCGCGGGGGGGATTTGCCTCGCGCAGAATTTCAAGTGGGGCCCGATCCAAGGGACGGCCGGGGTCACGGCCGGGGCGGAGTTCCTCGACAACGCCAACTTCAGCCCGAACCACCCGAAGGCCGACGTGCAATTGACGCTTGGGCCAACGCTGAGCGGGGGTGTGTTTCTGCCGTTTGCCGGCGGCGAGCAGCTGACGTTGACCATGTCGGCGACGTACGTGCAGTCGCTGACGGGCGTGACACCGAACAGTTTCGGGGCGCCGATGAGCGTGGTGCTGACGTTGCCGCTGTACGTGGCGCAATGGAACGTGGTCGTGACGGAGAGCTTCAATTTTAGCGACTCTCCCCTGGAGAACACGTTTGCCGTCAACCGCACTCGCGTCGAAGAGTATCTCAACGTGGTGGGCGCGACCGCGACGCGCCAATTCGGGAAATTCTCCATGACATTCGCGGCGCAGCGATCCGATTACATATACCCCAGCGACTCGTCGCAAGAGCAGACGGACTACCAGTTTTCGTTTACGCCATCGTTCATGCTGGCGCCGGGCTACTCGGTGTTCATGCGGACGTCGGGCGGGTTGACGTACGTGCACGACCCGAAGCTGCAGAATTCGGCCGGCTACTCGCTCGACTTCGGCGTCAACGGCCAGATCACGCCGAGTCTGAACGGCACGATTGAGCTGGGCTGGACGCATGAGTACCTGGACGCCAACGGGACGAACATGGCGCACAACATCGACGGCGTGGACTCGACGTTGACGCTGAGCTACACGCACCCGCTGCGTCCGAACACGACGCACAGCATCTCGTTCTACCGCAATCCCGGCGTGGCGCTCCTGCTGACGGATTCCAGCATCACCCAGGCCACGGGCGTCAACTACACGATTTCGCATCGGATAAACAAGTGCCTGACGCTGTCGCCAATGATCGGCTGGGCGCATTTCGAGGCGCTGTACTCGACGCATGAAGTGGCCGACCTTGTGCAGGTTGGCTTTGGTTTGCAGCGGACGTTCACGAAGCATCTGACGGGATCGTTTTCGTATTTGTATCAGTCGAGAGGCTCGAACATCTCGGCCAGTACCTACGACGTGAACGAAGTATCGGCCACGGCGAACTACACGTTTTAGGCCGGGGCGCCGGTTCAACATGGGCTTGGCTTGCGTCGGGCGTTCTGGCAGGATGTGCTCATGCACCGACTCCTCGTATTCCTGATTGGGTTCGCGCTTTGCACCACCGCTTTTGCCCGGGAGGAGATCCGTCTCGATTCAGGTTGGCGCTTCAAATTGGGCGAGGCGGAAGGAGCGGAACTCTCCGGCGTCTGGGATAAACTCTGGCCGACGGTCTCCGTCCCGCACAACTGGGGCTGGGAGGATGCGCAACAGGGGCGGGAATACTACCGCGGGCCGGGCTGGTATCGGCGCGAGTTGGACATCGCCCCGGTGGAGGCCGGCAAACGCTACTTCCTGCGGTTCGGAGCGGCGGGCTCGGTGGCGGATGTGTATCTGAATGGAAAGCATCTGGGCCAGCATCGCGGCGCGTTCGGCGCGTTTTGTTTCGAGATCACGCATCAACTTTCAACCACCGGTACCAATACGCTGGCGGTGCGCGTCAGCAACGCGCCGGAGCCGGACATTGCGCCGTTGACCGGTGATTTTCCCGTGTACGGCGGGTTGTATCGTCCGGTCCATCTGATTGTGACCGGTGGCGAGAACTTCACGCTGACCGATCACGGCTCGCCCGGCGTGGCGTGGCTGGAGACGAGCGTCACGGAAACGCAGGCGGTGTTGGACGTGACGGCGCAGATTTCGAACACCACGCGTCAGGAGCCGGTGACGTTTGTTGCCACGGTATTCGACGCCAACGGACAACCGGTCGCCGCCAGCCAGAACCAGATCACACCGACGACGAATAGCACGGCGCCGTATTCGCTGCGGGTCGTTGTGCCGCAGCCGCACTTGTGGAATGGTCGCAGCGACCCGTATTTGTACAAGGCCGTGGTCGAGTTGCGCGCGGCAGATGCCGTGCTTGATTCCGTGGAACAGCCGCTGGGGTTGCGGTACTACGCGGTCGATCCGGAGAAGGGGTTCTTTCTGAACGGTCGGTTGTACGATTTGCACGGCGTGTGCCGTCATCAGGACCGGCCCGATAAAGGCTGGGCGATTACCGAGGCGGACCAGGACGAGGACATCGAGCTGATGAAGGAGCTCGGCTGCACGGTGGTGCGGTGCGCGCATTATCAGCACAGCGACTACTTCTACAGCCTGTGCGACAAGGCGGGCATTTTGGTCTGGGCGGAAATCCCGCAGGTGAACTCGGTCCACGGCACGCCGGCGTTTGAAGAGACGTCGCGCAATCAGTTGCTCGATTTGATCCGGCAGAGCATCAATCACCCGTCGATCTTCGCGTGGAGCCTGTTCAATGAGGTCGGTGTCGGCGCCAAGAGCGATGACCCGCATCGGGAGTTGCAGGATCTGAAGATCGTTGCCAACGGCGAGGACCCGACGCGGCCGACGATCGCGGCGACCTGCACGGAGCGATACCCGCAAATGAACAAGATCCCCGACTGGTTGGGCTGGAATTTCTACCCGGGCTGGTACACGCCGGGCGGCACGGAGGTCATGAGCAAATGGTTGGACGAGCGTCGCGATTCGAGCCGCCATGGCGGATTCTGTGTCAGCGAATACGGCGCGGGAGCGAACGTGACGCAACACGAGCAGAATCCCAAACAGCCGGTGACGACGGGCCAGTGGCACCCGGAAGAGTGGCAGGCGATCGTCCACGAAGCCGACTGGGCGATGTTCAAGTCGCGGCCGTACATCTGGGGCACGTTTGTGTGGAACATGTTTGATTTTACGAGCTACTTTCGCCACGAAGGCGCCCAGTTGGGACGCAACGACAAGGGGCTGGTGACCTACGACCGCAAGACGAAGAAGGACGCGTTCTACTTCTACAAGGCGAACTGGTCCGACGAGCCGACCCTCTACATCACCAGCCGCCGGTTCACCGCGCGCACCAATGCCGTGACGGACGTGAAGGTGTATTCCAACGCGGCCGAGGTGAAATTGCTGATCAACGGCGTCTCGCAAGGAACGCGGACCAACGGCGTCAACGGGGTGTTCATCTGGAAGGACGCCCATCTGAAGCCCGGCGAGAACCAGATCGAAGCCCAGGCCCGGCGCCGCGGCCAGGCCATCGAAGACCGCTGCGTGTGGACGCTGGCGTCCGGGCCGTGAGTTATTGATCTTTCGGGTGGACGATCACGAAGTGGCGGTCGCCCTGGCGCGTCACATTCAACAGGACTCTGTCCTTGCCCTTCGCTTTGGCCATCGCATCGTGGAATTCGGCGACAGAGTTGACGCGCGTCCGATCGACTCCGGTAATCAGATCGCCGGGACGCAAGTCGGCGCGCGCGGCCGGGCTGTCCTGATCGACATCCGTCACGACCACGCCCTTGTCATCTTCATCCAGATTATATTGCTTGGCGTTTTGGGCGGTGAGCGGCTCGACGGTCAGGCCGAGCTGTGACGCCGAAGAATTCGGCGATTCTTCGCCTTGATTCCCAGCTTCGGATTCGTTGCCGTCTTCGCCAGTCTTCAACTGGCCGATGGTGGCTGACAACGATCGTTCGTGGCCGTCCCGCAACACGACGAGATCGACCTTCGATCCCGGCGCCGTGCCGGCGACGAGATTGCGGAGATGATTCGCGTCCTCGATCTTCTTTCCCTCATAGCGGACGATGACGTCGCCGGGTTGGACGCCGGCGCGGGCGGCGGGCGTTCCATCATTGACCTGTTTCACCAGCGCGCCTTGCGAATCCGGCAAGTGAAACGTCTCGGCGCTATCTTCGTCGACATCTTGAATCAACAGGCCCAGGAAGCCGCGCCGGACCTTGCCGCCGGCGAGCAACGTGGGCAGAATCTGGCGGGCCATCTCGATGGGAATGGCAAAGCCGACGCCGGAGAACTGACCGACGCTCGTGGCGATGGCCGTGTTGATGCCGATGACTTCGCCGCGGAGATTGACCAGTGGGCCGCCGGAATTGCCGGGATTGATGGCCGCGTCCGTCTGGATGAAGTCTTCGTAGTTATCGCCCGAGCCGACGTGGCCCCGGCCCTTGGCGCTGATGATGCCGTGGGTGATGGTTTGCGCGAAGCCAAATGGCGCGCCGATGGCGATCACCCAGTCGCCCACGCGTACGTTATCGGAATCCCCGAGCGTGGCCACAGCCAGGTCGTGCGGCACATCGCCTTTGATTTTGATCACGGCCAGATCGCTCCGCGGGTCGGTGCCAACGACTTCGGCGTCCAACGTGCGTTTGTCCGGCAGGATGACTTTGATCTCATCCATTTCTTTGACGACGTGATAATTCGTCAGGATGTGCCCCTGCTTGTCGATGACGATGCCCGAGCCGATTCCGCTTTGGGAGAACCTGTACTGCCGTTCGCGAGGCGGGTGGGGGCGCTGCGGCTGCTGGTTCTGGTCGCCAAAGAACCACTGGAACGGAGAGTTGTCTCCGAACGGGAAGGAGAAGTCCGGCCGTTGAAATTTGATGACTTTTTCGGAGTAGACGGTCACGACGCTCGGGCCGACGCGGCTGGCAACGGCCCCGAACGTATCCGCCAGGGCGCGCAACGCGGCGGTGTCGCCGCTCGGGACGGGCGGCGGTGTGTTATCCGCCGCGAACACGATGAGTCCGGCGGCAACGAACGACGCGATTCCTGTAACGAGGCGGATGGCTTGGAGCTTCTTCACATTCATATCACTGGCACCTTTCACTGCTCTGGTTCCGTTGGGCGAGATGGCATGTACATCCTATGCGACACCGAATGACGGCGGTTCGTTCAACGGTCTGATGCGGAGCAGCGTCAAAACCGGTGCGGGTGACAGAATCCGTTTTGAAATCACGGAGGAATCTGCCATACTACGTGGTGGCCCGTGACGTCGGTGCATCGATGAATTGTCGAAGCTCACGTCGGAAGCAGTGTGCCGCGCCAGTGAAGGCGCCCTGCCGAGCTGTCGTCGCCATCGGGAGGTGTTCATGATCAGTCGGACGGAGGTGGATCGCCTGCTGCAGTTTCGCAGCGGGGAATACTTGGTCACGAGTTGTTACTTCAATCTGGACCGCGCCAAGTGGCTGCCGCAGGTGCTGAGGATTCGCGTCAAGGATCTGCTCCAATCGGCGGGGAAAGAGTTGGCCGCGAAGGCCGGTGGCCATGGGCAGCGGGAGTCCTTGCAGGACGATTTTGGGCGGATCGAAGAATTTCTCACGCAGGAAATCGGGACCAATCATCACAAAGGCCTGGCGGTCTTCTCGTGCTCGGTCCAGAAGTTCTGGCAGACGTTTGCGTTGCCGCGGATGGGGCGCAACATCCTCATTGCGGATTTGGTTCCGTATGTCCGGCCGCTCACGGCGGTCCTGGCGGAGTACCATCGCTACGGCGTGGTGTTGGTCGACCGCGTGATGGGGCAGGTGTTCGAAGTGTACATGGGCGAGATCGTCGAACGCACCAACGTCGTTGCTGAAGTCCCGCGCCGCGTGAAGGAAGGTGGTCTCGGCGGACGCGATGAGCGGAACATCGAGCGCCACCACAGCCAGGTCGTCCACCAGCATCTCCAGCGGCTGGCGGACGAGGCATTCGAGTTATTCAAGCGGGACCGGTTCGATTACCTGGTGTTGGGTGGCCATCGGGAAGTGCTGCGGGAATTCCACGAGCACCTGCATCCGTACCTGCAAGCGCGGTGGGTCGGCGATTTTCAGGCCGAGCCAGGCCAGACGTCGCCGGCCGAAGTGCTGGCGCGGGCGTTGGAGATCGAGGAGCAGACTGAGTGGGAACACGAACGGCGGATGGCCGAGAATCTGGTGCAGAAGGCCGGCGCGGGCGGGCGGGCGGTGAGCGGGTTGGGCGCGACGCTCGGGGCGTTGACGCGGGGCGAAGCGCAAACGCTGCTGGTGGAGGACGGGTTCGAGATGCCCGGCTTTGTCTGTTACGGCTGCCATTACACCAGCCTCGGCGGCGGGGAATGTCCGCGCTGCCGCCAGCCGCTCGAACCATGCCCCGACATCGTGGACGAGGCCATCGAGTTGGCGTGGCGAACGAACTGCCAGATCGAGCACGTCCGCGGCGCGACCGCATTGCGTGACGCCGGCCGCGTGGGGGCGATCCTGCGATTTCAAGCCTGAACGCGAGTGGTCGTGGTTTTCGACGTTGCGGGCCAAGAATGCTGTTGAAACCGCGCGCGGGTTCGGTATACTGCTGTGCGGTCACGGAGAGTGGGGGATACATGGCAGCGTTTACCAATCGCTATTCCGACAACGTGCTGGGCAAGTTCTATGTGGACGACCAGTGCATCGATTGTGATCTGTGCCGCGAGACCGCGCCGGAGAATTTCACGCGCAATGAAGATGGCGGCTACAGTTTCGTGTTCAAGCAGCCGGTATCGCCGGACGAGGAAGCCCTGTGCAAGGAAGCGATGGAGGGTTGTCCGGTCGAGGCGATTGGCAATGACGGCGCGCAGGTCGGCGCGGCCACCCCCGCGCAACCCTCTCCGCAGACCCCGGCCTGATGACGCCTGCGCTGCGAGAGCAGGTGCTCCGCGAATGGCAGCCGTTCGGCCCGGCCCCGCGCGTGCCCACGGGCAGTCCCGCCAGCCAGCTCGTCCCGGACGTGATGAGGAAGCTGGGGCTCGAAGAGCGGCTGCGGCAATCGCAGGTGTTCTTTCTGTGGTCCGAGATCGTTGGCACCGAGGTCGCGCACCACGCCCAACCGGTCAGCTTGCGCAACGGGCTGCTGGTGGTGGCGGTCGATCATCCGGTCTGGCTGCAGGAACTCTCGCGGTACCACAAACCGCTCCTGTTGCAGAAAGTCCAGCAGCGCGTCGGCAAGAAGGCCGTGCGCGACATCCGGTTTCGCATCGGCTGATGCGCGCCGCGATTCTGCCGTTGGTCTGCGCGTCCATTTTCATTCCGCGCGTCACGCTGGCCGGCGAGGGTGTCCTCAATGTTCCGTTCGTCGCGCAGAAGGCGAACTACTGCGGCCCGGCGGCGCTGGCGATGCTGGCCAATTACTACGGCCATCCGGTGACGCAAGATGAAATTGCCGGCGCGATTTATCTGCCCGATATCGGCGGGACGGTGACGAGTGAGCTGGGCGAGTACGCGCGGCGGTTTCATTTGTGGGTGCGGCAATATCACGGGTCGGTCGACGATCTGCAGGAGAAACTGGCGGCGGGCGTGCCGCTGCTGGTGCTGGGGCGATTCGGGGAGCATCCGCATTATTTCGTGGTGCTGGGCTGGGACAATTTTCGGCAGGTGGTGACGGTGCACTCCGATGCGCGGGCGCGGTTCGAGATGCGGTTCGAGGATTTCCGGCGGTATTGGGACCGCGCGGGCAACTGGACGATGCTGGTGTGTCCGCCGGAGAAGGCAACGTGGCATTTGTCGGCGGCGGAGCACAACGATCTCGGCGTATTTCTGGAGCGGGCGGGGGAATTTGAGAACGCAGCCCAGCAGTACGGCGCGGCGGCGGAGATGCTGCCGGAAAACTCGTATTTCCGGATGAATCTCGGCAATGCACTTCTGAAGCAGCACCGGCTTGGCGACGCGGCGGGGGCGTTTGCGCGCGCGGTCGAGCTCGACCCGCAAAATGCCGACGCGGTGAACAATCTCGCCTACACATATTGCGAGATGGGGGAGAAACTGGATGAGGCCGTGGCGCTTTGTCAGCGGGCGGCGACGGCGTTGCCCGGCCGCAAGGCGTATTTTCTCGACACGCTCGGGACGATCTATCTGAAGCAGGGCAAACGGCCGGAAGCGCGGGCGGCATTCGTAGCGGCGTTGGCGGCGACGACGGACCGGCAGGCGGCACTGCGCAGCGCGATTCAGCAACACATCGCCATCATTGAGAAACAGTAGACGGCAAGAAGGGCTGTTAATTCCCACGATGAAATGGTAGCGTCTGGTTTCGCTATGCTCCGGATTGATTCAATTCGCGTTGGGATTTATCTCATTGGACTCCAAATCACCTCCTTCTCCGTGTCAGCCAAGGTTGTCGGCATCGAGCAATGGGGGATATTCGAGGCGTCGTGGCATGGCCCGACGAATGAAAACCCGTTTCTCGATGTGCAATTCTCGGGACAATTTTCGTGGGGCGACACAAACGTCGAGGTGAATGGTTTTTATGATGGCGGCGGTGAGTATCGCCTGCGATTCATGCCCCAAGAGCAGGGGCACGTTCACTATGTAACCCACAGCAATGTCCCGGAACTGAACGGCCAAAGCGGCGACTTCGTCGTCAGCGCGCCGTCGGCACAGAACCATGGCCCAGTGCGCGTGGCGCACGTGTATCATTTTGCGTATGCAGACGGCACGCCGTTCCGTCCGATCGGCACGACCTGCTACAACCTGACGCACATGGTCGACTCGATCGAGGACGAGACGCTGGCGAGTCTGGCGGCGGCGCCGTTCAACAAGGTGCGGCTGTGCGTGTTTCCCAAGCATCAGGAGGGGAACACCAACGAGCTGGCGCTGTATCCGTTTGAAGGCACGCCGCCGAAGACGTGGGACTACACGCGATTCGATCCGAGATTCTTCCAGCATCTGGAGAAACGGATTGGCGACCTGCGCGACCGCGGCATCGAAGCGGACCTGATTCTGTTCGATCCGTACGACAAGGGGCGGTGGGGATTCGACCGCATGAAGGCGGACGTGGACGACCGGTATGTGCGGTACATGGTGGCGCGGCTGGGGGCGTATCGCAACGTCTGGTGGTCGCTCTCGAACGAGTACGATTTCAACAAGAACAAGACGGAGAGGGATTGGGACCGGCTGTTTCGGATCGTGCAGGAGGCAGACCCGTACGCGCATCTGCGGTCGATCCACAACGGGTTTTACATCTACAACAACACCAAGCCGTGGGTCACGCACGCCAGCATCCAGAACGGCGCGGCGGTCGAGGACAACGAGCGGGCGATGCTGTATCGCGACGTGTATCGCAAGCCGGTCGTGTTCGACGAGGTGAAATACGAGGGCAACATCGCGCGGCGCTGGGGACAATTGTCGGGCGAGGAGCTGGTGTTCCGATTCTGGGAAGCGACGATCGCGGGGACGTATGTGACGCACGGCGAGACGTTCTCGAGCCCCGACCATATCTCGTGGACGTCGGAAGGCGGGAAGTTGCACGGACAAAGCCCGGCGCGGCTGGCGTTTTTGAAGCAAGTGTTGGCCGAGAGTCCGGCGGAGGGGCTCGAGCCGATCGACAAGTGGCAGGACTCGAACATGGGCGGGCAGCTCGGCGAGTATTATCTGCTGTATCTCGGCAAGGAGACGCCGACCTCGTGGCCATTCGAGTTGTACAAGGACCGCATCAAGGACGGGATGCGATTCAAGGTGGACGTGCTCGACACATGGAACATGACCGTGACGCCGCTGGATGGCGAATTCGTCACCAAGAAGAAGGACAATTATCATTACGTGGATGCGACCGGGCGCGCCGTGCCGTTGCCGGGCAAGCCGTACATGGCCGTGCGAATACGGCGCGTGCCGGATGCGAAGACGGCCCCGCCGCCGGCGGATACGAACCCGCCGGAGTGAGCGCGACAGTCATCTTTACTAGCGGCTCGTTGAAGAACGTCCACGACCGCCGCGTGAGGGCACGCGGCCTACAATATTTTCTCGGAAATCAGAGGGTGTTGTAGGCCCACTGCCTTCAGTGGGCGAGTGTTTTTTCGACGGGCTGACGGAGTGATTGGACAATCGGCGGTTTTGTCGTAGATTCGGGTCGGCGAGTTTTTCTACAGGAGGAGGTTGATCATGCAAAACAACACGAAGGCTTATGCGGCGATGAGTGCGACGACGCCGCTGGTTCCGTTTTCATTTCATCATCGCGATCCCGAGGCGGAAGAGATCGAAATCCAAATCCAGTACTGCGGCGTGTGCCACACCGACGTGCATCAGGCGCGCAACGAATGGAAGGGCACGACGTTCCCGTGCGTGCCCGGGCATGAAATTGTCGGGCGCGTGACGAAAAAGGGATCGAAGGTGAAGAAGTTCAAGGAGGGCGATCTGGCGGCGGTGGGGTGCATGGTGGATTCGTGCCGCCAGTGCGAGCCGTGCAAGTCCGGTGAGGAACAGCTTTGCGATGTCGGCCCCGTGTGGACGTACAACAGCGAGGACAAGAAACACGGCGGGATGACGTATGGCGGCTACTCGACCGCGATCGTCGTGGATCAGGCGTATGCGTTGCGGTTGCCGAAGGGGCTCGACCTGGCGGCGTCGGCGCCGTTGCTGTGCGCGGGGATCACGACGTATTCGCCGTTGCGGCGCTGGAAGGCGGGGAAGGGGCGGAAGGTCGGCGTGGTCGGGCTCGGCGGGCTGGGTCACATGGCGGTGAAACTGGCGAATGCGTTCGGCGCGCGGGTGGTGTTGTTTACGCGAACGCCCGGCAAGTCGAAGGACGCGATTCGGCTCGGCGCGAAGGACGTGGTGCTGTCGACGAGCGAGGCCGAGATGAAGAAGCACGCGAACAGTTTCGATTTCATCCTCGACACCGTGGCCGCGCCGCACGACGTGAATCCGTACCTGGAGCTGCTGAAGCACGACGCCACGCTGACGCTGGTGGGTGTGCCCACGCAACCGCTGGCGGTCGAACCGTTCAGCATCATCGGGCGGCGGCGGCGGTTGGCGGGGTCGTGTATCGGCGGGATACGGGAGACGCAGGACATGCTGGATTTCTGCGGCGAACACGGCATCACGTCGGACATCGAACTGATCCCGATCCAGAAGATCAACGAAGCCTATGACCGGCTGGTCAAGAGCGACGTGAAGTACCGGTTCGTGATTGATATGAAGACTTTGGGGTGAGAGGGGGGAAGAGGGGGAAGGGGAGTTGGGAAATTGGAGTGATGGAGTGGTGGAGTGGTGGGGTGAGCCCATTACCCTTTGGGCGGCTTGTCCCGAAAGATTATCGAAACCGAATCATGCACCCTGACAAAGTAACCGATCGGGTGGGCTGTTGTGGATCTAACCGAACTTGTGGCGTGGTGTAACCCGCAAATTAGTCCCCAAAGAGACCACGGGCTTTGATCGGCTTGGAACCGCTCTTCCTTGCCAACGAAGATGCCTGAGTCGATTACGAGTATTCCTTGAACGGCCCCGTCCTTTAGGCGTTCTCGCACGGTATCTATTGTTTTCCAACCAGTGTAGCCAACGGCATAAAGCGGTATTCTTGTTGAAGGCTCCACGCCCCTCACCGACATGATCCCGAATTCCCTCGTCAGAGCCGAGAGCCTTTCAGCCGTGCCCAAAACCTCTTTCCATTGGCCAGACAGGTCAGATTTCACCTCAATCACTGCTGCAATCCCTTCGGCCAAATAAAGACGGTTTGTGCCTCCAACAAGTGGAAGGCTGGGAAGAAAGGGGTACTCAACTACTACGTCAAGTTGGCCGCTCTTGTTTCCGTTTTGGTCGGTTGCATCGCCGCTGCCGAATCGGTATGGAGGCGGCAGCACTTGTGAGAGAAATGAGTCGATGAAATGCTCTCTCTCGCCGCCTTTTGTCGCCGACGACAAAGCCCCGCCTCCTTTGTGTGCCGCAATCAGCATGTCTTGGATACCGGCTAGACGTTCGTATACATACCGGTTGAACATTGGCGGATGCGCTTGTTGCGTCATGTAATTACCAAGTCTATCGCCTCAGAATCTAAAGCGAGGGCTTCTTGTCGTCAATGCGCCAGTAGACGCGCCGGGTGTAAGCCGGAATCGGCATTTAAGCGTACCCAAGAAGCGCTACGGGCTGAGATTCCTCGACAAGCTCGGAATGACATCGATGAGAGGACCGTGGCTCGGCGGGAGCCTCGCCCTCCACGGGGACGGACGAAGCACGGACGGCTCGGCGAGCCGTCCCTACCAACAACTGCTTGCTGGCGGCCGGGGAATCAGATGCTATAACGTTAAGCCACTATGAAAGCGAATGCGGAGATTGGGAGGCTGAGGGAGTTGCAGGCGGAAGTGGACGCGCTTCGGAAGAAACTCGGGTTGAGTGCGCCGGGAGAAATGGTGTACTGCGAGCCGTTGACCTCTTGCGACGCGGAGGAGGTTGTCGTGGAGGCGGATGGGTTTGGCGGGGCGACGGTCAGCGTGGTGGAGGGCAATTTCCCTATGGATTATCTGACGCACAAGACGAAGAAGTTTGAGACGGAAGATGCGGCGGTGCGTGCAGCGGAGTCGATTTCGGAGGGGGAGACGGAGCCGGAAGCGGTTCTGAGATGAGGTAGAATTTGGCCCGAACAGGCGAGACGCCTATGCAGCTCAGGCGGGCGGGCCGCCCACCCCACTATGACAGGCGGGACGCCCGCGCCACTATGGAGCGTTCGTTGAAGAAGAGGTATTGCTGGGCCCAGCCGGCGTAGGGGCCGAAGTGGGAGCGGGTGAAGTCGCGAAGTTCGCGGGCGGTGACGCGTTGTTTGCCGGGGAAATAGATGCGGCGGAGGGCGCGCTCAATCCAGACGTCGATGGGGAAGGCGTGATGGAATCCGCAGGAGAACAGCAGGACGCAGTTGGCGATCTTCTCGCCGACGCCGGGCAGGTTCATCAATTCTTCCAGCGCGCGGTCGTAGTCCATCGATGGGAGCGCGTGGAGATCGAGTTGGCCGCTGTCGATCATGCGGGCGGCGGCGAGGAGGTTCTTGGCGCGGAAGCCAAGTTTGCAGTCCCAGAGTTGCTGGTGGGACGCGCGGGCGATGGCGGCAACGGTCGGGAAAGCGTGATGCTCGGCGTCGATGGGCTCGCCGAAGCGCTCGGCGAGCAGGCCGACGATCTGGCGAATCTGGACGATCTGTTTGGAGGAGCTGGCGATGAACGAGGCGAGGCATTCCCAGGGTTCCTGGCGGAGTACGCGGAGGCCGGCGTGATCGCGAGCGGCCTGGCGGAGGTGCGGGTCGTCGGGGAAGGTGGCAAAGATGTCGGAGAGAGAGAGATCGAGCGAGAGGTACTTTTGTAGCCGCGAATCGTATTCGCGGATCCGGCCGGCCGGGTTCTGCCGCGAAAAAGTTGCGACAGCGGAGCGCAGAAGTCGCGTCTCGTCGGACTCGGTTTCGCGGCTACAATTCCACTCCAATGCGTCGTCGATCTGTCGCAGTCGCCAGACTTGGTGGCCGACGATGCCGGTGAACCAGCCATCAGCGTGGCGGTGCCAGCGGAACGCCTGGCCGCATTCGAGCGTGGCGGCGAGGGCAAAATCAGAAATCTTGATTACGTTGGCCATGTCTGCTACAAGGGCTGTGGGGAACCTTAAGTGATGTTGAAGGAGGAGGTCAACAGCATCCATTTCGTGGGTGTTTGCGGGACCGCGATGGCGAACGTCGCGGCGATGTGCCGCGAACTCGGCCACCATGTGACCGGCAGCGACGAGAACGTCTATCCGCCGATGTCGACCTTTCTGGAATCGCGCGGGATTCGCATCATGTCGGGGTTTCGCGAGGCGAACCTGGACCATCGGCCCGATTTGATCGTGATCGGCAACGCGATGAAGCGCGGGAATCCCGAGGTCGAGCGGGCGCTGGATGAGCGGCTGAATTTCTGTTCGTTGCCGGAGTTGGTGCGGGATTGTTTTCTGCGGGGCCGGCACTCGGTGGTGATCGCCGGCACGCACGGGAAGACGACGACCACATCGCTGCTGGCGTGGGTGATGGAATCGGCCGGGCTTTCACCTGGATTTCTGATTGGCGGGATGCCGAACAATTTTGGATGCGGCGCGCGGGCGGGGAAGATGCCCCCTCACCTTGATCCTCTCCCCCGGAGGGGCGAGGAGACGGAACGCGCGGCGGTCCGAAAGCGGTTTTTCATCATCGAGGGAGACGAGTACGACACGGCGTTTTTCGACAAGCGGAGCAAGTTCGTGCACTACGAGCCGGGGACGGTGATCCTCAACAACATCGAGTTCGATCACGCCGATATTTTCCGCGATTTAGCGGACGTGAAGCGGGCGTTCCGGCAGCTTGTGGCGATCGTGCCGCGGTGCGGGCTGATCGTGGCCAACGGCGACGACGCGAATGTGCGGGACGTGCTGGCGAACGCGCCGTGCCGGGTAAGATTCTTCACGAAGACCGACGCGGATGGTTTCGCGCTGCCGCTGGCGGGCGAGCACAATCGACGCAATGCGGCGGCGGTGGCGGTGAGCGCGATGGAGCTGGGGTTGTCGCGCGAGCAGATTCAGATCGGGTTCGGGACGTTTACGGGGATCAAGCGGCGGATGGAAGTGCGCGGGGAAGCGGCGGGCGTGACGGTGCTCGATGATTTTGCGCATCATCCGACGGCGATTGCCGAGACGATCCGCGCGATTCGGCAGAAGTATCCGCAACGGCGGCTGTGGGCGCTGTTCGAGCCGCGGAGCAACACGACGCGGCGGAACGTGTTTCAACGCGAGCTGGCGGAGTCGTTGTCGCTGGCGGACGGCGTGTACATCGCGCGGGTGGACCGGTTGCAGGAACTCAGCGAGGGCGAGCGGCTGAATCCCGAGGCGATCATTGAGCGGCTGCGGAGCCGGGGTCGGATGGCGGAGTATTCGCCGAGCGCGGATGAGATCGTGAATCGGCTGGTGCCGAATCTGCACGAGCGCGACGTGGTGGCGGTGTTTTCGAACGGGAAGTTTGACGGGATCCACGACAAGCTGCTGGAGCGATTGCGGCGGGCAGACGTGACCGGCTAATGCTGCGGCGGGGTGTGGTCAGAGCATGGAAATCACCGAGCCGCCCGTGCCCGCTCCAGGTTGCTTCGGGCCTCGGTGTAATCCGGCTTGATCCGCAGAGCCTGTTCCCAATGGCCAATCGCCTCTTGTTTCCGGCCCAGTTGGTACAACGCCACGCCCAAGTTGTAATGCGCCTTGGCCAAATCCGGCTTGATCCGCAGGGCCTGTTCCCACTGTGCGATCGCGTCTTGCAGCCGGCCTTGTCCGACCAGGGCAAGCCCCAGGTTATAGTGCGCCTCGGCGAGATCGGGTTTGAGACGCAGTGCCTGCTCGAAGTGGCTCATCGCCCCCTGCAGCCGGCCCTGACTCATCAGGGCAAATCCCAGGTCGTTATGCGCGTCGGCGAAATCAGGTTTGAGGCTCACCGCCTGCTCGAACTGGCCGATAGCCTCCTGCAGCCGGCCTTGTCCGACCATGGCGATCCCCAGGTTGTAGTGCGCCTCGGCGAAATCGGGCGTGAGACGCAGTGCCTGCTCGAAGTGGCCGATTGCCTCCCGCACCCGGCCCTGAGCCATCAAGGCAAGCCCCAGGCCGTTATGCACCTCGGCGAAATCGGGCGTGAGACGCAGCGCCTGCTCGAAGCGTGCCATCGCCTCCCGGATCCGGCCGGCCTCGTATAGTGCCCTCCCCAGATTGTTGACCGACTCGGCACATCGCTCGACGCTCGCGAACAAGTTGAACGCCACCGAAAACCCCAGCAGCAGACTCCAACCCCAGCGCATCGCATTCCGCCGGAGCCGCTGGTGAACCAAGGTTCGCTCCAAGCTCAGGATGCCAATCACTGCCAGCAACACCAGGGCGGACAGAAACTCAAACTCATAGCGGATGCTCGCCGAGAAATAGAGACTCAACGTCAGTGCGCTTGTCCCGAAAAGGATGGCGACGGCCGCCAGAAATTCGAACAAGGTGGAACGCGTGTCCGCCGGGCGGCAGCGCCACGCCAGCGGCACCGCCAGTGCCAGCCAGACGATGGGAATGTTGGTCAAGACGCCAAAGGGATGCTCCGGCATTCCATGGCCCGCCGGCAGTGGAGGCACGGTGATGCCGCGCACGAAGGGAAACCGTCCGCTCCAGCGCGCCGGCTCCAGAAAATAGACCCTGAAGTGGAACCACAGATACCGCCAACTGAACACCGGGTCCGTGTTTAGCCGGTCCAGAAACAGCCCGTAGCGGTAGCCGAACTCGAAGGGATTGTCGAACCGCAACGCATTGTAAACCATCAGTCCCAGCCCGATGAGAGCGATGGGACCGATTGCCGCGATCAGCGGCGTCCAAACACGCTGCCGCTCGCGCCACGCATGAACCACCGGCAGCAGCAGGGCCGCCGCCCCGAACAACAGGGAGGGGCGCGCCCCCACCGCCAGCCCGTAGGCCAAGCTGGCCGTCGCCAGCCACCAGCACCGCCGCTCTCGGTCATGCAACGCCTTCCAAATCCCTGCCAGGGCCAGCATCGTGAACGCATACCCACAGCCGATGGACACCTCCCAAACATCGGACCGCGCCAGAAGCGACGGCGCGCAGGTGACCAAGCCGAGGGCCAGCGCACCCGCAGCTACCACCCAAACGCTGACTTCGGCAAAGTGGCGCCGCCACACCGCACACAACAGGCCTACGCTGGCCAAGAAACCGACAACGCAAAAAGCCACGGCGGCGTCCTTCTGAAGCAGATAATTGCCGGTCGTCACCGCATAAGGCCAGAAAAGCAACACGACGGGTGTGACGCCGAAATAGAGGTACAGCTTGCCCCTGTAATAGCTCATGTCCAACACCCGATAGGGATCGTGGGCAACCGGATCGTAAGGGTTGGCCAGTTGCGCAAGTCCCGGCGGCACGTCGGTCTTCAGGTTGAGTTGGCCGGCGCGAAAGCCCTGCACCAGTAAATTGTAATAGCTGTCAGCCGGATTCAGACTCGATTGCACGACAAAGCCCGAGTGGGCCGTATACGCGTACACGCCCATGACCAGTGCGCACGCCGCCCCCACGGCTACCCATTGCCGCCACGGGGACCTCGCTTCAGGGGCTCTCGTCATCGCGCCCATGATAAAGTGAACCGCGGAGAGAGACAAGATCGTCGGGATTCGGACGCCTTGGTTGTCCGTATCGGGTTGGTTTCCTCAAGTCAGGTCGAGTGGCGGAATGCTCGCCGAGCGCGGATGAGATTGTGAATCGGCTGCTGCCGAGTCCGCACGAGCACGACGTAGTGGCGGTTTTGTCGAACAGGAAGTTTGACGGGATCCACGAGAAGCGGCTGGCGCGGTTGCGCCGCAGGACTTGACTCTCGAGTCACGGAAGCACAGCCGTCTCGAGTCCGATGAGGCTCTGGCCTGGCTTAACGCGTCGCTGCCTGAGTCCGCTCGGTTCGGGCGTCCGAACTGAATTGACTTGAATGGCAACAAACTGCTAGGAACTGAGCAGTTGTTTTAATTCAGGGTGAGGGTAGGAATGGCGGGCGATGGGTGCGGATTGTCTGTTTTGCCGTTCGTGTTCCTTCCGCTGATCGGCGTTGGCCGGTATGCGCCATGACGTTGCCATCATCAATCACCGAACGAGGTGACCTGTGAAAAAGATTTGGATTCCTCTTATCGCCGGTGCCCTTGTCGTACAGAGCGCACAGGCTCAACTGTTGGTCGAACACTTCGCCTACAATAACGGAAGCCTGGGATCGTCGGGGATTGGAGACGGGGTGTGGACGGGTGGGGACAGTCCCAGCAGCTCCATCATGGTCAACAGCTCCGCCGCGTTGACGAATTCATCGTTGGACGGGATCACTGGCAGTGGCGTGATCTTTACCGGCGGCACGTTCAAGAAGAAAGCCGCGCCGTTCTCGGCGCAGACGAGCGGGACGGTGTACTGCTCGTTCCTGCTGAACATCCAGACGGCCCCAAGCACGGTCAAGGCGTTCATTTACCTGCGCAATGGCAATTCCGCCACCAGTTCGCCGGAGCTGGGCATTTTTCTGAACGGCAACAGCATTGGGCTGGGCAAGAAGGTGTCCACTCCGTCGGCGAGTACGAATTTGAGTTCGGGCACTCACTTCATCGTGGCTCGCTACTCGTTTCTCACCGGCAACGACCAGGTGGACCTTTGGGTCGATCCGATCTCCATGGGGGACAACGGCAGCGTTCCTGGTGCCACTCTGACCTCCGGAACCACCAGTTCCAGCGACGCGACGACGATCAATTACATCTTCCTGAATCACGCGGCATCGCAGACATTGTGGATTGACGAACTCCGCGTGGGCACCAACTGGGCCGACGTAACGCCGACCAGCGGCGGGACGCCGATTCCCCCGGCGGTTTCGAATCCGGTGATCACACAGGTGTTCTTAAGCTCCGACGCGTGTGTGTTGCGCGGTACGGGCGGCGCCCCCGCCGGCGTTTATCAGGTGCTCACGTCGACCGACCTGAGCACGAGCGTAACCAACTGGCTGCCCCTGGCGGCGTATCAGTTCGACGCCACCGGCAACTTTGACTGCACGAATCCGGTTTCCCCCATCGATCTGCAGCGGTTCTATAGCATTGAAGTCGGCAATTCGAACACGGCGCCATTCATCACCAGTCAGCCGCAGAGCCAGACGGTCGTCGAAGGCCGCGCGGCCACTTTCCAGGTCGGAGTGAGCGGCTGCGCGCCGCTGTATTATCAATGGTACTTCAATACCAACACGCCGCTGGCCAACGCCACCAATGCCGCGTTGATCCTCAACAGCGTACAGACCAGCGACACCGGCGGCTATTCCGTTGTGGTGACCAACAGTCTCGGCGCGGCGACCAGCGCCGTCGCCATGTTGACCGTCGCCAGCGGTGGCGCCACCAATCTCTTCCCACTCAATGGCGCGGCAAATATTTGTGTCGATACGCCGCTCGAGCTCACGTTTGACAGCGCGCCCACGCTGGGGACGTCCGGCCAGGTCCGCATCTACAACGCCTCGAGCCCGGGGACGCCGGCGGACACCATCGATCTTTCCCTGTCGTCTCAAACCAAGACATTTGGGGGAACGAGCCTGCATTATTATCCGGTCCTGATCGAAGGCAACACCGCATTCATTTCCCTGCACGCCAGCCTGGCCTACGGGCAGAGCTATTACGTCACCATCGACAACGCGGTGTTTCAAGGCGTGAGTTCCTGGACCGGCGTCAGCGGCACGAATTCCTGGGGCTTCACCACCAAGGCGGCCCCACCGTCGTCCGACGCGACCAACATCGTGGTGGCCGCGGACGGCAGCGGCGATTTCTGCACCGTGCAGGGCGCGATCGATTCTGTGCCATCCGGGAACACGACGCCGAGAACCATCCGCATCCAGAACGGCGTTTACCGCGAAATTGTCCGCAACAACGGCCGCAACAACCTCACGTTTCTCGGCCAGGACCGGACCCAAACCGTCATCATCTACGCCAACAACGAAAACCTGAACAGCACGTCCCCGTTGCGCTCGATGTTCTACACGCTGGGCAACGATATCACGATGAAGAACCTGAAACTGGTCAACAGCACTCCCCAGGGCGGCTCGCAGGCGGAAGCGCTGAAAGTCGCGGGCCTGCGGTTCATCTTTTGGAACGGGGAACTCGACAGTCTGCAGGACACGATCATGGTCAGCAACGACGGCGACCAGGCATATTTCAGCGACAGCCTCGTGCAGGGCAACGTCGATTATGTTTGGGGATCGGGCACGGCTTATTTCAACAACTGCGAAATTCGATCGATCTACCGGGGGAGTAGTCCCAACGGCTACATCTGTCAGCCGCGCAACAGCGCGACCAACAACGGGCTGGCGTTTGTGGACTGCCAGCTCACCGGAGCCGGTGGCGCGTTCAACACGCAATATCTGGCACGCAACAACAGCAAGGACAGCGCGCCGGCCAGTCAGACCGTTTACATCAATTGCATGATGAGCACCAATATCAACCCGGTCGGCTGGTACCTTGATGGGTCATCGTCCCCGGCCAACCTACGGTTCTGGGAGTATCAAAGCACCGACCTGACCGGCACAAATCTCATCGACGTCAGCCAGCGGCCAAGTTGGTCGCGTCAGTTGACCGCCGATGAGGCGGCTGCGGTGCGGGATCTGGGGACTTGGTTTGGCGGTTGGGTGCCGCAAGTCGGCCCGTAATGACGAGGTTTCAGAGGCTGGACCGTCCGTCCTGCCGCAAAGCGCTTGATTTTGCGGTGCATGTCGGTAGACTCTCCGTGATTTTCTGACCTCGACGGCCCCATCGTCTAGAGGCCTAGGACATCAGATTCTCAATCTGGGTACACGGGTTCGAATCCCGTTGGGGCCGCCAGCTATTCCCCTTGACGAATCGGTCAGGCCTCTGCTCGCACGGGGTTGGTCAGGCGGCCGATGCTTTCGATTTCCACGGTCACGGTGTCACCGGGCTTGAGCCAGACGGGCGGGTTGCGCGCCATGCCGACCCCGTGGGGCGTGCCGGTCAGGATGACGGTGCCGGGCAGCAACGTGGTGCTGCCGCTGAGAAACTCGATCAGCGTGGCCACGTCGAAAATCATGTCGCTGGTGTTGCAGTCCTGCATCACGGCGTCATTCAGCACCGTGCGGATGCGCAAGTTATTGGGATCGGGAATCTCATCGGGGGTGACAAGGCACGGGCCGAGAGGGGCGAACGTGTCGAACGTCTTGCCGCGGCACCACTGGCTGCCGCCGAATTGTTTCTGCCAATCGCGCGCGCTCACGTCGTTGGCGCAGGTGTAGCCGAGAACGTGGCGGAGGGCGTCAGCTTTCGCAACGTTCTTGCAGCGCCGGCCGATGACGACGGCCAATTCGCATTCGTAATCCACCTCGGCGCTTTTCAAGCGGGTCGGAAGCAGGATCGGGTCGCCGGGATTCTGCACCGCACCCGGCGATTTCATGAACAGGACGGGAAACGACGGAATCTTCGCGTTGGTCTCGGCGGCGTGCTGGCGGTAGTTGAGGCCGATGCAGAGGAACGCGACCGGCGCGACCGGCGCGAGCAGCTTCTTCACCTCGGCGGGCTCGCTAGTCACGTGATAATCGCAGTAGAGGTCGCCCTGAATGCGGCGCGCGGAGCCGTCGGGTTGCTGGGCGGCATGATGGATGGCGCCGCGGGAGTCCTGGTAGCGGATGATCTTCATTGCTGTTGGTGCTGTGCCGCCTGCTGCTGGAACTCGGGAAAGAACGGGTTGTGCCGTTTCTCTTCGCCGACGGTGGTGAGCGGGCCGTGGCCGGGACAGATGATCGTATCATCGGGCAGCGTGAAGATGCTCGCGCGGTTCGTGCGGAGAGCTTCGTCGTAGCTGACCAGGCCGCCGCCCATCGAGCCGGCGAACAGCGCGTCGCCGACGATGGCGAGTTGCCTCGCCAAGCCGGTCACGACGAACGTCGTGCCGCCCTGCGCGTGGCCGCTGGTGCGGCGCGTGGCGATCTTGAGTTTGCCCAGGGCGAATTCGCGGCCATCGGCGAACGGCTCGGCACCGGAGAGCGGCTCGCGCTCGCTCACCCAGGCCTTCCCTCCCGTACCGTCCACGAGCCGGTCCAGTTCGTAGACGTGGTCGGTGTGGGTGTGCGTCAACAAAACCAACTCCAGCTTCAGCCCTTTCTCGCGGAGGAATCTTAACAGCGGATCGGCATCGGCGCCCGTGTCGAACGCCGCCGCCCGCCGCGTCTCGGGGTCAAACACCACGTAAGCGTTCACGGTCATATCATCAAACGGCGTGGTGAATGCGGCCAACCCGTCCAGCGCCTCCTGATCGCGCGGACGCCAGGACGCTTTCGCGCTGGCGACAAGCGCGTCCGCGCCGAGATGGAGCGCCGCGGCCAGTTGGCGAAGCGCGGACTCGTTTATGGAACCGGACTTCAACTCACGGAGCTGGGCAAGTGGGAGACCGGCGCGGTCGGCGAGTTGGGAGTCGGCGAGCCGCAACCCGCGTTGCGCCTTGCCGATGATGTCGCCGAGATTATCCTCCAAGGGAATGCGCACCATGCCCCGCAGAGTCTCACACCCCCGCCCGACAGGTCAACCCGCTTCGCCCGCCGCTCACTGCGGTATCGTGACCATGACCTGGTAGAACCGCTGCGGCTGGAGCCCCGCGTTCGTGTTGGTCCATTGCAAGTTGCCGCTCACGCCGCTGATCGGACCGCCGATATTGTTCCAAGAGACTGGAAGCATGCTGTCGCTGTACTGCAATTGGTACTTGTCCTCGGCCAGCGCGTTGATCGCGATGACGATGTCCGAGCCGACCATCTGGATCGAGCTGATCTGCGGCGCGGCCTGGCTCGACACACTCCCGTTCGTGATCTGCACCCGATAAAACCGCTGCGTATGCGTTCCGCCGCCCACATCCGTCAACTGAATGGCGCTGCCCGTACCGGCCATCGCGCTGCCGGTATTGTTCCAGCTCGCGGGGACCATCAACTCGGTGTACTGCAGTTGATACGTCTGGCACACCTCCGTCGGCAGCGTAATGACCACGTTCGTCCCGATGATCTGGATCGCGCTGATCTGCGGCACAAAGTTCGTATCGCATCCGCTCAACGAAGTCGTCGAGAGCTTGAATATACTGCCGTCCGCGTTCGTTCCGCCGCCGTATGTCGTGCCGTAAAAGAAACCGCTGCTCCCCTGGATCAATCCCGCGAGCGGGTACGATCCGTCGCTGCCGCCAAACTGCCAGAGATTGCTGAGGGCGCCAGCAGACGTCAACTCGAACACGGCGCCAAAGCCATTCGTCCCGCCGGCCTCGGCCGTCCCGTAGAAATTGCCATCGCTTGCAAGATACAACGGTGCTTCCGGGCCGGAACCGTCACCGCCCCCGGTGAACCGATACACGTTTGAGAACGTCCCCGACGGGCTGACTTTGAAGATGGTACCGCGACCGCCGAGGCCGCCCGCAAACGTCGTTCCGTAAAAGTTGCCGTCGGCCCCCTGCGCCAGTTCCGCCTCGGGCTCGCTGCCGTCCGATCCACCGGAAAACCGGTACAAGGTTGTCAAGGTCCCCTGCGGCGTGATCTTGAACACGGTGCCGAAACCGGCGTTGGTGCCGCCTTCGTACGTCGTGCCGTAAAAATTGCTGTCAACACCCTGCACCAGGCCCGCCTCCGGCCCGCCTCCATCGGTGCCGCCGCTGAATTGCCACAGCGTGGTCAGCGTGCCCTGCGGCGTGATCTGAAACACAGTGCCCCAATCGTCTGTGCCGCCCCCGGATGCCGTCCCGTAAAAATTCCCGTCGAAACCCTGTACCAGCTTCGCTATCGGCTCGCTTCCGTCGGTGCCACCAGTAAATCGCCACAGCGTTGTCAGCGTTCCCTGTGAGGTCATCTCGAAGACGGTTCCGCATGCGCAGGTGTTGTTGCCGCCAAAGTAGGTCGTCCCGTAGAAATTGCTGTCGCTCCCTTGAATCAAGCCTGCGGAAGGAATGCCGCCATCACTGCCGCCAGTGAACGCGTACAGGTTGGTTAGTCCGCCCGCCGGCGTGATTCGGAACACGGCGCCAAGACCGTGCCCCGTGCCGGACGAGGTCGTTCCGTACAAGTTGCCGTCAAGACCCTGAACCAACGGCGCTTCCGGTTGGGCGCCATCCGACGCGCCACCGAATTGCCAGAGCGGGGTCAGTGTGGCTGCGGATGCTCGTTGGGTTGGAACGGCCAGAGCCAATGACATGATCGCTGCGAAGATGCACAAAACCCTCATGAATTCCCTACCTCGCTTCCCTGTAAACCTCAATATTACTGCCTTCCACGCCATTTGTCGAGACCCTTTTACCACCCCGCCTTCCGCCCATCAGCCATTCTCAACTCATTGATAATAATACCGATAGTACAGCGTGTGGAACTTGACCTGTGGCGTCGCCGTCGAGTAGTCCACCGTTCGTTCGACGATCGCTTGCACCTTCGCCTCGCCCGTGACGACATCGACGCCGGGGGTGAAATACGCGAGATTGGCAGACGTCTTGTCCACCTTCTTCACCGACTGCGCGATGCACCAGATCGTAAATGTGTCGGACTTGGTCGTGACGATATTAAGGACTTGCTGCGCCGCGAGCTCGCGCGTCGCCTTCGCCGCACTACCATAGCCGCCGACGTAGCCGGCGTCGGCAAGCCCACTTACCTCGCAGACCTGACCGTCAGTAGTGAAAACTCTCAAGCTGGATGGCGCAAACTTCGCCGTCGTCGGCACGGGCGTGTTATGAACATTGTAGTTGTAAATGTCTTGCGGCTCGGTCGTGGACGTGCTGCCGAACAACGCCTCCAATGGCCCAAGGCGTTGGTAAGTGGACGGGATCCCAGCGGCCGTATTGATCTGGGAGTTGATGTTCATCCGCCCCGTGGCAACGCCGTTGCTTGCCGATGTAAACAGGTCGACCACAACCCAGTCCGGAATCATTCCGGCACCGACCTCCTGAGACGGCTCGGGCTCGAGAAAGAACGTCCGCCACGGGATTCCCGTATGAATGTATGCCAGCTCGCTCGGGTACATCGCGCCCCGCTGGCGGCCCGACGTCCCCGTATTGGGCAAAGGACTCACCGAAACGGTATGGCAGGACGGGTCGCCGTCGCCAATGATGGTGCCATTACCCTGCGACATGGCGGACACGCTGGGAAGAGTCTGATTTCCGAGCTGCGAAGCCGGGATTGTTGACCAGTTCCCTGACAAACTTGGCTTGATCCGTGGATCCGTGCACTGGAGCGCCCAGGTGAGTGTTCCGGCCGAACCCAACGTGACGGTCACTTTGGCTTTGCTCACCGGCACATTGGCTTGAGCCCAGTCCATTCGCCCTTGCGGGCTCGAAAAGATGGCCGTAATCGGCCCGGAACCCGGCGACACGACAACCGGCACCGTCACGTCGGGCACAAAGATGGACTGCGCCGGCGAAGTTATGAAAGGGAGTTGCCAGGTCGAAGCTGACATGGACTTGATGGCCCCCGGCCCCACAGTGCTTATGGTCGCCGGGTTGAAGTTCACGGTTTGATTAATTCCCCCTCCCCCCTGAAGAGACACCGAAGGGGCGCCCGCGAAAAACACCCATGGTCCGTTCTTGGCCGTCACTGTCCAGGTGGGGGCGTTGTTGTACAAGTACCAAAGTTGGGCGCTGGCGGTGGTGGAAATCGTCAACGTGCCGTACTCCAGCCCGTTCGACAGCGCCCCGCTATCCGCTATCGAAAACACATTCGCAATGGCCAGTTGGTTGAGGTACGGCGTCTCCTTTAGCCCCAGATACGCCGGTTGAGTCGTGTCGGTCGGTGAGGTTGAGGAATCCGTGGGAGTATTGTCCGCGCTGATGTAGTCAACGATGTTGGCCGCGATCTGTTGTACGCTCGGATACTTGTCCGCGAATGTCTTCCCATACCAGGTTTTCAACTTGCTGTCCTGCAGCGCGGCCGCAATCGTGTTCACAGCGTTCTGCTTCTGTGCCATCGTCGGGGTGCTGCCGGAAATCCCGAGATTGTTCGAATCTAGCCACACCTGCGGGGCTCCCCAGGGCGTGACATCGGGCGAGGTGGCATATGTCGTCATGTAGAACTGGTTGTTGGCGAACGTGCTGACGCTGACACCGGGCGTGGCCATCATCATGCTCTCAATCGTGGCCAGCGGACGGGTCCCCTGCACATACGTGGTCAGAGCACTCGGAAGCCCCAGAGTCGGCAGATCAATCGCGTCCGGCATGTATCCCTGAAGATCAGTAGTGCGCGCCCCGGCCACGTTCACGTCCACTTTGGCCGATTCGTCATCCACCCAGTAGGCGTAGCGTCCGACCAACTGATTGACTCCGTTCACCGTGGTGGTGACATTCGACCAGCCGGCCGTGATCGGCGCGGCGTTGGCGTTGTAGGTGCCGGAGACTATCCCGGTGATCGGATTCACGTTCGTGTTCAAATCCACTACCTTCGCCTGGAGGGGATTGGGATCAACCGTATTCACCGAGGTGTACAACAAGTTGCTCGTCCACGTACCGTTGACCTCTGTATAGATCACGCCCGGAGCGGTCACATAATTCGTCAGGGTCGACGCGCTGGACCACCCGGCCGGCGCGGCCATGCGGATCGCGCCGACGGCGTCATCCACGCCGGCACGAGCCAGCTCGCGCGCTTTGACCAGCTCGTTGAAGTTCTTCGACGCCGTGTTCTCCACGCGCATGCTGCCGACAAATGCGATCAGCAGCAGCGTCACCAGCGCCAGTATCGCCAGCGTCAAGATCAGCGCGACGCCGGACTCGCTCTGTCGCCCGCCACCGTTGTGCGGGGGTCTCCCGACCCCGCACGACATCTGAGGTTCGGCGCGGTCGGGAGACCTGCGCCGAACGCGGAATGGTTGATGGCTCATGGACATGGAACTCTTTTTCATTGGTTCGGTATCGCGACAAACGTGGTGAAACTCTGCGTGGCCGAGTTCGCAATCGTATACCAGGCGGTGCTCTGGTAGGGGACCGCACTAAGCCGCGCCGCGGCACGGCTGTCGATCGTGACGAGGTTGATGTACACGCCCGCCGGGGCTCGGTTTGTCATATACACTTCTCCCTGCGAGTTCGCATCACCGCGGATATCTGCCGCATTAAAAAGAGTCGACAGGAGGTTCGGGAATTCGTTGTTCCAGACCGATGCCGTGGTTGTCGAGTTCCAGTAGGCGTACGGATAATTGGTCGCGCTGACGTACGTGAAGGTCAACGAGATGACGTTCTCGGCCAGCGCGGCGGTGAGGTTGGAATCGGACGTCTCCATCCAGGTCACATTGTTATTGTAAATGTCCCATGCGGCAGTGCCACATGCTGACGGCGGCGTCGTGGCATAATTCAAGCAGTCGCTGGGCGGGGGATTGGTATAAACCGAAGAGCGGCGCACCAGCGTGTACGGTGGTATCACTCCGTTCGCGTTGGTGAGGCGATACACCACCTCGGCCAGGTCGACAGCACCGCCGTAGTTGTTACCCAAGGGCGCAATAAACGCCACCGCATTGGTGACCCCGAAAAACTCCAGGCTGTTGGAATTGACCATCGCTTGCGACAGCTCGCGCGACATGTAGTCCAGCGCCGCCCGCGCGCTGGTGTACGTCTCGACCCGGCTCTCGCCCTGCAGCCACGCCTTCGTCGTCTGGTCGAACGCCGCAAACAGCAGCAGACTCATCACCACCAGGATGCTGATTGAGGCCAACAATTCGATCAGGGTGAAGCCGGAGGAACGATGTAGCGTGCGCCGAAGGCTCGCGTGTCGTCGACGGAGCTGTCCGCAGCGCATATCGGAAGTTTCCCTGTTGTGCGAGGGTCTCCCGACCCCGCACAGTTTTGGACCGAAGGTCTCCCAGCCTGTCTGACTGAGGCAGGCCGTGCGGTCAAGCCGAGCGGCGCGGTCAGGAGACCTGCGCCGAACAACACCCCTGTCACTGTTTCTTGCCGATTTCATTGGTTGTACTGGGCCACCTTGGTCACGAACACATTCGTATTGATCGGCGCCATTGAATTTGCCGGCCAGACCACCGTCGCCGTCACGATCGAGACCGCTGCCGGCGTGTTGATCGGTGTGCCCGCGGGCAACTCCGGTTGAAACGTAAGCACGACCTTGTAATAGAAGTCGGCATTCGTCATTGCAGGGATAAAGCCCGCTTTGTCGAAGTAGCCCGAGACCACGAGGCTGCTGTTGGCGACGTTATTAAACGTCTGCAAGTTAATAGGCTGAGTAGCACCAGACAGGCTATGCAGATTGAACCCCAGCGTGGAATCGATGTTCGTGATGCTGGTGAACGGGCTGGTGCGGATCGTGGCAAAGATGTCGTGAACGAGCGTCGCGGAAACGGTGTTGTCGGCGGCATTGCGGCTCGCCTCCAGACCGTGCGGCAGCAACCCGAGTATCACCATCAAGCCGAGGGCCGACACGGCCAGCGCCAGCACCACCTCGATCAGGCTGAAGCCCGACCGGCGTCCATTGGTGTAGCCGCGGCTCTGTGAGCCGCGTGCCCCGCCTGCCCTGCCTCCGGTGGGGTGAGCCTCCGTGCTTGCCAATATTCTGGTCGTTGAGTTCATGGGCGCTGAATCGCGATTCTCCCGAGCAGATTATTGATCATGATCGTGCCAGAATTGGAAGTGATCCCATAGTACGTGTTCGTACCGCCTCCGATATTCTCATACGCCCCCTCGCGCACACAGATGCCAATCTCGTTCTGATAGGTCGTGCCGCCAGTCGGGGTAAAGGCCACGAGATTCGTTCCAACAGCGCCACTGAGGAATGGGGGGAAGGGGGGATTAAAATACACGATGGTACCCGCAGGGAGATAATTCCACTTGTCCAACAGAACACCGTTGGTGGAGACGGTCACCGCGGTCATATTCGTATTGACCAGTACCGCAGCCTGCACGCGGTGGGTGATGGCGTACTGCCGCGCTAGGCTTGCTTCATTGGCGACCTGTCGGATCGCGCCCGGCAGCGCCGTGGACCGGCTCAAGTTCGTGATGGCGGGGATCGTGAAGGCGATCACGATGCCGGCAATCACCAGCACCGCCAGCAACTCGACCAGCGTGAAACCGGTCGAGCCAGTAGCCAGTAGCCAGTAGCCAGTAGCCCGGGGACGACTTCGCTGTCGTTGACGATTCAGTACCACGACGTAATCCAATCGCTCGCTTTTGTGTGAGTTCCGTTCGGGCCCAGCGGGCCAAACGACCACACCGCCACGGTGTTGGTTATGTAGGCATATGTGAGCGTTCCGGCTGGTGTGGCGACACCAGGATTGGAAACAAGGGTTCCCGCCAAATTGCTGCAAATGTTGTCGTAGCTCGTGTCCAACGTGATCTGATACGGGTTGCCCCACGGATCGACGTAATCGGCGTAGCCGTGCTGGCTATCCCAGATCTTGAGGCTCTTTGTGGGGATCGTGATAAAGACGATGCCGCGGGAATTTATCGGGGTGGGCTGAACAGAGTTGCCCACGGTACCGCCGTTGCCGCAATCAATGCTCCCAACGTCCGGGATTGCACGGAGGACGTTCATCAACCAGTAGTTTTTATAGTACCCGTCGTCCGTGGAGGGCCCGTAGGTGCCAGAGGAGAGCGCTCCGTAAGACACGTCGTTGATTGAGCCGGCGTTACTGGGCCACGGATTCGGCCATTTGCCGTATTCGGTATAGAACATCTTCACGGCGGTCTGGATGTTCTGGATGTCATTTTGCGCCTGGGCGACCTCCGCCTTTTGCAGGGCGCCCTTGATCGCGGGAAACAGCAGTGCCGCCAGTACGCCGATGATGGCGACGACGGTGAGTATCTCGATCAACGTGAACGCGGACCGGCGACGCAACGAGGAGTATCCCCTCGCCCCTCGGGGGGAGAGGGTGAGGGTGAGGGGGCGCTCATCAAATCCATCGTGTCGCTGCACTAGTCTTCGATTTGTCCGATTTGGCTTCATGTTCGTCCTCATCGTCTCCAGTTGGTAATGTCGTCGTTGGTGCCTTCGTCGTTCCGCCCGTTGGGTCCGTACGACCACAGATCGAACGTGGAAGTATTGTTCGCAAAGTGCAGGGGGTCCGCGGACACCGCGAGATTCGTAGGGTAGTTGTAATAGTTGTACGGGTTGCCGAACGGGTCGATCACATTGGTAAACGTGGTTGACGGGACTAGCCGTATCTGGTCGGGCCGGAACGTGTAGTAGACTTTCGGGCCGGTCGCCAGCGCCGTATACAGGACCGCCGAGTTGCTCCACTCGGCCGAGCCCGGATAACCGTTGTTCCCCGAAGTAACCCGGGGCGCGCCTGCTCCGGCCGCCGGATAAACGCCGTTATCATTCTTGTACTGCTCGAGGGCCAGTTCCATCGCGGCAATTTCCGATTGCGCCCGCGACGTGGCCGCCTTCGTGCTGGCGTACTTCGCCGTGCCGATGATCAGCCCCGCCAGCAGCACAATAATCAACAGCGTCGCCAGCATCTCGATCAGTGTAAAACCGGCGGGGGAAGAGTGCCAGAGGTTCACCCCGAAAGCCTCCGGGGAAGGGGAGCCATTTACTACGTGCATCATCGGCACCCCTCGCGTCCGCTTCTCGCCCTCGGCCCTCCGTCCTCTAACCCCCGCCGTATCGTTTTCCTGTTCCGCGTTCATCGATTAACTACCATTGGTGGCGCAAGCGTCCCTGCTTGCGGCCATTCACCGCCCTCCACGGTCGCGCAATTCCTGCTCCATCCGCTCGCTGATCCATTGCTTGATCATGCTCTGGTAATTGAGGTATCGCGACCGCGCCAGCCGCTTGATCCGCGCCAGCATCCGCGGATCGATTCGCAGCGTGATCGCCGTCGATTCGGATTGGTCCGCGCCCGCCATTGACTGCTCCATCAGCTTCGGGTCGAGCCGATGCAATAGCCAGAACTTCGCCTCGTCGTGCTCGCAGGCAAACTGCGGAATCTCTTCCCATTCCGTTACGACGTCCATTCCGACACCTTCCTGTCGTAGAAGTAATCCTCTTCCTCCGTCATCGGCCTCGAACCGATGACGCGTACGTGCTTGCCATCCGACCGATAAATGCTAAAAATGCCGCGACCGGTCAAGGTTCGTCCCAAGCAAAACGCGCGCGACTCGTTGGCGAATCGCCCGGAATCAGGTATCAGCCGGATGCCGAGAGGATCTTCGAACGACTCCTCAATTTCGCGAAGTGTGGGCGAATCCTTCGGGTTGAACGGCGGATCTGACCAGTCAAACTCCATATTCCGTACCTGCAACGTATATACAATGTATTGACAAGTCTGTCAAGATGGTATATGGTGTTTTGTCAGATGCTGAACGGGATTCAGATAATCAGCGCGAGCGCCACTGCAAAACGCGACGAATGCGGAACGTCCTTGACGAGCCCCAAATGCAGGTGTACTTACGGGCTGCGGACAGATTCGAGGGCTACGATGCAAACCACCACTATCAGCAAGCGGACTTCGGGCTTCACATTGATTGAAATGCTGACGGTTATCAGCGTGATCGGCGTGCTCGCCGCGCTGTTGTTGCCCGCGCTAAACACCGCGCGCGAGAAGTCAAAGCGCGTCGGCTGTGCCAGCAACCTTCATCAGATCGGTCTCGCGATGTTCCTGTTCGCCGCCGACAACCAAAACCATTTTCCGTCGCCGTTCAATAATCCGTATCCGTTTACCTCGACCAGCGTGCAAAGCGTTACGGTTAATTCAACCCTGTGGTACACGGCGTTGACGAACGGCTACACCACGGCGAAGAACTTTGTCTGCCCTGATGATGTGTACAGTCGAGGGTCAGGCATCGCGCCGCGCTCGTACGCGATTGTCGTCGCGGATTCAAACCCCGGCAGCAAGACCCAGGCGGGCAACCAGTGGATTGCGGGCTCGCGCCTGACCTGCCCGTATCTGACAAACACTTCAGTCGCGATCGTCGCAGAGTATTACGGCGATAACTATGGCGGGAAGAGCTACTTGCCCGCTCTCGGAGACGATACATCTCCGAGTTTGGTCTATGTCACCGGGCTGAACAGTAGTGGCCTTCCCTTGTCGGGCTCCCAGGGAGCGTATCCCCCTCTGTCAAGACATGACAGGAGCGCTCCTTGGACGTACAAGGGCAATTACCTGTTCATGGACGGGCACGTGGAATGGGTGGAAAACCCGGGCTTGCCACCGAAGTGCACCGAGATGTTTCCGCTACTTCCACCGCAACCCCAAGGTTCGCCTTCGCCGTTTGTTCCCTGCCCATAGCCATTCGACCGCGCCGCGGGTGTGACCGCATCGCCGTCCTCCGGTTCTCTACGTTTTCGAACTTGCGCCCTCCAATTTGACGGCCAAGTTCCGTCTACTTCCGCCTCCTTCCGCTTGATTCCGCCTCAAAACCACCATTTTTGCTGGCTTGCAGGCCCATGGCATGACGGGTGCTACCCTCATCAGCGGAATGAAAGTGTTGATCGCCGACGATACCGATTCGGTCCGCTATGCCTTGCGACTGGCCCTGGAATACCTCGGCCACGAGGTGATTGGCTTCGCCGCCGACGGTCACGAAACGATCGAGAAATACGCCACCATCCACCCCGACCTGATCGTCATGGATGTGCGCATGCCCCGCATGGATGGCCTGACCTGCACCTCGCTCCTGTCCAAGACCGACCCGGCCGCCAAGATCGTCATCGTCACCGGCAGCCGCACCACCGAGAGTGAAGCCCGCGAAGCCGGGGCTCGCGGTTTCCTCGAAAAACCGTTCGACGTCTCCGACCTCGATCGCGCCATCCACGGCGCCGTGGCGGCCTGATCCCGTCGCGCCGATTTTCTTTTCTCTTGCCACACCACACAACTGTGTGGTACCTGTGTGCCCGTGCAAGAAGACCTGACCTCGCGACAGCAAAAAGTGTTGTCCTGCATCCTCGACAGCATCCGCGCCAACGGCCGGCCCCCGACTGTCCGCGAAATCTGCCGCGTCTTCGGCTATCGCTCGACGGGCACCGTCCGCGATCATCTCCGCGCCCTCGAGGCCAAAGGCCATCTCAAGAAACTTCCCGGCAAATCCCGCGGCCTCGTCCCGCGCAACTGGCCCGCCATCCTCCAGGAAAGATTCCCGCCGATGCCCATCCTCGGTCGCGTCCCCGCCGGCGGCCCGCTGCTCGCCGAGGAAAACATCGAAGGCACGCTCGACCTCACCGAGGAATTCGCCGGACAAAAGGTCTTTGCCCTCAAAGTCCACGGCGACTCGATGATCGACGCCGGAATCCACGAGGACGACCTCGTCGTCGTCCGCGCCCAGAATCACGCCGAGCCCGACGATATCGTTGTCGCCCTCGTCGATGGCGAGTCCACCGTCAAACGCCTTGCCCGCCGCGCCGGCAAACTCTGGCTCCAACCCGCCAACGCCCGCTACCAGCCCATCCCCGTCGAAGGCGACACCAAAGTCCTCGGCAAAGTCATCGGCGTCATCCGCAGCTACGAGCGCAAATTCTGAACGACGCCAGCACCCCGCCAGAAGAATCGAGATGCAAGGGTGCATCTTGACACTGTCACCGTGGTGGCGCGGGCGTCCTGCCCGTGGTCCTGAAAGGCTGCGGCAAGGCGGGCGAGACGCCCGCCCCACTATCACGGCACCTTATTTGGCGGCGGTGCCGAGATGCGCCCAAGATGCAATCGCCCAGCAAAAAAGACTTGTTGGCATTCTGAGGCATCGGTAATATCGATGGTTAGATTACTTGCGATTTCTGGTGAGGCGCAGGTTACATGCGAGAAACAGCTCGAGAGCTCGAGAACGGCGCAGTGTCAGCGCCAAGGCCTTTCGCTGCCAGTCAACCCAACGGAATGAGGATCCGGTTAGTTGATGTCGGCGCGCGCGGCGGAATTGATTCTCGGTGGAAGCCCTTCTATCACCTGTTGGACGTGGTGGCGTTCGAACCGGACCCCAAAGAATGTGCCGTACTAAGTTCGCAACGGCATCCGTACTCGGTGCGATTTCTCCCGGAAGCGCTGGGGGCATGCGACGGGCAGCAAGCGACACTGTTTATGTGCCGCGGGCCCGGATCGTCGAGCGTCTTGCGACCGAACATGAAGTTGTGCGGCCTGTATCCATTCGGCGAAGCCATGGAAGTGGTCGGTGAGCATCCCATCACTCTCCAGCGCTTGGACACTGTTTGCAGAGATTTTCAGCCCGATGTGCTAAAGGTCGACACCCAGGGTACCGAGTTGAGCATCTTGCAGGGAGCGGTGCGGCTGCTCCGCAGTGCTCTCGCCGTCGAGTTGGAGGTCGAGTTTGTGCAGCAGTATTCGGGACAACCTCTGTTTTCCGATGTTGATCCTTTTATGCGACAGCAAGGCTTTACGTTACGCGCATTGAAGCGCAGTTATTGGCGAACCAAGGGCCATCAGTTGCACCCCTACGGCGGTCAAATCGTCCATGGTGATGCCTTGTATCTCCGGCTCGACCGAATAGATTGCGACAAGGGGCATGTTATTCTCTCCGCCTACCGTCAGTACGATCTGCTGGCCCATTTCGGCGCCTCGCATCTCATCCCCAAGACGTCACTGCCCTTGCGTCTGGCCTCGCGTTTGCTTTCGAGACATACAAACAGGGGGTTACGCCGCTTTGTTGACAGCCTCCGTCCGCCATCTGCGACTGACTGGCACGACCCGGATTTTTTCTAGAAGCTATTTCGAAACCCATCTTTGGCGGAAGTGAAGGGGGCGACGCTTTACTATTAACGGGGCGGAATCCAAGCCGTGACGCGGTCACCACTGGATGACGCAGGAGGCCTGGTTCAGGCCGCTGCCGAACACGATCAGCAGAATCAGGGCGCCGCGACGGAACCGGCCCGCCTGTAAACACCCGCCGCCGTCGCAAATCATTCGCGGCAATTCGCGTCCATTCGCGGTGAGCAGATCCCCGCCGCTTCGTTTCGCCGCTTGCGCAACCCGCATCCCCGCCGTACTATCTGCTTCGAGGAAATCGATCCCGTTTATGGAAAGTGAAATCATGACGCTCCGCGAGGTCGCCGAGTACCTCAAGCTGAGCGAAAAAACCGTCAGCCGCATGGCGCAGGAAGGCCGCATTCCAGCGCAGAAATTCACGCGCCAGTGGCGGTTCCAGCGCAACCTTATCAACTCGTGGATGGCCAACCCCAACAACACGCCGGTCGATCAGCAGCAGTTGCCGCCCGAGTCCACCGGCCTGCCGCAACCGCTGACCGTGTCCAGCGTGGTCAATCCCTCCCGCATCACCCTCAGCCTCAGCGCGCCCGACAAGGATGGCGTGCTGCGCGAGCTGTCCGCCCTGGTGATCGACCCGCGCGAGGAGCATCTGTTCAATACGCTGCTCCAGGCGCTCAAGTCCCGCGAAGACCTCTGCCCGACCTGCGTCACCGAAGGCGTCGCCATCCCCCACGCCCGCAACGCCCTCATCGGCCTCGTCGACCGCCCCGTCCTCGCCTACGGACGGCACAACCGCGGCGTCGATTTCGGCGCGCTCGACGGCAAACCCGTGTACCATTTCTTCCTGCTCTGCGCGCCGAACGTTCGCCAGCACCTGCAATTGCTCTCGCGGCTCTCCCGCCTGGTCAACAACCCTGACTTTCGCGCCCGGCTCAAAGCGGCCCAGCAACCCGAGGACGTCGTCGCCCTGATTCGCGAGGTCGAGCCAACCATTCCCGGGACCTGACCCATGCGCTTCCCGATCTATCGCCCGCGCCGGCTCCGCCAAACCGCCGCTCTCCGCGCGCTCGTCCGCGAAACGGACCTGTCGGTGAGCGACCTCGTCATGCCGTTGTTCGTGCGCGACGGCGCGCGCCTCCGCAAGCCGATCAGCTCCATGCCCGGCCAGTTCCAACTTTCGGTGGACGAACTGGTTAAGGAAGCGGGGCGAGTGGTCAAGCTGGGCGTGCCGGCGGTGATCCTGTTCGGCATCCCCGACAAGAAAGACGAAAAAGCCAGCGGCGCGTGTGCGCCGAATGGCATCGTGCCGAAAGCCGTCCGCGCGCTGAAGAAGGAATTCCCCGACTTGGTCGTCGTCTGCGACGTGTGCCTGTGCGAATACATGAGCCACGGCCATTGCGGCGTCGTCCGCAAATCGGGCCGCGAGTTTCGCATCGACAACGATGCGACGCTGGCCATCCTTGCCAAATCCGCGCTGGCCTACGCCGAAGCCGGGGCCGACATCGTCGCGCCCAGCGATATGATGGATGGACGCGTCGCCGCCATCCGCGCCGCGCTGGACGAAACCGGGTTTTCCGACACGCCGATCATGAGCTACGCCGCGAAATTCGCCTCGGCGTATTACGGCCCGTTTCGCGAAGCCGCCGAATCGCCCCCGCAATTCGGGGACCGCCGCACGTATCAGATGGATTACGCCAACGCCGATGAGGCCCTGCGCGAAGTCGCCCTCGATATCGAAGAAGGCGCCGACATCGTCATGGTCAAACCCGCGTTCGGCTATCAGGACCTGATCTGGCGCGTCAAAGAGAAGTTCCGTTATCCCGTCGCCTGTTACAACGTCAGTGGCGAATACGCGATGGTCAAGGCCGCCGCGCAGAATGGCTGGCTCGACGAGAAACAGGTCGTCCTCGAAATGCTCACGGGATTCCGCCGCGCCGGTGCCGACATCATTATTACGTACTGGGCGCAACAGGTTGCTGCGTGGCTGAAAGCCTGAATTCTTAAAGCACGTCCGACTACGCGGCCGCGGCTGACACACAAGCGCGAGATTTCCAACCACGGGCGGCGAGACGCGTAGACGGGTAAACGCTGGTCATGCGCGGCCGGCTCGGATAAACTCTGGAGCTGTTGAAACCGCGTCAGTTCATCCCCGTGTTGATCGTCGCCGCTGGCATTTGGGCGTACCACAACAGCTTTCACGGTCCATTCATCTTTGACGACGCATCTTCGATCCCCGACAATCCGCACATCCGCCATCTCTGGCCGCTCTACCGAGCGATGTCCGCCCCAGTGTATAGCACGGCTGACGGACGCCCGGTGGTTTGTCTGACTTTGGCCGGAAACTACGCTCTGGGCGGACTGAATGTCTGGGGCTACCACGCCTTCAATCTGGCGGTGCATCTGTTGTCGGCACTGGTTTTGTTTGGCGTGGCCCGACGCACGCTGGAGGAGGGAAGCTTTCGTGATCAACTCGGAGGTGTGGCGGTCTGGCTGGCCGCGGCGATCACGCTCATTTGGGAGGTGCACCCACTGCAAAGCGAAAGCGTGACGTACATCATCCAGCGCGGGGAATTACTGATGAGTCTGTTCCTGTTGCTGACGTTGTATTGTACGCTCCGTGGTTCCCGCTCGAACAACCCACGCGCGTGGTATCTGCTCGCCATTCTCTCCTGCGCGCTGGGCATGGGAAGCAAGGAAGTCATGGTTGGCGCTCCGTTGGTCGTGCTGCTGTACGATCGCGTGTTTCTGGCGTCCTCGTTTCGTGAATTGTGGCAGAAGCGAGCCGGCTTGTATGTGGGCCTGGCCGCGACCTGGCTCCTGCTGATATTCCTCGTGGCATGGACTCCGAAATTGACAACCGGGTTTGGACTCAGAGGCCTGACGCCATGGGACTACCTGATGACGGAGACGAGCGTGATCCTGTATTATCTGCGGCTCAGCTTCTGGCCCCATCCGTTGGTGATTGATTATTTCGACTGGCCGGTTGCACGGTCGCTGGATGATGTGCTCTTGCCCGGAATCGTCGTGGTCGGTCTGCTCGGCGCGACCGTATGGGCCTTGCGTCGCCGGCCATGGTTGGGTTTCCTGGGCGCCTGGTTCTTTCTCATCTTGGCGCCAACCTCCAGCTTCCTGCCTACGATTGGTGAAGTGGCCGCCGAACGGCGAATGTACCTGCCGTTGGCAGCGGTGGTAACAATCACCGTAATCGGAGCGTTCGAGATCGGAAAACGGGTGCTCGACAAACGCCGGGGCGTTGCTCTCGGATGCGTGGCGGCTGCGTCCGTCGTGGTGCTGTTGACATTCCTGACGATCCGACGGAACCAGGACTACAGATCAGATGTGATTATCTGGCAGGACGCAGTGCAAAAACGCCCCGAAAACGCTCGGGCGCACAACAATTTGGGAGTTGTCTTGATGGGACAGGGCCGGCTCCAGGAGGCAATCGGGCAATGCAAGCAGGCGCTACGAATCAAGCCCGATTACGACAACGCCCACAACAACTTGGGAATCGCTCTGTTCGAACAGGGCAACATCCCGGGGGCGATTGACCACTACGAACAGGCCCTGCGGGTCAATCCCGACTTCGCCGAGGCCCACAACAACCTAGGACTCGCCCTGATGCGGCAGGGCCGAGGGCCGGAGGCAATCGGCCACTTCGAGCAGGCGCTACGAATCGAGCCCGATTACGTCGAGGCCCACAACAACCTGGGAGTCGCCCTGATGAGACAGGGCCGGGTGCCGGAGGCAATCGGCCATTACGAGCAGGCGCTACGCATCAAGCCCGATTACGCTGAGGCCCACACTAATCTGGGAATTGCCTTGGCCCATCAAGGCAGGCTGCCGGAGGCAATCGGGCAATACGAGCAAGGGGTGCGCCTCAAGCCCGATGATCCCTCGGCGCACAACCACTTGGGCGATGCGCTGGCAAGGGCGGGCAGGGGGCACGAGGCGATTGGGCAGTACGAGGAGGTGTTGCGCATCCAGCCAGATGCCAGCGAGACACAAAACAACCTGGCGTGGCTGCTGGCGACGAGCGCGCCGGAGGACGGTGGCAACCCGACTCAAGGTCTGCGGTTGGCCCAACGGGTTTGCGAACTCACCCGTAATCAGGTGGCTCCGTATCTCGATACCTTGGCCGCGGCCTACGCGGCCACCGGCCAATTCAACGAGGCCGTCGCCACCGCCCGGAGAGCGATGGAGTTGGCGAGTGCCGCGAAGCAGCCGAAGTTGGCCGAGGAGATTGGGACACGTTTGGAGCTGTATCGCCGTGGGCGTGTTTACCGCCCGTCTGCGGCCGGTGATCTATCCGAGCGCTCGTCACAGTAAGCCGGCAAACATCAGAAGCTCAAACCGCCAGATTCGTAGGTCGTCCAAAGCGGGGAGACGCACAGATCGGTAAACGCTGGTCACGCGCGGCCAACTCGGATAACCTCTGTGGCTGTTGAAACCGCGCCAGTTCATTCCCGTGTTAATTATCGCTGCTGGCATTTGGGCGTATCACAACAGCTTTCACGGTCCATTTATCTTTGACGACATATCTTCCATCCCCGACAATCCGCACATCCGCCACCTCTGGCCGCTCTACCGAGCGATGTCCGCCCCCGTCAACAGCACGGTCGATGGACGCCCGGTGGTTTGTCTGAGTTTGGCGGGGAACTATGCGGCGGGCGGACTGAATGTCCGGGGCTACCACGCCTTCAATCTGGCGGTCCATCTGCTGTCGGCGCTGGTTTTGTTTGGCGTGGCCCGACGCACACTGGAGGAGGGGAGTTTTCGTGATCGACTCGGCGCGGCGGCCGTCTGGCTGGCTGCGGCGATCACGCTCATCTGGGAGGTGCATCCGCTTCAAACCGAGAGCGTGACCTACGTCGTTCAGCGCACGGAACTGCTGATGGGCCTGTTTCTGCTGCTGACGCTATATTCCACGCTTCGCGGTTCCCGGTCGGACCGCCCGCGCGCGTGGTACTTGCTGGCGGTCGTCTCCTGCGCGGTGGGTATGGGATGCAAGGAGGTCATGGTCAGCGCGCCGTTGGTCGTGCTGCTGTACGATCGGGTGTTTCTGGCGTCCTCGTTTCGTGAATTGTGGCGGAAGCGAGCCGGCCTGTATCTGGGCCTGGCCGCGACCTGGCTGTTGCTGGCAGTCCTGGTGGCAGGGACTCCGCGCAGGGCGACCGGGTTCGCCTTTGGAAACCTGACCCCGTGCGAGTATCTGATGACGGAAACGGGCGTGATCTTGTACTATCTGCGGCTCTGTCTCTGGCCCCATCCGCTGGTGATTGACTATTTCGGCTGGCCGGTTGCACGGTCACTGGATGATGTGCTCTTACCCGGCATCGTGGTGGTCGGCCTGCTCGGCGCGACCGTATGGGCCTTCCGTCGCCGGCCGTGGCTGGGTTTCCTGGGCGCCTGGTTCTTCCTGATCCTCGCGCCAACGTCCAGCTTTCTGCCCAGTGCCGGGGAAGTGGCGGCCGAACGGCGAATGTACCTGCCGTTGGCAGCGGTGGTAACAATCACCGTAATCGGAGCGTTCGAGATCGGAAAACGGGTGCTCGACAAACGCCGGGGCGTTGCTCTCGGATGCGTGGCGGTTGCGTCCGTGGTGGTGCTGTTTACACTCCTGACGATCCGACGGAACCAGGACTACAGATCGGATGCGGTTATCTGGCAGGACGCAGTGCAGAAAAGCCCCGCCAACCCCCGGGCGCACGACAACCTGGGAATTGCCTTGACCCGTCAGGGTAGGCTGCCGGAGGCGATCAGCCACCTCGAGCAGGCCCTGCGGATCAATCCCGACGATGCCGAGGCGCACACCAACTTGGGAGTTGCCTTGGTCCGTCAGAACAAGCTGACAGAGGCGATTGGCCACTACGAGCGGGCTCTGCAAATCAATCCTGATCTCACCGAAGCGCACTACAACCTGGGACTCGCCTTGATGAAACAGGGCCGGGTGACGGAGGCGATCAACCACTATGAGCAAGCCCTGCGGATCAATCCCAACCTCGCCGAGGCTCACAACACGCTCGGGCTCGCGTTGATGGGACAAGGCAGGCTGCCGGAGGCAATCGGGCAATACGAGCAAGGGGTGCGCCTCAAGCCCGATGATCCCTCGGCGCACAACCACTTCGGCGATGCGCTGGCAAGGGCGGGCAGGGTGCGCGAGGCGATCAGGCAGTACGAGGAGGCGTTGCGAATCGAGCCCGACGCCGTCGAGACACAAAACAACCTGGCGTGGCTGCTGGCGACGAGCGCGCCAGAGGACGGTGGCAACCCAACTCAAGGTCTGCGGTTGGCCCAACGGGTTTGCGAACTCACCCGTGATCAGGTCGCTCCGTACCTTGACACCTTGGCCGCGGCCTACGCGGCCACCGGCCAATTTAGCGAGGCCGTCGCCACCGCCCGGAGAGCGATGGAGTTGGCGAGTGCCGCGAAGCAGCCGAAGTTGGCCGAGGAGATTAGGACACGTTTGGAGCTGTATCGCCATGGGCGTGTTTACCGCCAGTCTGTAGGTGGTGATCTATCCGAGCGCCCGTCACAGTAAGCCGGCAAACATCAGAAGCTCAAACCGCTGGGGGGGCGCGAGACGTCCGAAACAGGAACGCGGCTTGAGCGACAGACTCGGCGATGAAAGGCGTGCGCCTATTTCAACTGGGAAAAGCTGTAGGCGAACCACACGAGCACCAGCGCCGCGAGAAGCCCAAGACCCAACACCGCCCACAACCAGCCCTTCGCATCCGCGCGCTTCTTTCGCCCAAATGGTGATGCCGATCCAAACGTGGCCGGCGCTCCCCCGCCTGCGCCCAGTTCGCCGATGTCCACCCCCGCCTGCGATGGCGGCAGCGGCTGGCTCGTCTTCTTGAGGTCGGATTCGAATCTCATCTCCACGGAGCCCATCCGCACCTGATCGCCGTTGGTCAGTTTCGTCTCCGTGATGCGCATTGTGTTGACTCGCGTCCCGTTGGTGGAATTGAGATCGCGCAGCTTGTAGCTGTCGCCGTCGAGCACAAACAACGCGTGATGGTGCGACACGGTCCCGTCCTCCAGGCGGATCGTGTTGTCCAACGCCCGCCCCACGCTCACGCGTTCTTCCAGCAGATCGAAAACCTTCCCCTCCAACTGGCCCGACAGGATGTGCAATTTCGGCACTTGTTAGCCTCCGGCTTGTTTCTGGCGCTTCCGCCCCGCTCGTTCGTCGGGGCAACGGCGTATTCTGCGTTTCGATCCCGATTCCGAATCGGGACTCCGCTTGTCCGGATTCCTACACCGGGCTGACGGCAACTCGACGTGGCCCGCTCCCGCGGCATCACGCTCATCGTGAACCGCTCGCGGCGAGGAGCCCCCGCCTCGCGCCGCATGATGCTTGCTCGCTTGCCCCAAGTCAATTTTGATTTTTTACGATTGCGTTTCTGTTCGGTGTGTATCAGGCTACTGCCCGCCGACGGGCGCGGGGAGGCAATGCCCGTCAGGCTTCGACGGAAACAGGCACGGACGACCGCAGACCGGCCATGAATGATGCACCGCGGAGCGTCCGACCATTTTGGAGGTGCACAACAAGGAGTCGATTATGAAGACAAGATCATGGACTTTACTCTGTGCCGCGCTGGCTCTGTCCTCTCTGGCGACCAGCGAATCGTTTGCCGGCGTGAGCTTTTCAGTCAGCATTTTCAACGCGCCGCTCCAATCCTGCGGCTATTGGATCAGCGACCCAGGCTACGGTCGATGTTGGCGCCCGGCCTACGTCGCGTCCAATTGGTACCCGTATTCCGAGGGCTATTGGATGTGGACGAGCTGCGGCTGGTACTGGGTCAGCAGCGAGCCCTGGGCATGGGCCACCTACCATTACGGCCGTTGGGCCTACGATCCCTACTACGGCTGGATCTGGGTGCCCGACACCGTTTGGGGTCCCTCCTGGGTCTGCTGGCGTGAAGGTGGCGGATATTGCGGCTGGGCTCCGCTCCCGCCCGGCGCAGTCTTCGGCCCGACCGGCGAAATCGTCTACCGCACCGGCCCGCCACCCGACCGCTTTTTTGTCTTTGTCGATATCGGTCATTTTTCCGAGCCCATTCACCGGCGCGATGTCATCGTCAACAACACCGTCATCATCAACAAGACCGTCAACATCACCGGCGTCACCCGCGTCAACAACGTCGTCGTCAACCGCGGTCTCAAGGTCGACGAGATCCAGAAACACAGCGCCCGCAAATTGACCGAGGCCCCGCCACGCGCCGCCCTCGAACGCAATGCGGCCACCACCCGACCCCGAGGAACCATCCCAGAAGTCGTCAGGCCCGGTCCCGGCGAACCCATCCGCGAACCGGTGAAAGCCGAGAAACCCGGCAAAGCCGAGCCCGAGGTCATACGCGGCGGCTCCGGCCAGAACGTTTACGAGAGAAATCAACCCGAAAAGCAGGTGCGCACTCAGCAGCAACCTTCGTCGAATCAAAAACCCGCATGGACGGGACAGAATGATTCGACCCAGCCGCAGCCCAATAAGAGCCAGCAGCACTATTACCAGAACTTTGAATCCAAGGGTTCATCCCCATATTCATCCACGGCACCCGATTCCGTCCAGCCGCGGCACCACGCGTCTGCGGAGGAGTCGTCGCCTCGCACGGAGCGAATCCACGAGAAACAAGGCCAGGGCCAGCCCCGCTCCGATCAAGGCCGCGACGAATCCCCGAAAAAAGGCCCGCCCGCCAACAACTAATTCCGGGGACACGCTCGATTCCGCGGGCGGCGACCCGGCACGAGGAGGAAGTGCTGTGCAAGGAAGAGGATTTCCTCTCCCCTCCGGGGGAGAGGATCAAGGTGAGGGGGCGGTCGTCAAATGAATCGTGCTGTTGCATTAATCGTCCGATAATCGTCCATCCCTCAGCCGTTCCCGCAGCCGGCTGAAGCGCGCCGCGGTCTTGTTGTTGCGCACGGCGATGGCCAGCGCCTTCTTCGACCCGATCAGGATCACGAGCTTCTTGCCGCGCGTGATCGCCGTGTACAGCAGGTTCCGCTGCAGCAACACGAAATGCTGCGTCAATAGCGGCACAATCACGCACGGATATTCGTTCCCCTGTGATTTGTGGACGCTGATCGCGTACGCCGGCACGACCTCATCCATGTCCGTGAACTCGTACGGAATCTCCCGTTCATCGAACTCCACCATCACGTGTTGCTCGACCAGATCGATCTTCTTCACGCGCCCGAGATCGCCGTTGAACACATCCTTGTCGTAATTGTTCCGCACCTGCATCACTCGATCGCCCACCCGATACGTCCGCCCGTACCGCTGCACGGTCGGCCCGCTCGCGTTCAATGTCGTCTGCAGCTCCCGATTCAGATTCTCCGACCCGCACAATCCCTTGTGCATCGGCGTCAATACCTGCACGTCGCGCATCGGATCGAATCCAAACTTCTTCGGCACGCGCTCGCCGCACAACGTCTGGATCGTGGCCAGCACCTTCTCGGGCTGCTCTTCGTCGATGAAGAAAAAATCGCCTTCATCCCGCGCATCGAGCACGGGCATGTGCCCCTCGTTCACCCGATGCGCGTTCGTGATGATGAAGCTGTTCTTGGCCTGCCGGAAAATCTCCGTCAGCCGCACCACCGGCGCGCGGTCGGAATCGATCAGGTCCCGCAGAAAATTCCCCGGCCCCACCGACGGCAACTGGTCCACGTCGCCCACAAACACCACCGACGCCGTCAACGGAATCGCCTTCAGCAAATGATAGGCGAGGGGAATGTCCAGCATCGATGTCTCGTCGATGATGATCATGTCGCCGTCGAGCGGTCGCCGCTCATTGTGGCTAAACCCACCCGCGCGCGGCTCGTACTTGAGCAGCCGGTGGATCGTCTGCGCCGGCGCGCCCGTCGCTTCGCTCATCCGTTTGGCCGCCCGTCCCGTCGGCGCCGCCAGCAACACCTTGCCCTTCTTGGCCTGCAAAATCTTCACGATGCTGTTGACGATCGTGGTCTTGCCCACGCCGGGGCCGCCCGTGATCACCGAGATCTTCGACGTGAGCGCCGTCTGGATCGCGTGCCGCTGCGCGCTGGCCAGCTCGACGCTCGTCTTCTGCTGCACCCAAATCAGCGCCTTCTCGAAATCAATCGACGGCAGCGTCAATGCCGCGCACCGCAACTCGTGGATCTTCGTCGCCACACCGCGCTCGGACTTGTACAAACCGGCCAGGTACACGTATTCGTCCTCGATCACCACGTCGCTGGCCGCCGCGAGTTGCTCGATCGCCTTCTCGACCGGCAGAACCTCGACCTCCAACAACTCCCGCGCCGACTCGATCAACCGCTCCCGCGGATAACACGTGTGCCCTTCGTCCGTCGCGCGTTCGAGCGAATAAATCACGCCCGCCTTCAGCCGATGAATCGAATCCTTCTCGATCCCCATCTTCGACGCGATGCCGTCCGCCGTCCGAAACCCGATCCCGGCAATGTCCTTGGCGAGACGATACGGGTTCTCTTTCACGACCGACATCGCGTTCTCGCCGTACTCCTTGTATATCTTCGCCGCGTGCGCGCTGCCGATCCCGTGCCCCTGCAGAAAAATCATGATGTCCCGCACGCTCTTCTGCGCTGTCCACGCTTCCTTGATCCGCCTCGCCCGTTCGGGACCGATGCCCTCCACTTCCCGCAGCCGCGCCGAAAGCGTGTCGATGATCTCGAACGTCCGTTCGCCAAATTTATCGACGATCCGATCCGCATACGTCCCGCCGATCCCCTTGATCAACCCGCTCCCCAAATACCGCTTGATCCCCACCACCGTCCGCGGCAGCACCGACTCGAATCGCTCCACCGCAAATTGCCGGCCCCACTGCTTGTGGTTCACCCAATGACCCAGGGCCCGCACGGTCTCGCCCACGTTCAGCGCTGCCAGGTTCCCCACGATCGTGATCGGCTCGGTCCGCCGCACGCCCCCCTCCGGCAACAGCTGCGCCACCGTGTAATGGTTCTCCTCGTTCGTGTACACGATCCGCTCGACCGACCCCTCAACGCTTTCCAATGTCTCCTGCGTCGTCATTCGTTTGTGCCGTCGATATGGTCCAAAATCATCCCGGTCACCTCGGAAACGAAGCCATTTTGGGGCCGAACGAAGCCAAACGAAGCCAATCGATTTTTGGCTCCCGCTCCGAACGCAACCAGCGTGCGCCCAGGATAATACGTTTGTTGGCCGATCCGAAAACCGTTGGCTTCGTTTCGCAGAAATAGGGGGGGCAGTATAGTCCGCCCCTTCCGACGCCCTCTCGGGCTTTTCGATTCAGTTGTCGACCCTTTCACGTTCCCATCATACCAAATTCCAGGGCAAACCACGAGCCTGCAACAGAGTCGTCGGGGTGGGGGAGAACCAAGAGTCTGACCTCTCTGCATAACGCGCCAACTCTATCGGATTAAGATAAAGCCGTCAATCCCAAAATCCGCCCCGCCCGGTTGGAGGGCTGCGCCTGTCCGCCTTCGGCGTGGCTTCCGCGCGACTACCTTTATTGTAGCCGCGAATCCCTGTCCGCCGAAGCCTTAGCGAAGGTGGATCATTCGCGGTTCACTCGTTGTGCGTAAGCCGAGTCTGACGAGACGCCGCGACGTAGTTTCCTACGCGGCAATCTCCCGACCCCGCACACCCCTCGACCCAAGGTCTCCAGCTTATCTCGTTGTGCGCGGGTCTCCCGACCCCGCACACCCCTCGACCGCAGGTCTCCAGCTTATCGGCGCTCCCGCCAAATCTCAGATTCGTCTCCGGTCGCCGCCCCCTCCTCTCCCCTCACGGGGGAGCCGAGTCCTCGAGACGCCGCCCCGTCGTGCCCGCGCGGCAAAGGATTGAGGTGAGGGATGGTCCGCCTTCTTTCTTACGCCCACTTCTTGCCAATCGCATCCAACCCGGCCTTCCCCAACTCCTCCGGGGTCATCACGATCCGCAGTTTCACATCGGCATTGAATGTCAGGAACAACGGTTCGGCGATTCCAGGAATCTTCGACGGCTCGGCCACATCCACGATCATCGTCACGCCGCGGTGCCCATCCTTCTCGCTAAAATACGCCGCCTCGGGTTTGATCGCCTCCATGATCTCCGCCATCTTCTTGCCCAACACCCCCTTGCGAACAAGCGCGTTGAATGGTTCATGCGGAAACGTGACGTCCAATAGCATCTTCATTAGCGACCTCCGGTCCAGTTGAGTGTTGGTTTGCCAGCCACCCCGCACCATACCCGGCTTCCGGGCCGCGTCAACCGCTATCTACTCCAAGACCGGTGGCGCATGCGTCCCCGCTTCCGAATCGCCACATTGCCGCTCCCGTCTTCCCACGTCGCTCAGGTGTTCCGCGAGCCGCCGTTGTAGGCCGCGTCCCCTGACGCGGCGTTTTGTTTTCCAGCGTCCCTCGGGGGGCGAGCACCCCGCCTGCATGGCCGAAGCCACTCTCGCCTCGGCGCAGCCCGGGTCGACGAGGCGAAGGCCCGGCGAGCCACGCCGCGTTGTTTCGAGGTCCGCGCTCGTCCCGGATCTCCTTCGGAACTCCACCGTTGTCCTGCTGGACCTAAGCAATCTTCTGGCTTGCAATGGATCGTGGCACCCTTATAATCATTGCCCGGTAAGGCTGAGCGTTCGGGTCGCGGCAGGAGAAATCTATGAACGCAGAAAGAGAACGCGAGCTTCACCAGAGGCTTCCTGGCGCAATCCGAGCATTTTCCGCATTCACCAGGAATCGGTTGCGAGTGGTCATTGCGTTGGGCCTCTGTGCTTCTTTGTCCGGTGTCGCCCAGGCCGATATCCTGTCTTCCGTGACGATTTCTGGTGGTGATGACAGCGGGAACCCTTTCACAAACGTTTCCTTTCAAGTTGCCTATTCAACCAACAGCATTGCAACTTACTACAACAGAGTGGCCATCCTTTTCGAAAACACCCTTTGGGATTCCAATGACGTCGGCATAACGCAGACCGCCACGTCGGCAACCGATCCGAATTTCAATGAGTTTGTTTCTCTCATGACCGACGGTGTTAGCGAATGGCTCCATTTCTCCACTGTCACCCCCGGTAAGGGGGGAGCCGACCGGTACAGCCACGAAGCAACTTGGCTCTTTGGCAACTCAAGCGACCCACGCGTTGACCTCCATGGTGACGAGATCGATGATATCAGCATCCAGTTGACATCATTTTCACAGTCGGGCGATTCGTCCTCCTACTCGTACGTGTTCACCATCGACGGCGAGGCAATTCCAGAGCCCTCGTCGCTCGCTCTTGTCTTTTGCGGCGGCGTGGCTTTGATCGCCACCCGACGCCGCTACCGGTAAGTCAACTCCGCCACGGCTTCGCAGTGCGCCGTCTGGGGAAACATGTCGAATGGCGTGACCCGCTCCAGTTTGTAGCCGTGCGCGACCAACTGTTTGATGTCTCGCGCCAACATCGGCGGGGCGCATGACACGTAAATGATCTTCTGCGGCTTCTGTTCCCGCAACGTCTTCAGCACCACCGGCGCGCATCCCGACCGCGGCGGATCAAGTATCAGGCACGTCTCATCCAGGTTGCATTGCCGCAACGTGTAGAACAGCAACCGTTCCGTTTTGCCCGGATAAAAATCGTAGCTCTTGAGTCCCAACCGCTGCGCGTTCTCATTCGCGGCCTTGATCGCTTTCGTATCCTCTTCGATTCCGTACACGTGCTTGGCCAGGTCGCCCAGCATCAGCGCGAACAATCCAACCCCGCAATACGCATCCACCAAAACCTTGCACCCGCTCTCGGCAAAACTTTTCCGCGCGTGCCCCAGCGCCAACTCGATCACCTCGCGGTTGACCTGAAAAAACGATCCCAGCGGCACGTCGAGCTTCTTGCCGAGAATCGTCTCGGTGATCAGATTGCTCGTGACTGGCGGCTGCTCCGACGACGAGTCAGGTTCATCCAACGGATCGCGCGCGCGCCGCGTTTCCGTGTACAGCCACACCTCGCGCTCCGAGTTGGCGCGAATCGTCAGGTGCACGTTCTCCAACGATTGCCGGCTCACCTCCGCCAGCTTCGCGTTCACTTCCTCCCGCGCAATCGGACATTGTTCGATGCCAAGAATCGACCGGCCCCGCACCGTCCAAAACCCCGGCTTGCCCGGCCCGTGCACCACGATCTTGTTGCGGTAATGATACTCCCGTGGCGAACCGACCACCGGCTCGATCGGCGGATCGGCAATCTTGCCGATGCGCTGGAACACATCCCGAATCTGGCTGCGTTTCAGCTCAAGTTGGTGCGCGTACTCGATGTGCTGATACTGGCAGCCCGCGCATTTCATGTAGTATGGACAACGCGGCTCGACCCGTCGCGGCGATGGCGTGATCACCCGCACGAGGTCCGCCGTCGCATACCGCCGCTTCACCTCCGCGATCTCGACCTCGACCCGTTCGCCCGCGATCACGAACGGCACAAACACCACAAAGTTGTCCACCCGCCCGATGCCATCGCCGCCAAACGCGACCGTCGTGATGTCGAGTTCGATCCGTTGCCCCGCCTGCAAGCCCGTGGTCGTCATTGCGGCCGTTTGTTGCCCGATTTGGCGATGGTCGACACGCTGCTCATAAACGCCCAGACCCAGGCAATCGCGAACAGGATGATTCCCACGATGGACAGCCAGAATGTGCCGCCCACGTGATCGGGTAACTCGCCCGTCTTGACCATCTGATCGAGTGTCGGCCCGACGCCCGCCATCGACAGCACCATGCCCGCCACCGCCAGGACTCCCTGCGCGATGCCCTTGACCGGGTTGCGCACAATCAATGACCCCAGCCCCGGCAGCACCAGCGCGTTCAGCAGCAGACACAGCCACGCCGTCAGTTTCTTCACCGGCTTCGGGGGCGGCGATAGGACGGGTGGTTGATCAGCCATGGTTGCCCAGCCGGCTCCGCGGTACGCTCGTCAGAACCAGGCCTTCTTGTTCACGATATACGTCTGGACGAACTCCTCATCCGTCCTCGTCAAATAGATCAGGCCCTCAATCAGAGCGATGATCCACATCACCGCGCCCCCGATGCCACACGTCAGCACCGTGATCAGCAGCATCGCAATGCCCGCGCCCGTGTTGCCGAGAACGAATTTGTGGATCCCTAGGCATCCCGTGTGCGGAATCAGCGCCAATACGCCCGCAATGATCTTCCGATCCGCCCCTGGCAGTCTCGTCACCGTCTGTGTCTGCACCGGCGGCGAAATCGGCGGCGGCGCGCCCACCGAAATTCCGAGCGCGGCGTGAAATTCGGGAAAATCGGCGAGCGTCTTCCACTCGGTGCTGCCTTCGGCCTGCGCCTTGGTCTGCGCGTTGGCCCGGCCGTCCGCAATCCAGTGCCGCAATTGTTCTACGCTCGTCGGAACGTACTCTCTTCCGTCGGCTCCAATGATCTTGTACATGTCAGCCTCCGCTCAATCAGGGTGAAACCTCTAGGGCGCCAACAACGTAAATGGGTACACGGGAATATTGCGCAGCACGCCAAACGCAACAATCACCGCCAGCAGCGCCCAGATCCATTTCGGCTTCAGCGTGCTCACATCGCCCCGCACGATCAGGTAGCCCGCCACGGGCAGGATCACCATCGACAGCGCGTTGAAATGAAATGCCGCCGCCACGTTCCCGTGCAACAACTGATGCAGCGCCCGCGTCGTGCCGCAGCCGGGACACCACAGCCCCGTCAATCGATGAAACACACACGCCGGATAAATGCTCGCCCGCACCGGGTCGAAGGCGAACAACACCGCCGCGACAACCCCAAACGCCACGCCCAGACTGATCGTTTTGAATCGCATCACCATGGCTGATAAAACCGGTGCATGTGGAACCGCGTGAACGGCACCCACAAGAAACACATGGATATCAGACCGAACGCCACCGCCAGCCAGAACCATATCTGCGCATTTCGCGATGCCTCCCGCGCTCCGTGAATGTCCCCGGCCTGGAGCTTCGTATTCACCTGCGCCGCGTAAACAATCGATATGATCCCAAACGGCAGGCAACAACAGATCGTGCTCAGGATTGCCGGGACGAGCCAACTGGGCACGTGCTCCCGCGGTTGAAAAGTCGGGCCTGCTGTCGGAGGTGTTTGCGGTGGTGGCGTCGAACCCGCCGGCGGCGCCGCCGGCGCAAACTCAGGGAATTGACCCAGCGGCTTCCACTCCGTGCTGCCTTCGGCTTGCGCCATCGTCAGCGCGTTGGCGCGTCCTTCGGCCATCCATTGGCGTATCTGGTCCGCGCTGACGGGACCGTATTGCCGGCCATCACCACCGATGATCTTGTACATTGGGCTCCTCGCTTGTTCCGTGGTTCAACGCCAACTCTGAATTGGGAACGACCTCGACGCTACGCCAGCGCCTTGTGCAACTCCAGCTTAAATTTCTCCAGGCCCGCACCTTCAAGGGCGGAGATTTCCAATATCTTAACTTGTGCGGGCCTGCCCGCCGTAGCTTTAGCGAAGGCGGGCGACTGCTTCTTTCTCGCCCCTCCTGTCATCTTCCTCTTGAACGCCGTCAGGTTCTTCTTCGCCTCGGGCAAATCCATCTTGTTGGCCACCACCAGCCGCTTCTTCTTCAAAATCTCCGGATTGTACAGCTTCAACTCCTCGATCAACTGCTCGTAGTCATCCTGCGGTTTGCGCCCGTCCACCCCCGCCATGTCCAGCAGCACCACCAGCAACTGACACCGCTCGATGTGCCGCAGAAAATCGTGCCCGAGCCCTTTCCCTCTGTGCGCGCCCTCGATCAGCCCGGGAATATCGGCGATGCGAATCCGCGTGAAATCGTCATAATTCAAAATCCCCACGTTCGGCGTCAGCGTCGTGAACGGATAGGGCGCAACCTTCGGATGCGCATTGGTGATCTTCGCGATCAACGTCGATTTGCCCGCGTTGGGAAACCCCACCAACCCCACGTCCGCCAGCGTCTTGAGCTCCAACTCGACATCGAGCTGCTCCCCCGCTTCGCCGAACTCGAATTCGCGCGGCGCCTGGTGCGTCGAACTCTTGAACGCCGCGTTGCCCCGTCCGCCCCGTCCGCCCTTCGCCAGCACAAATTGCTGCCCATCCTCCACCAGATCCGCAATCAATTCCCGCTCCGGTCCCACGCCATCGTTCGGCGCCGGTCTCACGACCGCGCCGACACCATCCATCGCCATTCCTTCCTGTCCACCGCCTCCTCCGCGCTCCCCGCTCTCCTCTCTGTGACCTCTGTGTCTCTGTGGTTCAATCAGGTGGTCTTCTTCCATCTCCCTCGCCAGTTGCTTCGCCCGGCCCGGCGTGAACGGCATCCCGACGCCCGCGGTGGGATCAAATTCTTCCGTCGCTGCCGCGGGATGATAATTCGACGGCGCGCGCTGTTTCACCGGCGCGGTCAGGCGAAACACCTGCGTGCCGATCGGCACTTTCACCACCACGTTCTTCGCGCTCCGCCCGAAACAATTCTTCCCGCGTCCGTGCACGCCGTGTTTGGCCACGACCCGCGGCTGGTAATACAAATCGGAAAGATCCGTGGCGTTCTTGTCCGCCACGAGCACCACGTCGCCGCCCTTGCCGCCGTCCCCGCCATCCGGCCCGCCCCGATCGACATATTTCTCCCGCCGAAACGATACGCTCCCGTTCCCGCCATCCCCCGCCTTGACCCGAATTTTGACCTTGTCGACGAACATGCACGAAGCATAGCCGCAAAAGCGGAAAGCGGGAAGGGCAAAGCCGATGAACGTCAATCGCGACCGGGACGGTTTGTCGACGCAACCCACTCGGCATGCCCATCGACGTAGGCAACGTTTCCGCCAAGGCCGTAGTGATCCGACACGTCTTCGACGATCAGAGGTGTGTCGCTGGGATTCTTAATATCTGCGAGCTTACTGCCGCCATTTACGAGGTGATAATTCTCGCCTGACGAAGAACTCCGCCGAGACGGGCATACAAACAGTTTCGGCGAAAGCTCGAACCCATATTTCGAAACCCAATGTTTTTTGACTTCGTCAAAGGAGCGGGGCAGTACGCCATTGTTGTCCCTCGCGTACATCAGGCAAGCCTCCGCCAAGCCCTTTTCATTGTTTAAGCACAAGGAGCGCCGCGCCTTCTCTGGTCCTCGATCGAGCGCCAGTAGCCACATCGATATGAGGACGACGCTAATACAGCTCATGGCCAAGCTCGCTATGGCTTGCGACTGGCCAGTCAATTGGCCCCGGGACTTGCGAATTTTGACCAACGCCAAAATGCCAAGCACGACGGTAGGGCAGAGCGTCAGAATACCCAAGCACGGGACTAAGCTACAGATTCCGAACACCAAGCTCGCGGTAGCCAAACGCGACGTCCTGGTAAGCGAGGATGGCCCCTCATTCACACCCTCATGGTATCAAATCCCCTTCCTCTGCACCAGCACCTTGAACGTTGTTCCCATCATCTCGGGATGCATCAATTGCTGAATCGCCGCGCGTTCTTCACTCGGTCGCCGAAGCCAAGACCCACTCCACGTGGCCGTCGCCGTACAGGGCATTGTGACCCATTGGATGAATGCCCAGCGGTTCAGTCACGACGATCGCGTCTGCCGTCTCGGGAGTGTTCCACTTCTTCCCACCGAGCACAATTTGATAGCTTGGGCGGCTTGTGTCCTTCGCAGAAGGACAAATCAGAAGCTTGTCCAAGTTGGGAGCGTACGGCCGCAGATCGTCAAAGGTCTTCGGGATGGTCCCGTCGTGATAACCCGCATACGCAACGATTGCGAGGCCGATCTGTCTCATGTTGCTCGCGCAAATCGCCCTGCGAGCTGATTTGTACAGCACCCGATCATTCTCGAGTAACAGTGCGGCAATGGACAGATAAGCGCAACCGAGCAACAAACCAACAACTGCCAGCCAGCGGCCCTTGATGCGTCCTCTTGATCTCGTGGTTTCAACGAGCGCAACAACACCAAAGGCAACGGAAATAATCGCCACAATGGTCTTTTCAAAGACGTACAGGGCCCACCCCATCTGGAGCAGAGCCCAAGCACCGAGCGCAACGCTCGCAAACGCGGGCCAACTGAACCTTTGTGCGGGGACGCGAGGAGCCGTTTCATTCATGGTGGAAGCCTCAGCGCTATGCTATCAGCTTCCCTTCCTCTGCACCAGCACCTTGAATGTGCGGCCCATCATCTCGGGGTGAATCAGCTAAAGCGGGAAGGGGAAAGCGCAACTCTACTTACCGCTCGCCACCAGTTCAACGCGACCGTCATCGTAGAGGACATGGCGCTTGCCATAATGGCTCGGCTCGACCTCGATTACGATGATTGTGTTAGAGCTCACGCCCCAGACGTTTGTCGCGCCAGTCAGCACGTAGCTGTAGTGGATTTGATCTTTAGCCGAAGGACAAAAGAGCATTTTCTCTGAGGTGTAGTAGTGGGAAACATCTTCGAGCTTTTCCGGCAGCCTGCCGTTGTGGTCCCTGGCGAATCCTGCGATGGCGATGCCAATGGCTTTGAGATTGCTCGCACAAATAAGGGTGCGGGCGTAGTCGCGGTTTGCGGTCGGTGCTCGCAAGAGCAGCAGAAGGGCAAGGGCACCAAGAACGAGCACCCCAATGACTATCGCGACCTTGGCGTGTGCCGAACCCTTGTTCGACAGGGGCGGCGGAACCTGTTCATTCATGGCGGAAGCCTCAACGCCATCCTATCAGCTTCCTTTCCTCTGCACCAGCACCTTGAATATCGCTCCCATCATTTCGGGATGCATCAATTACTTGATCGCCGCGCGTTCTTTGCTGGGCTGACCCGCAGTGCGTTCGACGATTACGTGGATTGCAGATCTGCTGCCGAATTTGGGAACTTTCCCGGACGTTGCGCCCGGCAGGTGAACATCTGAAGGCTTCTCGTCATCGCTTTTTCCGGGCTTTCTTCTCGCACACGGTGTAACGCGCGGGCCGTTCTTTCACCGCTGGCGGAACATCAGCGGGCGGCGGCACGCCCCAAGGCCGTTTGAGCCGCGGACCTGCCAGCGCCAGACATAACTCTCGCAACTCGTCGACCTGCCGCAGCCGTCGGGTGATTGCTCCGGGCGACATGTCAACGGGCTTCATCGGATTCTCCTTTCAGACGGCGGATGTCGTCCTGGTCCGTGCCGCTGTTGCGCATGGTCCGTATCAAATCTCCTTCCTCTGCACCAGCACCTTGAACGTCGTTCCCATCATCTCGGGATGAAGGAGTTGTTTGATCGCCGCGCGTTCTTTGCTCGGTTGACCCGCTGTGCGTTCGACGATCTCGGCTATCTCAGCTTCGCCAACCCGCAACAGGTAATGTGACTGGTCGGTGAAAGTGACGAGTTCCAGCCCGAGCTTCTTTCCATGCTCGATCAACGACGTGAACTCGACGTGCGCCGTGATGTCCTGTTCGCCAACATGTGCGTACGGATTCGGAGTAGAAGTGTGCTGGTGATAACACAGCAACGTGCCGTCGCGATGATGCGGCGCGAAATACTCGGGCCGCTCGTAGCCGTAATCGATCGTCACAATCCATCCGCGCTTCAGTCGTTTCGCCACGTCCGACAGCCAATCCAGCGCCCGCAGATTCACCTCCGTCCGATAGCCTTCCATGCGTTGAACGGGCAAATCCCGCAAAAACTCCGCCAGCCGCCCCGTCGAGAGTGGCCCGAGTTCCTCTTGAAACCGTGGCACCGTTTCCTTCGCCCCTCTCCCCTCAGGGGGGAGCCGAGTCCGCGAGACGCCGCTGTCGTTTGCGGCAAAGGGTTCGGGTGAGGGGTTGGGTGTTCTCACATACACCTCCTGCCACTCGCCATCCTTCACCTGCACAACATGAACCGGTAACGCGTCGAGAAACTCATTCGAGAACACACACCCGACAATCGAATCGGGGAGGGGATCGCCCGCCTCAATCACGCGGTACCGCAAATCCGGCGCCGCCGCCAGCACGTCCGCCCGCAACTGACCCCGATGCCCGCCGAATTCGACCACCTCGAACTCCGACGGATTGCCCAGTTCCTCGCGAAACTTCAAAAACTGTTTCGCTAGAATTCTGCCGAACAGCGGCCCGACGCTGACGCTCGTGAAATAATCGCCCTTCTTGCCGATCCGTTCGCGACCCGCCACGTAGTAGCCGTGTTGCGGGTGATACAGCGCCAGGTCCATGAACCGCTCGAACGTGATCCGTCCGCCGCTCGCGTCGATCTCGCGACGGAGTTCACGCGCCAACTCTGGATTGCCGTCCACACACTCACGATAGCCGAGCCGCGCGCGTGGATGAAGGCGAAAGAACACTTGCAAGCGCCCAATGTTTTGGTAGGTTCCTTGTGAAATGTGTCACAAAGTCTGCCCGCAGGCGTGACGGGCAAACCAAGTGGGGTTTTTGATGGCAGAACAATTACAACAGTACGTCCCTGTCGGGCTTTTGTTATTAGTCGCAATCGGATTCGCCACGGGCATGGCATTGGCGCCGCTGATCCTGGGCAAACCCCGCGTCCACAACCCGGTCAAGGACAGCCCGTACGAGTGCGGCCTGCCGCCGATGACCGACGCCCAGCCGCGCTTCAGCGTCAAATTCTACATAATCGCGATGTTGTTCATCGTGTTCGATATCGAGGTCGTTTTCATGCTCGGCTGGGGCGCGGTATTCCGCGATTTGATCAAGCCCGTCGCCGAAGGCGGCATCGGCATCAAGATGCTGCTGGGTGCGCTGCTGTTTCTCGCGATTCTCGAAGTTGGCCACCTTTACGCCTGGAAGAAGGGCGCGCTGGATTGGGCGCCGCGCAAAGACCGCGACGCCAAGGAGAAAGCTCTGGACTCATGATGCAACGGCTGGACACAGGGTTTGATCCAAAAGTCGAAGGCCGCGACGTGATCGTCACGAGCGTGGACGCCGCGATCGACTGGGTCCGGAAAAACTCCTGCTGGCCGATGCCGATGGGCCTGGCGTGCTGCGCGATCGAATTGATGGCCGCCGGCGCCAGCCGGTTCGACATTGCCCGATTCGGCGCGGAGGTCATGCGATTCTCGCCGCGCCAGTCCGACCTGATGATCGTGGCCGGCACCTGCGTCTACAAAATGGCGGGCGTGGTCAAGCGCGTGTGGGACCAGATGCCGAATCCGAAATGGTGCATCGCCATGGGCGCCTGCGCCAGCACGGGCGGCATGTACCGCAGCTATTCCGTCGTCCAGGGCGTCGACCATTTTCTGCCCGTGGATGTGTATATCTCCGGCTGCCCGCCACGGCCCGAGGCCTTGTTGGAAGGATTGATGGCCATCCAGCGCAAGATCGCGCACGAGAAAGCCCTCGTGAACATGAAGAAGGGTGATGGCCCGGGCATTTCTGCTCCGATCCAGGGCCCGATCATCGTCCGCGGCGAGTACGCGCCGAAGCTGAACAAGTGATCACGCGATGAACCTGCAAAAAGCCATCGATCGACTGAAAGTCCGGCTCGGCGAAGACGTCTCCGCCCCGGTTGAGTTTCGCGGCGAGACGACGGTGACAATCGCGCGCGAGAAGATCGTCGTTGCCTGCGAATTCCTCAAGAAGGAATGCGGCTTCGATATGCTGACCGATCTCTCGGGCGTGGACAATTACGGCGAGGACCCGCGGTACGAGGTCGACTACCTGTTGTATTCGCTGGCGGAGAAATGCCATCTGCGGCTGAAGGTGCGCGTGTCGGAAGACGACATGATTGTCGACAGCGTCACCGGCATCTGGCGCGGCGCGGATTGGCACGAGCGCGAAGCGTTTGACATGTTCGGCATCCGCTTCCGCGGGCACCCGAACCTCAAACGCATCATCATGTGGGAGGGCTATCCGTATCACCCGTTGCGCAAGGATTTCCCGGTGGCGGGCATCGCCGCGGATTTGCCGGAGACGGCGGTGAACGCGGATACAGTGCGGTCCGCGCCCATGCTCGGCGGGCCGTTCGTGCCCACGGCTGGCACGCGCAGCTCGATTCGTCGCGAACCGCGCCAATACGACACGATCGCCGAGCAAGACGAGAAATTGGCGCACCCGACAAAGAAGGAACCAGTGTAAGAAGCCACGGATGCACACGGATCCTCACGGATATGGCAGCAATCTGTGAACATCTGTGTGAATCTGTGGCTAAGGGAATATGACCACGCAGCACGAAATGGAGTTGATCGATTCCGCCGCCCGCGCCCAGCAGGCGATGGACGACGAGCTGGCCGGCGAGAAGATGATCATCAATATGGGTCCGCAGCATCCCAGCACGCACGGGGTGTTGCGCGTCGTGCTGGAACTCGATGGCGAAGAGATCGTCAACTGCTGGCCGGATATCGGCTACCTGCATCGCGGCGACGAGAAAATCGCCGAGAACATGACGTACACGCAGTTCATCCCGTACACGGACCGGCTCGATTATCTCGCGCCGCTGGCCAACAACGTCACGTACGCCTATGCGGTGGAAAAATTGATGGGCATGGATGTGCCGCCTCGTTGTAAGTACATCCGCGTGATTTGCGCTGAGCTCGCGCGCATCAGTTCGCACCTGCTCGGTTTGGGCAGTTTCGGCATGGACGTGGGCGCGATGACCATTTTCCTGTACACGTTCCGCGAACGCGAGAAGATTCACGACATGGCCGAGTGCATCAGCGGCGCGCGGTTTACCACGAGCTACACGCGCATTGGCGGCCTGGCCCACGACATGCCGCCGGAACTCGAGCCGATGCTCCGCAAGTTCTTGAAGGAGTTTCCCGCAGCCGTTGATGAGGTCGACAAGCTGCTCACGCGCAACCGCATCTTCTGCGATCGCACCCGCGGTATCGGCGTGCTGACGAAGGAGGACGCCATCGATCTCGGCGTCACGGGGCCGTGCCTGCGCGGGTCGGGCGTGGATTGGGACATCCGCAAGTCGCACCCCTACAGCAGCTACGAAGATTTCGAATTCGATGTGCCCGTCGGCTCGGTCGGCGACAGCTACGACCGCTATCTCGTGCGCATGGAAGAAATGCGGCAGAGCGTGCGGATTCTCCAGCAGGCCGTCGACAATCTGCCCGATGGCCCGGTGAATTCGCCCGATGCCAAGATCTTGCTGCCGCAGAAGGAAGCCGTGCTGACGAAGATGGAGGAGTTGATCCACCACTTCATCAACGTCACGGAAGGTATTAACGCGCCACCGGGCGAGGTGTATTTCTCGGCGGAAAATCCGAAGGGCGAACTCGGCTTTTACATCGTCAGCAAAGGCGGGGGCGCGCCGCATCGACTGAAGATTCGCGCGCCATCGTTCGTGAACCTGCAGGCCCTGCCCATCATGGCCAGGGGCCACATGATGAGCGATATGGTCGCCATCCTCGCCAGCATCGATTTCGTGATGGGAGAATGTGACCGGTAGCCACGAATCCACACGAATGACCACGAATAAGGAATTGATTCATGGGGAGCTGGCGAAAGAGATTGTTGGGGCTGCGTTCGAGGTGCACAACATACTTGGCTACGGGTTTCTGGAAAAAGTCTATGAGCGGGCTTTGCTGATCGAGTTGGTAAAGCGCGGCTTGAAAGCGGAGTCGCAGGCGGCCATTACAGTGAAATACAAAGAGGCGATCGTCGGTGATTATGTCGCCGACATCGTTGTTGAGGAGAAAGTGATTCTAGAATTGAAGGCAGAGGACGAATACAACAGGCAACATGAAGCGCAATTGCTGAATTACCTGAAGGCAACCGGCTTCAAATTAGGGATTTTGATCAACTTTGGACGAGGCAAATGTGAGTTCAAACGGCTGGTCATGTGAATGACCGGCCGAATTCGTGCAGATTCGTGTGAATTCGTGGCGCAAATGACCGTACCGCAACAACTGGAACAGCACATCGACGAGATCGTCACGCACTACCCGCCCCAGCACAAACGGGCGGCGGTGCTGTGGCTGCTGCATCTCTTGCAGGAGCATTTCGGACAACTCGGCAAGGAACAGGTCGAGTGGACTGCCGCCAAACTCGGCCTGCAGCCGATCAACGTCTGGGAATTGATCACGTTCTATCCCATGTTCACAGTCCGACCCCGCGGCAAGTTCCACATCAAGGTCTGCCGCACGCTTTCCTGCGAGCTCGGCGGGTGCGGTGGTATTCTCGAACGGCTGCAGCAAAAACTCGGGGTCAAACTCGACGAGAACACCCGCGACGGTCTGTTCACGATTTCCACGGTGGAGTGCCTCGCCCTTTGCGGTACCGGCCCGGTGATGATGATCAACGATGAAACGTTCGAGAATCTTACTCCGGACAAGGCCGAGGCGATCATCGACCGCATCAAGACCACCGGCAAACTCGACCCGCAGCCGCTGCCGCCGGTGTTGCCGGCGCACCCGCTCGAGAAACGCGTCCTGTTGGCCAACATGAGCAAGCCAGGGTACAGCGGCGTGATCAACGAATACATCCGCGAGGGGGGCTACCGCGCTCTGCCAAAAGCACTCGGGATGAAGCCCGAGGAGATCGTCGCCGAGGTCAAGAACAGCGAAGTGCGCGGACGCGGCGGCGCGGGTTTCCCCTGCGGCATGAAGTGGAGCTTCATCGCCAAAGGCACCGGCAAACCCATTTATCTGGTCTGCAATGCCGACGAATCCGAGCCGGGCACGTTCAAGGACCGCCAGCTTATTCATTACGACCCGCATCAGCTTATCGAAGGCGTTTTGATTTCGTGCTACGCCGTCGGCGCGCATGCCGCTTACATCTACATCCGTGGCGAGATGCCCCACGGCGCGAAGATCCTCATCAATGCGATTGAGGACGCGCGCGCGAAGAATTTCCTCGGCAGGGACATTCTCGGCAAGGGATTCGACTGTGAGATTTATGTGCACCGCGGCGCGGGCGCGTACATCTGCGGTGAGGAAACGGGTCTGATCGAATCTCTCGAAGGCAAACGCGCCTACCCGCGCATCAAGCCGCCGTTCCCGGCCGTCGTCGGCCTGTTCGGGTGCCCGACCGTGGTCAACAACGTCGAGACGCTGTCGAATGTGCCGCATATCATCAACAATGGTGCCGCGTGGTTCAAGGGCATGGGCGTGCCCGGCTCGACCGGCACGCGCCTGGTGTGCGTCAGCGGCCCGGTGAAACGCCCCGGCTATTACGAGTTCGAAATGGGCAAGCTGACCATGCGCCAGCTCATCTACGACGTGTGCGGCGGACTTCAAGAGGGCCGTCAGTTGAAAGGCGTCGTGCCCGGCGGCAGTTCGATGCCCGTCCTGAAAGCCGACCAGATCGACGTGGCGCTGGATTTCGAGTCGTTGCGCAAAGCCGGCACGATGGCCGGTTCCGGCGGTGTGATTGTTCTGGACGATACGGTCGACATCGTCCAGAGCACGCTCAACGTGGCGCAGTTCTACGCCCACGAATCCTGCGGCCAATGCACGCCCTGCCGCGAAGGAACGTTGTGGATGGAGAGAATACTCCACCGCATCAAGCATGGCCACGGGCGCGCCGAGGACGTCGACATGTTGTGGGACGTCGCCGACAACATCGACGGCAAAACGATCTGTCCACTGGGTGAAGCCGCCGCCTGGCCCGTGAAGGCCTTCGTGACCAAATACCGCAGCGACTTTGAAAAGGCGTGCAAGAACGGAGGTCGGAATGGTCGCTAGACAGAATTCCATCGTCCCCGTCGAACGAATTCAGAACTGCATTGTGCTCGTCCGCGGCCAGAAGGTGATTCTCGATAGAGATTTGGCCGCGCTCTACCGTGTCGAAACCCGCGTCCTCAACCAGTCCGTCCAGCGCAACATCAGCCGGTTTCCCAGAGACTTCATGTTCGAGCTCTCCCGCGGCGAGATCAAAAGGATATCACAATTTGTGATATCCTCTGACATCAAGTACTCCAAACGGGTGCGCGCCTTCACCGAGCAGGGCGTGGCGATGCTCTCCAGCGTCCTGCGCAGCCCGCGCGCGGTGAGCGTCAACATCGAGATCATGCGCGCGTTCGTCAAGTTGCGTCAGGTGCTGGCGACCCACGCCGATCTGGCTCGCAAGCTCGACGAACTGGAAGAAAAGTACGATGCTCAGTTCAAGTTTGTCTTCGATGCCATCCGCGAGTTGATGTCCCCACCGCAGCGTCGGCGGAAACAGATCGGGTTTCATGTCCGAGAGCGTCAGGCCACCTACCGCGTCCGGAGGAACGGGCCACGGCCCGGAAGGTAAGATGGCCGAGCAGACTGTCAAACTATCCATCGATGGCAACGAGGTCACAGCCCCGAGAGGGATGAACCTGATCGAGGCGGCGAAACTCGCCGGCATCGAGGTGCCGCACTATTGCTATCATCCGAAACTGGCCGTGGTCGGCAATTGCCGGATGTGCATGGTGGACGTGGGAATGCCCAAGATGGGCCCCGACAAGAAGCCGGAGGTCGGCGCCGATGGCAAACCCGTGATCGTGTTTGGCCCGAAGCTTTCCATCGGCTGCAATACGTCCGTCGCCGAAGGCATGGTCGTGCACACCCGTTCGCCGAAGGTCATCAAGGCCCGCGAGGGCGTGATGGAATTTCTGCTCATCAATCACCCGCTCGATTGCCCGATCTGTGATCAGGCGGGCGAATGCCGGCTCCAGGAATTCAGCGTCGATTACGGCAAGGGCCAAAGTCGGTTCGTGGAGGAAAAGGTCCACAAACCCAAGAAGACGGCTCTCGGCCCGAAGATCATGCTCGACGACGAACGGTGCATCCTGTGCTCGCGGTGCATCCGCTTCATGAGAGACGTCGCGGGCCAGGACTGTCTCGGGTTCGTCAACCGCGGCAGTCATTCCACGCTCACCTGTTACCCGGGCATGGAACCGAAAACGAACTACGACCTCAATATCACGGACATCTGTCCGGTCGGCGCGCTCACACCAACCGATTTCCGGTTCAAGCAGCGCGTGTGGTTCCTCAAGGAGACGAAGAGCATCTGCCCCAATTGCGCCACCGGGTGCAACACCGTCGTTTGGTCCCGCGAAGGCGTCGTCTATCGCCAGACGCCTCGCGACAATGACGCGGTCAATGAATGTTGGATGTGCGACCAGGGCCGTCTGCACTACAGGTTCATCAATGATCCCCATCGGCTCACGGCGCCCGCGGTGAAATCGTCGACAACGGCCGAGCGATTGACCTTGACCTGGCCCGAGGCAACGCGGCAGATCGCGGAGAAATTGAGCGAACCGAAGGGCCGGGCCGGAGCAATCGCGGCCATCGGCACCGCCCGCGCCACAACCGAGGAGTTGTTTCTGTTCAACAAGCTCACGCGGGACGTTCTGGGCGCGGAATTGGTGGATTGCGTGCCGCACAACGGCGAGGCCGACAAGTTCCTGCTCAATGCCGACCGAAATCCGAATACGAACGGCGCGAAGCTCACGGGTGTGGCCGCCGAGCCGGTCGGCGGGCGCATTTCGGTCATTGCCGAAGCGATCAGGGCCGGGAAGATCAAGATTCTCATCGTTCACGGGGAAAACATCGTGAAATACGGCGTCACCGAAGACTTGCTCGGGAAGCTCGATCTGCTTGTGGCGATCGACACCTTGCCCAACCCGGTGACGGAGCTGGCGCATTACGTGTTGCCGGGAGCCACGTTCGCCGAGAAACGCGGTACGTTCATCAACGCCAAGGGCCGGCTGCAGCGCCTGAACGCAGCCATCCAGTCGCCGGGTATCGCGCGGCCCGAATGGCAGACGTTCGCCGCGCTGTTGAACGAACTGGGCGCCGATGGGAGCTACCTGGCGATCGAGGACGTGTTCGCCGACATGGCGCGCACGCTGCCGCCGTTGGCGGGACTGAATCTGTCGAGAATTGGCGACCTCGGCGTGGAACTGAATCTGGCGGTTGCGCCAACGACGGAACCCAAAGGCGCGCCGGCAACGGCGGCGGGAGCGAAGGCATGATTCCATTGCTCCTCATCCACCTCCTCAAGATCATCTGTGTAATCGGCGTGATGCTCGGGATCGTCGCGTACACCGTGCTGGCGGAACGCAAAATCTGCGCCTGGATGCAGGACCGCATCGGGCCGAATCGCGTCGGGCCGTTCGGTCTCCTTCAGCCGATGGCCGATGGATTGAAATTCGTTTTCAAGGAGGACGTGCTTCCGCATCACGTCAACAAGGTCTATTACACGTTGGCGCCGATGATTGCGATGATCCCCGCGCTCATTACCATCGCCGTGGTGCCCTGGAGCAGTCAACTGGTGATTCCCAGCATCTCCCATGATCCGATCCCGGGGGTCATTGCCGACCTCAATGTCGGCATCCTGTTCGTGTTCGCCATCGCGTCGCTGGGCGTCTACGGCATCGTGCTGGCAGGCTGGGCGAGCAACTCGAAGTATCCGTTCCTCGGCGGCATCCGTTCCAGCGCGCAAATGATTTCCTACGAGGTCTGCCTCGGCCTGAGCGTGGTGCCGGTGTTCATGCAGACCGGCTCGCTCAATCTTATGAGGGTGGTCGAATACCAGGCGCAGAATAGGTGGCTGTGTCTCACGCAGCCGCTGTCGTTCTTCATTTTCCTCGTCAGCGCGTTCGCCGAGACCAACCGGCTCCCGTTCGATCTGCCGGAGGCGGAACAGGAACTCGTCGGCGGGTACAACACCGAGTACAGCTCGATGAAGTTCGCGATGTTCTTCCTGGGCGAATACGCGGCGATGTTCGTGGCCTCGGCGCTGATGGCGACGCTGTTCTTCGGCGGCTGGTCGCTGCCGTTCGCGCCGTACAATGCGCCCGCCCTGACGCTCCGGGTGGGATTGATCCACGTCGTCATCTTTTTGACCAAGGTCTGCGCGTTTCTGTTCCTCTTCATTTGGGTGCGGTGGACCATCCCGCGATTCCGGTACGATCAACTCATGGGACTGGGCTGGAAAATCTTCATTCCATTGACGCTGTTGAATATTTTGATTTCGGGAGTGGTCTTGGCGGCGATTACCAAATGACGATGCAACTCAAACGTCCAAAACTGACGATCTGGGAGCGGACATATCTCCCCCAGATTCTGCACGGGATGTGGCTGACGATAAAGCACATCCCCCGACGCAAGTTTACGCGTCAGTATCCCGAGGAAAAGCCGCCATTGTACGGTGCGTATCGCGGTGCGCCGACACTCGTGAAGGACCCGGACGGGCGGGTGAAATGTGTGTCCTGTCAGCTGTGCGAATTCGTCTGCCCGCCCAAGGCCATCCGCATCACGCCAGGCTCGCGTCCGGATGCCGCGCCCGACGAGAATGTGGAGAAGGAGCCCGAGGATTTTGTCATCGACATGCTGCGCTGTATCTATTGCGGTTATTGCGAGGAAGTTTGTCCCGAAGAGGCGATATTCCTGAAGCAGGATTTTGCCATTGCCGGCTATTCCCGCGACGAATTACAGTTTCACAAGGAGAAGTTGCTGGAATTGGGAGGCGTGCAGCCGGATTCCATTTGGAAGTGGAAGTACAAGGGAGCTCCGCCGCCTGACGCGCCGGATGCGCCCGTGAGAAGTGAGCAGCGTCTCAAGCCGTCCACAGACGCGCGCAGATAGGCGCGGATAATGGAGTGTGGGGATCAGCGAGGGTTGCCAGTCTGATTGGAGATTGATGAACGTACACGACATTTTGTTCTACTGCTTCAGCATCGCGATGCTGGTGTGCGGCTTTCTGGTGATCTTCAGTCGCAATCCCGTCGCCAGCGCGCTGTTTCTGGTGCTGCTGTTTGTGTTCCTCGCCGGGCTGTTTGTCCTGCTCGAAGCGTTCTTCATCGCCGCGATTCAGGTGCTGGTCTACGCGGGCGCCGTCATGGTGCTGTTTCTGTTTGTGATCATGTTGCTCGACATCAAGGCCAGCGAGCGTCGCAAGTTCCGGGCGCTCGGCGTTGCGGGGGGAATCGCGGTGGCGGCGGCATTTGTGTGGGAATTGAAAATCATTCTCGCCCGGCCCATCAAGCCGCTGTCCGTCGGCAGCCAGGAACTACGCGGCGGGTTGGAACAGGTCGTCAAACCCCTGTTTGCCAATTATATGTTACCGTTCGAGGTGACGGCCCTGTTGCTGTTGGTGGCGATGATCGGTGTGGTCTTGCTCTCCAGAAAGGAACTCAAATGACCACCGCCATCACCCTCAACGACTACCTCATTGTCAGCGGATTGCTGTTTGCCCTCGGCATCGCCGGCATCATTATCCGCCGCAACGCGCTCGTCATCTACATGGCGCTGGAAATTAACCTCAACGCCGCCAACCTCGCCCTCGTTGCCTTCTCCAAGTTCAATAAACTGGTCGACGGTCAAATCCTCGCGTTCTTCATTATCGCCATCGCCGCCGCGGAGGTTGCCGTCGGTCTGGCGATTATCGTGGCGTTGTATCGCCGCAAACAAACCGTGAGCGTGGACGAGCTGACGACCATGCGGCTATGAATCACCTGATCTACATGTATGGCACCGACTGGGGCATGGGCCGGTTTCCCATCTGCTCGGTGTGGATCCTTCTCTTCAGCCCGTTGGTAGCCGCCGCGCTCATTACGCTGGTTACGGGAAAGAACAAAGCCTTGAGCGCCGCGCTGTCCATCGGCGCCATACTCCTCTCGTTCACACTCTCACTCCGTCTGTTTTGGTTATTTGCCTTCAAAGGCATCCAACACCAGCCGCATCCGTTCCCATGGCTCGTCATTGGCAATTCCGTGCGCATTGAGTTCGGCATGACAACCGATGCTCTGGCGCTGTTGATGTTGCTGGTTGTTACCGGCGTCGGGTCGGCGATTCACTTCTATTCGCTCGGCTACATGAAAGGCGACCCCGGCTTCTCGCGGTTCTTCGCCTGCATGTCGCTGTTCACCTTCTCGATGCTCGGAATCGTGATCTCGAGCAACTTCATTCAGATCTTTATCTTCTGGGAACTGGTTGGCGTGAGCAGCTATCTGCTCATTGGCTTCTGGTTCGAAAAACCCAGCGCCGCCGAGGCCGGCAAAAAGGCATTCCTCACGACCCGCATCGGCGATGTCGGGATGATGTTGGGGATTCTGCTGCTCTGGTCGCACGCGCACACGTTTGAGTTCGCCGAATTGAAGGCGAGGCTGCCGTCGTTGGATCTGTCGATCGGCACACTGGCCCTGATCGGCGTGCTGATCTTCACGGGCGCGATGGGCAAGAGCGCCCAGGTGCCGTTGCACGTGTGGTTGCCCGACGCGATGGAAGGCCCCACGCCCGTCAGCGCGCTCATTCACGCCGCGACGATGGTGGCAGCGGGCGTCTATATGCTCTGCCGCGTTTCCTGGTTGATTTTGCCGAGCGAAACTGCCCTGTGGCTGATCGCCTGGATCGGCGGCATCACCGCTCTCATGGCGGCATCGATTGCCATCGCCCAGAACGACATCAAGCGCATCCTCGCCTATTCCACGCTCTCGCAGCTCGGTTACATGGTGATGGCCGTCGGCCTCGGTGGACCGACCCAGGCCATGTTCCATCTCACGACGCATGCGTTCTTCAAGGCGCTGCTGTTCCTCGGCGCGGGCAGCGTGATCATCGCGCTCCACCACGAACAGGACATCTGGAAGATGGGCGGCTTATGGAAGAAAACACCGATCACGTTCTGGACCTTCGTCATCGGCACGCTGGCCCTGGCAGGCGTGCCGCCGCTGAGCGGGTTTTACAGCAAGGACGAGATTTTGCTGCTGGCCTTCGAGCGCAACCAGCCGTTGTTCCTGATCGCGGTCGCAACCGCGTTTTTGACCGCCTACTACATGGGACGCGAAGTGTTCGTCGTGTTCTGCGGCAAGCCACGCGACCAGCATGCCTACGACCACGCGCACGAATCGCCGCTCGTGATGACGGCGCCGCTGATCTTCCTCGCGTTGTTCTCCATCATCACCGGCTGGTACAGCAAGGTCCCCGATTTCCTCGGGCCGCCCCACGAAGCCGAACGTCATTCGCTCCTGCTGACGGGTGGACTGATCGCCGTGCCGGTGTTCGGGTTCATTGTGGCGCTGAGACTTTATTGGAAACCCGACCCCAGCGATGCGCCTGTCAAAGCCGCGCTCGGCAAACTCTGGACGCTGGTCGAGAATAAGTATTATTTCGATGAGCTGTACCACTGGATTATCAAGTACGTGCAGGGCACGATTGCAACCACGTGCGATGTGTTCGACCGCTGGATACTCCAGCGGCTCGGCATCGGCGGCCTGTCGGTCGGCACGGGCCTGCTCGGGCGCACTGTCCGCCTCCTGCAAACCGGCAGCATCTCCGGCTACGCCTTCTTCTTCGGCCTCGGCGCAACCGTCATCATTTACTACGTGGTGGTGAGGTGAACATGTGAAGAGGCTTTGGATTACGTATCTTATTGCCATCGTGGCCCTGCCATTATTCGCGCTCGCGCGGGGAATTCCACCGGCCTTCGTCATAGCGACTTCATTCGTGGGGTGTGTTTCAACAACTATCGGCATGTTGATAGGCGGAAACCAGTTAAAGCTTTTTCGTGTGAGCGAGCGACCGCTAGGTCTCGCCCAAAAGATTCTTGAGGTTGCAGTGGTTAGCTCGTTTTGGTTGGTCCTTTTGCTGTTGATGGCGTTTGGGAAGCACGGCCCCTCCGACTTGGGATACGTAATCAGGGAGAATTGGCCTGACGTGCCAGTGATATTAGTCTTGATGTCCGTTGGACTCTTGGTGCGAGAGCTCGCTTCGAAAACAAAGCACCCAGTTGCATTAGGCCTAGCTGCCGCGATTTGGAGCACGACGCTATTCAGCTATCTGGCGAGTTTCTACTGGAACGAGGGTTGGTGGCTCGATTGACCATGGATATTCTGTTGACCATCGCCGTCCTGCTGCCGCTGATCGCGGCGTTTGTGGCGTTTTTGTTGCCGGCGAAGAATCCGAAGGCGATTCGGGCGCTGGCGCTGTTTGCCACGGGCGTGTCGCTGCTGATTACGCTCACGCTGTTTGCGAGCTTTGACCGCACGAAGAGCGGATATCAGTTTGTCCACAGCATCTCGTGGCTGCCGAGTTACGGCTGCTCGCTGAAATTCGGCGTGGACGGCATCTCGATGACGCTGCTGTTGCTCGTCGGGTTCGTGTCGTTCTGCGGGGCGTTCGTCTCCAGCGAAATCCACGAGCGCGAGAAGGAGTACTACATCCTGTTTCTCGCGTTGGCGACCGGTATCAGCGGGACGTTCTGCACGATGGACCTGTTTTTCTTCTATTTCTTTTACGAGATGGCAGTGATCCCGATGTATCTGCTCATCGGCATGTGGGGATCGCTGCCGCCGGGTAAACACGGCCGCACGAAAGAATACGCGACGATGAAGCTGACGTTGTATCTGACGGCCGGCGCCGTGCTGGCGCTGATCGGTTTGCTGGCCATCTATTTCGCGGGGGGAACACTGGATATCGAGCGGTTGCAGCACAACGTGGTCCTGGCCCGGACAACGCAGACAATCGCGTTCCCGTGCCTGCTGTTCGGATTTGGTTTTCTGGCGTCGATGTGGCCGTTTCACACGTGGTCGCCGCTGGGGTACGCCGCCGCGCCCACCGCCGCGTCGATGATGCACGCAGGCGTGCTGAAGAAGCTCGGCGCGTACGGCATCATCCGCCTGGCGTTGCCGCTGCTACCCGAAGGCGCGCGGCATTGGGCCAATCTCCTCGCCGTGCTGGCGTGCTTCAATATTCTCTACGCGGGCTGGGCCGCGCTGACGCAACGGGACTGGAAATTCGTCATCGGCTACAGCTCGGTCAGTCACATGGGCTATGTGCTTCTGGGAATCGCCACGCTCAACGTCGTCGGCGTCAGCGGCGCGGTCCTTCTCATGTTCGCCCACGGCGTGATGGCGGCGCTCACATTCTCGTTGATCGGCTTTTTCTACCACCAGACCCACAACCGGTTCGTGCCGGACCTGAGCGGCCTCGCGCGCAAGATTCCGTTCGTCGGCGTGTGCATGGTCATGGCCGTGATGGCGTCGAGCGGGTTGCCGGGCTTCGCGAATTTCGCCAGCGAAGTGCTGGTCTTTCTCGGTTCGTGGCAGCAGGGATCGACCCTGTTTCGCGTGGCGACGATCTGCGCGGTGTGGGGGATCGTCGTAACGGCGACCTACCTCTTGTGGGCGGTGCGCACGAGTTTCTTCGGGCCGTTCGACGAGAAATGGTCGATGCTCAAGGACGCAGTGAGCTTCAGACAGAAGTTTCCGTACGCGCTGCTGTTGGCCGTGCTGCTCACCGTCGGTTTTTATCCGCGCCTGCTGACCGACATCATCCGCCAAAGCGTGGCGACATCCGTCGTCAGCCACCTGTCGACAAGCAGTGAAGCGACTGCCGCATCTGCAATCACCGCTTCCAACAGCAGGGCCACGCCATGATGAGTCTGTACGCCATCCAGTTGGAATGCCTCATCGCGACGTGGGGGATCGTCCTGCTGCTCGTCGATGCGTTCACGCCGATCCCCAACAAACGGCTTGTGGGATACATGGCGGCGGGGTTTGTCGCGGTGGCCTTGCTCTACAGTTTCGCGATTCAGCCCGTTGCCGAACCGTTCTTCCACGGGATGTTCCGGCTCGATCCGTTTGCGCTGTACTTCAAACGGCTGTTCCTGTTGGCGCTGGCCGTGGTGCTCCTGATGGCGGCGGAGTTCTCGCCACGGATCGAATCGGGCGTGGCGGAGTTCTACGCCCTGCTGATGTTTTGCGCCGTGGGCATGCTGATGACCGCGTCGGTCAACGATTTCATCCTGCTGTTCGTATCCTTGGAACTGGTCACGATCACGCTGTACGTGCTGGCGAGCTACCTGCGCCGGCAGCTCCCGTCGCTGGAGGCCGGCACGAAGTATCTGATTCTCGGTGCGCTCGCCAGCGGGTTCACCGTCTACGGCATCGCTTACATTTTCGGGACGACCGGCACGACGAACTTCGACAGGCTCGCCGATCTTCTCCGTTCGCAGGCTGGGACGCCAGCGCCGGCATTCGTTTTTGGCATGTTGCTGGTGCTGACGGGGCTCGGGTTCAAAATCTCCAGCGTGCCGCTCCAGGTGTGGACGCCCGATGTGTATCAAGGGGCGCCAACACCGGTGACCGCCTTTCTTGTCGTCGGCAGCAAAGCGGCGGGATTCGCGCTGCTGCTGCGCGTGCTGTATGCGGGCTTGCTTCCCGTGAGCATGGTTTGGAACACGCTGATCGCGGTACTCGCGGGCGCGACGCTGCTCTACGGCAATCTCGGCGCGATTCCGCAGCGCAATATCAAGCGGCTGCTGGGCTATTCGTCCATCGGTCACGCCGGTTACATGCTGATGGGTGTCTCCGCGGTCAACGCGCTCGGTGCGGGTGCCGTATTGTTCTACCTCGGGCAGTACGCGTTCACGAATCTCTGCGCGTTCCTCGCGATCATCGCGGTGACCGCGGCAACCCGAAGCGATGAGATCCCGAGCTTTTCGGGTCTCGGCAAACGCTCGCCGATTCTTGGACTGGCGCTGTTTCTCTCGATGATGTCGTTGGCGGGCGTGCCGCCGTTGAGTGGATTCTTTGGGAAATTCCAGTTGTTTGCGGCGGTGGTCCAGCGGGCGCAGACGGATTCGAGTTATTACCTGCTGGCGCTCATCGGCGCGGCAGCAGTGGTCATCTCGCTGTACTTCTATCTCGGTGTGGGGCGGGCGATTTATCTGCAGGAGGCCGAAGATGCCTCGCCGATTGTTGTCAGCAAGCCGATGCGGTTCGGCCTGTACGTGTGCATGGCCGCCATGATCGGCATCGGCATCTTTCAGCGTCCGCTCGTCCACGCATCGATCGTGGCCGCAAAGATCTTTCCGCTGCATTAGAATGAGATGTTGAACAAGAGGTAGTTGGAAACAAACCACAGAGACACAGAGTTCACAGAGTCGGTTTCTCTGGGTCCTCTGTGGCTCTGTGGTTGAAAGGAAGTCTCTATGACTACTCGCATCGAAAAAGATTCCATGGGCCCGCTGGAAGTCCCCGCCGATGCCTATTACGGCGTGCAGACGCAACGGGCGGTCACGAATTTCCCCATCAGCGGCTGGCCCCTGCCGCCGCGGCTCATCCATGCGATGGGCCGCATCAAACGCGCCGCGGCCAAAACCAATCTCGATCTCGGCCTGATCGACAAGAAAGTCTCCGAGGCAATCGTGCAGGCGGCCACGGAAGTCGTGGACGGCAAGCTCGACGCCCAGTTCCCGGTCGACATTTTCCAGACCGGCTCCGGCACGTCGACGAACATGAACACCAACGAAGTCATCGCCAGCCGCGCCAACGAACTGCTCGGCGGCAAGCGCGGCGACAAATCGCCGGTCCACCCGAACGACCACGTCAATCTCTGCCAGTCCAGCAACGACGTGTTTCCCACGGCGATTCACATCAGCGTGATCGCGGCCATCCACGAAGAGCTTTTGCCGGCGCTGAAGCATTTGCACGAAGCTTTGGCGGCAAAGGCGAGCGAGTTTGATGATGTGATGAAGATCGGTCGCACACATTTGCAGGACGCCACCCCCATCCGTCTGGGCCAGGAATTCTCCGGCTACGCGGCACAAGCGACAAATGCTTACGAGCGCGCCGAGGAGGCGATCGAGGCGCTCGACACGCTGCCGCTCGGCGGAACGGCGGTCGGGACCGGCTTGAACGCCCACCCGGAGTTTGCGAAACGGACGATTGAGAAATTGTCGCGGGAGCTGGGAATCCCGTTGCACGAGGAACACAACCATTTCGAGGCGGCGGCGGCACGCGATGCGTGCGTGGCGGCCAGTGGCCGGTTGAAAACCATCGCCGTCAGCCTCGCCAAGATCGCCAACGACATTCGCTTGCTCGGCAGCGGCCCGCGCTGCGGCATCGGCGAGCTGAAGATCCCGCCCGTGCAACCCGGCAGCTCGATCATGCCGGGCAAGGTCAATCCGGTCATCGCCGAGAGCCTGATTCAGGTGTCATTGTGGGTCATCGGCGCGGACGTGTCGATCACGCTCGGCGGACTGCAGAGCTTCTTCGAGTTGAACGTCGCGATGCCGCTGATCGGCGCGCAGATGCTGGAGAGCGTACATCTGCTCGCCGCGGCCTCTCGCAATTTCGCTGATGCCTGCGTGAAAGGCATCGAAGCCGACCGCGAACGGTGCCTCTCGCTCATCGAACAGAGCCTCGCCATGTGCACGCCGCTCGCGCCCGTGATCGGGTACGACAAAGCCGCCGAGATCGCCAAGAAAGCCTACAAGGAAGGCAAGACCGTCCGCGAAGTCGCCCGCGAAGTTTCCGGATTGAGCGAGAAACAGCTCGACGAGATCTTCAACCTCCGCGCGCTCACCGAGCCGGGAATCCGCGGGAAGGGCGGGGAGTGAGCTCATGAGTCCACGCGAAGTGGCGCGAATAATGCGAAGCCGTCGCATTCTTTCGAACGTGGTGTTAGCGTTACTGTTGAGCTTGGCCCCTAGTGTCGCGCATGCAGAAGACAGGCTTCCCCTCGATGCCAAGATCAACAACCAGCCAGTCCGTCTGGCCTTCGACACAGGCGCTGAATATCCTGTCTTGTTTCGCGGGGCGGCGGAGCGTCTTGGTTTGAAGATTTCCAAGGCTTGGGACAAAGACCAACCGCTTGCACCGGGCAAGGTGCCGATGGATCGGGCTGAAGAATGCATCTTGGACTTTGGCTACGGGCCACAGAAGTCCACGTTTGGGGTGGTCGATATGCCCGGAGGCCTGCCGGCGGACATTGACGGGGTCATATCTTGGAATGTTTTTACCAACTTTGTCATTGAACTTGACGCGGAAAAACCTGGTTGGGGTTTCCTAGCGGATTTGCCGACCAACTTAAACGGCTGGGCGAAATGGAAGCTTGTGCCGGACTCCGTTTACCTTGAGTTTGAGTGCTCCAACGGTAAGGAGTCGGCGAAGATCGGCATCGACACAGGCGATTCCGGCGGCGTCGCGCTTGGTCCCCAGCGATGGCGGAAATGGTCCGCGGAACGGGCGGACAAGACAGCAACAATCAGCGCCGATGTTTATCCGCTTGACGGTATGGTGATTCGACAGGTGCTTCGTGCTCGGAAGATCACCATTGGTGGACTCGATCTTGTCGATGTACCAGTGACGGTCGCACTTTCATCGGCCGGTGTCGGATGGGGACACTGCGATGCGGTCTTGGGGCTGCACGTATTCAAACAACTGAAACTGTTAGTCGACGCCAAACATGGTTCGCTATATACAAAGCCAATCCGACTTTCAACCGGCGAATACAAATATAATCGGCTAGGCGCGGTGTTCGTACCGATAGATTTGGAGCGAACCGACGATTTGATTGCCCATGTGGTCAGGGATAGCCCGGCATATCGCGCGGGCATCCGCGACGGAGATGTCTTGCTCAAAATTGGAATACTCAACGTGACCGTGTGGCGGACCGACCCATACATTCTACCCCTCGGTCGATTCTGGAGCCAACCCGCAGGCACAAAGCAAAAGCTTGTCCTGAAACGCGGTGGCCAGCAATACGAAACCGCCGTCACATTGGAAGAACTTCCGGCAGTTGATTGACCGCATGTTCTGAGCTGTTGGTCATTGCTTCCCGCTTGTGATTTGACCACGCCCTCTGTAATTTGCTTGCGTCATGGTTACGCGACGACAAATTCGGGCGTATGCGGCAGAGATCGCCCGGGAGTTTCGTCCCCAGCGGATCATCCTCTTCGGTTCCTACGCTTACGGAAAGCCCACGCGCGACTCGGATGTAGATTTACTGGTGGTCATGCCGCACAGGGGACGCGGGGTAAACAAGGCGATTGAAATATCCTTGAAAGCACCTGCGCCGTTTGCGTGTGATTTGCTCGTACGCTCGCCGCAAAAGATCCGTCAGCGGTTGGCGTGGGGCGATTGCTTCATTCAAGAAGTTCTCGACAGGGGCGAGGTGCTTTAGGAAAGCTGTCGCTCAAGCGGAAAACGGAGACCTTGCGGTCGCCTTGGACAGCTCGGTCGGGAGGACATCGCCGGATGCTGACGAGTACGGCCAAGAATTCACACGAATTGTTGTCCCGAGAGTGGACTTGCGTCCATTCGCGGTTAGATTAGTGGCACGAGCATGACCACCGAAACTCCAACGCAAACCGTCCCGCGCGTCGGCTCGGAGAAGCTCATCAAGCTGACCGACGCCGCCGGCCGCAAAGTCTCGCAACTCATGCAGCGCGACGGCGTCGCGCACGGCGCGTTGCGCGTGAAGATCGTCGGCGGCGGTTGCGCGGGGCTGGAGTACAAGATGGATTTCGAGAAGAGCCCGCCCACGCCGAAGGACATCCTGATTGAAACCGCAGGCGTGCGCGTGTTGGTCGACGTGAAGAGCGCGCTGTACGTGAGCGGGTCGGAGATCGATTTTCAGGACAAGATGATCGGCGGCGGCTTCAAAATCCACAACCCCAACGCCACGGCCACGTGTTCCTGCGGCGAGAGTTTTTCGGTGTAGCAGTCGTCCGCAAGCAGTCGCCTCACCCCAGCCCGAGATCGGCGAAAAGCCTCATTCCGTCCGTCGTTGATGGGTCGGGCAGGAAATCCACCGCGGCATCTTTCATCGCGGACACATCCATCGGCACCTGCTTGCACGTCCCGCGTACGCACACGTTGCCCTGTTCGTCGCGCAATTCGCCCTCCGATTCCCACAACCGGCCCCGGTCCGTCTTCAGTCGCGCCACGCACAGCAGCCGCTGTCCCACGCTGACCTTCGTGATGAATCGCACGTTGAGTTCGGCGGCAAGGCAAAAACCCTTCTTCGTGGTTGCCGCCGCCCAGAACATCGCTTCGTCCAGCACCGTCGATAGAATTCCGCCGTGAACGATCCCGCGAAATCCGGCATGTTGCGGCTGCGGCGTGAAATCGGCGTGCACCTCGTTGCCGACCCGCCGAAACCGGAGGCGGAGACCATGCTGATTCTGCGCGCCGCAGACGAAGCAGCCGCGCGTGTAGGGAAGTTCCATTTTGCTCATTTGGTGATCACCCTCAGTAGCCGGCCCACGAGATAAATGAACAACCACGCGGGCAGCGCAAAAACCAAGACGGCCGATAGCGACGGCCAGTTCCACCGCACCAACCCGACCTGCATCGGGTACAGCGTGATCAGAAAATACCCCGAAAACCGCGTATGCCCGAGAATCTGGCACAGCGTCCGGTCCTTCTTCCGAAATCCGAGCACGATCGCGAAAATCCCCAGCCCCATCGCGCACACCGCCACCAGCCACGCGATCGCCGTCCGGCTCCGCACATCGCCGAGATACGCGAAGAAGCCGAGGTTCGAGAGATGCATCGTCCAGTTCAATCCCGTCCACAGCATCACAAACCCGTTCCCCACCGTTTGCCCGAATGAAACCTTGCTCTTGTACAATTCCCCCAGCAACAGCGAGACGTACAGCGGCACGATGCCCAGCCACACCGCGCCGAAATCCCGAAACGGCGCGACGAGCAGCTCCACCAGCTTGACGAGATAAACCTCCAGCGGCACGAACCACACCTCCTTGCCCGCTTTTCTAACACACCGCCCGCCGCCCGGGCAAGACCCGCCGCTCCGTTCCACTTTGACGATCCGCGTCCCTGTGGCTATACTGAATCTGTGGTATTGGACATCGTCAAATATGGCCATCCCGTCCTCCGCGAGAAGGGCCGGCGCATCGACCGCGTCACCCCCGAGATCCGCCAGCTCGCCGGCGACATGCTCGAAACCATGTACGCCGCCGAAGGCCTCGGCCTCGCCGCCCAACAGGTCGGCCGCGCCATCATGCTGACCGTCATCGACGTCGCCGGCGCCACCGACCGGCCCTCGGAGCTGTTCATCGACGGCAAGCCGCAGGACGTCAAAGCCGCGATGCCGCTCGTGCTCATCAATCCACAGGTCCTCGACCCCGAAGGCGAACAGGTCGGCTCGGAAGGTTGCCTGAGCATCCCCGAGGTCAACGCCGACATCCGCCGCGCCCAAACAATCACCGTCCGCGCCCAGGGCCTCGACGGACAGGACATCGTGTTCACGTGCACGGGCCTGCTCTCCCGCGCCGCGCAACACGAGGTGGACCATCTCAACGGCATTCTTTTCGTCGAGCGCATGGACGCCGCCACCCGCGCCAGCTTCGCGGGCAAGCTGAAGAAAATGCAAAAGGAAACGGTCGCCGCGCTGCCCAAGACCGCAAAGTCGCGGCGATCGCTCGTCCGGCTCTGAGCCGGCCCATTTCGTGATGGTGAGCATGGCCCAAAATCGTTCATGAACTTCCTGCGCACCGTGTTCGCGTTGTGCACCGGGTTCGCCAGCTATCGCCCGTATCGCGATCTGCCGGTGACGACCTCGCTGAAGCATCTGCTCAAACTGGTCGGCCTGCTCGCGCTGGTCCTGGCCATCTGCAGCGTCCCGCTGGCCCTCCGCGGTATCGACCGCGTTGCCCGCAGGTTCGACGATCACCGCCCCGACTTCGCCATTCAGGACGGCAAGATCGTCACCCACGCCGCTCAGCCCGCCACCTGGGGCGATAATACCCTCCGCTTCATCCTCGACACCACCAACTCCGCCCCTGTCCCCGACCCCCGCGCCACCTACGGCGTCGCGTTCACCGCCGACAGCTTCCTCTATTGGATGACGCCGCCGAGCGATTCCGGCGCCGGGACCGCCACGAATGTCGTACCCCGTAGCGCGCCCCTGTATAGCCTCCGCGGATTTCCCGACGGGACCGTCGATGGCGATTACTTGCGCCGCCTGTTCCACGCGGGACTCTGGCTGCTCGTGCCGCTCGGCTGGGTCGCGCTCGTCGCGGCAGGATTGCTGTGTTGTCTCTTGCAGGCCTACTTCTTCTCCCTCGTCGCGGCCATCCTCGAACGCTCCATGCCGTCCCCGCTCAAACTCCAACAGCTCCTCAACATCGCCATCCACGCCGCCACGCCCCCCGCCATCGTCGTCACCATCTACCTGGTCATGCAGCTTCACGGCATCAACCTGTGGCTCGTCTACCTCATCGTTTACGGCATCTTCCTCGTCGGCGCCTCCAACGCCTGCCGCGACCCCCTCCACCGCCCCGAACCGCCCCCCATGTCCGACGACTTCATATAACCGCCGACCATCAACGCCGGTGTAGCGGCGTTTCTGCGAAACGCCTCTGTCGCTGTAGCCGTGCGCGGCGAGCGCGGTCGCCGTTGTGGGCCCGCAGCCGTTGCCGCCAAGGTGGAACGGGCTCCAGCCCGTTCATGACGTAGAGAGCCTTTTTCGTCTCCGGCCCAGACCTCATCCACCTCCAGAAACCCCAAAACGAAGCCAAACGAAGCCAACGCGTTTTTCGCAATCGCAGGTTTCGTAACCCATTGTCACTCTTCTGGTTCTGCAAGCCACAACGCCAAAAAAACGTTGGCTTCGTTTCGCAGAAACAGGGGGGGGGAGGGCCTCCGTTTTGGACTAAGGTAACTAGCCGGCTCGCGAGCCGCCTGCCGCTATGTCAAAGAACAACTTATGACGCCGCATCCTATCACAAACCAGATATTCTGTCCACAATAAAATATACCAAGCCGATACACCCGCCGCACCTCCGTTGTAGCGGCGTTTCTGCGAAACGCCCCGGTTGTGGGCCCCGCGGCCCCGCGTGGCGCCATCGTGCCCTCGTTGTAGCCGCGCGCGGCGAGCGCGGCTGTCGTTGTAGGCCCGCTGCCCTCAGCGGGCGAATCCGGTTCGCAACAACTGTCATTTCGAGCCAGTCGAGAAATCTCGCCGTTCGTTTCACGTTACCCATCTCCAGCGGGCCGATCCTCTCAGAACCCTGAACCGTCAACCATCAGCCATTGACCATCCGCCATCATTTGTATCCTTGCCTCCTCCGCCCCCCGCCGCCATACTGGCCCCGAGGCGATGCACCCTAATCAGGAGAAAGCCGGCCTGAACGCGCCGGTAACCAACCCACTCGGCGCAAGCGTGGCGGCACCAAGCATTTCCTCCCTGCAGTTGACGGGCCGGCAGGAGGCGCTGCTCAGGGTTCTGGCCGAAAGGGACCGGCGCCTCGGACAAATGTATTCGGGCGCTCTTCATGCCCTTTGCCAAAAGGAAAACCCCGAACTGCGTGTTCAGGCCGCCCACAGCATCAGGGAGCTGCTGGAGAAAACTCTAACCTACTCCAACCTTGCTCTCGAAGAGAACCCCCGAAAAAAGCAGCGCGGACAGCCGAATCTCAAGCAGCGCGCACAATCACTTACCGAGATCTGGAAGAAGAGGGCGAAGCGCTGCCAGAGCTTCGACGGCGGGAAATGGGACGGCCCCGTTGATACACACCTCCGAAAGATCCTTCGCGCCGTCAGCGAATTTGCCGAAGGAGTTGATACGGACTATCCTAAACGCAAAGAGAAGATCAGGAACCTCCTGCGGAAAAGTGATTTGATCAAGACGGCACTGCCAAACCGAATCGAAACCCTACGCGTCGAGGAATGGCAACTGTGTTACGAGTACTTCGAGGGGGTTGCTCACCACAACCCAAACGTCGACGAAAAAGACTTCAACGGTTGGCTCGACAATCTCGAGCGCTTCCTGCTTGACCAGTTTTCTCCCCGCACCTTCCAGGACCAAACCGCCATCGACAGAATTATCAAAGAGGGCGAGTCGTGATTACACGCAAATTGGTCGAAAACGCGGTTAAGTCCATCAAGCGTAGGGCGGACTACGAATATTTTTTCGACAATTTGAATTCGCCCGATTGGATTGAACCCCTGAGGAAGCACGGTTTCTTCCGAGAGCCCGAGCCCGTAATACGAAAGGGCAACACCATCCAATTCCCCGCATGGCCAGAGTCAAGGTATCTGGCAAGGATGGCAGCAAAGGCCCCGGATTTGGTTCTGTCCGTGATCTCGGCGTTCCCCGAGACCGAGAATATCAGAGTTCATGAGGACTGCGTCCGAGCTGGAATGTCCATGTCGCCCGAGAAAGCGGCTCGATGGGCCTGTAAAGAGGTTTCCTGGATAGCCAAACAGGACCACCTTTACATGAGTCTGCCGCACACCTTCGGCCCGCTTATAAGCTACCTCGCGAAGGGGGGACAGACGGACGCGGCCCTCAAGCTCGCGGGGACGCTCCTCGACATCAAGTCTGACCCTCGCCCTACGGAAGAACGGCGAAGGAAAGCGGTTTTCACAGAACGGCCCGAGCCACGACCAAAGTTCGACGCTTGGGAATACGGCGAGATCCTAAAGAAAGACGCCCCCAATCTTTTGGCCACAGCACCTCGTCCCACCTTTGACCTGCTCTGCGAACTCCTAGACAAATTCTGTGCATGTTCAGCCGAGCCGACACAACAGGACGCAGGAACCGATGTGTCGTTTATATGGCGACCCGCGATAGAGGAGCATGAACAGAACACCCGTACCGAGTATCTTCTCGATATACTCGTTGACGCTGTTCGCGATGCCGCAGAAAAGATGGCGCGCGACCGGACCGCGGACTTGAACGCCTTGGTCGAAGGGCTCGAGGCACACCGCTGGAGCGTATTCAAGCGCATTGCCCTGCACCTTCTGCGTCTATTTCCCGATGACGCGCGTCCGCGTGTCGCGGAGCGTCTCACCAGCCGGGAATACTTCGATGCGTACGAACTGCGGCATGAATACGCCCTCTTGTCCAGAGACTGCTTCCGCTACCTCAGAGCAGAGCAACAGCAGACCATCCTTGGCTGGATCGACGGCTTGAAGGTCAATTTGGATGACATTCGCGAGGGCTTCCGACGATATATGGGAAAAGAACCGGGCCCCTTGGACGCGGAGAGGATTGAAAAGCATGAGAAGCTAAATCGCTTGAAGCCGATACGTGACGCCCTCCCTGCCGAATGGAGGGCGAAGTACGACCTTTGGGTGAAGGACGTCGGCGAGCCGGAGCATCCAGAGTTTGTTTCGTACCACACGTCGAGTACCGGTCCGAGCAGCCCTAAATCCCTCGATGAGCTCAAAGCCATGAGTGTAGAGGAGCTAATCACTTTCCTTAGAGATTGGAAGCCCTCGGGAGACCGCATGTCGGCATCCGCAGAAGGCTTGGGAGGGATGCTAACGGCTGCTGCGGTCGCAGACCCTGTAAAGTATGCGGCCTCCGCCGAGCTATTCCGCAACGTTGATCCCACCTATACCCGCAGTCTGCTGTTCGGCTTCCGTCAGGTCGTATCCGGCGCAAAGCAGGCGTTCCCTTGGGAACCCGTGCTCGGCTTATGTCAGTGGGTCTTGGAGCAGCCGCGAGAGATTCCGGGGCGACGATCAGAGTACGAGGGTGATACAGGATGGGGCTGGACTCGAAAATCCATAGCCGACCTGATCGGGGTCGCCTTCCAAAAGGGCAATGCTCAACTCGATTTCGAGTTCCGTGCCACTGTTTGGCGTATCATCGAAGCGCTCACCGACGATCCCCAGCCAACCCCTGAGCACGAGGCCAGGTACGGCGGGAAAAACATGGATCTTTCCACACTGTCGATCAACACCGTCCGAGGCGAAGCGATGCACGCCGTTCTGAGATACGCGTTGTGGGTAAAGGAACACTTGGAAGCAGACAGAAAAGGAACGAGCGATCGATGGCGGGGATTCAACGAAATGGCGGAGGTCCGTCGCGTGCTGGAGGACCATCTCGATCCAAGAAGGGATCCTTCCCTTGCCGTTCGTTCCATCTACGGCCAGCGATACCCGTGGCTGGAGTGGCTCGACCCCCATTGGTCGAAGGTGAACGTCGCCAAAATATTCCCCCTCGATGCAACATCACGAAGCCTGCACGACGCCGCTTGGGAGGCCTACCTTTTCTTCTGCTGGCCGGGCAAACTTACTTTCGAGGCACTCCAACCTAACTATCGCGAAGCCGTCGAGAGGATTCCTGAAAACAAACGGGAGCGAGCACGGCACGCCGACCCGGATGGACGGCTCGGGTGCCATCTCGTCTATCTCTACTGGCGGGGCCTTATTGAGGTCGGCAACGACATCCTAAGAAACTTTTTCACACGCGCGCCAGACACAATCCGAGCAGAGTCAATAGCATTTATCGGCCGATCACTGAGAGAACAGCCTCGGGAAAATCCGGGCGAAGGCCTCCCACGACTCCAGGCACTTTGGGAGTGGCGCATCTCAGAGATCGCCAAGCCGTCGACAGCGAAGGAGAACCGAGAGGAGCTCGAATCCTTCGGCTGGTGGTTCGGCAGCGACAAATTCGAAGATCACTGGGCTGTAGGAATGTTGCTTAGAGTCCTCCAGCTAGTCAAGGAGGTGGACTCGGACTTCTTTGTTTCGAAAAGGCTAGCCCGCGTCGTCGACTCAATGCCCGAAGAAGCGGTTGAATGCCTCCGTCTAATGATTGAAGGCGCGGAAGAAGAATGGGGGCCTTACAAATGGCGCGACGAGATACGCAAAATCCTAAGCTCTGCTATTCAAGGCAACAACCTAAACGCTCGCGTTAAAGCCACTGAACTCGCTGACCGCCTAGGGGCAATGGGGTATCGAGAGTACCGCGACCTACGGCCGGTCGATTAAACTGCAGACGAGTGCCCGAGAGAGAGGTTCGAAACAAATCGGAGAGTCGAGGCTCAAACCGCGCATTAGCGCTACCCATCGAACTTCCGCTCGCCCCCTTCGACTCTCCGTACCGCAACGTAGGACCACCTCACCAAATTGCAAGAGCGCCCGATAAGAAACTTAAAAAATTCTGATAACGTTTGCATCCACCACCGAACCAGCCGCCTCGCCCCTTTGGAGATGCGGTGACTTGTCACCGCTTTGCCGTTTCCCCCTCCGCCACAGCTCCGTGACCTCTGTGTCTCTGTGGTGAAAAATCTCCCCGGGGAAGGTGGGGCGCGTCGCAGTTCCTTCGTGCGCTTCGCGCCTTCGTGGTGAGAGAACGTTGCAATTGATGGCCCGGGCTACAAAGACAAAAGGACAAGCATCCCGACAAAGCGGAGAGTCGAGGCCGCAACTCTCGCAGATTCACCCGGGCGGCCCCCGTCAGGGGCGCCGCCGTCATTTTTACCTGACTTGACGAGAGGGTCGCTCGACTCTCCACCACAACTTACGCCCGTTCCCCAAAATTTCAACTCGCAGTGGCGCGGGCGCTTGGCCCGCCCGCGTTGCCTTCGGCAGCTCCTCCGTTCGCCCTGTTCGCCCCGGAGCGGAAAGCGGAGGGCGGAAGCGGACCGATAATGAACAGTAACCCTCACCCTGACCCTCTCCCTTGAACGGCAAGGGAGAGGGGAAGGCTTGTTAGGAGAGCCGCGAAACCCTGTCCGCCGTAGCCGCAGCGAAGGTGGATCACCCGCGGAGTGCCCCGAAAAAGTTTCGGGGCTGCAATCAGACCCCCCCGCCGCTCTTTTTTTTTGAACACCGAACCCGCCACGGTGTCTCAATCATCAAATATATAGCTTGCTTGTGCCTGATGATGCGGCGGACGGGTTAGAGGAACCGAGGTTCCAGTGGTCGAGCCCACAAACCGTCAACCCCGCCGATCGCAGGACACAAGAGATCGAGAAGAAGTATAGCGGCGCGTTCTGCACGAACGCGCCGCTTTTCTTCCGCTTCTGTAGCCGCGAAACCTTTTCGCGGCAGGCCGCGCCAAAGTGGAACGGGCTTCCAGCCCATTCATGGATCCATATGGCCGCGTTGTGCGCCGGTCTCCCGACCGCGCACCGCCCACCAAACGTTCCCCTCTCCCTTGCTGTATTAAGGGAGAGGGTCAGGGTGAGGGTTACTGTTGTTGCTGCTCCGCTTTCCGCCGTTCACGCTCTACGCTCCCCACGCTCAAACGCTCTTCGATTCCTTCTCCTCCATGTTTGACCTTCCGTCCCCGCCGCCGTATTATGGGGCCGACGGGAGAAGCTGCCATGTCGGACAACGGGAATAACTCTTCGCGGCGGCGGCGAAGACATCGCCGCGCGCCTTGATCGAGTTGCGGACCGCGCCGGAGACGCCGCATGAACGAGCCGCCTATCAGCCGCGATGAGCAGGACAAATTGCTGCGCTGGGTCCGCGCGACCATCCACGCCGCTGTCCACGGCGAGCCGCTCCCGCACATCGCCGAGACGGAACTCACCGAGCCACTCCGCGCCCCGCACGGCGCGTTCGTCACCCTGAAGAAGGACGGTGACCTCCGCGGCTGCATCGGCAAAATGGACTTCGAGCAACCCCTCTGGAAAAACGCGCTCACCGCCGCCGTCGCGTCCGCCCTCGAAGACCCGCGCTTCCCGCCGGTCAAACCCGACGAGCTTGCCGACCTCTCCATCGAAATCTCAGTCCTGAATCCACCCGAAGATTTGCCCCGACCCGAGATGTTCGACGTGACCCGCCACGGCATCATCATCGAGAAGGGCTGGCGCCACGGCCTGTTCCTGCCCAAGGTCGCCGCCGAACAGGGCTGGGACGCGACGAAAACGCTCGAAATGGTCTGCTGGAAAGCCGGCCTTCCCGCCGACGCCTGGCGCGACCCCGCCGCGCGCCTCCAGGTGTTCACTGCTTTCGAATTCGGCGAACGGGAAGGGGACGATGCTCCGTCGTAGACGTAGGAATTGATCGCAGGAACGCCCCCCCTAATAGGGCAGGGAGTTCTCCTCTCCCCTCAAGGGGAGAGGATCAAGGTGAGGGATGGTTGTCCGTTCGCATACGAATTGATTGTGGAAGCGGATTGTGGTTTGATTCCGCTGCCAGTGAGGCCAGCTCGATCATGAAACTCACCCCCGGTTTCAGCGGTTCCCGCGGCATTCTCGCGCTCGTGGTGATATGTGTCGCCGGCACCGTGGCAATGCTCGCCGTCTGGCTCTTCCGCGAAAGTCTCAACGAAGCACCGTCAGGCGCAGCCCAATCGTCTCCCGCGGAAATTCTGCGTCGCGCAGCGCGCGCCCGCGGGCCGATGCCCGAGGTACCCTACGTCGCGAAGGACCTGACGCGCGTCGCGTCATTCGGCGTCGGCCAACTGCCCGAAGGCCAATGGCGCGGCCTGCCCGTCGGCACGGTCATCCGGGTCGCCAGCACCACCGCGGAGGGCAACGGGTTGTGGGTCAACGGCGCCATCCAGGGGGGCATGAGCAAGGAGTCCGTGAAGGTGCATTCCTCGTTTCTCGAACGCTACATGCCCGTCACGCTCGACAACACAGTCGAGCTGTCCGACGTCCGCCTCGTGCACAGCCTGGAAACTCCCGCCCCGACAACCGCCGTCACCGGCTGGCTCCGCAATATCAGCTCCCAAACCCTGTCCCAATGCGCCGTCGTTTGCACGTTCCAGGGTCCGCCCGGCACCAACGCGAATCGACAGCAGGTCGCCGGTCTGATCCTGCCCCCGCTGGAGTTCGTTCGCTTTGAAACGCCGCCCGCGAAAATCGACCGCGCCGCCGGCGACATCACGCTCGAAATCAGTCACGCCACGCCCGACGGCCTCCGCAGCTACTTGCCCGCCGTCGTCATCCCACGCTCAACAGGCCAGCGGACCCAGTAGCTTCCGAAACCGCTCGGCGTCATCGCGCATCGCCACGTTGTTGAACAGGCAGTAGGTCGGCTGCCGGTTGTCGCTCAGCGCGCGGAGACGTTCCAACTCGTCCGCCGTATGCCGGTGGTTCGGCCCCGTCGTGCCATGCAGACGGAAGTAACGGATCTTGCCGACCGCCACCGGCTCGGTCATCAGCGGATCGCCCACGGGAATCAAGTCCAGCTCCCGGCACAACGACGCCACCAGCTCCGCATCCCACCTCCCGCGCGGTTCCCAGCCCAGATGGAATTTCCCGCGTTTGGCGTGCTCGAAAAACCGCCGCAACCGCGCGATGTTGTCCTTGTTCGGATGAAAACTCGCCGGACACTGAAACAGCACCAGCGCCGCGTCGAGTTCCTTCGCCACCGCGACGGTTTGATCCCACGCCCAACGGATCGTCGGGTTGAATCCAAAATGCCCGCAGTACTCGTGCTCGCGCGGATCGATCCGCGTGCGGCGGTAGGTCGGGCTGCTCGCCCGATGGGTGATCACCTGCCACGCTTTCAGGCAAAATTCGAAGCCTTGCGGCGCCGCCTCTCGCCAGCGCGCCGCAGTCTCGATTTTGGGAAGCTGATAAAAGCTGGAATCAATTTCCACGCAAGGAAATGCGCGGAAGTATTTCTCCTGGGCCATCGCAAATCCGCAACAGCCGATTCTCACATTCGCTCGCCGAGTTGGCACGGCGGATGATGCTACCAGAGATGTTCGGGCTTGCAAAGCCCGCCCGTCAGTTGCATTTTACACAAAGGTAGATTCGGTTATGAGTATGGAACCAGTCAAAACCGCAGGCACGGGCGCGTCGGTCACATCCACCGACATCTTGTTCGACTGCCCTGCTTGCGGGAAGAGCTTGGTCGTCGATGAAGCGGCCGAAGGCATGATCGTCGATTGCCCCCAGTGCCGCACCAACGTGATCGTCCCGCCAAAATCGGTGAAACCGCCGGCCCCCGCCCCGCGCAAGGACGAGCCGGTCAAAAGGGACGAGCCTGCCGCCGATAGGCGCGCCCGATCGATTCCTTCCGTGGCGGGGGAAAGCCCGGTCCAGCAGCGCTTGGCGGTCCTCTCCGGTCAGCTCAAGGAAATCCAAGCCCAACGCACCGAAGTCACGGGACGCATCGCTTCCCGACTCAACGACGTCAACCGCGACCTCGTGATCATCGCCCGCCTGGAAACTTCGCAGCAGCAGATTCTCGCGGAGTGGAACCAACTCGTGGAAAAAGCGTCCGCGGGTCAGTTGCCCGTGGAATCCGAGTTCGCGCAGCCCGCCGTCATCGGCGCCAGCATCCCCGGTGCGGGCCGCACCCGCGTTGCCTTCGGTCACTAGCGATCAGTTCGACACCGACGCCAGCACGCCGTCCCGCACCACAGGCGCGGGCGATACCGGACCTGCGGTCAGGCTCTTCACCAGCACCTTCGAGTTCCGCCCGCTCTGTTCGTATTTCTCGCGCCGCGTGGGCGGCAAATCGTCCGCGGTACCCTCGGCGTAGCCCAGCTTGTGCTGGAAAAACGTGAACGTCTGCGTCGACAGGCAGAAAATTCGTTCCGCTCCCTGCTCGCGCGCCAGGCCCTCCACGAACAACGCCAGCTTGGTGCCGATCCCCCGCCGCTCGTGCATGGGGTTCACCGCCAGGCTGGCCAGTTCCGACATCTTCTGGTCGGGGTAGGGATGCAGCGCGATCAGCCCGACGATGTTATTGTCGATCTCGAAGACGAAATATTCGCTGATGTGCTTCTCGATGCTGCCCCGCGTCCGCTTGATCAGTTGCTCTTCCTGGATCGACGGCTTGATCAGCGCCATGATGTGCCGAATGTCTTTGCGCATCGCTTTGCGAATCGCCTGGTATTCGTCCGCGTAGATCAGCGTCCCGATCCCTTCGTTCGAGAACACCTCGGCCAGCAGCCCCTCATCGACCTGCCCGCCGATGATGTGCACCCGCGGCACTCCGCCCTGGCTCGCCTGCAGCGCGTGCTGCGCCTTGGACATCATCTGCGGCGCGATCTTGTCGCCAGCATTCTTCAACACCGCCTCCAGCTCTTTCACCGAAATCTGCGGCACCACCTTGCCATCAATCTCCAGCCCGTTCGTGCTGCCGATGAACATCAGCTTCACCGCGCCCAGCGCCCGCGCCATCTCCACCGCCACCGCGTCCGAGTTCAAGCGATACGTGTGCCCATTGCCGTCGAACCCCAGCGGCGGAATCACCGGCACGATGTCCTTGTCCAGCAGCGTCCGCAGCATGTCCACGTCCACTTGATGCACCTTGCCCGCGTGCTGGTGGTCGATGCCTTTGATAATCCCCAGCGGCACGGCTTCGATGGCGTTGGTCTGCGCCGCGCGAATGTCGTTCAGCTTCAGGCCTTCGAGGATCTCATGCGTCACGTTCGTCGCCGCCGTGATCGCGATGCCCAGCGTCGCCGCATCCGTCACGCCCGTCCCGTCGTGATTGGAAATCGGTTCGCGCAGCCGTTCCGACAGCGCCTTGATCTGATGCCCTGCGCCGTGCACGAGCACGATGCGGATGTTCAGGCTCCGCAGCACCGCAATGTCCAGCAGCAGGTTGCCAAAATTCTCATCCGCCACCACCGCGCCGTCGATGGCAATGAGAAATACCCGGTCCCGAAACTGCGGAACGTAATGCAGAATTTCCCGTAGATCAGTCGGCTTCATCGTTACCGGCACGACTTATACGCCACGATCCCACGCGATTCAACAGAGGATTTCCGGAATTCCACCAACACGATCCCTCGCGCCCTCATTTATCCCTGCCGATGTGGTGCGCGATGTCTTCGCCATTTTCTTTTCGATCGCAAGAGCGGACTGACCACAGCGCCATCCGATCTAGCAGTTTGTCGCGCAGCACGAACGTGTGGAACAGCACCGTGCTGAGGTGACCGAGGAATGTCACGAACAGCAGATACGCCAGGACGGTATGCGTTTTCCGCAGCAGCGCGTACAGTGTGGGGCTCGCGGGCAGGATCGGCGGCAGGTGTACCGGCCCGAACATGACGACGGGATAATGGCCGGCTGACAACATGCCCCAACCAATCAGCGGCAGGGAAATCATCAGCGTATACAATAGTCTTTCCGACAACTCGGCAACCCGCCGTTCCCTTGGCGACATGGTCGGCGGAAACGGCGGGAGGGTCGTGAATTTCCGGTTGATCAGCCGGATGATCGCCAGGATCAAGATCATGATACCCAGCGGACGATGGATGGCGATGAGGCGGTGATAGTTGCCCAAGGAGGCCACCATGGTCACTCCGATGAACAGCATCGCCAAAAGCATGACCGCCATCAGCCAATGAAGAATGCGCGATTGCAGGGCAAATTGCCGGGGAGGTTCTGTTGCCGCCATGCTCATTTTTCCGTTTCGGCCGGTGAAATCGCGCTGGCCGTTTTCGGCTCACCTTCGCGCCGCGTAAACGATTGTGAATAGACCGCCGAACGGGCGCTCAACAACGGATCCTCTGAGGCAGCCATTCCATTGGGAAGCACCAACGGATCGAAATTGATGTCGCGCGCCGGGCTGGTGTCATCGCTCTGGACCCGGTCGATGGTCAACGTTCCCAGGTCGATCTGGCGCCGGTCCGGCGGCCAGGGCTGCGTCGCATCGTCAATCGGATCCCCAGGCTCAGCCACCGTGACGACCAGGTGCCACATCAGCGAGCGACGATGAATATCCGCGATCAACCCATCGAAGAGATAATTCTTGTCGCCCCGTCCCGCATCGGCCGCGGCCGGCTCGAACGGTAGGACGGGCACCATCGACCAACGGACGTACGCCACCGCGCCGTCGGCATTGATGAACCGGAAGGCGTTCAAACTGCGGAACGTGCTGTTGGCAAATCCAGAGGACATTGGCAGACTACCGATCAACCGCCTCGCTTTGGCCGATTCCGGATATTTGGCCAGGAACAACTGCACCTTCGCGGGATCAGGCTTTCCTGTGGCCGGATCGGGGGCCGATGCCAGCAGTTGCTCGTAAAATGCCTGCGGTGTTCGGACCGGAAACACCGGCGTGTTGATCATGGCGGTGCGCCATTCTTCGCCATCCGCCAGTTGGAAGCGGATCGCCAGGCCGCGGACCGTGTGAGCTGCGTCCGCAGCGTATGGATTTCCTCCCGCCAGAGAGAACCGTCCAATGATCGGCACTCGGCCCGCCCGAAATACAGATGCTTTGCTGAGGGCAACACCCTGACCATTGCCATCGAAGTAACCGCTCACACACGCCCCCTTGGAGTGATTCCGGCGAAAACCCGGGTGGAGACCGTTCGCCAATTGAAATCCGTCAGCAAAGCGCGACGGTGTTAGAACGCGTGGCGTTAACCAGCCGCCGGCATAGGCAAACAACGTGGCGATTGCTCCGATCACCATACCAATGGCCGCCAGCCGCGGAGTCAGAGTTGCCCTCGTCAATTGGCTGTGCGGCTGAGACGGATCGTTCACGCGACCCGTCACGCGTCCGCCCCCGTGACCGACCTCGCCACGTTCGCCAGCTTCTCATCCAACAGTTTCGCCGCCGCGGTGATCTTGTCGTTCTTGAGCCGTCCCATCAGCGACGACGGTAAGTCATAGGCGAACCGCGTTTTTCCCGTCGCCGTGTCTTCGTAGATCAACGCCCGCACGGGCACGTTCAACCCCGCGCCCAGATCGTGCTCGAGCATCGTCCGCGCAATCAGCGGATTCCCCAGGATATACAGTTTGCATCTCGTCCTCAGTCCGATCCGCGTCATCCATGCGCCGTGATCGATATCCAGAAACCGGATGAATCCGCTCGGCCCCTCAAACCCGCGGATGCCCTTCTCAAATTCCTCCTCATCCTTCGCCCCCGCCACCATCCTCTGGAACGCGGTCCTGTCAACGACCCTCACCGCATGCTCAAACGCTGCCACCACCTGCTCAAACCCGCGTGCGCTCACATGCTCGCAATGAATCAGTACGCTCTCGTCTTTCATGCTCACGATTGTCCATCGTCCATCACGACGGAGCCGTAAAGTTCGAAAACAAACTGACGAGGCCCTCCGCCATGGTCGGATGCGTGAAGATCGCGTCCCGCAACGCCGTGTACGGCATCGCCCCCAACATCGCCGTCTGCGCCACCGCCATCATCTCGCTCGCCTCCGCCCCGAACGCCGTAAACCCCAGTATCCGATCGTCGTCCCCGACCAGCGCCTTCACGAATCCACGCGTCTCCGAAAGCGTCTGCGTCCGCAACACCGCCGCCATCGGCATCTTCGCCAGCCGGTACGCCACGCCCTTGGCCCGCGCATCGATCTCCGTCATTCCCACGTGCGCCAGCTCGGGGTCGGTGAACAGGCAGTACGGAATCAGCCGTCCCCACGTCGTGCGCGCCTTGCCCATCAGATTGTCCCGCACCACCCGATAGTCATCAAACGCCACGTGCGTAAACTGCGGACTCCCCGCGCATTCCCCCATCGCCCAGACATCCGCCGCGCTCGTCTGCAATTTCTCGTCGACGCGAATGTATCCGCGCGCATCCAGTTCCACGCCGCCCTTGGTTGCGTCAAACCCGTCCGTGTTGGGCACTCTCCCCGTCGCCACCAGAATGTCCGTCGCCTCAATTGTGCTCGTCGCATCCCCGGCTGCGACCCGCAGTTGCGCGCTCTCGCCGGACGGTCCCTTGACCTCCACCACCTTGGCGTTGAGCGACACCTCGACTCCCTCATCGCGCATAAGCTGCAGCAAGGCCTCCGCCACGTCCGGGTCCTCTCGCGACAACAACTGCCTGCCCCGGTGAATGACCGTCACCCGGCTTCCGAACCGGCGCATCATCTGCGCAAATTCCAGCCCGACGTAGCCGCCTCCGAGAATCACCAGATGTTCCGGCAACCGCTGCAAGTTCAACGCCTCGATATGCGTCATCGGCTTCGCGTCCGCCAGACCGGGCACATCGGGCAGGCTGGCCCGCGTGCCGACATTCAGGAACACCCGATCCCCGCATAACGTCCGCGTGCCCCCGCCGTTCATCGCCACGCTCACCGTCTTCGGCGCCACGAATCGCGCTTCGCCCATCGCCAATTCCGCGCCGCTCGCTTTGTAGTTTCCCAGGTTTATCTCGATCAGGCCGTCCACCATCTTCTTTTTACGCTGGTACACGCCGGCCATATCGACCGTTACGAAACCGGTTGTCATCCCGAATTCCGCGGCGCGACCGATCAGGGAAGCGACTCGCGCGCTGTGAATGAAATTCTTACTCGGCAGACACGCCACGTTCGGGCACGACCCCCCGATCCGCGATCGTTCGACGACCACCGTTCGCTGCCCCATTTTCGCCAGCGTCCACGCCAGATACTTCCCCGCCTCGCCGCTGCCAATCACGACGTTCTGGTAGTGCTCAAATCCCATGAGGAAGCCCGTTCAAGCGGTGATCTTGCGCACATCCAGTCCTGGCGCGTCCTGTTCAGCGAAGGCCTCCGGCAACGCAGAGCGATTCGCCCGTGATCCAGCCGGCCTCCGCCGACGCCAGAAACGCCACAACCGGCGCGATATCTTCCGGCTGCCCAATCCGACCCAGCGGTGTCTGCGCCACGGTCTGTCCGCGAAACTCGCTCTCGACAATTCCAGCCGAGTGCAAACCTTCCGTCTCCACCATCCCCGGGTTGATGGAGTTGACGCGGATGTTCCGCGGACCAAGTTCTTTCGCCAGCGTTTTCGTCACCGCATCCACGGCTGCCTTGGTGGCGCTGTACACCGCGGTGCGCGGAGGCGTGGCGGTGCTGGCCACGGAACTGATGTTGATGATGCTACCACCCTCGGCGCCGAACTGCCCGACCGCCGCCTGGGTCGTGAGAAGGAGGCCCAGCACATTCAGATCGAACATCTTGTGGAAATGGTCTTCTGTCACCTCTTCAAGCGGCCGAAATTCATAGACACCCGCGTTGTTGACCAAAATGTCCGCCGCGCCGAAGGCTTTCTTCGTTTCCGCAAACAGACGCTTGATGTCCTCCTTCTTCGCCACATTGGCCTGAACGGCGATCGCCTTTCCGCCCGCTTTCGCAATCTCATCCACCACTCGATCCGCTCCCGCCTTCGAGGACGCGTAATTGACGACCACCGACGCGCCTTCGGCAGCCAGATGTTTGGCAATGCGCGCGCCAATCCCTTTCGACGCTCCCGTCACCACCGCCACCCTTCCTGCGAGTCGCTTTGCATTCATCACGTACTCCTTCCCGATTGAGTCTCCATCAATGTTCACTACCGCCCGCCGCCGGCCGCCGCCGCCGGCCGCTGAGCAGGTAGACGTCCGCCCGCGCTTCCGTGAGCGGATCGCCCGACGAATCGATGCCATCCACGCGAGGCACCGGGTCGAAGATGATTCTCCGCCGGTCCGGCGTCTGGTCCTCCACGCGCGCCGTCAGGGTGATCGTGCCGAACCGAATCTCTGTGCGAATGGCCGGCCATGTCACACTGGAGTCGGTCACGTCATCACCCGGCCCCGCCATTTGCACGAAGACGCCGAGCTTGGCCGGCCCCTTGGCCAGCCGTGGGCCGATCTCGTCGAACAGGAAGTTCTCTGACTTCGCCGCCGCCTGTTCGCTGGTAAGGTACTCGGTCCCCGCCTCGGGCCGGATCCGAAACCGCCCGTGACGGCTGACGCCCTTGGCGTTGGTGAACTTGAACGCCGTGACGGCGAAGAATGCCTCCCGCACGAAACTGGTCGGGATCGGCTTGGGCGTTTCGATGAACCGCTTCGCGCTCGGATGGCTCGCGAGGAATGAGCCCATCAATTGCGGTTGCCCGGCCCCCATCGCGGCCGCGGCGCGCAGAAATTCCAGAAACTCCTCGCCCGTGTGTACCGGGAAACCGTCTGTCGAGTGAGCAACGATGTCGGTGTGAACGTGCTCGCCGAGGTGAAAGCGGACGGCCATTCCCCGGGGGCCAGCGCGTTCCGGATCGTTGTCCGCAATGGTCGGCAGGCCCGTCGAGTCCGAGTATCGCACCGTCACGGGCGTGGATGGACTGTTCGCGTGCGGAGCCCGCGTCAGGCCCGCCGCCTCGGGCGATGGTGTGAACGTGCCCGAGCACATCAGCCCTTTGGCATGAGCGGGCCGAAAGCCGGGATGCAACCCCGATAGTTTGTCCAGGCCCTCAAGTAGCTGCCCAGCCAGTGCCGCGTTCTTTATCGTGCCGGTTGGCATGTGTTCTCTCATTTGTCCCTCCTTGGTTGGTGGCGGGCGATCCTTGCGCCGCTAACACCCGATCTCCGTCAGGAACCATGCCCGTCGTTCCGTCTCGTCGATCCAGGTTTCGATCAGGCTGGTCGTGGCGACGTCATTGTGTTTCTCGCACACCTCATGCGCGGCCCGCAGCGACGCCGTCAGATGCCGATTGTCGTCGCGCAGCTCCGCGAGCATGTCCTCGGGCGCCACCACCGCCTCGTTGTTGTCCTTCAGCCGTTGGTGCCGCGCGATGTCGCCGATGGACCGCAGCGTCGTTCCGCCGATCTTGCGCGCCCGCTCGGCAATGTCGTCAGTCATGGCGAAGATCTGGTCCGCGTGCTCGTCGAGCAGCAGATGGTAATCGCGGAAATGCCGCCCGCTCATGTGCCAGTGGAAATTCTTCGTCTTCACGTACAGCGCGAACACGTCCGCCAATAGCGGCCGTAGGGTCGCGGAGATTTCCGTGACGGCGTGACTGCCCAGGTTGGCGGCGGCTCGTTGGCTGCCGTCGGTTCGTTTCTGCAACGGAGATGCTTCGCGGGTTTTCATGGTGTCATCCTCGCTTTTGGTAGATGGTTCCGGCCTGTTGGTTTTTCGCCGCTCGTAGATTGGGGCATGGCACACCTCCGCCGTGTTTCTGTTTCCCTCGGTTCAACGCCACTCGCAACCCTCGCCAACAATTCACCCACAACAAATGTTTGTCAACTGGCCGAGCGCTTTTTTGCGATTGCCCCGTCGCCGATTTGTCACACCGTTTGTCACACCGATCGGATTTGACCTCGGCCCACATTGCTGATAGTCATCGTCGCGGCTGAAACATCCAGTTTGACGGGAATTACGAAGCAACACCAACACGAGGACGTTATGCGTAAGATCACGCGTTCGTTTCTGGCTTTGTCAGTCGCAGCGTTGGCCGCGGCCTCGGCTCGCGCCCAGTCTCCCGCGCCCGCGCCGGCCGACACTGGCCCGTACCACGTCTCGCAAACGTTCCACGTCGGCGGTGAGGGCGGCTGGGATTATTTGGCCGTCGATCCTGCGGGCAAACTCCTCTTCGTTCCTCGCTCGTCACACACGCTGGTCCTCGATGCCGCCACCGGCAAAACCGTCGCCGATATCCCCGGCCAGAAGCGCAATCACGGCGTCGCCATCGCCTCCGCCGCCGGCCGCGGATTCATCACCGACGGTGAAGACGCTTCCGTCACGGTGTTCGACTTGAAGACCTACGCCGTGCTCGGCCAGGTCAAAGCCGCCGCTGACGCCGACGGCACGATCTACGACCCGGCCAGCGATAAAGTCATCGTCGCTTGCGGCGATGCGGGTGTGGTGGTTCCGATCTCATCCAACGTGGATCCCAAGACCGACAAGGCCGACCCGGCCATCGATCTCGGCGGCAAACCCGAGTTCCTCGCCGCCGACGGCCAAGGAAAGGTTTACATCAATCTCGTCAACAAGGATCAGGTCGCCGTGGTCGACACGAAGGCGATGAAGGTCCTCAACAAATGGCCCGTCAGCCCCGGCGGCACGCCCGTCGGCATGGCCATCGATCCCGCTCATCGCCGCCTGTTCATCGGTTGCCGCAAACCGCAGAAGATGATCGTCATGAGCGCCGATGACGGCAAAGTCCTCGCCGATCTCCCGATTGGCGCCGGCGTCGATGCCACGGCATTCGCCGGCGGCGACGCGTTCGCCAGTTGCGGCGATGGCACACTCACGGTGATCCGCGAGACCGCTCCCGGCAAGTTCGAGGTCGTTCAGACCGTCAAGACCGCGCGCGGCGCCCGCACCATGGGCCTCGATCCCGCGACCCGCACCGTCTATCTTCCCACCGCCGAATTCGGTCCCCCCGTCGAAGGCGAACGCCGTCCGCGCCCCAAGCCCGACACCTTCATGATCGTCGTCGTCAGCCCGACGGGGAAATAGCGCGGAAGTACTCCACAAACGAGCATTCGGCGCCATCTTCCCGGGCGGTCTCGCTCCACTGCTTGCGGTCGTAGGCGGGGAATTTTGTGTCGCCGGGGACATTTTGCCGGACTTCGGTGACGAATAGCTTGTCGGCAAGGGGCAGGGCGGCTTCGTAGACCTTGCTGCCACCGATGATGAAGACGGTCTCGCGTTGTGCGCCGGTCTCCTGACCGCGCACGTTTCCCGACCGCAGGTCTCCAAATTCCTTTCGGCAGTGATCGAGCGCGGCGTCGAGACTCCCGAACCTGAGCACTTCCGGCGGCGCGGCAAATGTTGCGCTTCGCGTGAGCACGATGTTTGTACGGCCGGGCAGCGGTTTGCCGATGGATTCATACGTCCGACGACCCATGATGATCGGATGACCCATGGTGAGCCTTTTGAATCGCTGCAAATCCTCGCGGATATGCCAGGGGATTTTCCCCTTGTCGCCGATGATGCCGGCCTTGGTCATGGCGACGATGATGGCGATGGTCATGGGATGCAGTTAGAACCTGTTAGCGAAACCCTCACCCTGACCCTCTCCCTTCGGAAAGGGAGAGGGGATCACTGAGGACGGTTATCTTCCGTCTCCTCTCCCCGCGTGCGGGGGAGCCGAGTCCGCGAGACGCCACTGCGGTCTGTGGCAAAGGATTAAGGTGAGGGGTGTTTGTGCACGATGACCGACTCTTCTGATCGCACGCGCGCGTCATACGGCCACTTTGAATTTGATCTTCGGGTGCGGGTGATAATCGACCAACTTGAAATCCTCAAATTTCAACTGGTCGAACGGCTTCTTCGCGATGACCAGCTTCGGCAACGGCCGCGGCTCGCGCATGAGTTGCTCGCGCAACCCGGGCACGTGATCGTATTCGGCCAGCCCGCCTTTGGGCGACGCCGTGTAAATGTGCGCGTCGACAATCGTGTGACTGAAATAGCCGACCTCCAGCCCGACCTCCTGCGCGATCATCTGCGTCAACGTGGCGTAACACGCCAGATTGAACGGGATGCCCAGCGCGATGTCGCCCGAGCGCTGCGTGAGATGGCAGTTGAGCCGTTTGCCCTGCACGTTGAACACGAAACTATAGTGGCAGGGCGGCAGTTTGCTGGTCTCGGCGTTGCCGGGTTCCCACGCGGTGACAACGATGCGCCGGCTGTATGGCTCCTTCCGCAGCGTGTCGAGGACGAACTGAATCTGGTCCACCTCGCGCACCTGCCACTGGCCCTTCGCGTCCAGATATGGACTCGGGAAGCGCCGCCAGTAGCGGCCATACGCCGTTTCCAGCTTGCCGTCGGCATCCGCCCACGCATCCCAAATCTTCGTGTGCTGACGCAGGTTGCGGATGTGATCCTCACCCGAGAGATACCACAATAACTCCCGCAGCATCGCCGACCAGTTCACTTCCTTCGTCGTCAGCAGGGGATAGCCCGCCGACAGATCGACTTTATAATGCGCCCCGAAATACGAAATCGTGTCGACACCCGTGCGGCTTTTCTTGCGCGTGCCCTTGTCGAGCACGAGCTTCACCAAATCCAAATACTCTTTCATGGTAACAAAACGATCCGAGAAGCCGTGCGGCAACGGCAAACCGTCAAAACGTAACGCCTCCTTAAACCGCGACGGATTGTACTGAGCGAGCCGGAAAAATCCAGACGATTGTCGTCGCCGCTCAACTCGAGACGACGGCGCGTCAACCCGCTTCTTGGGCGCGTGGAGGATCGGTCGATTCGGAGCCAGGCTCGGCTTGGGCCGGCGGATTGGATGGATTGAATGGCAGCGTCTCGGTCTTGACGGCAGTCTGACGCGGCTTCGGCTCCGCCCGTTTGGCGACCCGCAGGCGTTCTCGCCCGAACAGGATCGTCTTGAAGGTCTTCAACAGGATGTACATGTCGAGGAAGAATGACATGTGCTTGATGTAGTAGAGATCGAACTGCAGTTTCCGCCGCGATTCTTCGATGCTCGCCGCGTACGGGTACATCACCTGCGCCCAACCCGAAATCCCCGGCGGCACCAGCAGACGCTCCGCGTAAAATGGAATCTTCTCCGAGAGTTTGCGGATGAATATCTCCCGCTCGGGACGCGGACCGACCAGGCTCATGTCCCCGCGCAGCACGTTGAACAGTTGCGGAATCTCGTCGACGCGGAATTTCCGCAGCCACCTGCCGATGCGCGTTGCGCGCGGGTCGTTCTCGGTCGCCCAGACCGGACCCGTCTCGCTCTCGGCATCGACGCGCATCGTGCGAAACTTGAACAACGTGAACGGGACGCTCTCGCGACCGAGCCGCTCCTGTCGGAAGAGGATTGGACCGCGCGAATCGAGCTTGATCAGGATCGCCGCCACCGCCGCCGTGGGCGCGGTCAGCAGCAGGCCCACGGATGAAACAATGATGTCCGTCAGCCGTTTTAGCCGGCGGATGTGGATGCGTGAGTTGTTCATCGACGCCATGAACAGCCACTCGTCGTTGATGTGATCGAGCGGGATTTCCTGGGCGAGTTCCTCGCTCAACGCAACGAAGTCCACCAACTCGATGCCGCGATAGCGGAACGAGCGGAGCTGGCGCAACAGCACCGGCTCGGCATCCTGCCCCGCCGCGAGCACCAGCCGCTCGACGTCGTATAGCTCCACAAATCGCTCCAGCGTGTCGAGCATTCCCAGCACGGGATAGTCGTCGAAAAACCGGCCAACGCGGTCCCGGTCCGTGCCGCAATGAATCAGACCCAGAATCCGCAGGTTGGCGTGCGCGTGCCGCCCGATCAACTCAATCGCTTTACGGGCCTCGGTCGTGGTGCCGATGATCAAACACCGTTGCGCCATGAACCCGTGTCGGCTCGCGGCTACGTACAGCATTCGCATCGAGACAATCGCGACAAACACGAACGCCGCGAATCCCAGGAAGATGCCGCGGCCAATTTCGATGGACAACGCGGCGAAGAACACGCCCGTGATCAACATTGATCCGAGCGAGACGGAGATCACCGCTGCCGCAAACGTCCGGCCGAGGTTCTGAAGACGGTTCGATTCGTAAAGCCCGCCAATGTAGAACGCCAGAACGAACACGCCCCAGGAGATCAAGATGACGGTGTGGCGGAGGCGAAGGTATTCGAGCCCGCTGCTCCAGCCCAGGCGCAGCATGACCGCTGCGACCATCGCCAACGCGGTGCAAACAGCGTCGCCGGCTGCCAGCAGGAGCTTTTTGCGCGGAAAACGACTGGATCGAGCGACAATCATGGCATACGTTTGATAAAACGCTTCAACAAGAATTATCCTGGCTTCTCCGCCAACTGCTGAGCCTCATAACGTGCCCGCTTTACTGCAAGTCTCAAGCCACCTTTCCACAAGACAAACCAACCGTTACCTGCTATATTTCAAGTACTTGGATGGATCGCGACTTACTGACCTTGTCCGGGCAGTACTTTGACCTGCTGGTCATCGGTGGCGGCATCTTTGGGGCTGCCGTGGCCCGCGATGCCGCCCTTCGGGGGTTGAGGGTCGCCCTGATCGACAAATCCGACTTCGCCAGCGGCACCTCCAGCCGCTCCTCCAAACTCATTCACGGCGGCTTCCGCTACCTGCAACAACACAATTTCCGTCTCGTTTTCGAGGCGTGCCACGAACGGCACATCCTTCAGCAAACCGCTCCGCACATCGTCCGGCCGCTGCCGTTCCTGTTTCCCATTTACAGGGGCGGAAAGATCTCCCTGAGCAAGCTCCGCCTCGGCATGACCCTGTACGATTGGCTGGCCTTCCGCCGCAACGTCGCGCCCCACCGCACTCTTTCCGCCGAACGCGCCCTGATGAGCGAACCCTCGCTGTCCCGTGAAGGCCTCCGCGGCGCCGTCGCCTTCCACGATTGCCAGGACGACGACGCGCGCCTGTGCGTCGACCAGATCCTCCACGCGACGGAATTGGGAGCGTCGTGCATCAATTACTGCAAGCTGACCGGGTTCGTCTGCCGCGAGGACCGCATCGTCGCGGCCCGAGTCTGGGACGAGGTGGGATCGTGCACGTTTGAAATTTCCGCTCGCGCGTTCATCAACGCCGCCGGACCGTGGGTCGATCAAGTCAATGCCCTGACGCCATTCGACACCGGTGCGGCGCGCGTCAGCCCCGCCAAGGGCGTGCATCTCATCGTGCCACGCCTGACCCGCCAGCACGCCGTCGCGTTCGAGGCGCGGAGCGACCATCGCATTCTGTTCGTGATTCCCTGGGGTGACTACTCGCTGGTCGGCACCACCGACACGAATTTCAACGGCGATCCCGATTACGCGCGCGCCGAACAAGCCGACATCGATTATCTGTTGACGGAAGCCCGCGCTCGATTCCCCGGAGCGGCTCTCTCCGAGTCGGACATTGTTGCGACGACTGTCGGCATTCGCTCGGTCGTGGCCTCGGCGGTTTCCTCGCCGTCGGCCCGTTCCCGCGAACATCGCATTGTGCGCACGGGACGGAATCTCCTCAGCATCATCGGCGGCAAGTACACCACGCACCGGATCATCGCGCAGCAAACCGTCGACGCCGCCTACGGTCTTTTGGGAATGACCGCGCCGCCGTGCCGCACCGCCGAGACCCTTCTGCCCAACCGCCGTCCCGCCTCGAGCGGAGAGAAAATATCCAAATCGCCGGAGGTGTACGTGAGCGACATCCTCCACGCTTGCCAGCACGAGATGGCTGTGGCGCTTGAGGACGTGATGCGGCGGCGGACTCCACTGGCGTTGAGCCGCTCGGGCGGACCGGAGATCGCGGTGCAGGTAGCCAAACTGATGGCGCCGGTCATGGGCTGGAATACCGACGAAGAGCGCGCGCAGTTCGAGCGCTACGTCGAAGAATGGAAACACAATCTCCCGTGACCGCGCGGCCCCTGATCATCGCTCATCGTGGATTCAGCGGTCGCTACGTCGAGAACACATTCGCCGCCATCCGCGCGGCGCTGGAATTGGGCGTCGATCTGGTGGAAATCGACGTGCACGAGACGCGCGATGGTGAGCTGATCGTGTTTCACGATTACCGGTTGAATCGCATCTGCGGCGAGCGCGGCCGCGTGCGCGACAAGACGCTCCCGGAAATCCGCCGGCTGAATTCGCAGGTGCCGACGCTGCGCCAGGTGCTGCAGATGTGCCGCCGACGGGCGCGCGTGCTGATCGAAATCAAGCGGGCCGACCCGGCCAAGGTCGCGGCGGTGATCGCCGAACTGCGGATGGAGCATGAGGTGATTGTATTTTCACTTTCGATCCGACGCATGAAAGCCATCGCGGCGGCGAACCCGCGGATCCCGCGCTTCGGATTGGTGGCGCGGCGTCTCCCGCTGGCGCTGCTCCGTCTCAAGGCGGCCGGCGTCGAAGGTGTTGGCTTGAGCCGACGGCTGGTCCGTTCGCCCCGCGTTGTCCGACGGATTCACCAGCGCGGCTGGAAACTGTTCGTCTGGACGGTCAACCGCGAAGCCGAGATGAAGACGCTGGCGGATTGGGGCGTGGACGGCCTCATCACCGACCATCCCGACGTGGCCAAGAGGTGGAATCAATAGCGATGTCGTCAGGGGGTGGTGATCCCTCACCTCTATCCTTCCACCAAGGGGAAAGGGAAACGCCTCGCCCCTCCGGGGGAGAGGCCGGCCCCGCTGTCGTTTGCGGGGACGGGTGAGGGGGAATGGAGTGGCAAAATCTTGTCTTGCGCGGTTGTAAGCTTTGGCTATTCTCGGCTCATGCTGCAGATCATCTTCAACCCCGTCAGCGCCAAGGAACTCGCCGCGCTGCCCCGCAAGCTCCAACTGGAAATCATCGACGGCTTCCAGCTCTTTCCGCAGGACTTCGAGAAGGACGACGAGAAATTTGGCCAGCTCATGCGCAGCGGGAAGAAAATTTACCGCTACCGCGTGAAGGATTACCGCATTTACTTCGAGCGCAACGGCGAGATCATCAACGTCCGCTGCATCCTCAGCAAGAATTCACTCAAGGATTTCTTCTTCCGCAGCAAACTGCCGATCTCCGAGGACCAGCTTCTCCAGGACAACCCGAAATTCTGGCAGTTGCTCGAATCCAGCGCGGAGAGGTAAGGACTGCTGCTTAGCTCTAAGCCGCCCTTCAGTATTGACAGCATGCCGTAACAACCACTATTTCCGCTTGCTCCGCTATCGAAAGCTAGGGGATAATGGTTCAGAACAAAGGCGGAGTTGAGCTCATGGCTGAAAGACCCGCAGTCAGAAGCCCGATTAAGGGAATCGTTCTTGGAGTAATCATCGGACTTGTCGTGGCATTCTGCACTTCCAAGCCTATTTATGACCTCATTTGGGATTCCGACGAGGGAGGTAGCTCTGGATTCTTTGCCTTCCTGATAGTCATGCCTTTGTTCGCAACCTTGGGAGGCGCCATTGGCGGCGGTGTGCGTGGCAATTGGGGACTTCTGAGGATCGTTGGTTGTTTGCTGGGTATTATTATGAGCACTGGAACGGCGGTACTGATTGTTGCCAAGTTCCTGTCGCAGCTTCACCCATCCCCCATTCAGGCTGGGTTATTCATCTTGGGAGGGGCAGTGGTTGGCGGCGTGGTCGGTTATCAAATTACCTCCAAACTTCTAGCCCGCCTTGATACGAAGTAACAAGTTTGCGCGAGACTCGTCCTTTGCTGGTAGAGCTGGTTTGGCGAACCGCCGGAGATATCAAGAATTCATCCCTTCAACGCCGCGGTAAATCTCGGCACGGTCTCAAACAAATCCCCGACGATCGGCACGACCTTCGGGCGGGCGCGGCGTTTGTTCAATGTCATCAGCGGTGCGTCGGCATCCTTGTTGAACGCGATGATCGTCGCCCGTTCGCCAATATAATCCACGTGCTGCGGCGCGCCGCTGACGCCGATCGAGATGATCAGCTTCGGATTGACCGCCGTGCCCGTCTGCCCGATTTGCTGGTCGGACCCGAGCAGCTTCAATTCCTCAACCACCTTGCGCGTCCCGCCGAGCACGACGTTCTTCACGCCGATCTCCTCAAGACGCCTCTTGAGCGGCATGATCACGGCATCGAAGTTCTCCTTGTTCCGTAGCGCGTAGCCGACGTCGATGATGAACTCGGCGTCGGCAATGGATTTCGCCCCTTCATCTTCATGCGCCGCTTTCAGTGCGCGGGCCAACTCGTCGGTCGCAGCGTCGTATTCGAATTCCAGCGGCGTGAGGCAAACCCGTTTCTCGCCATCCACCTTCCGCTTTGCGCTCTCCGCTCCCGCAACGGTCATTACCAATGGATGTTCGTTGATCGCGCCGACGCTTGCCACGCGCTGAATCTTGCCGCCAAACGCCGGCGAGACGAGATCGACGCTTCCATTGCTGGTAATGGCCTCAAGCACGTTATACCGGGCCTGCACGCGCGGGAAGGTTCGGGCGAATTGGGCGAGGAGTTCATTGGCCCATGTGCCCGAAGCCAGCATAGCCGGCAACAGGTCTTTCCAGATCGTCTGGAGCGCCGCCAGTAGAGCAGAAGGCGTGGCGCCTTCCAGATGCGGGCTGCTGACGAAATAAATCGAATCCGCGCTGATACGAGCGGCAGCGGTTCGAATCGACGCATCATCGAAAGCGCCCATCACGAACACATGGAATGGCAGCGACAACGCACCGGCGGCGGCCGCAGCGATTTCGACACCGTCAACCTCGTCCGGCGTGGCAATGAACACCGCCGCATCGCGTCCGGGAAGCTTGTCCGGCGTGATCGATTCGATTTTACCTGAGAATGAGCCCTCGCCTTGTGCCGTCGATTCGACCCCGGCGATCTTGCGCACCAGCGTGGCAACGGCCTCCGGCGTCGATTCGATCTTCTCCGACGTGACCGCCTGCTGCGGCAATCGATACGTCACCGCCATTCGTGGGCCGATGGCCAGTTGCGCCGCGTCGATCACTTCCAACGGCTTTTCCAGCGCATCGAAATACTCGTCGATGGCGAAATCCAAATCCGTCGGACTATCCGCTACGGCCAGCACCACGGGGCCGGTCACGCTCACGGTCGCATCGGGTTTCTGCAGCGTGATACGCGTCTCGTAGCCATCGACGACGAAGTCCCTGATGTTGGAGAAATGTGCGTGACCGAGATTGCCCGCGAGGACGGCGGCGAGAACGGGATCGCCGCAGAGCACGAGGTCGCAGGGCAATTGTTTCTGGCCGGCAAGATCGGCGATCAACCGCGCCGCGGCATGCGGATCGTCGACAAGATCATCAGTTTTGATCAGCGCCGCGTTGTCCGCGCCGAGCGCGAGCGCCCGGTGCAACAAATCGGCGGCAAATTGCGGCCCAACTGCGATGGCGGTGACCGCGACATCATCCGAAGCAGCTTTCAGTTCGATGGCATGTTGGAGCGCGGCGCGGCTCGTGGCATCGATGTCGAAATGCGTTTCCAATAATTCGCCATTGATGACGCGCGGACGCGGCGAGAGAACGGGTGCGACGTTCAACACCACCAGCGCGTGCAACGGATCTGTCACGCGATGGGCAGGGGAAACCCGAGTCTCCGACTCCCGCTCTTCCTCGGCCTGCAGCGCCAACTGGGCGACGCGCACTTCCGGCGGATAAAGCCCTTGCTTGAGCAGCGCGAGATCGCGCTCGAATTCGTCATGCAGGCGTTCGATCTCGCGCGTTGCGCCGGCAATATAATCTTCGCACGCATATTTGGCAAAACCCCAATGCTTCAAATCCGGATCAGCCATTGCGGCGATGGGGTCGCGCTTGCCGGTAACAGGGTCATCGTAGGATTTATGCTGGTAGTTGTCCCTCACCCAAAACGTTCGCCATACCGCTGAGTCCATCGCCTTGATGTAGCCGGCGATTTCGACAAGCTTGAACATCGTCGGTTGAAAGTTAGCGTTTTGCCAAACTTGCGACCCAAATCCATCAACAGCGCGTCCAAGCGTTCGCATGAGAACGTTTCTCGCGTCGGCCAACCGTCCTAGCATGGGGCTCTTGTCTTCTGGATGGAAAGGGGCTTGCCTCTCTTTCCACTGCGGCAAGACATGATCCACCAGGTCGCGCAGGATGAGGAACCGCTGCACCTCGTTCGTGCCCTCGTAGATGTTGAGCACCCGGGCGTCGCGGCGGTGCTTCTCCAGTTCGTGCATCTGCGTGCAGGCTTCGATGCCCATGATTCTCTCGGCGGCGCGAATGGTCCGATGCAGCGCCTCACTGGCGTAGTACTTGCCGATGGCGGATTCGGTGCGGACGGATTTCGTGCTGTGATGATCGGCGCGGCCAATGAGTTCGTAGGCCAGCGACTCGGTCGCATATAACTCCGTGGCCATGCCGCCCAAGATGTTCAGCACCCATTGTTCTTTTTCGAGTTTGTGGTCGAGAATGAACGCCCGGGTCTGCTCGACGATTTTCGCCATCATCGACACGGCGCTGACGCACAGGCCGAGTCGGCCAACATTGAGTGTCTCCAGCGCATTGACCTGTCCGCGGCCTTCGATCCCGATGATGTTCTCGCGAGGGACGCGAACGCTGGTCAATCCGAGTTCGTTGGTCGGCGAACCGCGTTGCCCCATCTTCTCCTCGTCCTTGCCGACAACGAGTCCTTCGGCGTGGCGATCCACCATGAAACCGGTTGGCCCTTCCTTGGTACGGGCGTAGAGGCAGAAGACACCCGCGACATGACCGTTGGTGATCCACATCTTCGCGCCATTGAGTTCGTAGTATTCGTAGAACTCTTTGTCACCCTCGCGCCGGATTTGCGCGATGTCGTGGATCGGGATACGTTTCCCGTCCCGCACGTAATGACGGAACTTCGTCGGGTTATCGGTCTTGTAGTCGTACTCGGTGTAATCGATCTTCGGCAGATCGATGGTCGCGGCGTCGATGATGTTCTTGCGGTCGTTGCCGAGCATGAAGTACTTCACGCCATCGGCATCGGTGAGGACCTCGACCCGCTTCAATTCCGCGCGGGTCTGGATACCACCCGAATCGCTGCCGGCGCTCGGTTCGGTCAACGCAAACGCGCTGATCTGGCCGGCGGAGACGAGCCGCAGGAAAAGTTTGTGAGCCTCGGCGCGACGGTCGAGTTCGGCGATGACCGCCTTGGCACGCGGGCGAAGCGAATCGAGCGTATCGAGAGACTTTTGCAGTTCGCTCTTGAACGCGACAAGGTCGGTGCGCAAACCGGCGCGGCCGGCGTCCATGAAATGCGCGAGGAAATCGCTGGCAATGGCCCGCAGCATCGGTTTCTTGCCGATGTTGGCCTTCACTTTCTCGCCGAGCGTCATGAAGACCTTCTTCACCTTCAGCGCTTCGGGGGATTCCAACATGCGAAGGATCTTTTGAATCTCCGACTTGAGGTTGGTGACCGCGGATGCATCGGCAAGGAATTCCTGCAGATCGGCTTTGGCGCGCGGCAAGTCTTGGTTCAGGCCCAACAGAATCGGCGTCGTGCCAATGCTCGAATGGGCCATGATCGTCAGCGCGTAGGACGGGTCGGCGTAGCGCATCGAAAGCGGGCAGAGGATGTAATAGTGCGCCTTGAGCAGGCCCTCGCCGCCGAATTCCTTCGGGATGTACATGCGCGTGAAACCCTGCGCGATCATGTCCTGCACGTCCACCAGGGGAACCATGTGCAGCTTTTCGACCAGGCGGTAGTAAGGCAGTCCGTCGAAACGTTGGTTCCAGAATTTTTCCGTGAAGTATTTGTGCAGCTTCTCGAAGTAGGCCTGCAACTCGGCGTCGGCATGCAGCATTTCCGGCGTGAACCGCCAAGAGTTGGCATCGAACGGTTTCACCAGGAAATCGCCGTAGTCGTATTCCTGCTTCGTCTCCAGCGCATCCCGATAATGGAATGCTGGCGGGCGTTCGAGGGGGGCTTCGATATAGCCGTGCTCGATGATGTACGCGCCGAGACCGGTCGGACGGGAAACGGGCGCCGATCCCGCGAATAGTTTGGCCACTTCGGCGTCGAGTTCGCTCCTGACCGGCCGAGCGCGAATGACAGATTGCGCGAGCGTGGCCAGCTTGGCATCGACATCGGGACCGATTTGGCGACGGAGTTCCTCGTTGTCGTAGAGCAGATGCGCGAACGCGACGCTGTCGCGGTAGAATTTCGACAGAACGTCGTCTTCGCTGTAGGCAGTACCGCCGAAAATCTGGCCCGCATTGTAGGTGAGGCTGCCGGGGTCGGAGCCCAGCGCTTCGGAGGCCAGAATTTTGACGAGCGCCGGTTCCTTCTCGGCGTACGCTGGCAATGTTTCCAGCAGCCGGACCTGCGCCTCCATCTCGCTCAACAGCTTTTTGACCGCGCCGAACTTGATGATGCCGTCGTGGCCGTCCTCGTCCTTGAATAGACCCGGGAACTGGACGCGGCTGGCGGCGTGTTGATGACAGCGTTCCAACAGCATTTCACCGGCGCCGAGCGCGATGGCGCAAACATCCGCAGCAACTTGCGGTAGCGACAGTGTTTGCTCGGGGACGAATTCGTTCCAGACGGCGCGCGCGGCGGTGAGGCCGATCCATGGTTGCTCGGCGAGTTCGGGTCGAGCGGCGACTTGCGCGGAGTAAATCCCTGAGACCAGCGCCGCCAGGGCCGGATCGCGTCGCGCCAATTCGCGCAGAATGATGTCACGGGGCGGGGACGCGGCCTCGGCCAGTACGTGCAGGAAGTTCTTCTGCTCCTGCGAGAGTGTCTTTCCGTGTTCGAGGTCCTTGACGGCCTGTTTTGAGAAAAGCTTGTCCAGGCGCGTCACCATGGCGACGCGCGTCTGCTGGATGCGTTCGACGGGCGGTGCGGGTGGAGAGGGCAACTGTTCGAGCAATTGGCGCGTGTCGGCCTCAGCCCAGAAGAACTTGCGGCGCTTGGCGTGGACGATGATTCGGGCGAGTTGCCGGTCAATACGCGGATCCGTGCTTTCGGCGGCGATGGTTTGCGCTTCCGCAAGCAACTGCTGGAGCCAACGGGCGCGGCCGGTATCAATGTAACGCGGGCCGGCGTAGACGGCCTCGGAAAACTCGCGCAGCTTGGCGGCCAGGCGCACATGGCCGTCGAATCGTACCTGCGGCGGCGGTGGCGTGTCCACCCGAGTCGGCATCAGCGCCGCTCCCGCGGGGTCAACCGAGCTCATCTGCGCCAGCAGCTTCGCGTTCGCGTCGGTGGGCGCGCTGTAAATCAGGCGCTGCTTGCGCTGGCGGGTCCAATCAACATCTCCCGGGGCCGCGCGCCAACACGTTTCGCATTTGACGCAGTTCTCGAAGTTGACGACGAGCTGGGACTGGCCGAGATCGTCGGTGAGGCATTCGTAAACCTTCGCCGGACAGACGTGCCACAGCGGCGACTCGGTGATCTTCGTGCGATTCTCGAAATTCTCGGGTCGGAAGACCTTGATGTGCGAATGATGCTCGGAGAAATAGCGGATGAGCGAGAGTTTCTCCTCCCACGGCTGATTGATTTTCACCGCGTCGGCATCCAGCTTCGCCCGTTCGCGGGTGAGCGCGCGGTATTTCTGAAAGAAGCTCGAGAGAAATTTCTCCGGCGACGGACGCGTGATCAGAAGCCAGATGAGTTCGCAGACCCATTGAATTGGCATGAGGACGAGCAGCAGCAGGCCGAACAGCGGAATGACGATGTGATCGAAGATGCCCAAGCGGTGTCGCGCCGCGCGAATCGCGCGGGAGAGTTTTACCGGCAGCGTCGTGTCGTCATTTCGGTACAAGCAGTCGGCGGACGGCAGCAACACGCGCGGCAGCTTGCGGAACAACCCGCCGATGGGCGCGAGAAAGCTGGTTTGCGCCTCGCCGTCGACGCGGAAGTCAACCTGGACTTCACCACCGGTGACTTCTCTGGCGGATGGAGCTTGCGCCGACTTGGCAGCCGATTTCAGGCCCAGGGCTTCGCGTTGTTCGCGCAGGTCGCGGAAGAACGCGCCCCACTGTTTGAGCGGGAGCGTCTCACGGGTGAACTTGACGAGCTGCCAGAGCTTCTGGTGTGCGCCGAGCGACGGATTACTGGCGATGTAGAGCGAGCCGGTCGCCAGGTCGGCAGCGCGTCCGAAAAACACGCGCGTGTGCTCAACGTAGTGCGGCCATTTCTCGAGGAACTCGACGTTCTGGAAGAAATGCGTGTTGCGAAGGGGGCGCTCGTACAGTTCTTCGAGGCGGGCGCGGGAGAAAGACTTGTCGGTTGTGCGAATCTCGAGGATGGCGTGAGCGAACAGGTGCCCCATGGCGGTCGCCGGCCCGGTGAAATTTGGGTACGGAAAATCGAGGCCGATGCCCGTGGCCGCGCCGCCGATGGCCAAACCGTTGTCAACCAACTGCGGCAGCTCGCGGAACCCGCCGCCGCGGATGATCTTTGCGCCGTATGCCGTCGAGCGGCCATTGTTGGTCCAGCGTTTGACCTCGGGCAGGCCCTTGAACCATTCCATCAGGCGATTGTGGTCACCGCCGAATTCCCTGCTGAGATTGTCGAGAGGCAGGACGAGCCCGAGCGAGAGGCTGGACTTGTTCGTGTAGACGAACCCGCCCATGTTGAGGTTGGCGGTGCGGTTGTGAATCGAGCCGTTCCGCAGCAGAATCTCAAACGCCGCGCCCTCGCCTTTCGGCAGGGCGAATGTGTGCTCGATGTACCCGGGATCGACCTCGATCACTTCCTTGATGCCCTGCAGAAAATGCGGCGTGCCGGACTCGGTCGCGCGCTCGTAGCCTTCCTTTGACACAAGCTGCGACGCGTCGCCTTCGGTGAGGAACACAACATCAGCATAGATGGAACCGCGATCAGTATGGACGCCGACAATGTGACCGTTCTCGTCGCGGACGAGACCATCGACCGTGGTTTCGGTAAGGATGTGCGCCCCGAACGATTTCGCAAGTTCGGCGAGGTAATGGTCGTAGGTCGGGCGGAGGACCGTGTAGCAGTTCGCGAAGGCGGAGGGGTTGTGGTAGCTGAGCCCGACCAGCGAATGTCCATTATAAATGTAGAAGCCGCGCTTCGTGACGGGCCGCTCCCAGGCGGATTCGCGGACGGCCTGTTCGCCGAGGACATCGGGTTGCGCGAGGTTCTCGGTGAAATAGACCGCGCCCGACCAGTTTTCTGCGCCGGGAAACGCGCCGGCCTCGATGACAAGGACCGGGACCTGTGCCCTGGCGAGGGCGATGGCGGCGGTGATACCGGCTGGTCCTGCCCCCACAATGACGACGTCATATTTCCAGCAAGCCATGCGCGACCCATTATAGGGAGTCCGCCGCATTTGAAAAGTTCTCTCGAAAATATCGCACAGGCCACGGAACTTTTGTAGGGTGGGGGGTGTCAGACCCACGGAGGTAACGCTATGAAGCTATGCAGACGGACGATGCTGTTGGCCGCCATTCTCACCGCCACGACCGCTCTCGCCGCCGATCCACCCGACGAAGGCGTGGCGCTCACGATCTACAACCAAAACTTCGGCGTCGTGCGCGAGAAGCGCAAGGTCAACGTCGAAGAAAAGCTCGGCACGATCCGGTTCACGGACGTGGCCTCGCAGATCGACGGCACGAGCGTGAGCTTCAAATCGCTGACCGATACGGACGCCACCGTGCTCGAGCAGAACTATGAATACGACCTCGTTTCCGCCGACAAGCTGCTGGAGAAATACATCGACAAGCAGATCGGTGTGCTCACGAAGGACGGCTCGCGGTATTCGGGCACGTTGTTGAGCTTCGATGGCAACCAACTGGTCATGCGCCAGGCCGACGAAAAAGGCGGGATCGTCATGGTGCAGCGCGGCGACAACGTGAAGGACATCCAGTTCGGCGCGTTGCCCGAGGGACTGATCACCAAGCCGACGCTGGTGTGGAAGCTGGCGACGGAGAAAGTGGGCGAGCAGTTGATCGAGGTCGCGTATCAGACCGCCGGGATCAACTGGCAAGCCGACTACAATGCCGTGCTCAACGCGAAAGACACCGCGCTGGACCTCGGCGGCTGGGTGACGATCAACAACCAATCCGGCGCGACGTACAAAGAGGCGAAGCTGAAGTTGATCGCCGGCGACGTGCGACGATTACAGCCGCCGATGGTGCAGGCTGCACTAGGTGAATATCGTGCTCTGAATGCGGCGAGAGAGGCCAGCGGCTTCGTAGAGAAAGCCTTCTTTGAATATCACCTGTACACGCTGGGCCGACCCGCGACCGTCGCGCAGAACCAGACCAAGCAGATCGAACTACTCAAGACGGCCGATGTACCCGTGAAAAAGGTGTTCCTGTACGACGGCGCGCCGCAGTTTCGGTTTTATGGCGGGCTGAATCAGGACGCCGGCTATGGCAGTCAGGAGGGGAACAAGAAGGTGAACGTCATCATCGAGCTCAAGAACTCGAAGGACAATCACATGGGGATGGCGTTGCCCAAGGGCAAGGTGCGGCTGTACAAGCGCGACGAGGCCGACGGCTCGCTGGAGTTCATCGGCGAAGATCAGATTGATCACACGCCGAAGGACGAGACGGTCCGGCTGCATATCGGCGACGCGTTTGACATCGTGGGCGAGCGGAAGCGCACGGATTTCCACATCGACGTGAACGCCCATGTGATCACCGAGAGCTTTGAGATTCGGGTGCGCAATCACAAGACGGAGCCGGTCGACGTGCTGGTGAAGGAAACCTTGTACCGCTGGAACAACTGGGAGATCGTCGAGTCGAACCAGAAATGGACGAAGTACGACTCCAACACGATTCATTTTCCCGTGAAAGTGGACAAGGACGGCGAGCAGGTGATCACCTACACCGTGCGATATACCTGGTAGGCAGGAACGGGTCGGGCCTTGGGGAAGGGGATATCAGGCGGCGGGAGGCAGGTGCGCCACGGCGCAGGGCGAATCGATCTGCGCCAGCCGGCGCATTCCCACGAGTACGCGGGTGCGCAGCTGGAGCGAATTCACCGGTTTGATGCTATAGTCATCGGCTCCGGCGTCCAGCGCGTCTTCAATAGCCTCGATCTCGTGTCGACGGCTGACGATATAGAGATAGACGTACGGCTGCGGGTAATCACGGCGGATCAGGCGACATAAGTTGAGCGCCTCGAACCCGTCGTTGAATCTCCCCTCGGTGATGACGAACCTGGGACGACAAGCCGCGAAATTCTCCCACAGCTTCCGGGCGGATTGAAACATCACCGCCTCATAACCCGCCTCTGTCAGCGTCAACTCGAAAAGTGACGACATGAGCGGGTCGCCGATCGCCAGATGGACCGGATAAAACCCTGCGGTGTGTCGATCAGTCATCTGCGCTTCGTCTGACTGATAATAACTTACACCAGGCGCAGAAAGCGAGCAAATTATCTGGTCGGGGTGGGAATATTTCGGATCAGGGAGACCGTGTGTGTACCCAACTTGAAAACAGCGGGCCCGCAGGTAACCAGATCCTGGCGGCTTGGTTATCGGCCAGATAAACCGACCCATTCGGATCCATATAAACACCAGGAGAATACATCAGCCCGGGCAATTCATCGCTGTAAAGGAATATTGCCGTGACGTTGGTGAAGCTGCCTGGAACGTACGAAGGCGGTGCCGAAGCTTTACCCGCTTTCAGGACATTCAATACCTCGTCAATGAGAACCGAATTGGTGCTGGTCTTGTGGGCCGCTGGTCCCTTGGGCATCGCAAACATCATCTTTTGAAAGCGGGCCGACCGCCAGTCAAACGGCGCGACCCTGGTATTCCTGTAAATCCCATCCGGGTACATTTCGTCCACGACAACCAGGTATTTGTTCGTGTCCTGCCCGTCGATGGCACAGATGTACGCCTTTTCACCACCACCGCCAGTCCGTGCGACGATCTGGGTGGGACTCGTGTTCATCAATTGCAAGGACTCCTCGGAATAGTCGTTCTCATAGACCGTGCTCCCGGAGGTCAGCGTGGAGCGACGATATCCCGGATGGGACGAATTCGTCTGATCCATCATATAGACGGGCAGACGTCGATCAGACTCGGAGGGACCGCAACCACCCGTCAGGAGCACGACGTACCCGGCGGCTCCGATCGAGCACCAAACCTGGCTGGCGCGGTTCACTTGACGCTCAACGCAGTCGAGAGCTCTTCGAGGGCTTTATCGACGTGCATTTTGGCTTTGCTCTGCAGGGCGGGCGCAGCCTGTTGCAGCAGACTCTGCGCTGTGCCGAGCTGCTGATCCGACGCTGCTTGCGCTTCCTTGACGTGAACATTGCCTTTCACGGTGCTCGACCTCCCTGTTGGGGGGCCAGAAGAGCACAAACCGCTCACAACGCCAAGCCGAAAGAGCCCCATCGTGCCATACGCCGGGTCTGGATCCCGAGATTGCGGGCGAACCAGCGGAAGATGGACGCCCGCAATCCGAAAACCTGCGGCGGAACGTCAGGCTTTCTTGTCGCCGATCCTGACGACGGCGTACAAGATGGCGGCCGGGAAGCCCGCCAGCAGTGCCAGGGCGACAAAGATCCCGTGCCCCTGCCCGAGCTTCCGTATATCGGTGTAGATCCACGAAGCCAGCAGGATGTTGCAGACCGCCCACACCAGCAGCACGCCCTTGAGCACGCCCAACACGCAGCGGATCTCCTGTTTCATGTCGATGCCCGGCCACAACACGCGGACCACCGGCACCGGCTTGACCACCACGTCGGGCGGCTGACCCGGCGGCACCAGGCCGGCTTCGTGGTGCGCCGCCTGTTGGTCCGTCCCTTCGTCGGCAGCAATGGCAATCGGGGCGTTCCAACAGACCATCAACCCAATCACTGCAAGAACCGAACTCAACAGTGCATTTCTCATAGGATCCTCCTATCCGGGGCAATCGTAGACCCGGTGGCATACCGGGTCGAGGACATTCGACGGAGCAGGCAGGGTCACTTGCGGACGGGCCGCCGTGCGCGTACTGTGCCGTGTTTCGAGGTCGCTGACGTCAAACAGCCGAAGGAGAAGTCTATGCAATTAAACGCGTATTTGATGTTCAAAGGCGAGTGCGAGGAGGCGTTCAAATTTTACGAGCGGTGTCTGGGCGGCAAGATCCAGGTGATGATGCGCTATGGCGAATCGCCAATGGCGAAACAGACCGCGCCCGATTGGCAGAAGAAAGTCATTCATACCCGGCTGACGGTGGGCAACCAGGTGTTCATGGGATCAGATGCGCCGCCGGAGCGTTTCAAATCGCCGCAGGGTTTTGCGATGTCAATCGGCGTCGACGATCCCCAAGAGGCCGAACGGATTTTCCAGGAGCTGTCGGAGAACGGGAACATCTCCATGCCGATTCAGGAGACGTTCTGGGCCCTGCGATTTGGCATGGTGACCGACCGCTTCGGCACGCCGTGGATGGTCAACTGCGAAAAGCAAATGTGACGCCAGGCTTTTGGGGGCGATGATGTAAACGTGCCGCTTGGGATACAGCGTCGATCCCCTGCACTGGACATTTGCGGTGCATGCAGTAGGTTGCTCTCAACCATACGGAGGCTGGCTATGGCAAAAAGTATCAAGTGTTGTGATGTCGGCGTGGATTGCGATTTCGAAGCCCGCGCCGAGAACGAGGCGGAATTGATGAAGAAGGTGCGGGAACACGCCCGCACAGCGCACGGGTACGCCGACATACCACCCGAGTTGGTGGCGAAAGTGAAAGCCGCCATCCGCGACGTGAAATAGTCCGCGTCGGTTTATCTGACGATCTCTGCGAATCTTCGAGCGATCGTAACACGCTCGAGGCATGGTTGTTTACGTCAACAAGGGAGGTCTGGAATGTCCAAAGCAAACGATGAGAGCTTGAACCTGATTTTTCGCGAGGCGCGCACGCACAGCGTCTGGCTGGACAAACCGGTCGACGACGCGCTGCTGGCGCAGGTCTACGATCTCGCCAAGATGGGGCCCACCTCGGCCAACATGTCTCCGATGCGGGTGATATTTGTCAAATCGAAGGCCGCGAAGGAGAAGCTCAGACCCGCCCTGTCCGAAGGCAACGTGGACAAGACCATGGCGGCTCCGGTCACGGCGATTATCGGCATGGACGTTCACTTCTACGAGAAACTGCCCGAACTGTTCCCGCACGCGGATGCCAAGGCGTGGTTCAAGGATCTTCCGGAGAGCGCGCTGGAGTACATGGCCCTGCGCAACGGGTCGCTTCAAGGCGGTTATTTCATCCTGGCGGCGCGTTCGCTCGGTTTGGATTGCGGGCCGATGTCCGGCTTCGACAACGCCAAGGTGGACGCAGCGTTCTTCGCCAGGACTACCATCAAATCAAACTTCCTCTGCAACCTCGGTCACGGCGACGCGACCAAGCTCCATCCGCGCAACCCGCGTCTCAGTTTTGACGAAGCCTGCCGCATCGTATGAGGCGAGGGGGCTGATCCGACGAAGCGCCGGAGGGCGCAGTGGAATCAGACGGCGGCTTGTTCGCAGCTCTGGGCCTTTCGATGGGCGAAGACCCAGTAGATTACCGCCGTTATCAGCCCGCCGATGGGGAATGCCAAATCGATCGGGTCAGCCAGTTGATGACGGAGACTCTCGAGAAAAGTGCCTTGCGGAGGGCCCGAGTCATTCCCACTCGTCACATACATGAGCCAGGCGAGGGGAAGGTACGCCGGAGCGGTCAGCACGGCTCCCAAGATGCCCGCGAACCAAATCGTCGGCCGCACGAGTCTCGACGAAACGTGCAGGCAGGGCAGGAATAGAAAGATCGTCGTGCCGTAGGAGAAGATGCACCCGCAGATAAAGAAGAACAGGAAGGCGAAAATCATATTCCAGCCGGGGTTGGCGCAGGCAACGAGCGCGCTGTAGACGAACGGAATCACCAGCGGTGCGAGGAGCAGCCCTATCCAGGAGAATCTGATGATCGGCTTCATTTATTTCCGTCGTTGATCTGCCTCGGGGAGAACATGCAGCCATTTCCGTGCCGCGCGGCTTGTTACGGAACGGCCAGGAGTCAGCCGGGCGAGCGGGCGCGAAAGCGGATGTTTGATGCGGCGGGGCGGCGATGGGGAAACGGAAGCAACTGTTTGCTTGACGCGGGACGTCTAGACGTCTAGCACGTGAACCATGAGCGAGAGCCAGAGTCGCCATGCGCCCGGAAGGGTTCGCGACGCGATCCTTCAGGTGTTGTCGATCAGTTCCAAGCCGCTCACGATTGCACAGATTCAGGAACGAGTCTCTCAAATGATCGGGCCGACACCGACATCTTCCGTCCGTTCCTATCTGCGCCTCAACACCCCGCAGTACTTTGTGCGTCAGGGTTTGGGCGTTTACAGCGTGCGTCGCGACACCGCGTCAGTAGGCCAGCGAACTTTGCTGGACAATGAAGAATGGCAGCCACCTCAGCGCATTGGTCGCGCCCAGCTTGTCCACGCCGATTGCTTCGACTGGTTGGAAGAGCAGGTGGATGATTCTTTTCACGCGGTGCTCACCGATCCTCCTTACGGCCTGCACGAATACAGTTCGGAACAGCAGGCAAAGCTCCGGAGCGGCCGGGGCGGCGTGTGGCGCATTCCGCCATCGTTTGATGGTCACGTCCGATCGCCACTTCCCCGTTTTACGACGCTGACGGCACAGCAACTGGAAGAGCTCCGGAGTTTCTTTTTTCTTTGGGGACGCCTTCTGCTTCCCAAACTCGTGCCCGGAGCGCACGTGGTTGTGGCGTCCAATCCGCTCTTGTCCTACATTGTGGCTGGAGCGCTTGCCGATGCAGGTCTGGAGCGCCGCGGTGAAATCATCCGACTGACCATGACCATGCGCGGCGGGGATCGTCCCAAAGCCGCGCACAGAGAATTTCACGAGGTCAGCGTTATGCCCCGCTCGATGTGGGAGCCGTGGCTTGTATATCGGAAGCCACTGGAAGGCCGCGCCCAAGACAACTTGCGCAAGTGGAAGACAGGGGGACTCCGCCGTCCGTCCTCCGACAAGCCGTTCGGCGATGTGATCGCGTCAGCGCCGACACGGAAAGCCGAGCGCTCTCTCGCTCCGCACCCGAGTCTCAAGCCGCAAGCATTTCTTCGACAGGTGGTCCGGGCGCTATTGCCCGTGGGCGAGGGAATCGTGTTGGACCCGTTCGCCGGTGCTGGATCCACGCTGGCCGCGGCGGAAGCAGTCGGCTACTCCAGTATCGGAGTGGAGAAGGACATGCGGTATTTTGAGATGGCCTGCAAAGCGATCCCGAAACTGGCGCGATTTCACCCCAACGGAAGCTCTCAGAGCCGGTAGACCCAATTCTCGTGCAGTTTCTTAATGCCGTCGCGATGCAGCGTCGCCGTTCGCGTGCCCAACTCTCCCCGGGGATTCTTCCGGAAATCGGCGGTGGTGACACTCCCAAGGTAAACTTCGGTAAATGTCATGGGACGCCGATCGCGCGCCGGTTCCGTTTTGTTGTCGGTATCGTAGACAAAAACACACATCCATTGCTCCCTCGCTCCGTGCGTGTCCACGGCCCCACCGGACTTGCGTGTGGTCTTGATCTCAATGCCGTCTCGACCCGCCTTGACCGCGTTATCTGGATAAACTCCCTGAACGATCAAACCGGGATGGCCATTGAAATAACGATTCTCGGTTAACACGCGAGAAGGTTTTGCCAGGCTCGCGGTAAGCGTGTCGGACAGGACCCCGGACATGATTGCTGGACGCAGCATATCGTCCAGTCTCTGAAGCCCTTTCTTTGCGAGATGTGCGTTTACATCATAGAAGAAGTCGTATACGTCCTGCATGGCCATTTGGAAATCGTGCAGCCTGAGTTCGTACGGGAGGTGCGCTGCTTGGTTGAACTTTGCCTCGTTCACTGTGTTGTGAATGATGGCCATGGCCGGCATTCTTACCGTCGGCACAGGAGAGATTTCGAGCATTCCTTCGAACAGCCCGCTGTTCCACTGGGAACGTGCGGCGCATACAGCGATGGGTTCGGCATTGGAATTCCCGTGCGGATGTGCTTTCATCACGGCTCCGATGAAAATCAAGGGCGTCATATTTGACATGGATGGGACGATCACCGAGCCGTACTTCGATTTTGTGAAAATCAAGAAGGAGTCCGGGCTTGGCGCCGAAGTGGATATGCTCGATTATCTCGCCAAAGCCTCCCCGTCAGAACGGGCGCGCGTCGAGGCGATCATGGCGAAGTTCGAGGACGCGGGCGTCGAAGCCGCGGCGTTGAATGCAGGAGCGCGGGAGTTGTTGGATGAGCTGAAGCGCCGCAAGTTGCCGACGGCGTTGCTGACGCGAAACACGCGACGCTCCGTCGACGGCGTGTGCCGAAAATTGAACCTGAAGTTTGATGTTGTGGTCACAAGAGAAGATGGGCCGTACAAGCCGGCCCCGGAGCCGATCTGGGAGATTGCCAAACGCTGGGGCGCGACGGCGGGCGAGGTGTTGATGGTGGGGGATTACAAGTGGGACGTGTTGTGCGCGAAGAATGCCGGCGCGCCGAGCGTGCTGCTCATCGACGGCGAGGGCCGGGAGGACTGGGCGAAGGATGCGACGTACGTGATTACGAGATTGACTGAAGTGATCGAGATCATGGAAGGGAAGAAACGATGACAAATGCCGTGGTGGGGATGGTCACCTGCGCGTCACGAACCGAAGCGCGCAAGGTAGCCAAAACGATTGTAACGAAGAAACTGGCGGCGTGCGTGAACGTCGTCGTTGGACTGGAATCGCATTATTGGTGGCGGGGAAAAATCGAGAGTGCGCGCGAGTGCCTGCTGCTCGTCAAAACCACCCGCGCCCGGGCACGCGCGGTCGAGGGCGCGGTCAGGGCGGCTCACAGTTACGAGGTGCCGGAGATCGTTTTCCTGCCGGTCGTCGCCGGCGAGGGGAGGTACATGAAATGGCTGCGCGCCTCGGTGTCGAAAATCGTCGCCGCGATTCTTGTATTCGCCTGCGTCGGCGCGGCGCGCGCCGACCAGATTGACGACCTGATCAAACAACTCGGCAGCACCAACGACGAGGACCGGGCGGTGGCGGCGGATGGTCTCGCGCACATCGGCGGAGAGCGGGTGGTGAAAGAGTTTCGGGAGATGTTGAAATCGCCGGGCGCGGAGCGACGGCAAATGGCGGTCGTGGGATTGCTGCAGGTCAGTAATGCGGACGAGGACGTGGAGCGGGTGCACGCGTGCCTGAAGGACGACGATTCGACCGTCCGATGGTCCGCTGTTGTGGCGTTGCAAAACAGCCGGCGCACCGACGCGATTCCGTGGCTCGAGGACACCGCGAAGAATGACGCGGCGGATTCCGTGCGCGAAGCGGCGACCGAGGCCGTCGGCAAGCTGCGGTCGGGAATTCGCTGGGTGCCGACGTTGGATGAGGCGGAAAAGAAGTCGCGGCAATTGAAGAACCCGGTCCTGGCGTACTTCTTCCTGCGCGATTCGGATTACTGCCAGAAACTCGAAGACGGTGTGCTCGCCGACAAGTCGGTCGTGGCCGCTGCGGAAGAATTTGTCTGCGTGCGCCTCGATGCCGTCAAGGACGCCGACGCGGCGCGCAAACTCGATGTGCGCGGCGCGCCGACGATTTTGTTTCTGGATGGCGAAGGCAATGAAATGTCGCGCGTGGCCGGGCTGGTGGACAAGGATCAGTTCTTGACGAAGTTGAGCGAGGCCAAACGCAGCAAGCTGACGTTCCGCGAGGCGCGACGGCTCGCGATGCAGAACCCGGCGGACGTGCAGGCCAATTGGAAGGTCGCCGAGACCTACCTGGAAGAGGGGAATGAGAATCTCGCGGAGCCGCACCTGCGCAACGTGATCGCGCACGACGAGGACAACCAGTACGGCTACACCGACAAGGCGATGTTTGCCCTCGGGTTCGCCCTCGGCAAACGTGGCGAGTATTCGCAGGCAGCGTACAGCTTCGAAAAACTGCTGGAACGCTGGCCGGACTACAAGGACAAGGACAAAGTGCTGTATTGCCTCGGGCTGAGCCAGTTGGTGATCGGACAGAAGGACAAGGGGCGCGCCCGGCTCGAGCAATTGGTGAAGGAGTTTCCCAACAGTTCAACCGCCGCGAGCGCCCAGGCCGCGCTGGACAAGCTGAACAAGAAAGAGGGGAAGAATGAAACGGGTAATTGAACGGCTTGTGCTTGTCGCCATCGTCGCCGCGCTGCCGGTGATCTCGGTTCGGGCCGATGATACGTCTTCCCCGAGCAGTGGCGCGATTCGGGATGCGGCGAAGTTTTTCGAGCGGGGCAACAAGTTCGTCGAGGACGGATCGCTGGCCCGCGCCAAACAGGAATACGAGAAAGCGATCAAAATCTACCCGAAGTATCTCGATGCGCTCTACAACCTGGCAATCGCTTGCGAACGTCTCGGCCAGAAAAGCGAGGCCATCGACGATTACAAACGGTACCTCGCGGTCAAGGAGAACGACGCGGATGTCTGGACGCAACTGGGTCTGCTCTACGACGATGTCGGCAACAAGATGGAGGCGCGTCGCGCCTACGAGAAGGCGCTGGAGATCAATCCGAAGTTTGGCCGGGCGCACCACAATCTTGGCGTGCTGCTCAAGGAGCAGGGCGACCTGAAGGGGGCGGAGACGCACTTGGCCGACTTCGTGAAGCTCGAAGAAGATGCGGGCCGGCAGGATGGCGACGCGTACTACAGTCTGGGGATTTTGTATCTCCAGGAGCGGCGCGACAAGGAGGCCAAAGCCGCCATGCAAAAGGCGCTGGATATCGACCCGAGCGTCCCGTATTTCAACAACGCCATGGGGGATATCTATCTGCTCGAGAAACGGCCCGACCTCGCCATTGTCCATTACCAGAAGGCCATCGAGAAGGATTCGAAATACGTGCTGGCCTACAGCGGTCTCGGGGATGCGTACGCCCAAATGAAGGACCACGATAAAGCGCTGGCCTCGTACCATAAGGCCCTGGAATTGCGCCCCGACTACGCGCTGATCTACTACAAGCTCGGGTTGCTCGACGAGGACAAGAGCCCGGCGGAGGCGATAAAACAGTTTGAAAAATACCTGGAATCTGATAAAACGCCCGAGTATCGCGATGAGGTTGCCGCGAAGATCGAAGCCTTAAAACTGACACTCAAGCATTAACCCGGAAAGTTCGTCATGTCACAACATCGTAGTCTCAAGGGAGCCAACAAGATTCAGGCGCGCCGAAACGTATTGAAACGGTTCGAGCGCGTCGAGATCCTGAAGAAACAGGGCCGTTTGAAGGATGGGGAACGGGTCTTCGGCCTGCCGAAAACCAAACCGGAATAGTCGGCCCGTCCGCCGTGCGCGTCCGGCTGCAAAAATATCTGGCGGAAGCGGGCGTGGCTTCGCGCCGCCATTGCGAGCAACTCATCGAAGAGGGCCGCGTCTCGGTCAATGGCCAGCCGGTCCGGTTGCTGGGAACCAAAGTCGATGAGGAGTGCGACTCGGTCGCGGTGGATGGCCAGCCGGTCGTCGTCGAGCGCAAGGTGTACATCGCTCTCAACAAGCCGCCGGGTTTCCTCTGCACCAACCACGACACGCACCAGCGGAAGCGGGCCGTCGATCTGCTCCCGCACACGCTCCCCCGACTGTACACGGTCGGGCGCCTCGACAAGGACACGGAAGGCTTGCTGTTGCTGACCAATGACGGCACTTTTAGCTTGCGGCTGACGCACCCGCGTTACAAGATGAGCAAGACCTATCTGGTGGAGGTCGAGGGGAAATTGACCAGCGCTGAGATCGCGCGCCTGCTGCAGGGAGTTCGAAGCGACGGCGAGATGCTGCACGCCGAGAAGATTTTCCAGGTGCGCCCGCAGACGAACACCACGGAATTGCGGATCGTCCTCAGTGAGGGAAAGAAACGACAGATCCGCCGGATGATGGCCGCCGTCGGTCATCCCGTGAAGCGTCTCGTACGCCTCGCGGTCGGCCCGGTCAAACTGGGGAATTTGGCAACATCACAATGGAGGCATTTGACTCATGAAGAAGTCTGCAAGCTTATGCAATTCTCACCGGCCGCTTTTCGTTCTTAGCGTGGCGCTGGCGTGCGCCGCGTGGGGCGGCGTAACGCTCACGCGCGCCGATTCCGGGGCGATCCCTGTGGCGGCGCAAACGGCTCCCGCTGGCGCAGCGTCCCATGGCACGGTCAAGGGGGACCGCAGCAATGTCCGCTCCCGGCCCAGCCTGCATTCCGAGGTCATCATCCAACTTCACAAGGGCGAGACTGTGGACGTCCTCGAACGCAAAACGGGGACGGAACACGAGAAAACGATGGACTGGCTGCGAATCGCCCTGCCGGAAAAGGCCAAGTGCTACGTCAGTGCCAAGCATGTGGTGAGCGGCACCGTCGAGGTCGATGATCTGAACGTACGTTGCGGCCCCGGGGCGAGCTATCACGACATCGGCAAGTTGCCGAAGGGCACGAAGGTGGACGTCGTTCAGAGCAAGGGCGAGTGGTTGCAGATCAAGCCGACCGCGGAGTGCAGCGGTTGGATCGCCGCCGAATTGGTGGATGTAGAAGCGGCGCCGGCGCCTGTTGTCGCGCCCCCGCCAGCCCCCGCGGCGAATTCAGGCGAGATCGTGACGCCGGCTGTTGCCGCGCCGTTGCCGCCCTCGGTCACCGTCGTCAACACCGAGCCGGACGTGCTGGTGAGCTATGCGGTCAAGGATGGGTATCTGGAGTCCGTGACCGAATCCAACGCTCCCGCGCCCTATGAGCTGCGCACGCAGGAAGAGGACCGGTTGAGCTCCCGCGTCGCGTATCTGGAAACTCCCACCCTGGATGTGAAGAAGTACGTCGGCAAACACGTTCGCCTCGTGGGGACCCAGCGCTGGCACAAAGGTGACCGCTACCCGGTCATCACCGTCGAACGCATCGACAGGGTTTGGTAATCGTGACGCGATGCCGGCGACTCTCATTGACGGCAAGGCCATCGCGGAGCAGATCAACACCGAAACCACTGCCGAAATCGAGCGCCTGAAAAGTCAGGCGCACATCACCCCCGGTCTGGCGGTTGTTCTGGTCGGTGATAATCCCGCCAGCGCCACGTACGTGTCGATGAAGGACAAAATGTGCGCCCGGCTCGGACTGCACTCGGAGCGCATTAATCTTCCCGCGTCGACCAGCGAAAGCGAACTCCTCAGCCGAATCGGCGGCCTGAACCGGAAACCGGAGATTCACGGCATCCTGATTCAATCACCGCTGCCGCCGCAAGCCTCGGAGGAGAAGGTCTTCTCAGCCATTGATCCGGCCAAAGACGTGGATGGATTCCACCCGGTCAACATCGGGAAACTCGCGCTCGGGGATCCGTCGGGATTTGTGCCCTGCACGCCAGCGGGCGTCCATGAACTCCTCATCCGCAGCGGTGTGAAAATCGACGGCAAGCATGTCGTCGTCCTGGGACGCAGCCGGATCGTCGGTCGCCCCGTCTCGCTGATCCTCTCGCAGAAGGCCGCGAATGCAAACGCCACCGTGACCGTTTGCCATTCGCGGAGCAAGAACCTGGCGGAGATCTGCCGGTCGGCCGATATTCTGATCGCGGCCATCGGCGCGCCGCGATTCGTGAAGGCCGACATGGTGCGCGCCGGCGCCGTCGTCATCGACGTGGGAATCAATCGCGTCGAGGACCGCAAATCGGACAAGGGATACCGGCTGGTGGGCGACGTGGATTTCGACGCCGTGGTGCAAAAGGCGTCGCTCTTGACGCCCGTGCCCGGCGGCGTCGGTCCAATGACCATCGCCATGCTGATGCACAACACCGTGCGCGCCGCCCGAATGATCCACGGCGTTTCATGAGGCTTCGATTGTTCCGTTTACCCTCCGGGCCGTGAAACTGACTTCTGAGAGTGACAGGCGCGGTTGGCGGGCCTGTCTGCTGGACGGGCTCGCGCTGGCGCTGGTCCTCTTTGGAATTTGGCATGTGACGCGGGTCCTCCCGTCGCGGGCAACCCGCAACGATTTCGCCCACTACTACATTTCGAGTCGCCTTCTCTTGGCAGGCGCGGATGTCTACGCGACCCCGCTGGAGCCGGAGTGCGCCCGCTGGGGATTCCAATACAGCGCCGCCATTCCGACCGCAACCAATCCTCCGTTTCTGGTCGGGATATTCGCGCCGTTTGCCGCGCTGCCGCCACGCGCCGCCTTTTGGGCCTGGACCTTGTTCGAGGTCATCTGCCTGGGCTATGTGTTGATCCAAGTGTGGCGGGCGACGACCTCAACGCTCTCCGCGCGCGCGCGAAGACTGGTCTGCGGAGCCATCATCGCCTCAGCGCCAGTCTACTGGCACTTCGTTTTTTCACAATCCCAGTTGCTCATCGCCGGACTGATCTTGCTCGCGTACCGGTTGCTGCGAAATGAGAAACCGGAGCGCGCCTGCCTCGTGTTGGGCACGGCGGCCTGGCTGAAGTTCTTTCCGGTCGTCTTGTTGCCGTGGTTTCTATGGCGCGCTCGATCTCAGGGAAACAGACGCTGGAAATGTGTGGGCGTAATTGCGGCGTGGAGCATCGCGATCGTCGTCGCGACGGGGTGGGGATCCTGGAGAGAATTCTGGGTCCACGCCCGACCGGTACTTGAGGCGTGGATCGCACAGCAACGACACTTCGATTTCACCGTGTCGTCGTTCGTGAAGAATGCCGCCTGGGCATTTCACGCCTTCGATCTGGGGTGGGATGGATTACAGACCTGGGTGACAATTGGGACTGTCACCGGCTCCGCGCTGATTGCGTTGGCCTACGGTCTGTGCTGGTGGGTCGGGCGGGGAAGGCCGGACGTCGATATGGATCTCGAGTTCTGCCTGCTGAATGTGGCGATGCTGGCCGGCATCGCCGAGTCGTGGGGGCACTACTTTGTGATCCTGGCGTTTCCCGCCGCGATTGCCGTGAGCCGCGCCGTCAGGCAGCCAACGTCAGGGCGGCCAGCAATCCTGGCTGTTGCGCTCATGATGATGAACGTCATGACCAGTTGGCAAAGTCCGTGGCTGGAGTTTGTGATCAGCTATCTCCCGCTCTATGGGTTGCTGCTGCTGGGAGTCTTCTTCGCGCAGGAAATCTTCCGCGCCCCCCGGCCAGCGGCGGATTCTACCACGCCTGCTCCGCCGCCGTGGTGACCGCGCCACCGCGCTTGGCGGCCGGCAGATAGGCCTGTTCCGTGTAGTCGCGCACCATGCGGGCGGTCGAAAAGCGCGGCGTAACCGTGGCAATGGATGCTTTCATCATCTTGAGCCAGCCGACTGGCAGACCGTTGGCGTCGCGCTTGTAGAACAGCGGGACAATCTTGTCTTCCATCGTCTTGTACATCGACTCGCTGTCGTCCCGGTCCTGCCTGTCGGTGTTGTCCGAATCACGTCCGTCGCCGATGGTCCAACCCGCGTCCGGGTTTTGCACCTCGCACCACCAACCGTCCGCGACGGAAAAGTTGATTCCGCCGTTCACGGGGGCTTTCATGCCGCTGGTGCCGCTGGCCTCGTGCGGGCGACGCGGATTGTTGAGCCAGACATCAACCCCTTGGACCAACATGCGGGCCACCCGCATGTTGTAGTTCTCGATGAAGACGATGTGACCGTGCAGGTCCGTATTGCGCGAAATGTGGAAGATGCGCTGGATCAATTCCTGGCCGGGCTTGTCCGCCGGGTGCGCCTTGCCCGCAAACACGATCTGCACCGGGCGCTCGTCGTTCTTCAAGATCGCGCGCAACCGGTCATAGTCGCGGAACAACAGGTCCGCGCGCTTGTAGGTGGCAAACCGCCGCGCAAACCCGATGGTCAGAGCCTCGGGATTGAGCAGCTCCTCGACGCTGCGCAGATCGTCCGGCGAAGCCCCGTGCCGGGCCAGATGAGCGCGCTCCCGTCCGCGAATAAAGCGGACGAGATTCTCTTTCTGGAGATTATGAACGTCCCACAGTTCCTTGTCGGGGATGTTGGCGACGCCGCGCTTCCAAAACAATTCGTCCATGAGATTGTTGCGCCAGGCGGGCGTGAGATAGCGGTCGTACATCTCGCTCATCTGGTAGCCCATCCACGTTTGCGTGTGGATGCCGTTGGTGATCGCCCGAATGGGGTTCTGGCCCGGCTTGAGGTTCTTGTAGACGTGCCGCCACATGTCGTTGCTGACCTTGCCGTGGAGCTGACTGACGCCATTGCAGAAGGTGGAGAGACGAATCGCCAGCACGGTGAGGCTGAACGGCTGGTTGCCGCGGCCAGGGCTGGACAGGCCGAGGTCGATCAGTTGATCCATCGATCCGCCGATTTCCTCGCAACACTTCTCGTAGTATTTGCGCACCAGCCCGACGTCGAACGCCTCGTTGCCCGCCGGGACTGGCGTATGGGTCGTGAAGATGGAATTCTTCGCCACCTCTTTGCACGCATCGGCAAAACTCATGCCACCCTTCACGTAATTGCGGACGCGTTCGAGCCCAAGGAACGCGCAGTGGCCCTCATTCATGTGCCAGCAGGCCGGCTCGATGCCGAGCGCCTGCAGCGCGCGTACGCCACCGACACCGATCACAATCTCCTGACAGATCCGCATTTCGCGGCCGCTGACGTAGAGTTGGCCGGTGATCGGACGATCCGCGGGATTGTTCTTGGTCGTGTCCGTATCGAGCAGCAGCACGGGCACGCGACCGACCTGCGTGAGCCACACGCGGGCATACACGGGACGATCGGGAAAATCGATGGTCACCGTCAGATGGCGGCCATTGTCCCCGAGCAGCGGCTGGATCGGCAAACGGGCGAAATCGTAGGCCGGATAGAAATGCTGTTGCCGGCCATCCGGCTCGATCTCCTGCTCGAAGTATCCGTGCTTGTAAAGCGGACCGATGCCGATGAACGGGAGGCCCAGGTCGCTGGCGGATTTGCAGTGATCGCCCGAGAGCACGCCGAGGCCGCCGGAATAGGTGCGCAGACATTCGTGGAAGCCGAACTCGGTGGAGAAATACACAAACGGTCCGCCCTGGTAGCCGGGATGATTCTTGGCAAACCACGATTCGGTGAGGGACTTCATGTACGTGTCGAACTCGCGCAGCACCGACTTGTACATCGTCACAAACACCTCGTCCTCCAGCAGGGTCTCCCAGTGGCTCGGTTCGATGTTGATGAGCAATTCCACCGGGTTCCGATAGATCGCCCACAAACCGGGCTCGATGTGCGCAAACATCCGCCGCGCCTGCGGGTTCCAGGTCCACCACAGGTTGTAGGCGAGATCGCGCAGCCCGGAGACTTCCTTGGGCAGTTCGATGTCGGCCAGTGACGTGGAGCGTAACTTCAGGGGGGATTTATCCATGGTGATTACGAAACGCTGAGGGTTGCGGAGTTGGCGTGACCGAAGCGATCAATGCGAGACCGCGTGGTCATCATGAATGCGGCGCGGCGGTTTCCGTGGCCGCAATCATCTCGTCCACGTTGATGCCGCGCAGGTTGAACAGCCGGCGAACCGTGTCGTCGATCAAATTGTTCGGGCAGGACGCCCCGGCGGTGATGCCCACGTAGATGTTTCCGCCGGGCAACCAGTTCTCGCTCAGGACTTCTTCCTGTTTGTGCAGATTGAAGTGCAGGATCGCCTTGTCGGAGAGAATCTTGCTGGCGTTGCGGATGAAGTACGTCGGCATCCGCCCTTCGCTCATTTCGGCCAGATGGGATGTGTTGCTGGAATTGTATCCGCCCACGACGATCATCATGTCGAGCGGCTCCTGCAACAGATGGACCAGCGCGTCCTGCCGTTCCTGTGTCGCGCCGCAAATCGTGTCAAACATCCGGTAATGCCGGTCGATCTCCGCCTCGCCGTAGCGGTCCACCATCGCCTGCCGCAGCCGGCGTTGGATCTCCTCGGTCTCGCTGCGCAACATCGTCGTCTGGTTGGCCACCCCGATCGAGTTGAGATGCTGATCGGGATCGAAGCCCGGCGAGTGGGCGCCGTCAAACTGCGCCAGGAATTCCGCCTTGTTCCCGCCGCGACGGATGTAATCGCAGACGTAATCGGTCTCGGCGATGTTGAGGACGACGACATAGTGGCCCGCGTGGTTGGCCGTGGCGCGCGAGCTGGTGGCCTTGGTTTCCTCGTGTTTGGATTTGCCGTGGATGATGGACGTGAATTGTTCGTTGGCGTTCTGCGTGACGCGTTTCCAGACGCTCATCACGTCGCCGCAGGTGGTGTCCACCAACTGGCAGCCTTTGGCCTTCAGCTTGTTCATCGTCGCGACTTCCGCCCCGAACGCGGGGATAATCACGACGTCGTCTTCCTTGAGGTCGTCGATATCGGCGCTCTTGATCGGCCCGGAGAGAAACTTGATTCCCATGGCGATGAGCTGCTCGTTGACCTCGGGATTGTGGATGATCTCGCCGAGGATGTAGATCGGCTGGTGGAGAAACACCTTGCGGGCCGCGTAGGCCAGGTCGATGGCCCGCTCGACCCCGTAGCAGAAGCCGAATTCCTTGGCCAGACGCACCTTCAGCCCGCCGGCTTCGAGCACGCCGCCGCGCTGGCGGAGCTTCTCGACAATCTGGCTGCGGTAATGCTGCTCCACCTGCTCGCGCACGGCCTCCATGATGTCCGGCCGCCGCAGGTTGACTCGTTTCGGTTTCGGTACTTCTGCGACGCTTGCAGTACTCATCTATTCAGCATTACTACTGTAATTTGGCTGGCAATTCAACTAAAAGCACGATGGACCCGCGCTAGCCTCGCGCGGGAGGGGGAGGCAGGACGAAATCGCGGTACTGCTGCGGATCACCCGTCTGACCCGCCTCGGCGGCCTTGACCAGATTGTACATCTCGCGGGCGGTGACGTAATGCAGCACGAACTGCGAGCCGTCGCAGATTCTTCGCAGGTCGCCGTGCATGGCCGCCGCCGATTGACCCAGCGCCGTATCGAAGTTCCTCTCCTGGCATCCGTGCGTGTACACCTTGATGAACACCCAATCCGGCTTTCCGACCACGCCAATCCGTTGCGCGATCCAGTTATGTATCCGGTCCGCCGTCGCCGGCGCGTAGTGCGCGACCTCGCTGTTCTCGATGCGCGGGATCACGCCGAATTTGCGGCTGGCCCAGTTCAACGCCAGCGGGCCCTCGATGATGAGCAGATCGCCGCTCGCTGTCCCGCCGACGCATACGTCCACGCCTGCGTCATGTGACTTGGGACGCGCCGGATCGTCCGTGGCGTAGTAGATCGAATTGATCTTGCGGGTCTGGCATTCGCTCGGCGCGCTCGGGAGCGTGAAATCCGCGTAACAACCGGTCTCGCGAAGCACCTGTAATTCGTTGTTCACGCCGCACCACCGCCCGTCGGGACGCGAATTGTCCAGCGACCAGTTGCCATGGATGAAGCCGTAGCGGCCTTGCGAGAGAAACCCGTGCTCGCGCAGCTTGCCTTTGAATTGCACGATCGTCTGGCGGAGGTTCTCCGCCGTGTCGTTGTCGTGATGGAGATGGATCTCCACTTCGCCGTAGCCCCGCCGGCACAGTCGCATGAGCAAATCGAGGTACTCGGGCACGTACTCCTCGGCGGGATAGAAGAACGTGTGCTGCGGCGGACGCCCATCGGCGTCGCGAAACTGATCCGCCATTCGCGGGTAATTCTCGAACCAATGTTCGACCCGCTCGAGCCCTTGATCACGGGAAGCTTTGTTCCACAATGGTTCGTAATGGTCGGCAAGACAGAAGAACACGTGAGTCGGCGTGACCGGTGGCGGTGGCCTGCGACAGAGGTAGGACGGCAGCCACAGATGGACGTTCTTCAACATCAGCAAGTCGTTTCGGTCGCACGCATCACGGCGCGGTCGGCGGGCGGGAGTCGTCGAGGTACTTCCGATGCCATAATTCCAGCAGAAGCAGCGACCAAATCTGGTGCGCGTTGTCCCGACGACCACTCACGTGATCCCGCCAGAGCGCTTCCACTTCGGACTTCTTGAAATAGCCACGTTGTGTCGCGGTCGGACCCAGGAGTAGGTCCTCCGCGGTCCCGCGCAACTGGCTTCGCAACCACTCGGCAATCGGCAGACGGAACCCTTGTTTCTGACGCGAAAGGATCTCCGGTGGCACGAGACGAGCGGCGGTCTTCTTGAGGATGTATTTGCTTTCGAAGCCCCGCAGCTTGAACCGCGGGGGCAGCGTGGCGACAAACTCAACGACTTTGTGGTCGAGCAGCGGCGGGCGCGTCTCCAGCGATACCGCCATGCTCATGCGGTCGACCTTGGTGAGGATGTCGTCCACGAGGTAGGTCTTCAGGTCCACGTACAGGGCGCGGTTCAGCCAGTCGTCAGGCGCCGCCTGCGCCTGGCGATAGGAGTCGCGGAATTTGACCGCATAATCATGCGTCTCCGGCTGCGCCATGAAATGCCGCTTCGCTTCCTCGGTGAACAGATACAGAAAATGCTTGCGGGCGCAGGCGTCATCGGCCGTGCGGGTGATGCTTTCCAGCGAGTTCTTCGCCTTGAATCGCACGTCATCGGGGAATGCGCGCGCCAGCGCCCCGAGAAACCGCAGCGGCCCGAGCGTCCGCCGAAGCCGATGTTCCAATTGCCCGAGGCGGAACCGCGAGTAGCCGGCGAAGAGTTCATCTCCGCCATCGCCGCTGAGAGCGACCGTGACATGTTCGCGGGCGGTCTTGCTAACGTAGTACGTCGGGATGGCCGATGAATCCGCGAACGGCTCGTCGAACGACCAGACGATGAGCGGGAACATGTGTTCGATGTCGGCGTGGACGACGTGCTCGTGGTGCTCGGAGCGGAATCGTTCCGCCATCTGCCGGGCGTACGGCAGCTCGTTGTACGCTTCCTCTTCAAAGCCGATCGATGACGTGACGAGCTTGCCCGTGATGACCTCCCGCATCAGCCCGACGATTGTGCTCGAATCGACCCCGCCGCTGAGGAACGCGCCGAGAGGCACATCGGATAGGAGGTGATCCTTGACCGTGTCTTTCAGCAGATCGAACAATTGCCCCGCCGCCTGCTCTTCGGTGAGCGATTCGTTCACGTTGTAGCGCACATCCCAGTATCGGCGAATGCGTACGCCGTGGCGGTCGCAGGTCAGTGTGTGCGCCGGTGGCAGCTTCTCAATCCCGGCGAACATCGTTTTCGGATCCGGCACATACAACAGGCTGATGTATTCGCTGAGCGCGTCGAGGTTCATCCGGCGCGGAACATTCTCGTCCTGCAGGATGGCCTTGATCTCGCTGCCGAACACGAGCGATCGGTCGCCGAGCACGGCGTAATGAAGGGGTTTGATGCCGATGCGGTCGCGCGCGATGAACAGTTTTTGGACCCGCGAATCCCAGATCGCGAACGCAAACATCCCGCGCAATTCATCGACGCAGTTCTCGCCCAGGTCCTCGTACAGATGGACGATGGCTTCCGTGTCGCAGTGGGAACGGAACTTGTGGCCGTTCGCTTCGAGTCGATCGCGGAGCTCGGGGAAATTGTAGATCTCGCCGTTGAACACGATCCAGATCGTGTTGTCCTCGTTGGTCATCGGCTGGTGGCCGCCGGCGACGTCGAGGATGCTCAAACGCCGATGCGCCAGCCCCACACCGCAGTCGAAATACTCGCCGCTGCCGTCAGGTCCGCGATGGGCCTGGACCACGTTCATCCGCGCGATCAGTTCGCGCGAGACCGACGCATTGTCCGCGAAGTTAAATTTGCCGGCGATGCCGCACATATCTCAATTCACCGAGCTGTCCGCTTCCACGCGGCCTGTTGCGTCCCGGTGATGAATCGAAAGAACCCCAGCAACAGCGCGAGGTTGATCGTGACGAAATAGCACGGCGCGGTGAACAACACAAACCTCCATCTGCGGATGACAGCACCGATAATCGCCAGCCCGTAGAACGCCAGTTGAAGTGCCAGGAGTACGGCAAAGAACGGTTGTGACAGTAGGGCGACGTTTGCGACGAGCGCCGTAATCATTAGAAAGGGAGCGAACCACCGCAGGACTTTGTGCGACCAGAACGCAATCGAGTAGAGGCCCCGCCAGGGCAGGAGCGAACGCCAGCACAAAAACAACGCCTGGAAATCGCCCGCGCCGATGCGGATGCGCCGGGTCATTTCGTGGCCGACCGATTCGGGCAGTTCCTCCGTCGCCACCGCCTCCGTGTCGTAGACCACGCGGCGTCCCGCTTCGCGCACCCGCATGCCGATGACGAAGTCATCCACGAGCGTGTTGTCGGGTATCGCCGGCCAGCAGGACTTCCGAATCGCGTAAATCGCCCCGTTGGCGCCGAGACAGGAATCGAGCGCGCTCTCGCGCGCTTTCAAATACGTCTCCAATTTCCAGTACGGGCCTTCGTCTGTTTCGTTCCCATCGCCGCGCAATACGAGCCGTCCGCAGACGCCGCCGATGCGCGGATTCGCAAAATGTCGGGCGAGTTTCCGCAGTGCATCCCGATCGAACATCGCGTTCGCGTCGCTAAACACCAACAACTCGGACCGGGCTTGGGGCACGAGCCGGTTGAGCACGCCGGGCTTGCCCCCGCGTTGCTCGAAGGCCAACAGTTTCACCCGCGCGTCAGGGAATGCTTTCACGAGATCGTTCGTGCGGTCGGTCGAGCCGTCTGATCCAATCAGGATTTCCAGCTTGTCGGACGGATAATCCAGCGCGAGCAGGTTTTCGATCCGCGCCGCAATGTGCTTCTCCTCGTTGTAGACGCTGATCAGCACGGACACGGTCGGCCAATCGGAGGGCGGGTTTGTCTGCGGCTCGCGACGCACGGGTACCAGCGCGAGCAGCAGCGGGTAGATTCCATATGACCACACGATGGCAGCGGTAGAAACGACAAAGATTGTCATCCAACAAACCGGCATATCGGACGAATACAAAACCTGATGTCTACTTGACTGCCAACAGTGCGCGCAACGAATCGCGCGTGTGAGCGCGCGGCTCCCAATCAAGTTGGTCGCGCGCTCGGGAACAATCGAACACCAACGGCGCGACGGCCGAGCGCAACCGATAGGGCGAGATCGGAGCCGGGCGGCCCAATTTCGTCGTCAGCCAGTCAATCGCGCCGGCGAAAAAGCACGCCAACCCGAGAGGCATTCGCATCACACGGAGTTGCGGTTCGCGAGAGCGGCAATACAGGCGCACGAGCTCATTGCGGCTGATCAGTTCGTTGTCCACGATCTGGAAGACTTCACCGTGGGAGAACTCGCTTTGGGTCGAGAGCACGATGGCTTCGACGACGTCGTCGACGTGGACGAGGGGCAACTGGTTGGAATCGTCGCCGATGACCACGAGCCGTTGGCCGAGACGGATGCCCACGGCTGCCGTGATGAGCGGGCTGGTCTCGCTCCAAATCTGGCCGGGACGAAGAATGACCACCGGCAGGCTGTGCTCCTGCGCGGCGGCGCGGATGATGCGCTCGGCTTCGAGCTTGGCCTGCGTGTAAGAGCCGCGTCGCTGCGGAGTGGGTTCGAGGTTGGCCGACTCGGTGACCGGCTGGTTGGCCGGATGACCGGCGCAGTCAATCACCGACAGCGAGCTGATATAGATCACCTTGGGCACCTCGTGCTTCAGGCAGGCTTCCACCACATTGCGGGTGCCCGCGATGGTGCCGGCTTCGTGCGCCGGCCAGCCACCGCTCATCGCCGCGCCGATGTGAAAGACAGCGGTGGCCCCCTCGATGGCGCGATCCACCGCGATTGGGTCGCCGAGTTCGCCAAGAACGACCTCGACCTGCGGGTGATCGGCGATTTCCGGCGGAGGCAGCCGTCGCACGAACAGGCGAACATATTCGTCTTCTTCAATGAGGCGCTTCACAAACGCGCGGCCCAGCAATCCGTTCGCTCCCGTGACGACGACCACGGGACGATCGCCGGGTTGGTACTGGCCGTAGAATTCGGCCTTGGCGCGATCGGCTTCACGCGCGACCTGCTCGGTCCAATGCACGACGTCCCGGGCGTGTTCGAGACTGGCCGGCATGACGTTGTTTGTCGCCAGGGATTCGTAGAAGGCCGCGACGAAGTTGTGGAGTCCTTGATACGGCTGAAGGTCGCCAACGAGAAACTGCAGGGCATTCCACATCAACTGCGTCGACGATGAAAAGGACTCGATCAGCCCGTTGGCCATGCGTTCCGCGGCCTTGGGCAACGGCGTGTGGCGGCGGCGGGCCAGATACATGGCGAACAGATCGGCGCGCAACGTTCCGCGAGTGCCCTGGACGATCAGTTGATGCTGGAGCGGCTTGACGTTCCACGAGAGCTGGATGTTGCCGGTGCCCTTGTCACACCGCACCAGCGCGCGCCATTCATCGAAATGGATGTTCGGGTCGCTGTCTTTCAAGCCCGACGCGCGGAAGTCCGCCTGCACATCGTGAATGTCCCCCAAAAACTCCCGCAATAAATACAGTGCGTGCACGCCGAGGTCGCGAAATTGGTATCCACCCTCGCGGTAGTGCGGGGGCAGGGGACCGCCGCGGTACGGCGGATAGTTCGAGCTGCGCAGGTAATCGACGGTAAGCACATCGCCGATCGCGCCCGCCTTCACCAATTCCAACGCGCGTTTGATCAGCGGATCGCCGAGCAGCGAATGATTGACGCACACGCGCAGATTCCGTGACTGGCTTTCGGTGATCAGCCGGTCGCAGTCCTCGACACTCGTCGCCAGCGGCTTTTCCACGAACACGTGACAACCCAGCGACAGCGCTTCCAGCGCGACGTCGACATGGCTGTCCGGCGGGGTGAGGATGTGAACGACATCGAGGCCCTCCGCGGCCATGACCTTCAACGACGGGTGCGCGGTCACACCGAATCGCTCGGCAGTCACCTTCGCGCGCGCGCCATTGAGATCGGTGATCCCGACAATGCGCACGTTGGACAGGCGTTTCAACGCCTTGATATGGAATTCGCTGACGTACCCCGCGCCAACCAGCCCGACACGATAACTCTTGCCGTTTGTCATTTCCGTTTCCGGACCGCCTCCTGAAACGCCTCCTCCAATCGTTCGTAGATCGCGCGCCAATCGTAGCGATCGAGGACAAGCTGACGGCCTCGTTCGCCGAGCCTCTGGCGCAACGCTGCATTTTGTAGCAAGGAAACAGTGGCGTTGGCAAATGTTTCAGGATCGTCGGCGAGCAGGGCGGTTTCGCCGTCGGCGAGGGCGATGCCTTCCGCGGCCACGGCGGTGCAGACCACGGGCTTCTTCATGCACAACGCCTGGAACACGCGGTGTTTCGTGCCGGCCCCGGCGCGCAACGGCATGACGACAGCAGCAGCGCGGGCCACGTGCTCGCGCATGTCAGGAACGAATCCGGTGACGATCACGTTGTCACCGGCCAGACTCTTTACCGTCTCGGGCGGGTTTTGCCCCACGATATAGAACTTCGCGTCCGGCACACGTTCCCGGATGCGGGGAAGGATCTTGTCGTGAAAATAGACGGCGGCGTCGGCCTGCGGCGGCCAACTCAGGTTGCCGAAATAAAGTATCGACGACGGCTCGACAGCGCCGTTGGTGGCGCCCGGCGTCCAGTAGTCCACGTCGGCGCCGTTGGGGACCGTTGTCACGTCGGCTTCGGGACAGATGCGCTGGTATTCGGCGCGATCGTCGTCGGAGAGGACGACGCATTTTTCGCTGGCGCGGGCCACGTGTTGTTGGAGGCGGACCAGCTTGCCGTACTGGGAGTGGATGAAAGCCTTCTTCAGCGGATTGGTTGTGGTGCGCTCCATCCGTTGCCAGAGGACGTGTTCGAGATTGTGCGCGTCATGCACGAATACCGCGGCGCGTTTGTGTCCGACGTACTGGCTCATGTGCAAGAAGTGCGAGTGGACGACGTCGATTCGTTCTTCGTCCACGAATTTCTCCAGCGCGCCCGCCATTTCGGCTTGCCAATACTCGCGCGTGATGAACGGCTCCTCGCCAACGAGGCTCCATGCAGCGTTTGCCAACGTCCGCCATTTCGGCCGCACGAGGTCGATCCCGACGATATTCTTGCAGTACGGGCGGAGCGCATCGAACTGTTCGCGATCGGACGGTTGGAACAAGAAGCAAAGCAACGACACGTCATGGCGCTTGGCGGCTTCGCGGAGCAGGTTGAAGTCGCGAATCACCGCGCCATCCGTGAGCGGCCAGGGGAACTTCGAAATCAGCGTGAGGATTCTCACCAGTACAGTCCGTGATACTGCGCCGCGGGGATGCGGGCGTCCTTGACGGCGGTCACGAGATCGACAACGTGGTGATGCGGGGACAGAGCACCGGGCAACTGCCCGTACTCGGGCGCGTTCTTGCAGACAACCAGCGTTTTGCTCCGGCCCATCACGTCGGCCAGCGACGTGGTCAACAACGAGTTGATATGCGGCAGCTTGTCTTCGAGGAACCGCTTGTTGGCGCCGGTCAGGCGGGTCAGTTGCACCTCGGAATCGTGGATCGCCAGTTTGAATCCTTTCCCGAGCAGCGTTTCCGCCATGATGACGATCGGGCTTTCGCGCAGGTCGTCCGTGCCGACCTTGAAGCTCAATCCGAGAATTCCCACCTCGCGATGGCTCAACTCGGTGATCAGTTCGATCGTGCGCTGGATTTGGTTGAGGTTGCTGCGGGCGATGGCTTCGAGCATGGGCAGCTCGACGTCTTTTTCCCGGGCGCGCCCGACGAGCGCGCGGAGATCTTTCGGGAGGCAGGAGCCGCCGTAGGCCAGACCGGGTTTGAGGTAGGTCTTCGAGATGTTGAGCTTCGTGTCGCGACAGACGATGTCCATCACTTCGTGGCTGTCGATGCCGTGAGCTTTGCAGAACTGGCCGATCTCATTGGCGAAGGTGATTTTCATCGCGTGAAAGGCGTTGCAGGTGAACTTGATGGCCTCGGCGGCGCGAATCGCGATGCGGACCTGGGGCGCATCCACGCAGCGGTACAACTCCGCCAGCGAATCCCCCGCGCCGACCTGACGTTCGCCGATCACGACAAACGGCGGCTCGTAGAAATCGCGGATGGCCGAGCCTTCGCGCATGAATTCCGGGTTGGCGACGACGTGGAAGTCGCGGCCTTCGCGTTTTCCGGAAGCGGACTCGATTTGCGGGACCACGACGCTCTCGATGCTGCCGGGCAACATGGTGCTGCGGACGACAATCGTATGCGGAACGTCCTTGCCGCGAAGCGCCTCGCCAATTTCGCGCGACACATGCTCGACGTGAGACAGGTCGGCCTGTCCTCCCTTTTTGCTCGGGGTCCCGACGCAGATGAACGACACTGTCGATTGATGGATCGCCTGCGCCGGATCCGCGGTGGCAGTGAAACGTCCGGCGCCGTGGACTCTGGCCAATAGTTCCGCGAGGCCGGGCTCGAACAATGGAGACTGGCCGTCGCGGAACAACGCGAGCTTGTCGGGATTGGTCTCGACGCCGATGACATCGTGGTTGCGATCGGCGAAACAGGCCGCCGTGACCGAGCCGACGTATCCAAGTCCGAAAACGCTGATTTTCATGGTTTCAACATTTGTTGAGGCTGTTGTTTTGTGGCAGGTTCGCAGTTGGATTCGGCATCGAGCCGCCGCGCATAACGTACGAGCGCGGCCCACACCGCGATTAAAGCGAACAGGATCAGTAGATTCGTCGATAGGTATGCGAGGCGCCCCCATCGAAACAGATGTCCCAGGTAGTCGATGGACAAGTTGTAGGGGAACTGCTGCTTCATCAGCGGCCAGTAGACTTCCGTAAACAGATTGGAAGCAGTCCCGATGGCCTTCATCGGCATCGGGTATTGGAGTCCGACGAAGCAGATGGCTACGGACAGGATCATGCTCGACCTCGCGAGGCTCTTCCCGCGGGGCCACGCACGCACGGCCAAACCGGTGCAGAGCATCACGAACGGGATGGACATGATCATGAATCGCGGCCCGAAAACTGTTCCGGCAAACTCCGGGGCGGCTGTCGAAGAACCGATCCAGTAGAGCAGGAAGGCGGCAAGGGCGACAATCGCCTCGATTCGCGGCTCCTGATTCCGGCGAGCGGCGGCTACGGCGTAGATGATTCCACCGATGGTGGCCGGCATAAACACAAAATAGCCGACTTTGGTAGAAACCAAGAACGCAACAAGCGAATCAAGCCTTGGCCAACCCATTCCCAGAAATCCGGAGCGGTGGAGTTCGTGAGTTCCCCAGTGACCAGCTCCGGAGGGAAACCGATAGGCTGTCACGAAGGGGCTTCCAAAGCAATCCCCGTTGTACGCCATCACAAGGATCACCGGCACCATCGTTCCGATGGCGAAGGGCACCCGACGCGCTGGCGCAAGCGCGTACAGAGCATAGCACCCAATGATTCCACAGATGAGAACCGCTTGATACTCCAAGACGAGCGAGGACGCCAGGGCCAGGCCTGTGATCATGGCGGTCAGCCAACTCACGGAACGAGCCATGCCAGAATGCAGCCGATGGAAGCTCCAAAAAGCCAGCGTCGTGGCAACGACCTGATTTGAGTTGGACGCCGCAAACACGCCGAGCAGCGAGCCCAAGATCGCCGCGGCGGCGACGCAGACAGCATCCAATTCGGAAAGCCCGCGGTCGGTCAAGAACTTCTGAACGAGCAGGGCCAGCAGAGCGACGGAGACACTACTGACGGTCGCGATCGATAAGAAAGAGACGAGGATCAGCTCGGTCAGGTCTTTGAGTGCAACTCGCGCCAGGAATTTGGGGTCGTTGGCGTACCGGGCTGCGACTTCCCTACCGATTGTCGTTTTAACGCCCTCCGGGACCAGGTATTCCCAAACGCCATGGACGACCAGCGCCGCAGGCATGGCGAGGAAACTGTAGCCGGGCGGGCGACCATAGTAATAGTGCCCGTTGACGTACGATTGGTCTTCATTCAAGTTCGCGTAGTGGTCGATCCTGAAGGTGTGGAATCGGACGATGGAAAGGGAAAGCTCGGCGAAGCCGAGTGTGCCGGGATGAGCGTAGATGCATACGCTGCACCAGACACTTAGCGCGAGAAGCAGGTGCAGCTTGCGATGCGGAGGTTTCATGAATCGATGTTCTGCCGGCGACCGGCAACTTCTGCTTCAAACCCCGGCGTGTTGCAGTCGGTCGGGGCCAAACACTTCTGGAAAGCGCTCGGACAAATCGTTGTAGACCGGCCGCATTTGTTCACGGTCACTGGCGTTGAGGAAAATGGGATAGGGCCGCCAGCAGGGAGTTTTCAAATCGGTCGTCCAGGGTGTTTCATGCTCTTCCGCCCAAGACCTCAGCATTTGGTTTACCTTGGCGATCGATTGATGGCAGGAAATGTTCTTCGCGGCCCACGCGCGCGGATGCAGACCGGGGGCGGCGTCGAGGAACTTCTGCAGTTGCCGGTCCATGCGGTCGGAAGTGAGCAGGACGCCGGTCTGGTCATTGATGTATGCCCGCGGCCCGACATGGGCATCGCGCATCATCCCGAGCGGGGAATCAGCAAACAGCGATTCGACCGCCGCCACGCAACAGCCCTCGCGACGCGACAGGATCAGGGAGATCTTGCTGTCGCACTGATGGCGGGTGACCTCGTCGATGGAGAGGTTCTCGAGGAATTGGATGTCCTGTTTCAGGCCAAACAACGCGGCTTGGTCGCGCAGCATGGCCAGCGTGTGGCCGGCCTCTTCCTGTCCGATCATCGTGATCCGCAAATCGCGCGGCATCTGTCGCAACGCGTCGAACAACTGCCAGTGCCGTTTGAACGGCGCCCAGTTGGACACCATCAGGATATCGGTCTGCCGGTCCGCGAATGGTTTTGGCTGATAGCAATCGGGATTGATCCAATCGCAGGCGATGCACGGCAGGCATTTCAATCGCGGGCTGAATTCTTCGATCCACGGAATCTCGTCGTAGTTGCAGGCCTGAACGAAGATCGTGCCGGGCAATGACTGGAGCGCCAGCGCCAGCAACGCGTAATCGGTGGGCGACCAGCTCGTCGACAGGACGATGTGGAAGTGTTCGTCCAGCCAGCGGAGATCTTTTACGTTGGCCAGCAGCCGCAGCCAGTTGTACTCGAACATCACCAGCAACACACCTTTCTCGCCACTCGGCCGCGGGGCCTTCAAGATGATACTGCGATTGACATGTGAGTCTTCCGTGGCGCGCGGGTATCGTTCCCAGCCGATGCGCTGCGCCCGCCAGATATTGCCGTTCGTATCGTTCAGGTACCGTTCCGCGCGGGCGCGTAGTGCGTGGCGAGCCGACGATGTCTCCGTCAGCCGATAGGCGCGCATGAGAAGATTGGCGCATTGCGCGTCGTCACGAACGAATCGAAGGCGGGCGCTGGTGGCGGCCAGCAGCGCGTTGGCGGTGCGCGGCGAATACTTCGCAGCGTCTTTGGACCGGAGAATGGCTCTCCGGACCGGACTGACCAACAATGGGCTCACACGGCGAGGGTTTTGTTCAGCGTATCCAAAACGGTGCGCGCGTTCACATCCCAATCGAATTGCGACACCGAGGCGCGAATTGCCTCTCGGTCCCATGTTGTCGCCAGGGCGCGGCGCAGCGCGTCGGCGAGCGCCGCGAGATTCGACGGCGGGACGAGATGACCATTTACGCTGTCACGGACAACTTCGGGGACACCGCCGACGCGCGAGGCGACGACGGGAAGCCCGCACGCCATTGCTTCCAGGGCGACATTGGGCAGGCCTTCGCTCAGACTCGGCAAACACAGCACGTCCGAGGCGTTCATCCACAACGGGATTTCCTCGTGAGGACGCGCGCCCGGCAGGAATACCGTCGGGCAATCGTCGCGGGCATCCAGCGTTGTCGATGTGCCTACAAACGAACAGAACGCTCTTCGGATCAGCGGAGTTTCCGTTCCGGTTCCGAGGAAGATCACGTCCAAATCTCCGAACGTGCCGCTCTTCCCGAAGCAGAGAATATCGTCACAAGCGCGGGCAACTTCTGGATTCGCGCCCGGCGGCTCGACGGAATGGGCGTGACAGAGGAGATGCTGGAAGGCGTTTGCGAGCACGGACGGGCCTTTGACGGGCAGCAAATTTCCCACGTACAAGATGCGGCGCCGCTTCGGGTCGAGTCCGAGCTGGCGGCAGGCTTCGGTCCGGTCGAGCGGACGGAATTTCTCGCGGTCGACGCCATTGTAGACCGTCTGCGCGGAGATTCCTTCGCTGGCCAGAGTTTCGCGCAGAGCTTCGCTGCGGCAGAACACGGCGCGGCTGGCCCGCAGCGCACGGAGAACCTGGCGTTTGCGCGAGGGATTATCGAAGAACACGTTGACGTCGCTGCCCTGAACCGTCGTGGCGAATGGAAACTTCAGTTTCTCCGCCACCAGCATCACGCCGTAGGCATCCGGGTACGCCCAGTTGACGAGGGCGAGGTCGAAACGCTGGCCGCGGATGAGGGGCTCAATCGCGCGCGCAAACAACCGGCCGTTCAACGGTCGTGAGAGCAGGGGGACATGGGCGAACCGCGGGTGGGTGACGGGGATGCCGCGCCAGGCTTCGTCGGAAACGGGCTGGTGCATGGGGGCGATGACCTTGATGCCGCAATGTTTGGACAGCGCGAGGACTTGTTGCGCGTTGTGGATCCCGCGCGTTGGTTCCACCCGGTTCGGAAAAAGGTTGGAAATGAACAGCAGCTTCATGCCGCGAGTTGACGCCAGAGTTCTTCGTATCGCTCGGTCATGGTCTTGACGCTGTAACGCTTGTCGACCGTGGTGCGGGCTGCCGAGCCAAGCCGCGAAGCCAGGGCTCGATCCGCCAGCAGTCGTTCGATGGCGGCGCGCAACGCGGCTTCGTTGTCGGGTGGGACGACCAGACCCGTCTGCATGTGCTGGATCAGTTCGACGTTGCCGCCCACGGCGGTGACGACGATCGGGCAGGCAGCGGCCATCGCTTCGAGCAGGGCGATGCTCATGCCTTCCGTGTTCGACGAGAGCACGAACACGTCAAAGCCCGCGAGCAACTCGGACACGTCGGCGCGGTGGCCAAGAAATGACACGCCGGGCCCGGCCTGCTTTTGAAGTTCCTCGCGCAACGGGCCATCGCCGACAAACACCAGATCCAGATCGCGAATCGGGGCCGTCGCTCGCAATAACAACGGATAGTTCTTTTCCGGAACAAGCCGTCCGACCGTGCCGACGCGACGGCCCGGCTCCGGGCGCGGCACGGCGAAACGGTCGAGGCGGATGCCATTGGGAATCACTGTGAGTTTCTTCCGGTCGACTCCCTCGTGCGCGATGGCGATCTCGGCATTCTTGTCGGAGACCGCGACGGTAAAGTTGGTGAAGCGGGCGGCGACATAATTAAGACGGTGGTACCGCGTTTCCTCGCCGATGTTCTTGCCGTGTTCGGTGTGCAGCACGCGGGCATTGGTGAATCGCGCGGCGAGCGCACCGTAAAAATGTGCCGTCGAATTGTGCGTATGGATCACGTCGACCTTTTCCGCTCGTGCCAGCCCGGCGACCTTCCAGAACAGGCGCCAGTCTACACCGGGCTTCTTATGGAGCGCCACAACTTTTCCGCGATTTGATGGAATCTCGCTGGCCCACGGGCCCGCTTCTTCCAGGCAGCAGACGACGAATCGAAACTCATCCGAGGCGTGGTTGACCAAGTCGACCACAACCCGTTCGAGTCCGCCGACACGCAGGCCGAGGACGACCGGCATGATGGTTTTAGGCGACGGCACGGAGAGCTTGCACGACAGAGTCGATTTGCTCGGGAGTCAACTCGGGATAGATCGGCAGCGACAGGCAACGCTCGCACAGCCGCTCCGCGACCGGCAGATCGCCGCGATGATAACCGAGCGAGCGATACACGGGCTGGAGATGCAACGGCACCGGGTAATTGATGGCCGTGTCGATGCCGCCATCAGCGAGAGCGGCGCGGACGCCGTCGCGGTGCTCGCACTCGATCACGTAACAGTGCCAGACCGGTTCGGAATCCGCGGGCACCGTCGGCAGGCCGTAGCGCGTACCCTTCAGCCGATCGGTGTATCGGCGGGCATGGGCCGCGCGGGCGGCGTTCCACGCATCAAGTTGTTTCAGTTTCACGCGCAACACGGCGGCCTGAAAACTGTCCATCCGATAGTTGTAGCCGACTTCCTCGTGGACGTAGCGGGCGCTCTGCGCGTGCTCGCGCAGGGAGCGGACGCGGGCGGCGAGCTTCTCATCGTCGGTCAGCAACGCGCCGCCTTCGCCGTAGGCGCCGAGGTTTTTCGTCGGGTAGAAACTGAAGCAGGACATGACGCCGAGTTGGCCGGCGCGCTTGCCTTTGTAGCGCGCGCCGTGCGCCTGCGCGGCGTCTTCGACGACGGCGAGCTTGTGTTTGGCCGCGACGGCGTTGATGGCACCCATGTCGGCGGGCGTTCCAAAAATATGCACGGGCATGATGGCCTTCGTACGCGGGGTGATGGCGGCATCGAGCCTGGCTGGATCGAGCGTGCGACGCACGGGATCGATGTCGACGAACACCGGTGTGGCTCCGACGTAGCTGATGGCCCACGCTGTGGCGATGAACGTGAACGGAGTGGTGATCACTTCGTCGCCGGGGCCGATATCGAGCGCCCGCAACGCGAGATGGAGCGCGCTGGTGCCACTGTTCAAGCTGACGCAGTGAGCGACGCCACCATACGCGGCGAACTCTTTTTCGAATGCCTGCGTTGGCGGACCCTGCGCGAAGCGGGCCGAGTCGCAGACTTCGGCAAGCGCGGCCTGGACTTCGTCGCGGATGGTCGCGTACTGGGCTTTCAGGTCGAGAAATGGGACGCGGGTCATGATTGTGCCAGTTCCAGGTTGTCGAGTCGGGGTGAAGGAGACTCCGTGGCGCGCGCCAACGCCGTCACACCGGCCGCAGCGGCCGCCAGCAGAAACGGAACGGCGGGGACAAAGTATCGGACCATCGGCATTCCGACGGACACCACGGAGTAGTAATAGAAGACGTAGAACGTCAGCAACCAGGCCAAAGTGCGCGTCTCTGCACGTTTCCAGAGTCGCGCGAGTCCATACAGCGCCAGAAGCAGGGTGGGCACCTGCAACAGAATCATCGGCAAGTGGCCCGACGGCCGGTCTTCGCTCGCGTAGAGGCTTCGCGTGCCCTTCAACCACATGACGTACGCCAGGTCGATGGGATGATGCAAGAGATCCTCGTATCTTTGGATGGCCATGCGCAACAGCCAGTGTTCGCGATCATAGACGTTGCTGCTTGCCGGCGACTGAATTCCGCGCGCCGTCATATCGGCCGCCAGCGTCGCCGCCTCCGCTCGTTGAGCCTTTCCATAGCGGGTGAAAATACGCGGGTCCGAGCCGAACCACAAGTTTTGTCCGATGCCGCGAACGTTGAAGGCGAAGTGGCCGAGAGTAACGTAGTTGCGATAAGACCAGGGGAGGAGCACAGCGATGGCTGTGACCAGGTACGCCGCCCAGTGACGCCACGAACACTGGCACGTTCGTCTCAATATCAGCCAGAAGGCACCGGCCAGGAACAAAGGCAGGAACATGGCCGTGCTCTTCGTGAAGATTGCCAGCCCCACGGTCAATCCTGCCAACGCGAAACGCCCAGTGGTCGGCTGTCTGAGCGCGCGGTACAGGCGCGCAAAGCTCAGGGCAATCAAAAACGTGAGCAGGGGCTCGTCGTTCACGTTGTTGCAGAGCAGGAGGAACAGCGGATGCAGCGCGAACGCGAGAGCAAACAAGAGCAGCGTGAGCGTGGAACAGCTTGCGGCCAGTACCCAGGTCAGCGCGATGGCAGTTCCGACATCGAAGGCGATATGCGCGATCTTGATCGGCCACAGCGAATCCCCGAATAGCCGCTGGCAGACGGAGAGAAATGTCGGATAGCCGGGATTGAAGTCGCTGTCGGGCTGGCCACTGGCGTTGGCATACCCACGACCCTCGGCGATGTTCCGGGCGACCGCCAGTTCGCCGGGGGCATTGCCGTAGACGTTACGACCAGGCTCGACCGCAAGAAACACCACACGGGGAGCGACGACGATCAAGGCAACCCACAAGAACAGTCTTGGCCGGAGAGACTCGGCGAATCGATTCAGTTTGTCAAAGAAGTCGGTCATGGAGTTTGGTCAGTCGGACAGGGTCGGTGGATGGTTCTTTCCCAGAGCCAGATCGCGGTCCCGCTGGCCAGGATGAGGCAGAAAGGCTCGATGGGATAGCGGTACCTCGCCAGCCCGAAGTAAATGACCGCGTTGAGCGTGGACGAAATGATCAGCAGGTGAATGAGGATCGACGGGCTGCGGCTCCGCCAGAAGCGAACAAGGCTCATGAAGAAGCCCGGGACAAAGAGCACCAGCACGGGTCCCCAACTGAACAGCATGATCAACCGGTTGGCGCGGTTGTCCTGATGCAGGAACGGCGACCAGAATCGGATGAATTTGCTGCGAACCAGATACCCCCATTTGTCGCGGTGCTCCGACAACCACTGGGTCCCCAGGTGCTTTGCGATGGGCTCGCGCTCGATCTGGGGGACGCCGTCAAACTTGTGTTCCCAGCCAGGGACCTGCGTATACCAGACGCAGAAGCCGGCGTACTTGGGGTCGTTCGCGACGACCGGGTTGTTGCCCTGAATGAAGACGGTCCATGCGGTTGGGGTGACGAGGACGAACCGGTGATAGAGACGACAATTGCGCCACGACCACGGCAGTACGACAGCGAACCCCACCGCGATCATCGCCAGCAAGAGCGCCCGGGCGCGCCAGCCCCGCAGCGTGAGGACGCCCCACAGGATGAGGAAAAGAAGATATGATGTCATCGCCGGGCGAACCAGCGTGGCCAAACCCCAGACAAGGCCGCACGGAATCGCGGTGCCCCACGATGGGCGCACGGCGAACCGCGCGACGCAAAGCCAGACGAACAGCATGAACAGGAAGACGAAGAGCGTTTCCGTCAGCAATTCGTTGGTGTAAAAAACAGCGCTGGGATAGAAGCAAAAGGCAACGGCGGCCAGCCATCCAACGGCTTCACCACCGATGGCAGAGGCGAGCATATACAAGAGAATCGCGGTTGCCGCGCCGATGAAGCATTGCGCGACGCGGAGAATGGAATAATTCCTCCCGAATGCAGCGAAGAACGCGGCATAGAACGCGGGAGCGCCCGGCGGCAGGTACGCCGACAGCACTTCGCCATCCGCACCGGGTTCGGGGCCGCGGAAACCGTTTCCCTGAGCCAGATTCCAAGCGTATCGACAATAATCAGAGGCATCTGACGCAGGCGACCCCGGGCTCCTGTTCATGCCGGCATGCCAGCAGAACGCGAGGCGAACCGCAAGGGACACCAGGAAGAGGCAAACGAGAGCGAGAGACTTGCGCGACAGGTATCTTGCGCACGACGGCATATGGTTACTTCGCCCCGGCAGCCAACTGATGGCGGCTGACGACATTCCCTCTGGTTGCTGGCGGCATGCCCGCTTCACCAGTACCTGACCACCAGTACGGCGAACCGCACGGTATCCCGAAACGGCCGGATTCGGCTCGCCCGCCCGTCCTCGTAGATTGTTTGAATCGGAACGCTGGCGATCCGATGGCCGGCCCGGCCCGCCTGGATCAGCATCTCGGTTTCCGTCTCGAATCGCGCCGTCGAGAGCTTCAGGTCCTTCAGGACGACACGCCTGAGCAGGCGGAAGCCACACTGGCTGTCCGGTATCCGTTGGCGGGCGAGCTTGCTCGCGACCCAGGACGTGAACTGATTGGTCCACAGCCGCACCTTGGGCATCTCCCGCACGTCCCCCATACGGCTGCCGACGACCAGAGCGGCCCCCTCGGTTTCAGCGGCCTGCACCAGCTTGCGGATCTCGGCGGGATCGTGCTGGCCGTCCGCGTCCAAGAGAACCGCCATCTCGGCGTCGGAGCGCCCGAAATGCTCCAGCGCGGTGGCGATGGCCGCGCCCTTGCCCCGGTTTTTCTCGTGGCGCAAGACCGTGGCGCCCGCCTCGCGGGCGGTCGCCGTCGTTTCGTCGTTGGAACCGTCGTCGACGACAACAACTTCGTTGACCTCGGCCCGCGCCCGGGCGACCACGGCGCCGACCCGTGCGGCCTCGTTGTAAGCGGGAATCAACGCGATGACACGCTCGACCATTCAGACCCACGCTTTCATTTCAACGCTTCAACTTGCGGCCCAATAGGTGCGGATGATAAGCCATATCAACGGAATGCTCGTGAGCGCGTAGATCGCGCTGTGTCGGAGGTCGCGAGTGGAGACCTGCACCAGCGGCGCCGCGGCGGGTCGGTTGATCTCGACCCAGCGGACCAGCGCGAGCCCCATGCCGAGGAGGAAGAAGAGAACGGGGTTGTACGTTCGCGTGAGAAAGAAGGCCGCAGTCAGGTAGCCGACCTGGGCGGCGAACAATCCATTGGCGACGCGCCGTATCCTGGGATCGATGAGGCCGTCGGCGCGGGCGACGCGTCGGACGGCCTTCACAACGAGCAGACACAAGGTGAACCAGCACAGGTAGCCGGCCAAACCGAGTTCGGCGAAGCAGTTGACCAGCGAATTGTGCGCCGCCATGCCGCCGCTGTAATCCGGCCAGCGCTGGTACCCGAACCCGAACAACGGGTTTTGCTTCAGCATTTGGATCCCCATGCCCCATTCCGTGACGCGCCCGGAGGCCGAGCCCTCCACGTACGCGCCGCGAGTACGCTCCGGCCCGAAAACGACGATCGCCGACAGCAGGATGACCAGCAGGAAGATGCGGATCACCAGATTTTTCGTAGTCGTCCAGCAATAGGCGATGATCATCGCGCAGAGTCCGACAAAGCCGCCGCGTGATTGCGTGTAGTAGAGTGCATAGGCCATCGGGGGAAGGCTGCACAGGAGGAACAGTTTGCCACCGATCGATCCGCCAGCGGCCAGGAGGCAGAACGCGAACGGCATGGCCATCAGGTACAGCATGGCGAAATCGTTCGGGTCGGAAAAAATGCCGGAGCCGATGACGCGAAAGTCACCGGTATAGTACGAGCCGTAGGGTTCGACGCCGCCAAAGCCGTATCCGGCCCGAACTTGCAGGTACGCATTGTAAGCGAGGACCAGCGACGACGCGACAATCACCCACATCATGATCCGCAGGCGGCGGGGCGTGTTGGCCAGAATGGCGACGAGGTAGAACAGTACCGCGATCTTTCCGAATTCCCGGACCGCGTCGATGGTGTCGGAGAGGCGGAGCCAGGCCAGTTGCGACAACATGACCGAGACAAACAGCGCCAGCATCACGCGGGAAAACCGGTTCCGCAACAGGAAGCCGCCCGCGCGGCTCTTGCTCTGTTCGATGAACGCAACCAGGATCGTGGGGATCGCAATGACGTTGATCAGCTCGTAGCCTTTGACGGGCTCGTACCACTCCTGCGGGCGCAGCAGCAACACGGCGACGTAAAGACAGACGAGAAAAAACCCCATTCGGCACCTGCGCTACAAGTGGAGGCTGTAGTTGAGGAACATTTTTACGCGATCGAGGCGGCGCTTGCAGAGCTGCGGACTGCGCAGGGCGAACGGCCACCGCGAGCACGAGAGAAGCAGATCTTTACGCGCGCCGGCCCGGTCGCCGCCGGTGAAGCGGAGCCAGGCCGCCTCGCGGTACATCCGCGCCTCGGCGATCCTTCGCCAAGACGGGTGCTGGCGGAGCGCGGAAACGTTGGCGAACAGACTGGCGATGGCCTGTTGATGGTTCTGGAACATTCCATCGACCTGGTGGCTGAGGCTGGCGGAGTGCTCCCGCTGCCCGGTCAGCGTGGCGTTGAGACGGACCACGCGAGACCGAACGGCAATGCGGACCCACATCTCCATGTCCTCCGGTCCTTTCAGTCCCTCATTGAATCCGCCCACGGCGGACAGCGTGTCTTTGCGCACCAGGACCGACGAAGGACTGAAGGCGCCAAATTCCAACAGGTCACGCGGGGTCAATTCACAAGAGCCTTCCCGCTTGCGGGATTCAGCCAGGTCCTGCGGCTGGTGCCCGGCTTCATCGGTTGGGAACGACTGCGTCGCCAGCAGGCCGATATCCGGATGCTGAAGAGCGAAAGCCACCTGTCGCTCGAGCTTGTCGGGCAGCCACAGATCGTCGGAGTCGAGGAACGCGATGAATTCGCCGCGGGCCGCTTCGATGCCCGTATTTCGCGCTACCGCCGGGCCATGATTCTCCTGGCGGATATAGCGCACACGGTCGCCGCCGGCGGCCAGTCGCTCACGGGTGTCATCGGTGGAACCATCATCGACGACAACGATCTCGATGGGAGAATAGGTTTGACTGAGTGCGCTCTCGATCGTTTTCGCGATGAACCGGCCATAGTTGTAGGTCGGGATCACGACGCTGACGAGTGGCGAGGTCATCGGCGTTTCAACACCGCCTCATACATGGCAACGATTTGATCGACGACGCGGATCTTGTCGAACTGCTTCACGACCAGATCGCGCGCGTTGCTCCCGCGCTGCGCGCGCAGGACGGGATCCTCGAGGGACTCGATGATCGACCGTGCGAGCTCGCCCGGCTTCTCCATGTCGACACAGACCCCGCCGGTGCCGATGACCCATTCGATTACGGGGAACTTGTGGCCGCGCAGGGGAAGACCGGTGGCGCCGGCTTCGAGCAACACGATGGCGAACATCTCGGTCAGCGCGGAGTGGGCAAACAGATCCGCAGTCCGGTACAGATCGGGCATGTTGCAACGCGGGACATTTTTCAGAATCCAGGCGTCTTCACCGAGGTGCTTGTGAACGGCCTGCTCAACCCGGGGAGTCTCGGAAGTGACCGCACCGGCCACGATCAACATGATCTCTGGATACTCCCGTCGTGCGGTGGCCACTTCCCTGGCGAGCCAATCCAGTCGCTTATGAGTGAGCTTGAGGGCGGCCGCGTCAAACACGATAAATCGGTCCTGTGGGATTCCGAACTTTTGTCGGGCTTGCGCCCGGTTCCCCGGCTTGTAGACCTCGCAGTCGACGAAATTGGGAATGGCGAACCATTCCCGATCCGGCGACAGGCCGTTCTTGCGGTCCGTCTCCAGATAGTAGGGAGCCAATTCCTGGACGTGCTCGAATTGGCTCAGGAACTCGAAGGGTTCCTCGGTTCCATTGGCGAGAATGACCTTGGCGGGGTGGCGGCCGGCGTTGCGGGCCCGTTCCAATACCAAAGCAGTCCCTGCGTCCTGCGTATGGATGATATCGAACCGCCCGTCACGCAGCTCCCGCGCGACGCGACGTCCGAACACCGCTTGCTGCAAGTGCAGCGGCGAGCCGAGTCCATAGCGCCACAGACCGTGTCGGGTAAGGGTCGTCATGTATTTCCAAAACGGGTGCGTATGATCCGGACAGGGGATGTAACGAGCGTAGGCAACATCGGACGGTCCGCCACCTTGAAACAACGTGACATCCATTCCACGGCGGTGCAGTTCCGCGGCCAGGTCTTGAGACCAGGTCTCGCAGCCGCGCAGCACTTTGCCGAGAAATGCAGAAGTTACCGCGATTTTCACAGGGACTCGGTAATTCGCGTGGCGCTCACGGGCTCCCCAAGAAGGCCTGTCTCAGACGATAGACGATGCCGCGCCACTCCCGGATAAAGATGGTCGGTGGCGCTGTAGATTGCTTCACGAAGCCGGCCAGATCACGAAATTCCGCGTCATCGGACCAAGCGGCTTCTTCGATTACCGGGAAGGGAGATTCTGCCAGAAAAGTAAAATGGGCGTGACGGGGGTCGAGCCGTTGCCAGGGGCGAATCTTGAAGTGGCATCCTGGCAGGTTGATCATCGGAGTCTTGCGCCGGCAGACGAGCGCACCGTCTCGTTCGAACAGCATCCATCGGTGATGCCAGAATCCCGCGTATCGCATGTGATCGGCTCCGACGGTTTGTTCAAATAGACGGCTTGGAGTTTCGATGAGAACCTTACGGCATACCCTCTGGAGTTCCCGCGCGATGAAAATGGGATCGCGAACGTCTTCGATCATGCCGAGACAGCAGCCCAGGTCGAACGATTGGTCCGCCAGCGGCCACCTGGAATCGCAGCAATCAAACTGAGTGTACTCCGATTCAGTCCAAGGGGTTTTTCGCACACTGCCCCAGGCGTTTGCTGCCAGACGCGCGTCGTCGTACGGAAGGATGTCCAGTACATGAGTCGCGCCATGGAACGGGGCGATACCCCCGCCCACGTCCAGGATGCGTTGCCCCGCGCGAAATGCCTTCTCGAGGACGTCTTGCGCCCGTTGGCTCCGCATCCGATTGTCGTAGCTCTTGGCAACGTCCCCCAAGCCTTCAATTTCGCTCATCGGCACCAGCCTTTTGCATGTTGCGCCAAGAAATCAAACGCGGTGAATTTGTCCGGCGGGCAGAGGCCGCTTCTCGTTCCACTCCGCGGCAATATGACCACCCAGGCCATGAAGTTCCTTTTGCATCCGCGCGGCGACCTGATCGACGGGAGTGCCACTGTATTCGCTCAGCTCTCGCGCGAGCTCCTCCAGTCGTCCGGGTGAAACGCTGAAATCATGGGGATGCGCTCATGGCTTTTCCGTCGAGGTTGGCTCTTCAGGCAGCCCGAGGAATCGGCCGGGATTGGCAAGGACTTCGGCTGTTTTCCCCCCAAAATACTTCTCCGCGAGATTGTCCGGGACGGGCAGCTCCATCCAGTGATACATCTCGTTCAAGGAGTTCTCCGTGGCGCGGCCCGGTTGGTGGAAAAAGCACGTTTTCAGTCTGGATCGCTCCGTCGCGTGCGTGTCCTTGCCGTCGGCCAGCGTCGGGAGGATCGCTGGCAATTGTTTCGGGGAGGCGACGTTGCCGCCGGCGGAACAGAGCATGTCGTATTGAAAGCGGTCTCCGCCGCGGAGCTTGGCCTGTTCGTCAATGGCGAAGAACACCAGCGGCCGGTCGAGCAATGAGAACTCGACGGGAGCCGAGCCGAAATCGGTAATCATCGCGTCTGCCGCCAGCATCAGCGCGGTCAGGTTGGCGTACGGCAGATGCCGGAACGCCTCGTGGTTGTTGTATTTTGCGAGGCGTTCCCTCCAATCCACCCCGCCGCTGTATCTCGGGTCGGGCAGATACGAGCACGAGTGAAGTTTGACGATGAGATTCGCGCCGGCGCAGAGACATTCTTCGATGACCTCGACGCCGAACTTGTGGGCCAATCCGTCCATTCCGTAGGTGGGCGCGAACAGGACCGTGGGCGCGCCGGGCTTGAGCCGCAACTGGCTGCGGAGAGCTGCGCGAACCTCGGGTGTGTTCAACCGGACCAGCAGGTCGGAACGGGGCATGCCCGTCAGCCGCAGAGCTTCAGTTGTCTTGAGAAACTCGGGATGGATCTGGAATTGATCCGCCAGCCGCTGATTCGGGCAGAGCAGCAGGTCGTAACGCGCGGCCAATGGATGCGCCATGTACAGTCGGTTTTCGGCGGCGATCCATTTCTCGCCGACACCGTGGAACGTGTCCACCCAGGGAGCATGGCGCGCCAGCCAGGCGACATCGAAGCAGCTCGAAACATACAGGTCCCACTTCTTCCACTTGGCCCTGGGATAAGGGACGAACCGGGTATTCGAGCCAAGAAGTTCGGCAACTGCAACCTCGGGCAGTTGCAACCCGCCCTCCCAGGAACACGTCGCGCAGGTCTCGATGCGTTCGTCCTGTTGCAGGGCGCCGCAAATCGTCTCGGACATGGAGAAGTGCATTTGCGTCTGTCCATCGAACAGGACGCGTCGGCGATGGCCGCGCACCTGGCGGTGAATCCAGTCGTCGGCGGCGCGGGCCGTTTTCAGGACGGGTTGTTTCAGGATCGGTTTGATGTCCGGGCTTTCGCGGAGGGTTTGTTGACGAACAATGCTTGTGCGCGGGTGAGGTCATCAGGGAAATCGACTTCGAGGCAATCGAACCGGGAGATGTCGACGGGATACAGTTTGAGGCCGCGGCCGATGGCCAACTCGAGGGCACGCTCGAAGTAATCGCCGTCGTTCACGGCCCGCAGGCACTTCTTGAACAATTCGAGGTCGCGCGCTTTGATCAGGTTGACGCCCACGGCTTCCCCTTCGCCATTGACGACCTGTTTGGATACTTCGGAAATCGCGCCATTGGCGCGCGTGCGATATTTGATTTCCTCCTCGCCGACGCGGCTTTTGTTGACGGCCATGCACGAGCCCCGCTGCCGAATCAGCGCGGTGACGACCCGCGCGTCAAAGACGACGTCGCCGTTCAACCACAGCACGTCCTCGCCGTGAATGTGTTCCAGGGCGCACAAGAGGCTCTTGGCGGTGTTGGTCTGGTCGTAGCGGCTGTTATAAACGAACATCAGCTCGGGGTGACACTCCATGACGAGATCCTTCTTGAAACCGACGACGCTGATGACGCCGTGCCGATGCCCGTCCAATTTCGCCAACTGATGATCGAGGATTGTCTGCCGATCGGTCAGGGGCGTCAGGCATTTCGGAAACGGATTGCCCAATCGCGACCCGATGCCGGCCATGAGGATGACACATTTCATATCCAGTTCTCCTGAGTTGATGTATTGACGTTCGTCGTTCGATCTGCGGGTGGCTGCGTGGCGAAACTCGCGCGGGTCAGCGCGCGTTTGGTGAAGAAGAGTAGATAGACAATGGCGAAGTAGAACGCGGCGGCGAGGATGCAGAAGGCGGCCATGGTGATGAATTTCTGCGGCAGCCAGATGTATTGGAAACCGGCGATCAGGGCGATCAGCGGCACAGTCGCGAGCAGCACGGGCAGGAATGCCTTGCGATAGTAATCCGCGATGTCCAGTGAGAGCACGCGGCAGACATAGAGGGGCTGGACGATCAGGCTGCTGAGTGTATTCGTGAGCGCGGTACCGAGAGCCACGCCGATCATTCCTAACGGCCGCACGAGAATCAGGCTGAGCACGAGGTTGGCGATGGCTTCGCCGAGGTAGATCAGACTGAGGGTCTTGTGCTTGGCCATTCCCTGCATCACGATCAGCGTCGTTGTCTGGGAGGACTGCGTGATCATCGGGAACGTGAGAATGGCCAGGGCGATGGCGGCTTGCTCGAAGCCTGATCCGATCCAGATGTGGACGATTTGTCGGCCGTAGGCGAGGAAGATCGTGGCCATGAAGATGGCGGCGGCAAAGGATGCCCGCGTTCCCAGCAGCAGGAGCCGTCGTTGTTTGGCGAGGTTCGCCTGGGCGTCGTAGGCGGCGGAGACCGGCATCAGGACGAGGTTGAAGGCGTTCACGGCGACCAGTGCGTACTGGGCCAGGCGGCCGGCGATGGAATAAACGGCGACTTCGCCCGTGGTGCGGAAATAGCCAATCACGATGTTGTCGGTGAAAAAGCTGATGCGGACCGAGACGGCCAGGATGAGGAACCAGATGCTGGTGGCGTAGGTCTCGCGAATCGCGACGCGGTCGATGTGTTCCACCGTCACGTGCAGCGGTTGGAACACGCGATAGCACAGCAGGAGCTTCACGCTGCCGCCGGCCATGGTCAGCGCGAGATTGATCGCGGCCAGCGCCAGGAGGCCGTAGCCCAACTGGATCATCCAGACGGTCAGCCCGACGCGGGCGATGATCAGGAAGATTTCGACGAAGTTGATGAAGTCGTAGCGCTCGTACCCGGCGAGGCAGCCTTCAAAGACGGTCAGCGGCAGGCCGACGGCCACGGCGAAGCCGCAGAGGAAAACGGCGGCGGGCACGTGGGGGACGTCCGGGCCGATATGAAACAGCCGGCCGAAATACGGCGAGAGCAGGAGGGTCAGCAGGGTGACGACGAAACCGGAAGCGGTGAGCAGCGCCAGACAGGTGTTGATGGTGTGGTTGACCCTGGCGGCGTCCTGGCGGGCGCGGTAGTAGGCGACGAGTCGGCCGGCGGCGATGCGGACGCCGAAGTCGGTGAACCCAAAGTAGCCGACCACCGAGCCGATCAGCACCCAGAGGCCGTACGTCTCCTTGGTCAGGCTGCGGATGAGATAGGGCGAGAGGAAGATGCCCGCGCCGATGCCGACGATTTTGCTGAGCATCTCGAGGGAACTGTTGCGAAAGACGCGTTGCTTAAGGTTCATGGGAGCGATGGCAATATTCCGGGCAAGCTGCCGCCATACAGGTGCATTCCGCGCGAAACTTTGGAACGCCTGTGTCCTCCGCCCGTCGCTTGACGAAGGTGCATGCTTGTTTTTGGGTACGCCCGTTCCCGACCCAAGGTCGGGAGCCACTACAACAAATGGTCAATCACGGGATTGTTCAGCAGCCCGTGGATCTTCTCGTGGAAATCCCTGGCTCGCTGGAGGCGATCGGCAACGACCTGTATTTCCTGCCGCTGCGCGTCGTCGGTCTTTTCCATTGCTTGCTTCAACGAATCTCCGACCTGCTCGATCTGCGAGCCGGCGGTTTCCAGTTTCTTCCGAAGCGTCATGAGCAACCCGTGACGCAACACGGTGCCGAAATCGGTCTCGGCTTCGTAATAGTCTTTGCGGTCTCCTTTCACCCAGATGCGCCTGACGGCGGCCCATTGTTCGAGCTGGCGAACGGTCGTGCTCACGCTGGCTTTGCTGACGCCCAGTTCACGAGCTATGTCGTCCAGGCACAAGGGCTTGGCGCTTAGGTAAAGCAGAGCAAATAACTGGCCAGGGATGCGTCCGAAACCGAAAGATTGGGTAGTGTTTCCGCCCGCTTCGATAAATTTGCGGCGGGCGGCATCGATCTGTTGCGATGAAATATTATTCATATGTTCAGAATATACTGAATCATCCTATCACAGTGTAATGCTCTGGTCAATAAGGTATTGCAATAGTGAAATTCGCCGTTGAATTCTCCATTCTTGGCGCTAATCTGACCAGCATGACGCTAAGCGGCTGCACGGCGACCGTTATTGCGACCCTTTTGGCCACGATGGCTGTGGCGCAAGAAGTCGGCCAGGTAGGTCCCGGGACGAACGGCACTTATCTGGTTTCGACAACGCAACTTATACAACCGGCGGGCGACACGCTGACGTTTGGCGGGCGGGCCATCGATCTGGCGTTGTCGGCAGACGGCAGAAGCCTGTTCGCGAAATACGACCGGGGCGTTCTGGTGATCGATCCCGAGACGTGGAGAATTCGCGAGCAGGTCGTGGTCGGGGAGGGGAGTTCGATTCACGGTATTGCGGTCCGCCGGGATGGCACGCGGGTTTACGTGACGGGCAGCTACAACGCGCTTTGGGACGGCGACGTATCATCGAGTGGATCGCTGACGTTTACCCGGAAAGCCACGTTGCTGGGCAAAGGCGGGAGCGGCTACTCGAACCCGTGCGGGATCAGCTTGTCGCCCGGCGAGAAAACCGCGCTCGTTTGCCTCTCATTAAAAAACAGTGTCGCCATCGTCGATTTGGAGACCGACAAACTGATTCGGGAGATCGCGGTCGGTGTGGCGCCGTATGATGTCATCGTCTCGCCCGATGGTCAGCGGGCGTATGTGTCGAATTGGGGTGGGCGTCCGCCCGGCCAGATCGATCGCACCGCGGACTCGAATGGCACTCGCGTTCTCGTGGACAAACGCGGCGCGGCGTTGTCGGGTACGGTTTCCGTCATCGATCTGAAACAGAATCGCGAGGTCCGCGAGATTGCGACCGGGCTTCATCCATCGGGACTTGCGTTGAGCGCGGATGGCCACACGTTATACGTGGCGAATGCGAATTCCGACACGATCAGCGTGATCGACACGGAAGCGTCGCGCGTCACGGAGACCGTATCGGTGCGTCCGGACCCGGCGCTGCCGTTTGGGAGTCAACCGAACGCGCTGGCGCTGAGCCCCGACGGCGGGACGCTCTACGTTGCCAACGGCGGCAACAACGCGATCGCCGTGGTGGTCTTGCGAGGCGGATCGCGCACGAACAGCGTCGTGACCGGATTCATTCCCGCTGGTTGGTTTCCCGGCGGGGTCGCGACGGACGGGAAACGTCTCTACGTCGCGAACGTGAAAGGATATGGGTCGCGATTCAACGGGGGCAACGGTCACGAATGGGTCGCGGCGTGGTCGCTCGGCTCGGTCAATCGGGTCAGTATCCCGACGGGCGATCAGCTCACGAATTACACGGCGAGTGCACGAGCCGATGCGCGTGTGCCCGAAGCGTTGCGGGCTTGGGAACGCGCCCAGACCGGCCAGAGACCGGTGCCGGTTCCCGAGCATATCGGCGAGCCATCTGTCTTTGACCACGTGGTTTACATCATCAAGGAGAACCGGACATACGACCAGTTTCTCGGCGATCTTCCGCGTGCGAATGGCGACACGAACCTCTGCGTGTTTGGCCGCGAGGTGACCCCGAACCATCACCACATCGCGGAGGAATTCGTCACGCTGGACAACTTCTACTGCAACGGTGTGCTCTCCGTGGACGGCCATCGCTGGGTCACCGAGGGCAATGTCATGTCGGGTCTGGAGAAGGCGATCAGTGGTTTCAGGCGCGGGGACAGCGTCGGGGTCGACCCGCTGTATTTTTCCTCGTCCGGGTTCATTTGGGACGACGTGTTGCTGCACGGGCTGTCGTTTCGCAACTACGGTGAGATGGGGAAGGGGGGCGCGACGACGACGCGGGTCGGTCCGCAACGTAACACGGTGAAGGATATGCTGGAGAATCCCGATGCCTACCAACTTGTCTATGAGCCGGCATCGCCCGTCGAAGTTTTGAAGAACTACAGTTGCCCCAACTATCCGGGATGGGAGTTGAATATTCCCGATGTGCTCCGCGCGCGCGTGTTTCTCCAGGAACTCAAGCAGGCCGAGCGCAGCGGCCACTGGCCGAATTTCATGTTCGTCCATCTGCCCAACGATCACACGGGCGGGAACCCGACGCCGCGGGCGCAGGTGGCCGACAACGATCTCGCTCTTGGCCGGATCATCGACGGGATTTCGCACAGCAAGTTCTGGCCGAAGACATGCATCTTCGTCATGGAGGACGATCCGCAGTCCGGCTTCGACCACGTGGACGGCCATCGCTCGTTCTGTTTCGTCGTCAGTCCATACACGAAGCGGCACGCGGTGGTCAGCCAGTTCTACAACCAGACCGGCGTGCTGCACACGATCGAGCTGATTCTCGGCATCCCGCCGATGAACCAGATGGACGCGATGGGGCCGGTGATGTCGGCATGTTTCACCAACGCGCCCGATCTGTCGCCGTATACGGCGTTGCCCAACCTGATCCCGCTCGACGAGACGCGCAAACCCGTGGCCCAACTTCGCGGCAAAGAATTGTACTGGGCGAAGAAACTGGCGGCGATGCGGTTTGACCAGCCCGACCTCAACAACGACGATCTTCTCAATCGCATCATCTGGCATTCCGTCAAAGGCGTCGACGCGCCGTATCCCGTCGCCTTCGCCGGCCCGCACGGCCGCGGTCTGAAAGCGTTGGGCCTCAAGCACGCCCCAACCGCGGATGATGATGATGACGATTAGCAGAGCGGCTGCTGCGATGTCGAACGGGGGCAGGCGATTTGGCGGAATCCGGTAGGCGCGTTGTGACCCCTTGGTCTCAACCGGCCTCGCTCTTCACTGTTCCGCCTTTGATTCTTATCGGGCTGCGGGTCTTGCCGGGACGTTACGGGAGCGGGCCGAACGCAGCGGTATTGTTCGTCGTATCCGTCTCGATGATCAACCCGGTATCGTCCAGGACGACGAGCACGTATTTGCCGGAGATGTCCACGTTCTTGGGCCCCCTGGCGTTGATCTTCAGCGGCTTGCCCCTGGCGATCGACTTCAGGTGCTTGCTCATCACCACCCGCTGCAGCAACACATCGTTGGCATCATAGGCCGCGTCGTCGGACAGATACAGGCTCAGGGTCGCAGCGGGCGAGCACGACACGTTCATCTCATTCATCTGCAAGGAGCCCTTGAGCTTGCAGTTGGTCCCAAGCCGCGCCCGGGTGCAGGTCGATACCAACGACATATCGCCGGTGGCAAACGCGGCCCGGTGGTTATAGATGTCGAGATGGACGGTGAGTGAGCAGGTTTTCTTCTTACCCGTGTCGGTGCAGTGGGAGCCGGTCATGTCGACGGCTGGTCGCAAATCGGGTTGATTGGTGATCACGGTCACGGTGGCTGAGCAGGCATTTGAAGCGCCGAGATTATCCGCAACCGTCAGCGTCACAAGAGTCGTCCCCGGGGCATAGGGTCCGGCGGGACTCAGTGTGCGCGCGACAATGGTGCCATCGGGGTCGTACGAGCCGTTGTCGACGTCGGCGGGGGACACCGAAGCAAGGCAATCGCCGTCGACATTGACGGTGACGTTGTGGCAGATCGCGACGGGCGGTTGATTGGGCGGAGGCCCGTTGATCGTCGTGACCACGAGAGCAGTATTGTTGGACATGTCGGGATCAGGGTCCGAAGCGGTGACCGTGGCGGTATTGGTCATCAGGCCGGTGACCGTGGGGTTGACGAGAATCGTCACCTCGGCGCCGTCATTGCTGGCCAGAGCGCCCAGGTTGCACGACACGGTTGCGCCATAGGCGGTGCAGTTGGTCGACATTGATACGATGTCGGCGGTGGCGGGCAATGTGTCGGTAAGGGTCACATTGTTGACGGTGATCGGGCCATAGTTGGTCACGGAGAACGAATATGTGACATTGTTGCTGACCAGAACCGCGGTAGGCGAACCCAGCAGGTTGAGGGACAGGTCGCCAGCCAGGGGGTTGTTGAGGATGGTAACAGAATTGGTCAGGCCGCCGTTGCTGGCGGAGAATTGACAGGAGTAGGCCCACGGATAGGTGCCGGGAGTGAGCAGGCCCGCGCTGTCGAATCGCGGGGTGCTGCTGTTGCAACAGTCGAGGCTCCACCCGGTGGCGACCGTTACAATCACGTTGCTCTGCGCGTCGTAGAGACTCGGCGTGACCTGGGCGGTCAAGCCGCCGGTAAAGAGCGCGACGGGATCAGGGGTCAGTTCCAAACGGGCCGGCGGCGGGATTGGGGGGCCGGGCATCCACCATAATGGCTGGCCGGCAGCAATCGGGACGTTGTCGAGTGTGACGATGTCGGTGCCGTCGCGATTCATTGTTGCCAGGGCCGCTCCATGTGAAAACAGGAGGCGCTGGCTGTCTGGCGAGAAGCGAACGGTACCGGCACCCGAACCGATCTGGCCGATGGCCGATTGCAGTAACTGCGTGGAAGTGTCAGCTTCCAGGTCGAAGATGCACAACCGTCGTTCCGCTGCGCCCTGTGCTTCCGCCCCGTAGTCCGCAACGAGATAGCGGCCGTCCGGCGACCAGTCGACGCCGGAGGATTGACCGGTGGAGTCGAGGACGGCGACGGTGCTTTCGTTGCTGCCGGTGCTGTCGATGATGCCGACCACCATATGGAAATGAAGGTTTGTATCCGTGCCGGTCGGGGTCAATCGTTGGCCGCGAAACGCGAGTCTGGAACTGTCGGGGCTCCACGCGACGCTGAAGATCGAACCGTTGATCGCTCCCGTGGACGGATCGGTCTGGGAAGCCGTCAACGGATGCAGGCCGGTGCCGTCAACGTTGACGATGAAGACACTATTGATGCCGAGGAAGCAGGGACAGCTTGGCGCCCATACATCATTTCGTCGCGAGATGAACGCCACCTTGGTTCCGTCGGGCGAGATAACCGGGTACATATCGGCGACCACGGTTCCGTCGCTGAGCACGGCGCCGGTGCGGGTTGTCAATGCCCGCCGGCTGGTGCCATCGGCGTTCATGATCTCGACCCGGAAAGCGGGCGACGGCAGGCCGTTGATGATTTCGTCGCGCGACGACATGAACACAATCTGGCCATTGAGCGCCACGGATGGATGCATCGATTTCGATGGCGATTCCGATCCGCACGGGCCATCGTCGAATGTATTGGCGGTCCAGTTGACGATGTTGGATCCGTCCGGGTTGAATGCGATCAGTCCGCCGTATGAGGCACCCGTGGACGAGAAGATCCGGCCGGGTTGGGTGGATTGCGCCCGGGTTGAGGGTTCAAGAGAGAGCGTGGTCAGTGCCAGGAGTACTGCGAAATCAACCGGCCAAAGCCGGGCGAATGAGCGTTTCATGGGATGCCTCCACCGGCGGCCACCGGATCGGTGTTTTGATTTGGCGGATTCAGTAGCGAGAAGACGAAGAGCTGTCGCAGCGTCCGGAATGGAGAGGCTGTCCTGCAAGTCTTCAAAGCGCTACCATCTCACTCCCAGACCAGCCACAAGTCCGGGTTCGTCAACATCCTCTTGCGACCCGTAGCGTCCAGCCCGCACCGTGGCGGTTCACTGGCGCTCGCCTCAGGAAGCAATGTACTACACGGCGTGTTGCCAGGGCAATCACATTTGGGTTGCGAATCTGCGTGTTCGGTTTCGGTCACGGGGACGCAGGCTCGTTACCGATGTGGTTGCCGATTGGCGGTCCCCGCTTCAAGGCTGGACAAGCGCAACCCGACGGTGCTACATCGTCGAAGACCGAGGGCCACCCCGTTCCTCGGGCAAGGAGGCAATCGTCGCCGATCACGCGGCGACCTTGGTTGAATGAGATTGCGGAAGATCGTTCGCCGGATTCTGCTGGCAATCTTTTTTCTTGGTCTGGCCCCAACGGTGGGCGTCAGTACCGCTTGCCTGATCTTGGTCGGGTCATTTATGCCGCGCGGTGGCATTCAATCGCTCGGCGTGTGGGGCATCACGTCGCCGGTCATCGGGCCGATTGTGGTTCTGTCGTTCATTGGCTGGGCATTGCTCAGCACGTTTCCGCGGTGGATCCGACTGCTGCTGGTCGCGCTGGCGCTGGTGCCTCCCGTCTGGATCCGCTGGATCGCCCCGAAGCCGTGGACCGAGTCGGAGTTCTCTGTGGCCGCGGAGTACAATCCTGCAGACCAGAAGATCTACTTCGTTTCAACGCAGGAAGCGCTGCTGGATGACAAACCGCCCGGGCCGCCGAGCCGGGTGAAAGCGGACATGTGGCTGGAGCGGGTCAACCTCGACGGCACGAAGCGCGAGCCGATCGCGCGGCTGCCCGCGGCGTACTATGTCGGCGTCCAGGCCTTTGCGTATCGTGGAGGCCGATGTTACGCATCGAGTCGGGACGTTCGGCTGCGGCTCTCGCCGGGGCGCGACAAAATCGCGATGGAAGAATATTGGGGCGGCCTGTACGTGGTGAACCTGGCGGACAAGAGGGTGACATGGCTGGCGCCGCGAGCGTCGACCAATGAATTTCGATACGATCACGGTTGTCCGTTTATCACCTGGCTGCCCGACGATGAGCACCTGCTGCTGTGGGTATCGCGACACCAAACGTGGAACTCCGCCGGTCGCGACGCGATCGTGTCCACCCCGGCGACGTATTTCCGGCCGCAGGAATTGTGGGAAGACCTGCCCCAATTCGCCGTGGATGCTCGTGGGCGGTATTCGCATCCGGGGCCGCGTCGCACGTTGCTGTGGATGGGAACCATCGGCCCGAGTCTGATCGTGTACGACGATCCGCGCGGGGTGCAATTGACGCGGCTGGACCTCGGCCATTTGCAGGTGGACAACGGCCACCGGGCCGCGCTCGGCGCATGCTGGAACATCATTTCCGGGCCGCAAACGAACCGCTGGCTGACCTCCGAGGGCGACATCATCGACGAACAACTGCGCGTGCTGAAGGCGTTGCCCGATCTGCACGGCGGATACCGCGCGCAACGCACTCCGCACGCCTGGTGCCCCGCGGGCGTCATCATCACCGATCCCGCCGTTGGTCTCGCAATCCTGAATCCCGATACGGGCGCGGCGCGAACGGTTCTTTCGTCGCGATTTGTTCATCGGTCCCGGCCGACGGATGAGGAGGCGTATCAATCCTACCTGCGGATGAATGCCGCGGTGCAGTCCATACAGGACAAGATCCAACGGAGCAGCGCGGAGCACTCGCAGCAGGTGAAGCAGGACGAAACGGACGCGGCCAATCTCGCGGAGGGTTTGAGCCGTCACGATACGAACGCACTGAATCTCGCGCGGGGGTTGCTGTGGAAGAATGATGATGCATACGTCATCGCGGCGAACCGGTTGACCGCAGCCGACTGGGATCAGGCCGACGATGTGGTGAGCGATTTTATTCTGCATGGCCCGGATGTGTATCGTCGGTGTCGCGTGGTCTGGCGGGTGGGGGCGTATTGCCCGGACCGGTTCAGCAACACACTCTTTCGGGTGGCCTCGGATCTTTCGACGAATAACGCGCGAGTGCTGGGGGACACCGTTTTGGCCCTGGCAAGGGTCCACAGTCCGCAGGTGGAGAGCTGTCTGGTCAATATTGCGCTGAAGTGTCCCGACATTCGGGTGCAGTATGTGGCGTTGAGTCAATTGTATCCCCGCAATCGGCCCCTGTATGACCAGACGTTGGAGCAGTTGGCCGGCGACAAGGATTTCATGGACTACTACGCGCAACAGCACCGAAAGGTCGCGGCGCCGAAGCAGTAGGGTGGCAAGTTGTCACTCCGGCCCACGGAGGTTGCGCGAAATCGCGCAGAAATGTGCGTGCCTTCAAGAAATCGTATGGGTAATTCCCCTACCTGCCCTCCAGCTTCGGGTCATTGCTGTCGATGCAGAGTATAGACACGTGTGTGCGAAGCCTGAAGCCCACGGATGGCTGGGGAGTCGCCGATCAATCATAGCAAGTTACTCGTGCCGGAATCCGCGCTGAGACGGCACCAGGAGCGGAAGCATGGATGCGAGCAGGAGTGTGCGGAGCGGGGCTGATTCCGAGTCTGTTGACCTGGGCCAAAGCCGTTGGCTCGGAGGAGACACGGATCTTTACAAGGCGCTGATCAGCGCCTCGCCCAACGCCATCGTGGCGACCGATTTGGCGGGGGTGGTCGTGTTCGCGTCACCGGCGGCTGCGCGCATTTTCGGGCGCACGGGTCCGGATGAGATGATCGGCGAGCAGATTCTCGATTGGATTGCGCCAACCGACGTGGCGAGCATGGTCACCGACCTGCGATGCATCGTTGCCGAAGGTCGTCCCTGCCATTCGGAACTCACCATGCTGAAAAAGAAAGGTGATGGGTTCGCCGCTGAACTCAGCGCCGCGGTGATCTCTTCTCCGCAAGGGCTCTCCGAGGGAATCATGTTTATCGCGCGGGACATTGCCGAGCAGACACTGGCGAAGTCGGCTCAAGCGGAAGAGGCGGAGCGGCGGCGGGTCCTCATCGAGCAATCGAAGGACGGCATCGGCGTGCTGGATTTGGACGGGAAGTTGCACGAATTCAACGCGAGTTTTGCGCGGATGCTCGGGTATACGGCGGAGGAGATGCGGCAGTTGCACGTGTATGATTGGGACGTGCAATGGACACGGGACGAAGTGCTGGCGAAACTGCTGGATTTCAAGAGAGAAAGCACCACGTTTGAAACGCGGCATCGTCGCAAAGACGGCAGTTTCTACGACGTGGAAGTCAGCGCCAGCGCTGCGGAGTGGGGCGGGAGGACCTACCTGTACTGCGTTCATCGCGACATTACCGAGCGCAAGCGAGCGGAGGCGGCGCTCCGGGAGGCGCAGGCGACGATCCGGGCCGTCTTCGATGGAACCTTTGAGTATATCGGCTTGACGACACCGGACGGGATTCTGATCGAAGCAAACGAAACGGCACTGCGTTCGGCGAATGTCGAGAGGTCGGCGGTGATCGGGAAACCGTTTTGGGAGACGCCGTGGTGGGCGCATTCCCAGGAACTCCAGGAGCAACTCCGCCGGGCAGTGAAGGAAGCTGCGGGAGGCCGGGTCGTGCGGTTTGAGGCGGCGCATCCAACCGGCGACGGCACGATGCGCACCATCGACTTTTCCCTCCGGCCACTGCGGGATCAAGCGGGAAAGATCGAGTACTTGATCCCGGAAGCCCACGACATCACCGAGCTGAAGCAGCACGAAGCGGCGCTGCGCGAAGCAGAAGAGAAAATCCGTGGGGTCTTTGATCAGACCTTTCAGTTCATCGGTTTGATGACACCGGACGGGGTTCTGATCGAAGCAAACGAAACCGCCCTGCGGCTGGTGAACATCGATAAATCGGCGGTGATCGGGAAGCCGTTTTGGGAGACGCCGTGGTGGGTGCATTCTCAGGAACTCCAGGAGCAACTCCGCCAGGCAGTGAAGGAAGCGGCGGCGGGCCGGGCGGTGCGGTTTGAGGCGACGCATCCTGCCGGCGACGGCACGGTGCATACCGTCGACTTTTCCCTCCGGCCACTGCGGGATCGAGCCGGAAACGTCAGGTACCTGATCCCGGAAGGCCACGACATCACGGAGCGGACGCGCATGGAGTCAGCCCTGGCTGAGGAAGCCGAGCGGCGGCGGATTTACATGGAGCAGTCGAAAGATGGCATCTCCGTACTGGATCCGGATGGGAAACTACTGGAGTTCAACGCGAGTTTTGCCCAGATGCTCGGGTATACGGCGGAAGAAATGTCCCGGTTGCATGTCTGGGATTGGAACGCGCAGTGGACGCGACAAGAGAACCTGAAGAAACTGCGAGACATCGAGAAGGAAAGCGCGACATTCGAGGCCCGTCATCGCCGTAAAGATGGCAGCTATTGCGAAGTCGAGACCAGCGCCAGCGCCGCGCGGTGGGGCGGGCGGACGTACCTGTACTGCGTTCATCGAGACATTACCGAGCGCAAGCGAACGGAGTTGGCCCAGGCACACGAAGTGGTGCGACAGCGGATTTTCATCGAGCAGTCCAAGGACGGCATTGCGGTATTGGATGCGGATGGGAATTTGCATGAATTCAACGCCAGTTTTGCCCGGATGCTCGGGTATGCCGAGCCAGAGATGCGCGGGTTGCACGTGTGGGACTGGAATGTGCATCTCACACGAGACGAAATCCTGGCCAGACTGCAGGCCGCCGAGAAGGAAGCCTTCACGTTTGAAACCCGACACCGGCGCAAGGACGGCAACAGTTACGATGTGGAGGTGAGCATTAACCCGGCCCAATGGGGCGGGCGGACGTATCTGTACTGCGCCTACCGCGACATTACCGCTCGCAAGGAGGCCGAACGGGAAGTGGAGAAGCTGCACAAGGAACTGATGCTGGCCTCCCGCCAAGCCGCCATGGCGCACTTCGACGGGGTGCGCCGAAAGGAATCCGGTTCGAAGCAGTAAAGCCGGCGGTGTCAAACAGATCGCCCGTGCCGCGGATCACTTCTCGGAGATGGTTCGCCAGACACGCTCGGGAGTTGCCGGCAGAACGCGGACGGGTTTGCCGATGGCATCGTGGATCGCCGACATCACGGCCGGGCCGCAGGCGATCAGCGGCGGTTCACCGACGCCGCGCGCGCCGAACGGGCCGCCCGGGTCAGGATTTTCCAGCACGATACACTCGATCTCGGGCACGTCGCGGATCGTCGGCAAAATGTAATCGGTGAAACCCGGGTTCATGATCCGACCGTCTTTCATCACCACTTCTTCCATCAACGCCATGCCGATTCCCTGCGTCACGCCGCCCTGAATCTGGCCGATGACCTGGTCGGGATTGATCGCCTTGCCCACGTCATGGCAGGCGACGTAGCGCTCGACCTTGACCTCGCCGGTCTCGATATCGACCAGCACCTGGCAGGCGTGGCTTCCAAAGAGATAGGTCACAAACGCCCGCATACTCTGGCCCGTCGCCGTGTCCTCGGGCATCGTGGGCGGTTTGTAGACGCCGACAGCCTCCAGCGAGAAGCCGCGCCGCTTGCCTTCGCGAGCGAGCTCGCGCAGCGTCAGCCGTCGGTCGGGACGGAATGTGTTGTACGCCTCGCCGTTGTCGATCTTGATTTCGTACACCAGTTCCTTCAGCGAGGCCGCGGCAATATCCTGGAGTTGCTTCTTGAGTTCTGAGGCCGCCAGTTGCACGGACGAGCCCGTGAAATAGGTCTGACGCGTCGCCGACGTGCTGCCGGATTCGGGGGTCAGTTTCGTGTCGGCCAAAATTGGTCGGACCTGCTCCAGCGGAACGCCGATTTCCTCCGCCGCGATCTGGGCGATCATGTTGGTCAATCCCTGGCCCACGTCGATTCCGCTCGAGTACACCTCGACCGTGCCGTCGGCGGTCAGCCGGCACCGGGCCCGCGACGCGTCGGGGAAGCCGTCGCCGTAGCCGAGGCCGAAACAGATCACGCTGACGCCATAGCCGCGCTTGAGGTGGGGCGCGCCGGTCTCGTAGCTGCGGTTCTTCCAGTCAATTCTCTTCAGCACCGCCTCGAAGCACTCGACCCCGGTGGCGTGGGGCACGATCTGGCCCGTGGTCACCTCGTCGCCGGAACGGATGAGGTTCTTCATGCGCAGCTCGGTCTTGTCCATGCCGAGCTTGGTGGCGAGCCGGTCCATGAGGCCCTCATAGGCGATGGCGGTCTGGGCCGCGCCGAACCCGCGCATTGCGCCGCAGGGATTGTTGTTCGTGAACACGCCGATGACGTCGACCCAGACGTTGGGGACGCGGTACGGCCCGGTGGCGTGGCTGGAGGCCTTGCGCATCACGGCGATGCCGGTCGAGGCGTACGCGCCCTTGTCGACATAGAATGTCACCTGCGCGGCAACGAGCGTGCCGTCCTTTTTCGCGCCGAGCTTGTAGTGAACGCGGATCGGATGGCGTTTGTGGCGCGCGATCATCGACTCGCTGCGTGAGTAGCGGAGGCAGACGGTCTTGCCTTTGAGCTTGAGCGCGGCCAAGCCGAGATAAATCTGAATCGAAATGTCCTCGCGCCCGCCGAACGCGCCCCCTGTGGCGGGCTGGATGATGCGGAGTTTTTCCAGCGGCAACCCGACGGCCAGCGCGATCAGCCGCCGTTCCTCGTGCAGCCATTGGCCCGCGACTTCGATGGTCAGCATCTTCCCGTCGTAACGCGCGCGGCCGGCTTCGAGATCGAGAAACGCGTGGTCGACAGTCTGCGTCTGGATGATGTCCTCGACCACGACGTCGGCTTCGTGCATCGCGGCGGGCGCGTCACCTTTGCGGAGATGTTTCTCGCCGAGCACGTTGCCGTCGGCGTGGATCTTTGGCGCGTCAGGCTTGAGCGCATCTTCCATCGTGAAGACATTCGGCAAAACCTTGTAGTCGACCTGGATGGCTTTCAGCGCGTCGATGGCGATCTCTTCGGTCTTGGCGACGACGATGGCGAGCGCGTCGCCCACGTAACGGACTTTGCGGCTGCAGAGCACTTCCTGGTCGCGGCGGATCAGGCCGTGCAGGTTCGTGCCCGGCACATCGGCGTGCGTGATCACGGCGAGGACGCCGGGCAACTTCTTCGCGGCGCGCGTGTCGATGCCGAGAATCTCGGCGTGCGGGTGAGCGGCGCGGAGCACCTTGGCAAACAGGAATTTCTTGTCGAACAGGTCCTGACCGTATTTCGTTTCGCCCGTGGCCTTGCCGATGCCGTCCAGACGCGACGCGGATTTGCCGACGACTTTGGTCGGCCCGGTCTCGTAGGCGGACGAGCTTTTGCTCGCCGCGTGAAGTTGCGCGACCGCCGCTTGAAGTTTGTCGATGGACTCGCTCACTTGGTCTTCTTCAGCCCCATTTCATCCGCGGCGAGTTCGCAGGCGCGGAGGATTTTGCTGTAGCCGGTGCAACGGCAAATGTTGCCTTCCATGCCGACGAGGAATTCCTCGCGCGTGGGGCAGGGGTTGTCCAGCAGCAGTGCCTTGGCGGCGACGATCAGGCCCGGCGTGCAGTATCCGCATTGCACCGCGCCGCACTCGACGAATTTCTGCTGGATCACATCGAGTTTCTTATTGCGGGCGAACCCCTCGATGGTCGTCACCTCGCGGCCTTGCACTTGCGGCGCGAGCATCAGGCAGGCATTCATCGGCTTGCCGTCGACGAGCACGTAGCAACTGCCGCACTCGCCTTCGAGGCAGGCGCCCTTCGTGCCGGTCAGGCCCATCTCGATGCGCAGGAAATCGAGCAGCGTCTGCGTCGGGCGCACGTTGGCGGAGACCTTCCTGCCGTTGAGCGTGAAGTGGAGGGGCCAGGATTCGCTCTGTCCGTGTTTGTCATTCTGAGCGGAGCGAAGAATCCCTGTCGTTTTCCGCTGCTTCTTGAACGACTGAGACCCTTCGCTGCGCTCAGGGTGACATGCTTTGGGACTCTTCCGCGCCTTCTTCATGCCTTGGACAGATCCTCCAATAATCGGCGGACCATGACGCCCGCGAGGTGCACCTTGTAATCGGCGCTGGCGCGATGGTCGGTGATCGGTTTGATTTCGGTGCGGACCATCTCGGCGGCCTGACGAATCGAGCCGGCGCTCAGGCCGTTCACCTCCAGAAACTTCTCCGCCTTGTAGCACCGCATCGGCGTGGGTGCGACCGAGGCGAGGGCGATCCGCATTTCTTTCTTCGGCGTAATGGCGATTGCCGCGGCCACGATGGAAATGTTTACCGCGCCGCGCTTGCCATTCTTGGCCCAATCGCATTTGTAGTTTGTCGGCACGATGATCCTGGTGATCAACTCGTCAGGCGCGAGCGCCGTTTTGCGATACCCGAGGAAGAACTGTTCCAGCGGCAGGCGACGCGAGCCGCAAGCGCTACGGATTTCCAGTTCCGCGTCGAGCGCGAGCAGGGCGGTGGACCCGTCGCCGGCGGGCGAGGCGGTGGCCAGGTTGCCGGCGAGCGTGCCGAGCTCGCGGATGCCCGGGCCGCCGACGCTGAGCGCGGCTTGCGCGAGACAGCGGACGGGCAGTTTGGCCGCCTGGGCGTAGGTGACGTTGCCAGCGAGCTCCAGGGTGCCGTTGTGGCGCTGGATGGCGCGCAATTCGGGAATATGGGAGAGATCGATGAAATTCTCCGGCGCGGTCTTGCCGTGATTCATCAACACAACGAGGTCCGTGCCACCGGCGATGAACGCGCCATGCTGCTGCAGTTCGGCCTTGAGCTCGAGAGCCTCTGCGATGACCTTCGGCTGATAAAACACGGGCATATTATGTCAACGAATTTGTTGACGGGCAAGAGGCAAAATACTACAAGCGAACCATTCACGAAAGGAATTCAAGCCCATGACTGTTTCCACCGAGCAATTGCGCCGCACCGTCAAGTCGTACGAAAAAGACATCGTCAAATTCTCCCGCGACCTCATCGCGATCCCCGGCTTCAGCGGGACCGAAGGCAACGTCTGCAAACGCATCGCACAGGAGATGCGCAGGGTCGGCTTCGACAGGGTGTGGTTCGACAAGATGGGCAACGTCATCGGCCAGATCGGGCGGGGGCGGACGAAGATCATGATCGATTCGCACGTCGACACGGTGCACGTCGGCGACCGCAGCCAGTGGAAATGGGACCCGTTCAAAGGCAAGGTAGCCGGCGGCAAAATTTACGGGCGCGGCGCGTGCGACCAGCGGACCAGCGTGGCGTCGATGGTGTACGCGGGCAAGGCGATCCAGCAGTTGAAGCTGACGGGGGATTACACGCTCTGGGTCGTGGGCAGCGTGATGGAGGAGGATTGCGACGGATTGTGCATGCTGCACGTGATCGAAAAGGAGAAGATGGTGCCGGATTACGTGGTGATCACCGAGCCGACGCATCTCGGGCTGTATCGCGGGCATCGGGGTCGGATGGAGATCAAGGTGGTGGTGAAGGGCCGGTCGTGCCACGCGTCGGCGCCCGAACGCGGGGACAATCCGATCACGAAGATGGCCGACATCATCAAGGACATCGACAAGCTCAACCGCAAAGGGCTGAAGTATGACAAGTTTCTCGGGGTCGGCACGGTGGCGGTGACGGCGATCGAATGCAAGACGCCGTCGTTCAACGCCGTGGCGGATGAATGCACCATCTATCTCGACCGGCGGATGACCAAGGGCGAAACGCCGCGGTCGTCCGTGAAAGAGATCGAGGCGCTGCCGTCGGTGAAGAAGGCGAAGGGCAAGGTGGAGATTTTGCATTACGATGCGGTGGCATGGACGGGGCTGAAGGTTGGGCAGCAGAAATATTTCCCGACGTGGGTGCTGGACGAGAAACATCCGCTGGTCAAGGCGGGCGTGAAAGCAGGCGAGATCGCACTGGGCAAGAAACCGCGGGTGAGCCGCTGGACGTTTTCGACGAATGGCGTGGCCACGGCGGGCCGGCACAACATCCCGACCATCGGGTTCGGTCCGCAACACGAGATCTACGCGCACACGGTGAACGAGTTTGTGCCCGTCGACGCGCTGATCAAAGCGACCACGTTCTACGCGGCGATTCCGCAGATTATTTTGGCGGAGACGCGCGGGAGGAAGGGTTGAAGATGGTTGATGGTTGATGGTCAATGGCGGATGTCCACGAAGGACACGAAGCGGACGCGGATGGGCGCGAATCCGCCTTCGGTGCGCACGCTATGGCGGACAAGAAGGCGCGAATGGGACAAGCCCCTCGACAGGCTCGGGACAAGCGGTCAATAGATGTCAGTGACACTTATCATGGCGGGGCGTCCACCTTCGCCAGGGCTACAGCGAGACGAGGGCGCGGCATCCGAAGGGCGGGAGTGGCGACGGGCCGGGCAGAGTGCAATCAAGGGACGTCAAGTGTCAAGCCTCGACCCCTTCGACAGTGGTGAAGGTAACGCACCAGCAGGCGGCGATATTGCTGACGCTGCGCGTCTGGCAAGGGCTCGCTTTGGAGCACCAAGGCCCATTCTGGAACCAAACCGACTGATCGAGTTTGTCTTTATCCACGCCGTCGCACGTTGAGGAGAGACAAAGTGAGTTTGTCTTTTCCGCGCGGCTGCCGCAAGAGCAAGAGACAAAGTCAGCGGGTTTGCTGGTGACCAAGTGGTCGTCGCAAGTCATTGGGAATGCGATTGACGCGCCCTCAGTTGAGATTTAGCATCGACGCCGCAAGAGGACGTTATGGGGCTTTGGCTTTTGCTAAGAACTTTGTCCCATTAACTATGTTAGCGGCCATAGACTCACAATGAGGACCACATGCGAATTCTGACTTGCGTGCTCGCGATCGCCCTTCTCGTCAACGCCGCGATGCCATTTTGTGTAAGGGCCGAAAGCCCGCCGAAGAAAGACGCACGAGATCGAGATATCGGGATTGACACCGACGGGGCAAAATGGGGTCACATCTAATCATTGTAACAATTGGTGTTTGATTTCTTCGTAGAGTTGGCGCAAGGAGCGGTTGGTTTCCAGGCGTTTGCCGAATCGTTTGTTGGCCATCGCGATGCTGCCATAGTCCAGTCCGCCGGTCGCTTCCGTCAGATCGCGTAAGCGCAGGCCGCCATGGCGGCGCGCCACCCACAGCACCATGTCCCGTCCCCAATCCCCGTAGCGATCTCGGAATTGCTCCCACGGTTCCCCCTTGAGGCGCTCGACGGCGCGCACGACCTCCGCCAGGGTCAACCGCGGGCGCAAGCGTCTCAACTGCGGCTGTTCGCGAGTGTTCCCACTGACACGCTCCCGCCATCGTCGCACAAACGCAGCGCTCCCCAACAGCACGCCGGCCTCCAGCCGTTCCCAGGGGCTTTCCAACACGCCGTCTCGCAGGGGCGTTTCCACGAATTCTCGGTACGCCTTCCGTCGTTCCGCCCAGCGTCCGCGCCCGATCATCTCCAGCACGCGGCGCGTGGTCAGCCACTGCGGCGCCTCCGCCAACCCCAGGTAGGCCCGGTACGAACTCCACGGATACCGCCGGAGCCGCTGCATCCGTTCGCGGATCTGCGCCGCATCCGCCTTGTCGATCATCCCGTCGCGGGACCGCTGTTGCGCCGATTTATCCAGACCCAGCCCGCGGATGCGCACCGGGTTCAGGTGGACGTAGCGGCTGACCTCCATGCCCGCCGTCTCCTCCAGCAGCACCGCCGCAAACCGTCCCTG
>DATKNW010000060.1:0-11616 GCA_035541135.1 Verrucomicrobiia bacterium
ACGCCCACACGCCGGGCCACCTCGGCTTGCGACAGGCCGGCTGTCAACAGGCGGAGTGCCCGCAGTCGGCGGGCTTGAAGTTTCGGGAAATCACGTCGCTGTCCTTTGGGAAATGCCATGCCCCTCACCGTAGCAGAAGCCCCGCCCATTGTCACTATATTGTGCAGGTACTAATAATCCGCCAGCCCCCGAACCGCTGAAGCATTGCCCAGCACATCTCCAGTCTTCTCAGGTGGGAGCATGGGCCATAGACGTGGATATCGATCGCACGGTCAATCACTCCCGCTTTAGCAATGTTCATCACACGTGGCGGCTCCCTCGGCGACTGCGCATTACGAAAGCCTTTCTTGAGGGATACGCAATTTCAGGGGGCAACTCGACGCTAGTGAAGCCGCGCGTTGCGCGTGGAGGGCTTTTGACGTTTTACGCGGGCGTGACCACAAAGCCGGTGTCCATCAAATTGCCAGAGGACGAAGAGGCAATCGCTCGCGCGTTCACATTTGGTCGAGACTGGTGGCCATTTGCTTATACACCGGGCGGACAGATGCCCAAACAGCTTCTCAGCGATGTGCGCCGCTCGGAGAATGGGCGGTATTTCGCCGGCGTATTGGGCATATTCAAAACACTAAACGCGGCCACCGACATCTTACTCCATCGCTTCTGGCGAGAGCAGTTCGAAGAACTCGGCGCTTCGCCGCTACAAACAGAGAGAAGAAGAGAGGAAGTGGAACGCAAGTTGACGAATCGTTTCGGTGAGTCCGGCGCAACACTACCCCGCGACAGAGCCAAACTGGCATCTATCATCCTCCAAGAAGCGGACCAATGCCGCGGATCTATTCCATGTCGATCCTGGACACAACTTGAGAAGGACTTTCTCGCCTCACAAGAGCGGCATTGGCAGGCGCACCGACCCGAAGGTGGCATCACCGCTGAGCACGAAGAGCTTCGCAAAGAGGAGATCGCCTCATTCAAGCGTGGCGTGCAAGAATTGTGCAAGAAAGGGATCCTTTATCAGGGATACGAACGCAAATGTTCAAAATGTTTGCATAGATCGTGGTTTTCAATCAGCAATCTGAGCCCACAGATTTTATGCGAGGTGTGCAGAAATGAAGAACCCGCACCCGTGGACAGACCGTGGCAGTTTCGCCTAAATGAGTTTCTTCGCGAAGCACTCAGAATGCACGGTGTATGGCCATTGTTTTGGACCCTTTCCAAGATACGAAGTAGCGAGGAGACGTCGTTTTATTTTGCCGGGCCTCTCGACGCATACACCAACGGCACCCAATGGGACGCGAACAACGATACGGATATCGACTTAACAGTCGTGTCGAATGGAGAAGTGCGAATTTGCGAGGTGAAGCAATCAATTCGGCAGCTATCACCAAATCTCGCTGCTGAGTATGCCGAGCTAATGCTCCGGCTGCGGCCCAATATCGCAACGCTGGCCGTTATGGAAGCTAAGACCCCAGCCCTGCAGGCGATATTTGACGAGTTCAGTGGCAGGTTGAAGGGATCGGGGATAGCACCCCAACTGCTTACCCTAGATGAAGACAGAGATTTTGACGATACCCCCCCAGGGTACGGATGGTTCACCGTAAAGTTCTAGATCGGACGGCCTCGCCCCTCTAGAATCTACAAATCACTCCTCTTGCACGCGGCGCCGGCCAGCGCGCAGACCAGCGGCATCACGGGCAGACTGAACCGCAGATCAGCATAGCTCAACGCGTGCACGAGCATCACATAGCCGATCAACGTCACCGCCAGCACCGTCTCCAATTCCCACGGCCACCGCCGCGCCAGACCGATGCCCAGCAGGCCAAGGTAGACGATTTGCAGGAGGGTTGACCCCAGCGGGATGCGCCGCGCCGCGGACTGAAACCAGAAGCGGCCGCACTTGCGGGCGCAAATCTCCACGGCCTTGAGCGGATTGCGGGCCATTTCCTCCCAGGCCGCCCGGTAGAAAATGCGGTCCAATTCCACCGCCGACGCGCCCGGATGCGCCGACCGAATCTCGTCCACCGCGAGCATCCACTGCGATTTCCCCGGTCCCTCCCACTGCCCGAGTGTCGGTTGATAATTGCCAATGAACGTGGTCACCCCGCCCCGCTCGGTCGCCACGGGCACAAACGCGCCGCGCGTCACCACATAATTCCGATATGTCCACGGCGCCACAACGAGCACCATCGCCGCGATCAGCATCGCCACCCGCGACAGCGGCACGCGGTGCAGATACGCCAGCGCCAAAATCGCCACCGGCCACGCGAGGAATGTCGGCTTGCAGAGGTTCAGCACCGCCAGCAGTCCGCCCGCCGCCAGCCACAGCCACGGTTTCCGCTCGCGAAACGCCAGCACCTGCACGCCGACGTACGCCGCCAGCAGAAACGCCGTCATCGTCTCCTTCCCGATGAAGGCGACCCGCCAAATCGCAAACGGATACGCCGCCCACAGCACCGCCGCTTTCCAATTCCCGCCCGCCAACACAAACACGAGCCACACCGTCACCGTGTCCAGGGCCGCCTGCAACAACTTCGCCGCCATCGGCGCGCCGCTCGCCGCGAGAAATCCCGTGTACACCGGCCCCCGCGACACGTCCACATACCGCCCGTCCCGAATCGTCTGCGCGATCTCGCCGTAGCCGTCCGTGTCGTCGTGCAAATGCATTCGCGGTTCCAGTGCGGGAAATACGATCAACACGAACGCCAGCCGAACCACTAGGGCCAGTGCCAGACAAATCAGTAACGGGCGCGAGTCGGTATGCCTCATCGAAAAAATGGTGGGCGCGACAGGACTTGAACCTGTGACCTCGCGGGTGTGATCCGCGCGTTCTAGCCAGCTGAACTACGCGCCCATCTCCTCAGCGCGCCGCACCCTATCAGCCCCCCCGCCCATTTTCAAGCCCCACTTCGCCCCTCGACGCCGTTCGTGTCTTCGCCGTGAACATCCCCGCCCATCGCGTTCGCGCGCCCCGACCATCCCCCGGTCGCGCTATGCGCTCTCGGGTAACGGGTCGTCGGCTTGTCGGCGCTCGGTTACGTCACGGGAATTCACGATGACGCCATTCACCTGCGGCCGCTCCAGGCAATTCGTTCCCGCTCCCTCGATCCACCGCCACGAACCGTCCTTATGCCGGTAGCGGAACCGATCCACCAAGGTCTGCTGGGGGGTCTGGAGTAGCCGCTGAAACACTTTGCTCACCCGCGCCAGATCCTCGGGGTGAACCAACTCCAGCGCGTTGCGCCCGACCATTTCCTGCGCTTGATAGCCGAGCATCCGCGAGATCGACCCACTCGCGAACCGGATTGTCGCATCCCGGCTCAGTACGGTAATGACATCGAAGCCGTGCTCCATGAGCGCCCGATACCATTCCGCATTCATCTGCAGCGCCATTTCCGCCCGCTTTCGCTCGGTTACGTCCCGCGTAATCCCGAGCACCGCCCTCACGGCTCCCTCCCCGTCGCGCAACGGGACAAGTTGCGTGTCCGTCCATGCCTCGCCCCCGATAAAGTGGTTCCGATCCAAAGCCCGCACGGGTTGGCCCGATTCGATGACGGCGTTGAGCATGCGCCGATGACGTTCGGAAATGTCTGACGGGAAGAATTCGGCTCGCGGCCGGCCGATCACCTGGTCGGGTGTTCTCCCGAGCATGCCCGCGCCGTGAGTATTCACGTATTGGACGCGATCATCCCGGTCAATGACGAAGATGGCATCGGTCGACGACTCGGCCAGAGTCCGATATCGTTCTTCGCTCTCGTGGAGCACCTGCAGTGTCTGGACGCGCCGCGTGATATCACGGTAGTTGAGGACGATGCCGTCAAGGTGGGGATGCGACAGGCAGTTCGTGCCCGAGATCTCAAGCCAGCGCCACGAGCCGTCCTTGTGGCGGTAGCGTAATTGATCGCACAGGGTCCCGCCGGGAGTTTGCGTCAGCCGAGTGAAGACTTCCCGGGCGCGTGGCAGGTCCTCGGGGTGAACGAATTCGAACGCGCTGCGCCCCTGCCGTTCCTCCGGTTGGTATCCCAAGAGCCGAGAAGTCGATTCGCTCGTGAACTGAATTGTTGCGTCCGCCGCCACCACGACAATGCCATCAAAACTGTGCTCGATGAGCGCCCGAAACCGTTCGGTGCTCGCCTGCAAGGCCATCTCCGCCTGTTTGCGGGCCGTGATATCGCTCACTGTGCCATCCAAGCGCCGCCTACCATTGGCCGATGGTGACACGCTCACCCGGGCGCGGACCCACCGAATTGTGCCGTCGGGCAGCACCAGGCGATGTTCATTATCCGTAGAGGCCGACTGACCCGAAAGTAGCCGAGTCGATATTTCCGCCATTCGCGCGCGGTCATCTGGGTGGATCGTGCTCATCCAGCTCTCCGAACCAGCCATGTAGAACTCGGCCGGCCGACCTGTAATTCGCTCGACGGCCGAAGAAAAGTACCGGTAACGGAAACGCCCGTCAGGATCGAACTCACCGCTCCAGAGGTAGTCCGATGCCGCATCCAACACCTGGCGCAGTTCCGCTTCGGCCTGTTGTAGAGCCTCTTCCGCTTGTTTGCGGGCCGTGATATCGCTCACCGCGCCGTTCACAAAACGACGCCCATCCGGACCCGGCGACAACACAGCGCTGTCGCGGACCCACCGCGTTGCGCCATCCGGCAGGACAATCCGGTATTCCGCTTCTTCCGAGGAAGATTGACCTGTCCGTAATCGATCAACCGCCTCCCGCACGCGCGGTCGGTCCTCCGGGTGGACGGCGCCAAGCCACTGCTCCGGACCCGCCAGAAAAAACAACGGTGATCGCCCCAGGATCCGTTCCGCCGCCGCCGAATAATAGTGGTAGAAGAACCGACCATCGGAATCGAACTCCCCGCTGTAGATGCAGTCCGGTACCGAGGCCAGCACCCGCTTGAGCTCGTCGTCCGCCTGCCATCGTGCTGCCTGCAGTTGCCGGCGCGCGGTAATGTCGGCATAGACGCAAACGAACCCGATCACCTTGCTCTTGCGGTCTCGCAGCGGCGTGCTCCACAGGCTGACATCGACCAGCGAGCCATCCTTTCGAAGGCAGGGCATCTCGAGCGCATCGGTGATTTCCCCCTTCAATCCACGCTGAATCCAATCACCAACAGCTTGCCGCTGCTCTTTCGGGACGATCGGCAGGAAATGCCCCGACGCCTCGGACTCGGTCCAGCCAAACAGGCGCGCAGCGGATGGGCTCCACAGGATCACGTGCCCCCGCACATCCACGGCAAGGACCGCCAGTGATGGCGCCTGCAGCAACGCTTCCAGGGCTGATGCAGACAATGCATCCGTCTTCATGGGCAAACACTCCTAGTCGCCTGCAAAGTCAACACGCTCCACGCCCATGCGTCAAGCGGATTCCCGCTTTTCCCTATCGGCGTTCCTTCTCGGACTTTCGCCCCTTGTCCGCCTTCGGCGAGCTTGCCCGGAAGGAAGGTGCTTGGTACCCATGCACCTCGGCGCTTCGACCGCTTTCGGCCAAGCAGGCCCCATCGACCATCAGCCATTAACCATTCCGCCCCTGTTCCCATTCCCCCTTGCATCCGCGCTCGTCACGGTGTAAAATATCTCTTGACTACCGGAGACCCTATGAGCACCTCGATTGTTAACCAGCCCAACGCCCCAATTCTCATCGCCGGACAGTGGGCCGCGCCCGCTGTCCAGTCCTACACCGACGTTCATAACCCGTCCACGGGCGAAACAATCTCGCGAACCCCGATGTGCGCCGCGGCAGAAGTCGACGCCGCGGCGCACGCCGCCAGCGCCGCGTTCCGCAAATGGGCCGACACACCCGCCCCGCGCCGCGCCGCCATCCTCTTCAAATACCGCGCCCTGCTCACCGAGCACACCGAGGAGCTTGCCCGCCTGATCACCCGCGAAAATGGCAAGACCCTCGACGAAGCCCGCGGCGACGTCCAGCGCGGCACCGAGGTCGTCGAGCTCGCCTGCGGCATCGCCCACCTCGCCAAGGGCGAAACCGTCCCGCAAATCGCCGACCAGATCGACGGCGTCACCATGCGCGAGCCGGTCGGCGTCTGCGCCGGCATCACGCCGTTCAATTTCCCCGCGATGGTCCCGCTCTGGATGTTCCCCCTCGCCATCGCCTGCGGCAACACCTTCATCCTCAAACCCAGCGAAAAAGTCCCGCTTACCGCCCTCCGCCTCGCCGAGCTGTTCCTCGAAGCCGGCCTGCCCGCGGGCGTGCTCAACATCGTCCACGGCGGGCGCGAGGTCGTCGACGCGATCTGCACCCATCCCGACATCGCCGCGATCAGCTTTGTGGGTTCGTCGTCCGTTGCCCAACACGTCTACACGCTCGGTACCCAGCACGGCAAACGCGTCCAGGCCGCCGGCGGCGCCAAGAACGTCATGGTCGTTATGCCCGATGCCGATCCCGATCCGACCCTGCGCGCCATCATGGGCTCGGCCTACGGTTGCGCCGGCCAACGTTGCATGGCCGGCTCGCTCCTGCTCGGTGTCGCCGACGCCGCCGACGGTGTGCAACGCCGCGTCGCCGACGCGATCGACAAGCTAAAACTCGGCAACACGTACGACGATCCCGCCGCGCAAATGGGTCCCGTCATCGACGATGCCGCCCGCCAACGCATCCGCGGTTACATCGACACCGGCCTCGCCGAAGGCGCCACGCTCGTCCGCGATGGCCGCAATGCTCTCGCTGATCGCGGCTACTTCGTCGGCGCGACGCTGTTCGACCACGTCAATCCGGACATGCGGATCGCCCGCGAAGAAATCTTCGGCCCCGTGTTGTCCATGCTCCGCGCCAGTTCGCTCGACGAAGCCATCGCTTGGGCCAACCGCAGCGGCTACGGCAATGGCGCTACCATCTTCACCGGCAGCGGACGCTGGGCCCGACAGTTCGCCCGCGAAATCCAGTGCGGCATGATCGGCGTCAACGTCGGTGTGCCCGCGCCCATGGCCATCTTCTCCTTCTCGGGTTGGAACCGCTCGTTCTACGGCGACCTCCACGTCCAGGGCACCGAAGGCGTGATGTTCTATACCCGCCAAAAAATGATCCTCTCCCGCTGGGACCAAAACTACCAACGCCAATTCGGCTGGTAGGCAGTCGGTCGCGCCGCTCACGGCAAACACTTCTTGAGCCTGAGATTGTCCACAGGCTAATCTCTCCCCGCTCATGCGAACCGCCCCGACTCCTCCGGCCAAACCCGACCCAATCGCGGCCAGTTCGTTCCAGCATTTCATCCTCCTCGTCGCAGCGACTCTCGCTTCTGTCGCGGCGTTTTGGATCTTGCTGTGCCACCGGTTCTCCCCCGAAAACTACGAAGCGCGGCCCATGCTGCCCTATACCACCGAGTTCGGCTGGCTCGGTGCCGTGCTGTTCGCCGCCGTTTGCGGCCTGGTCGCCGCCCGTCGGAATCGCGAATCCTGGCGCCGCCTCGCCTTCGGCGCGCTCCCTCTAACGGCCGCGTCGCTCCTGATCCTCATCAAATGGCTCGTCGGCGCCCCCATCCAGATGTACGACATGCTGCTGTTCTGCCTCGCCGGCGGCGGGACAACGTGCTTGTGTGTGCGCGCCAGCGTCCCCGCCGCAAGCCACCCCCACGCTCGTCCTGAGTCCGACGCAGGGCGCATCCTTCGCATCGCCGTCTGGGGCGCCGTCGTCGCCCTCGCGCTCTACCAGTTCCACCGCCAGGTCTGGTACCTGAACAATCTCGCCCTCGGCTACGCCGACTGCGGTGAGAACGCCCGGCTCATGTTCAATTCGTTCTCCAATCCGCACGAGCTTTTCCTCCGCGTCAATCCCGACAAACCGCTCTGCTACGATCACATCGATTTCGGCATCGTACCGTTTCTGCCCGTGTGGCTGTTCTGGCCCGACCTCCGCCTCACCATCATCCTCCAAATCGTCTCCGTCTTCGGCGCGGCCGTGCCCCTCTTCTTCATCGCCAAACGCGCCTTCGAATCGGAGACCGCCGCGCTGCTGGTCGCGCTTGCCTGGGTCCTTTACCCGTCCACGTCGCAATTCATCTACAGCGCCTCGTACGGCTTCCGCTGGGGCAACGTGTGCCTGCTGATGTACTTCGTTGCCCTCGCCCTCTGGTGGCGCGGACGCGCCGGCTGGGCGCTCACCGTCGCGATCTGGGCCATCGCGATCAAAGAGGAAGCCGCCATCGTCGTCGGCATGTTCGGCCTGTACCTCGCGCTGTTCACCCCGCGCAAAATCACCGGCGCCATCCTGCTCGCCGCCGCCTTCGGCTATTTCCTCCTCGCCGTCTCCGTGCTCGTCCCGCTCATCAGCGGACACAATTATGTCATGACCAGCTTGTTCCACGAGGTCGGCGGTTCCAAACTGGAGATCCTCCTTTCGCCCGTCGCCCGGCCGCGCGCGTTCTGGGGACACCTGTTCGATCCCCGCTCGCTGTATTTCGCCGCCGTGCTGCTGGCCCCGCTGCTGTTTCTGCCGCTGCGCAAACCCGCCATCCTTCTCGTCGGGTTGCTAACGTTCGTGTTCTGCTCCATGAACCCGACCCTGCGCAACATCTGCTACTGGTACCAGGCCGGCCTGCTGCCCGTCGTCTTCTGGGCCTTTGTCGCCGCCGTCCAACAGGAACGCGACGCCTCCCGCCGATTCGCCAGCCTCGCCGGCGCCGTCGTCTCCTGCGCCGCCGTGTCGCTGTTCCTCGGCGCCCAACCCTGGAGCAAGGAGACGATGGACATTCCCTTGTTGCCCGGCCGCACCGAATTGATCGACCGCGTCCGCCCACTGATCGATCCCGACGATCGGCTTTTCACCACCCAGCGCGCCGGCGCCCAATTCATCACCCATCGCTATTTGTATCTCGACCCGCCCGTCCCCGACTCGATGGACTCCGTTCTGATCGACCTGCGCGATTCCTGGCGCCGCGGCGCTGACCCGGCTCTCTGGCTTCAAAAAGTCAAAAATCTCCAGCACACCGCCGAAGCCAATCCCCATCTCCATCTCGTCAGCGCTGAAGACGGCCTCCTCTTGTACTCGCGTCACGGGACGCCGCTGGACGCCCAACAACTCGTCGAGCGGCCCGCGCTGCCGCCCCACGTAAGTCAGCAGCGGTCCGAATTGCGCGCCGGAGTCAACCTCGTCGGCTTCACCCTCGAGCCGATGCCGCCCCTGACCAGCCCGCCGATGGATCGCGTCCGCGTTACCGGCTTCTTCACCATCTCCGCGCCCACGAATGCCGATCTCGCCGTGCGATGCATCGTCGGCTTGGAAGGCCCCGGCGGACACGATAGCTATGAGGGCGAATTTCAGCCGCTCGGCCAGGGGATCTGGCCCGTGTCGAAATGGGAAGCCAACAAGTTCTACGCCGACAGCTTCGTCGTGATGGTGCCCGCGGGCCTGACCCGCGACATCTCCTCGGTCACGTTCACGCCGATGTCGCCAGACCCGCCGCCGTGAACCTGCCGCGCCGCTCCGCGGTCACGCCTTCCACCGTTTCCTCTCCCCTCCGGGGGAGAGGAGCGCTGTTGGCTTTTACACATCGGCAAATACATGCGCTTTACGCGCACGCTTAGCCCGAATTCGAACAATCGAGCAACTAACCAGCTTGACAGGTAGCAAATTGTCGGTGCACAATCCGGCCGCCCGGTGGCCAGCTGTACCGTGCATCTAAGGGTCGCACGGAGACAAGCAGTGAGATGGTCAGAGGCGGGAGCGCCCAGCGATTCGTCGCCAGTTCGGACGACGACGTGTTTCGTGTGTCCAGCCCGAGCCCGCTCGCGTTCTCGAGAGCCTCACACGCCTTTCCGAGCAGTGGTTTTCTCGTTGCCCAATAATCGCCAACCGAATCGAGGCCCCCTATGAAGACACCCCGAAACCTGATCGCACTGGCCAGCGCAACATCGTTGCTGGCCGCCACCGCCAACACGCACGCGCAGTACACACTGCTCCACAGTTTCGCGGGCTCGCCCACCGACGGCAGGGACCCACACGGCTCGCTCACCCAGGTTGGCACGACCCTCTACGGCATGACCCCGTATGGCGGCAGCAACTATGGCATGATCTTCCAGATCAACACCGATGGCAGCGGCTACACCAACCTCTATTCGTTCGCAGGCTACCCCATTGACGGCTCGGTTCCCAACGGCTCGTTGACCCTGAATGGCACGAACCTCTACGGCATAACCGAGTGGGGCGGCAGCCAAAATGCGGGCACGATTTTCCAAATCGGCACGGATGGCAGCGGGTACGCCAAACTGTATTGGTTTGGGAGCGTTGCCAACGACGGCTACCAACCCTTGGGTTCGTTGACCCTGAATGGCACCAACCTTTACGGTATGGCATTGGATGGCGGCACCAGCTTCAACTACGGCATGCTATTCCATATCAACACCGACGGCAGCGGCTACACCAACCTCCATTCGTTTGCGGGGCCCCCCAACGACGGTGCCAATCCTGTGGGAGATCTGACTCTGGTCGGGTCGACGCTCTACGGTATGACTTCCGGCGGCGGCAGCCAGAACACCGGCACGGTGTTCCGTATCAACACCGACGGCAGCGGCTACACCAACCTCCATTCGTTTGGCAGCGTCGCCAACGATGGCAATCAACCCTTTGGCTCATTCACTCTGAATGGTACGACCCTCTACGGCATGACTTCCGGCGGCGGCAGCAGCGGTAGCGGCACGGTATTCCGTATCAACACCGACGGCAGCGGCTACACCAACCTCCATTCGTTTGGCAGCGTCGCCAACGACGGCAGTCAGCCCTGCCGCTCGCTGATGCTCGCTGGCTCAATCCTCTACGGCATGACATTTAGTGGCGGCAGCCAAAACAGCGGCACGGTGTTTCTTATCAACACCGACGGCAGCGGCTGCACCAACCTCCATTCGTTTGGTAGCGTTCCCGACGACGGCGCAAATCCTGTGGGTGGCGTGACACTGGTCGGGTCCACCCTCTACGGCACGGCCTATCGAGGCGGCGTCAGCAACCTGGGTGCCATCTTCTCGCTGACGCTGCCCGCGCCGCCGGGTCCGCTCACCGTGAACAAACTCTGGGCCAGGGTGAATCTCAATCCCGCAAAAGCGGACATGGACACCTGTAGTCTGGCGGCCATGCCGGCATTGGGGCCGGCCTTTAGCGTGACCAACCAGACGGTGACCGTGAACATTGGGGACGCCGAAACGACCTTCGCCCTCAACGCCAAGGGCACGAGCAAGAGCGCGACCAACTCCTGCAAACTCGCCTATGCGAAGAAGACCGGGGTCTGGACGCTGACGGCCTCGATGAAGAAAGGTTCGTGGGCCATCCCGTGGGCGAAATATGGCGTCACCAATGCGAGCACGCCCAAAGCAGGTGTGACGATTGAGATGCCGGTCTCGGTGCTCATCGGCACCAACTCATTCGCCACCGATCAGCCCGCGCTCTACAAGGCCACGGCTGGCAAGTCCGGAACGTTGAAGTGACAGCTCGAAGCGGTTGAAGCGGAAAGAGGCTACCAACAACTGCTCCTTCAACCCACTTGGGCTGGTCGAGCCGACTGCGTCTTGGCCCATTGCGAGGACGTGAACTGCCGGATCTTGGTGATCTTGGCCACGTAGCTAACTTGGGAGCCATCATTGCGTCTCTTCGCCCCCTCACTGGGGAGA
>DATKNW010000061.1:0-8873 GCA_035541135.1 Verrucomicrobiia bacterium
AGTACCCAGCGCGTAAAGCCCCGCACCCAAAGCAGGCTGACGAACAGCGGGACCATGGCGATCATCGCCCGCTGGGCCACGTTCCAATCCCGGGGCAGCGACAGCAGTTGGTCGCCCGTCCAGGACAGGAGCATGGCCACGAAAGCCCAGGTGTTCGCCTTCAGGTTTGCCCGGATCGAATAACTCGGGCCGAACATGATTTCTTCCGGAAGATTTGGTTTGGTGTTCATGGTGCTAGTGTAAAGCATACTTGTCAAATGTCAAGCATACTTTACATAAATATTTACGGCCATCCAGACGGTTAGGTCAGGATCCTGGCAGCCAACTGGCGCGCCGCGGATTCGAGAAGCGGCTCTGCCGACGCGATCGCTTCCTCCAATTTCATTCCCGGGGTCATCGTGGATATCGCCAACGCGATTCCCTGGCGACGCCACTTTTCTTCAGGAATCGACACGCTGCCCGCGAGCACGGCCACTTTCGCGCCGTGTTGGGCCGCATGCTTTGCGACGCCCGACACGACTTTTCCGCGAAACGATTGTTCGTCGAAACGCCCCTCGCCCGTGATGACCCAGTCCGCATTGGCGATCTCGGCATCCAACCCAATCGCCTCCGCGACAGCTTCAACTCCGGAAATCAACTTCGCGTCCATGAACGCGAGTGCGCCGAATGCCAATCCGCCCGCCGCGCCCGCGCCGGGTACATCGGCGATATCCTTGCCCAGTTGTGACCTTACCAATTCTGCGAGATGACGCAATCCGGCGTCGAGCTGCTGAACCATCTCCGGCGTCGCACCTTTTTGCGGGCCGAAGACGCGCGCCGCGCCATGCTCGCCGCACAGCGGATTATCGACATCGCAGAGCACTTCGATGGCGGGCAGTTCAGGCCTGGATGGCGGGACAATTCGCGCAATCCTCTCGAGTTCTCCGCCCCCCAATCCGACCGGTTTCCCCCGCGCATCCAGAAACTGCCAACCCAGCGCCATCGCCGCCCCCACGCCGCCGTCCACGGTCGCGCTGCCGCCCACACCGACCAAAACTCGTTGCGCGCCGCGCCGCGCGGCATCGGCAATCAACTCGCCGGTGCCGAATGTTGTTGTCCGCAATGGATCACGCTCCTCGTGTTTCAAGAGCGCCAGCCCGCTCGCGCGCGCCATCTCGACCACGGCCATGCGCTCCCGCTCCAGCCATAGATAGGACGCATTGACGCGCATCTCGGGAAGCGGACCGACCACCTCGCGAGTGAGCCATTGTCCGCCCAGCGTCGCATGAAGCACTTCGGCGGTGCCGTCGCCGCCATCGGCCATGGGTTTCACCACGATATTCAGGTGGGGGTCAGCGGAACGGAGCGTGTCGCGAACGATGTTGCAGGCACGGGGCGCGGTGAGACTGCCTTTGAACTTGTCGAGCGCGACAACGATCTTCACGCCGGGAAGTATAGACCGCGCCCCGCCACGACGCACGCGAAGAAGTCGATCAGTGCACGTGACCGTGAATCTTGCACTTGCAGAGCTGGCGGTCTCTCCACAAACCGTAGGCTATGACCAGGGCACCGGCAACGAGCAGGGACGGCGTAACATACGGACCCAGATACATCCATCCGAAGCGGCCGATAACGTTTAACAGCAATCCGGCCATCACCAAGCGAAGCGGCGTCAGGTTGTGATGATGTCGCAGACCCAGCAAGCAACCGCCCAATCCAAAGACCGCGGCTACGCCGATGGTGACAACGTCCATCGCGCGGCCCCACCGAATCCATTTCATCATCAGTAGCACGGGAAAGAAAATCTGGGCGACGGGCACTACCGCGCAATGCACGGCGCAAATGGCGGACAGCCAGATCCCGAGCCGGTCCAACTTGGCGTGGGTGTGAACGGGCGCACCCTCGCACCCGAGCGCCTGCATCGGCGCGGGCGGGGACTCCGTGACCGGAACGAACACGTCTCTGGTCTCGAAGTTCATTGACCGTCGATTTTGTCCGGGGTCAGCACGTACAAGCTCACCGTGTACCCATCCTGTTTCGTCTCGCCCACGGCGAATTTCCCGCGCACACGAATCACGTCGTTGTAGAACTTGGTCGTCTGCCCGGGTGGCATCTTCACGACGACGACGTGATTGACCGCCGGCGGCTGGCCGTAACAGCAACCCCACAACGACGGCACGAGGATGAATTGCGTGATGTTCTTGACCTCGCTCAACGGCATCATGAAACCCACCATCTCGATGTCCTGTCCATTGAGCTTCTGGATGAACCCGGGAATCGGTGTCTTGCCCTCGATGTACGTCCAGCTCTTCAGCGTATCGAACTGCAATCGCGTGTACTTTGAATCCGACGGCTCGGCAGGAGCGGGAGTCGCGGCCGGGGTGCTGGCCATCGTGTTCTGCGCCATGGTCAACCTGGCCATCTTACGCTGTAACATCTGCTGCTGAACGAAACTCGCCAATCCCGGCAATAGCACGAGACCGAGCACGATCGCGCCCGTGCCGAATGTTTTCATCTGCTGTTTGCTGATGGCAATGGCCATATACCGATTTTCCTAACTGGTGGGTGCGAGGTTTTTCGCCACGTCTGTGCGATACGCGCCGAGTGCCGGCCCGAGCCCGCTCACCGCTCCCAATATAACAGCTACACCCAGAACATACCATTCCAGAGGCTGAATGTGAAATGCCGGAATGACGAATCCCGACGCCTTGTATAACGCCCCGTTGGCCATGGCGACGACCACATGCCCGCCGACCAGGCCTGCCGCCGCGCCAAACAAGCAGATGGTTACCGCTTCCAGTAGCACAATTGCGAAAATCGTCTCCCGTCTCGCGCCCAGCGCCCGCAGAATGGCGATTTCCCGCCTACGTTCGCTCATCGAGTTATAGATCGATACCGCGATGGCGACCCCGCCCACTACCAGAATGAGAATCGCCTGCGCCAGCAGCAGTTTATCGATATTGCCCACGATATCGAACAGCTTGCGGATTTCCGCCGCCGGGAATGCCGCCTGCGCGTCCTCCCGATCATTGATCTCGCGATACAGGCCGAAAGCCGTAATCGGACTGCGCAGCTTCAGGACAATCGACGAGACCTGTCCCGGGTCCGGATCGTTGTCCTTTTCCTCCGCGGCCGGTTTTTCTTCCTTTGCTTGTCCGCCCGGGGCTCGCAATTCATGCCCTTCGATATGGTAAAAGCTGTCGAGATTGATGTAGATCGCCCGATCGACCGCCGTATGCGTGGGCTGCAAGATGCCCACCACCGTCCACGGATTCTCGGTGTGCTCTTTCGCTTCCGCCGACGGCTGGACGCCATGCGCCGCGATAAACTTCTCGCCGTTGGTCAGACCTGTTTGCTCGGCCACTGTCGAGCCAATCACCGCTTCAAACGGGTGTTCCACGTGCTCGGGTTCGGGCGCTGGTTTGACCTCCTCGCCGCGCTCGCGGGCTTCGCGTTCCCGGGCCCGTTCCTCAGCCTCGCGAAACGCGCTCTTCAACGCGTCCTCGGAGAAGTTGAAGACGCGCCCCGACGCCAGTTCGGGTTTGCGTCCCGGCTCGAACTCGAAGTCCTTGAAGAAGGCGTCGGTCGTGCCCACGATCCGAAATCCCTTGTAGTTGTCGCCGACCGAGAACGGCACCGCGAGCTTGACGCGTTTGTCGTCGCGCAACTGCTCGAACAGTTTCCAGGAAATGTTGCCCGGCGAAATGTCCAGGTTGTAGACCGTATTGAGCACCAGTTGCAGTGGGCTGCCCTTGGCGCCCACGACCATCTCATAGCCGAGCGTGCCCTGCTCGAACCGCTGTTGCACGCCCTGTTTGATCAGCAGGATCGCCACGGCCAGCGCCACGCCCAGCATCACCGATGCGCCAGTCAACCACGTCGCCAGCGCGCGCTGCCGCATGTTCTTGATGACAATTTTTACCAGGTTCATTGCAAGTCCTCCAGGCGCACAACCTTCTCGAAACTGCTCATCACCTGCGGGTCGTGCGTGACCAGCAGGAGCGCATGGTTGCCTTCCGCGCAAATCCGCCGGAGCAATTCCAGCACGGCCGCGCCATTTTTCGAATCGAGGCTGCCCGTCGGTTCGTCGGCCAGGACCAGCGGCGGCGCGTTGACCAGCGCCCGCGCGATGGCCACGCGCTGTTGCTCACCGACCGATAGCGCCCGCGGCTTGTGATGGAGCCGATGCCCCAACCCGACGTTATTCAGCAATTGGGCGGCGCGATCCGTGCCGCCGTTGCCGCTGCCAAACATCTGGCCCAGCAGCACGTTTTCCAGGGCGGTGAACCCTTGAAGCAGGTTGAATGATTGGAATACATAGCCGATGTTGGCGGCGCGGAACCGGTCGCGCGCGGCCTCACTCAGTTGGGTCGGGTTGGTTCCGTTGACGAGGATTTCGCCCTCGTCCGGCAACAGGATGCCCGCGATCAGGTTCAGCAGCGTGCTCTTGCCCGAGCCGCTCTGGCCGACCAGGACGATCTGTTCGCTCGCGCCGAGGTCGAATTGGCGGAGGCGAATGACTTCCAGCGGATCCCCATCGATAGACGGGTACGACTTGCGCAGGTTGCGCAACTGCAAAATGGTTTTATTTCCGGCGTCAGACATGTGCGTTCCTTTATTGGTTCCTTCTGTGAAATGATTCCTCGCGGCCGATACGACCGGCGAGAAATCCCGTTAAAAAACCTACCCGCGAAGACTATGCCGGGGTGATGGGAGGTGCGCGGCTCGGACAGAAGAAAAACGACGGGGCGGAATATGAGTGAAAATCAAGAACTTCCAGTGGTCGTTCCAAGACAGGGCCGAAGAAGATCGGCGTCACGCAGGGGACATCGGTGACCGCGTTCATCTGCCACGCGCAGGCGGCACAATTATTGGCGCGGACGGGTCTAAGCTGCTCGGCATGTTGATGAACCACGCCGAAGTACAGCGTCATGTTCAGGAACAGACCGCAGAGCAGGGTTGACAGCCAGTATCTCATCAGCCAAGGACAAATCTGGCCTTCTCACGGCCAAATGTCAAGCAGCCCACGGCTTGAGAGCCGGTTTCCCATCGGTCATTTCGCGGGTGGCGGGTAGGAGATCGCCATGCGGCTGTAGATGGTGCTGCTGCCCCCGGGCCAGTATACGCCGGCTCCGCCAAACCGGTTGGGCGCGATGATCCCCTCAAGGGCGAGTGTTTCGTTATCCACGTCGTTGGACGCGGTGACGGAGAGCTTGGTCCCGGTGACCTTGAGCGTCATGTGGGTGGTCGTTTTGAACACACCGCTCAATACCTGATGGTCGTCAAGCGGTGATCCCGCGCCGTTTTCGATCTTGTAGAGTTGAAACATACATTTGTCGGCGGACTTGGTCGTTCTCCAAAACCGCAGCGCGTAGCCGTTCCGGGTGCGCGGGTCAAACTTGATGTACATGTCGGCGTGGAGATTGCGCGGACCGCTGTCGGCGGGCGAGCCCGGGACCGAAAATCCCTGGCCCGCCTTTTCCGACGCCATGGTCAGGTCGACTTGCATGTCACCGCAGTCCGCATCTTGCTGATAGAGAAGATAGGCCGCGGTGCTTGGCCGGATGCCGTAGCCATGCACCAGATTATCCCCGGTCACGATGGCCCAGGTCCCCAGAACCGTCCACAACCCGCTCACGTACGTGGCGTTGGTCTCCGTCACAAAATTCATGAAATTCGGCGAAACGGTGGTGGACGGGATGTCCGTTGCGGTGATGGGATTCGCGCTGACGGCCTGCACCTGCGGGCCGGGATCGCTTACGTTGTGCTTGGGCTGAACCGTCACCTTGAGATATTTGCCAATGTAGCCCGGCGTCAGCGGAAGCGCTTTCAGAGGCTGGTTTCCGCGGCTGACAGCAACCACTCTCGAATTGGTTCCTGCAGCGGTGTCGCAGATGGACCACGAAACGAGCGACTGGTCCTGCCTGCCTCCCAAATCGAGCGTGTAGTCCACCGTGGCGATTCCGTCGGCGGGTGGACGTATGACAGGCTTCGCGATCACCGCCGGCGGATCAATGTATTTGGGCTCCACGTAGACATGCGCGGTTACGTAAAGGCCGTTGGACGCGGCGGCGTTGATGGCGACCCATTCCGCCTGGCTGGTGGTATTTCGACCAGTGACCACGACGCTCGAGCCCGTCGTTCGGCTGAGGGAGACGAGATCGGACTTGGCGGACCAGGTGACAGTCTGGTCGGCGCGGGCGGGCGTGACCGTGGCGCCGATGGTTGCGCCGGATCCACCGGTGCGAATGGACGGCGCATCGCCTGTCAACGAGATGCGGAACGGCAGATCGCCCTGCCCCGCCGATTCATATTTGCCCCGCACGCCGGCCGGATCCCAGTCGTCGGCCGGGGCGTTGGGTGCGGCGCGGAGCAGATTCCACGGGTTGAAGGCCGGGAGTTCGCGGTCGGAGAGCTCCCGCGAGTACGTGAAGGCGGGGGGGCCAACGGTGGAATCGTAAATGACCGCGGGATGGCCGGCGGCGTCCCAGGTGTGATAGGTGAGGGAGAACTGACTCGGGCGGGGCGCAGCCACGCCGCGTACCCAGGCAACGTGAGCCTGGGGCGAATCGACCGGCACAACGCAGTTGATGAGGACGTCAGGCCGCCGCGCGCCGTTGAACTCGGCTTTATAAAACCGCATACCGCGGGTCGCTTCGAATCGGCAATCGAGGAAGACGATTCCCGATGCGGACATCACTCCGCTGCCTGTCGGGAAGACGAGCGTGCAGTTGTCCCAGACGCTGATCTGGCCTCCGCCCATCCAATCGTCCGTGCCTTCGATGTAGACGTTCTTGAAGTAGGAACGCGTGGTGCGCAGAAACATGGTGTCGAGCCGGCCGAGGAGCGCGACGTTCTCGTAGACGTGTTTGTCACCGGCCGCCTGGAGGGCCACGGCCTGTGTGATGACATCCGATCTTCTTGTGAGATTCTTGGTCGGATCGCCCGGATATTCGTAGTCGGTGTTGCAGTAGTTGATAAGGGTGAGGTTTTTCGCCGTGAACCCGGTGGCGTCTACATCGATCATGTAGCCATCGTCTTGAGCGCCCTGCATCAGGCCGCGATTGTCCGCAAGCACAACAGCGCGGCGGTTGTTGGTCAGTCCCAGCAGGGTGATGAAATCCTTCGTGATGCTCAGGCTGGGGCCGCGCGAGGCGGGGCCCGGAAGCTGGTAGACATTCGGTTTGATCCCGATGACAGTCGGGCGGGCTTCTGTTCCCTCGGGCGCGGCAGCATAGGCGGCCTGGAGCGTCCTGTATTTCCTGGCGGCCGGGTCGTCCTGGGACAGGTTGCCATCGACCAGGTAATCGTAGGTCAGCCTGGCGGGATCGATCGAGCTGACGATCGGCTCGGCATCGCCCTTGATGTTGTCCTGTGCCGCGGCGGGTCGGCTGCCGAGGGCGAAGATGCCGAAAGTCAGCAGCAGAGCTGATTTGAAGTTTCTTAACGGTGTGATCGACATTTGCCCACCGTCACAGGACCAATTCGGCGCGCACCATGGCTTCGCCGGCGGAATGCTTCAGCTTGAAGTGCAGCTTTTCGGAAACGGCCTGCATCGCCAGGTTTTCGGGAAGAATCTCCGCCGTGATGCGACGCAGCTTCTCTTCGCGCCCGATCTGCACCAGCCGACCCAACAACTCGGTGCCCAGCCCGCGACGCTGGAATTTGTCGGCAATGAGAATCGCGAAATGAGCCGTGTCCGTATGCGGTTCCCGGCTGAGCCGGCCAACGCCGAGGATCCGGCGGGGGGTCGTTTTCGTCTGCTTCTGTTCGGCCACCAGCGCCAACTCGCGATCGTAGTCGTTGAAACAGATGCGGGTCAGCCGCTCGTGCTCGACCCGCTGATTGAGCGCGATCATGTGGAAATAACGCATGTACACGCTCTCTTCCGACAGTGTGTGATGGAAATCGACCATCAACGGCTCGTCCTCGGGTCGGATGGGACGAATCGTGACTGCCGTCTTGTCTTTCAGCTTCGCCGGCCAAATGTATTGCGAGGGATACGGTCGAATCGCCAACTTCGGCAGTTCGTCCTCGGTCACACCCCGTTCCTGCAGGACGATGCGCGCGTCGAGCGCGACAATCCCTTCTGGCGATGCCAGCAGCGGGTTGATGTCGATTTCCTTGATCCAGCGCTGTTCGATTACCAACTGGCTGAACCGTGCCAGCAACTGTTCCAGTGCCGCCAAGTCGACCGGCGGGCGCCCGCGCACTCCCTTCAGCGCAGTAAAAATCCGCGTCCGTTCCATCAACCGCCGCGCTAGCGTCGCATTCAGCGGCGGCAACGCCAAGGACCGATCCTGGAACACTTCGACCAGTTGCCCGCCGGCGCCAAAGAGGAGCACGGGGCCGAATTGCGGGTCGATGCTGCTGCCGAGAATCAATTCGTAACCGTCGAGCTTGACCATCGGTTGCACCGTCACGCCCAGAAACTGTTTCGCCGCCGCCTTCTCGGCGACCGACTTCTTGATTGATGCAAATGCTTTTCTCACGTCGCGAGCGTTGGTCAGATTCAGCTTTACGCCGCCGACATCGGTCTTGTGCGTGATCGTTTCGGAATGCAACTTGAGCACGACCGGGAAGCCGATATCTTCGGCGTCCTTCGCAGCTTGTTCTTCCGTCTTGGCGATACGCGTCTCCACGGTCGGAATCCGGTACGCCGCGAGCAATTGCTTCGACTCCGCCTCCGTCAAAATCGTCCGCTTCGATTTGCGCACGCCGGCAATGATCTTCTCCGCGGTCGCCCGGTCGGGCGCGTTCTTGCCTTCGTCCGCCGGCAATGTCGGCGTTTGGTACAAGCCGCGCAGGTTGTACGTGTAATGCCACATGTACATGAACGTCCGCGCGGCAGTGTCCGGGTACGGGAATGTGGGGATGCCGCAACGATTCAAAAT
>DATKNW010000062.1:0-2635 GCA_035541135.1 Verrucomicrobiia bacterium
TACAATCGCCAAAACCCGCCCATAATGCCTTTTCATCATCTCCTCCATCCTTCCTGATTCCTCTGTGTCGCCTGCGCCCTCTGTGGTGAAAAGCCTTTCCTCGCCCAATAAAAAAGCCCGGCGCCAAAGCACCAGGCCAACTATTTCTCAGCCTTCGCTGCGGACGTTCTCAGCTTGCCTCGCGATCTAAAATTTTGTTCTTTCCAAGCCAGCACGAACTCTACTGATCCGAATACGATCCAATCCCGCAATCAGGCGCACAGTACTGGCTTGCAGTCTGCGCCGCGTCGATCTGCGAGAAATCGGCTCCGAGATCTTTGCCGTCCGAAGACTGATGCGCGCCACCGGCCGCGAAGGGACTGGCCTTGCCGTTGCACGCCGAGTCTCCTACGTGGCACAGCCGGAACAGGTGCCAGTCGTTCAGCACCAGCGGGCTTGTGGATGTGCTCATTGCGCCGAGGATGCCGACGCAGGCCTCCGCCGTGGGATCGTTGCCCGTACAGTTTCCATTCAGCGCGCCAAAGATCACGCTCGAAGGCGGGCTGATCGGTTGGTGCGCGTCATCGTAGGCCGCGTAGCACGCGTCGATGCCGCCCGCGCCGGCATTGTTATGGCCCGGACACGTTACGCCGGAGTCTCGCCCGGCATAGACCATGTGATGAAAGGTAAGCGACGCAGCATCGAATGCGCTCGTCAGCGTGCGTGCGCCTTCGCCATAGAGCGAGTACGCTCCGCCGCCGACGACAATGCTGTCCTTAAACGAAAGATCCCGCGCATGGCTGTAAGGCAAGCCGCCAGTGTGCTCGCTGTAGTTCGGGACATCCCCGCTCGCGTCCACAAACTCGCTGTTGTGCCGATACGCCAGGTAGCGCGTCCATCCCTGCGCGTTGTAGAGCGTGCATGTTCCAGAGCTGTCGGTAGCATCGGGACCGGGATTCGAATAGAGCACTTTCATCCCGGTTGGCAGCGTACCTGGCAGAGCGGGAGGCCCCAAGGTGGTTTGCTGTCCCGTGGCCGTGTTAAAGGACGTATCGGTGCAGCCGTAGACGACGACCGAATCGCCCGGCAGGAACGTGCTCTGCTGCGCGCCCGGGACTCCAGTCAGGGTGAGCGTCGTAACATTGGAAACTCTTACCGGGGTCACAGCCCAGGTGGACGGAGCCCGGCCATTCACGCGAAATCCGAAGTGCGCGCCAGCCGACGAGCAATTCGGATTTTGCTCGGTGATGTTGTAGCTGAGATTGTTGGCGTAGAAGTACTTCCATGCCGGCATCGAAGTGCCGCCGCCATTGTTGTCCGTCAGCCCATCGCCCTGGCCCAGGGCTTCGCCGTTGCATGCGTTGCGGAAGATGTTGTTCGTGATCGTGGTATCGCTCTGCGTCGTCCAGTAGTTATCGCCGTACTTGCCGGCAGAGGTCTGCGCCGTCTTGAAGCTTGCCGTGATCCCGAACTGCGCCCCGGAATTGTCCACGTTCTCGAAAATGTTCCCATCGAGAACGACGCGGTTGCTGAATTTGTATTCGTGGGCATTCTTGCGGACGTAACTATCACGCGTGTAGCCCGTTCCCGTCGCGACGTCGAATCCCTGAATCACTCCCGAAGTAACAGCGGTCACGGCGACGACACCGCCCGCTCCGCCTGTCTGCACGACCGTCAGATTGTCGCTGCCCTGATAGCCGGTGCCGCCAGCCGCGAGCGTGACGCCCGTAATCCGCCCGCCAGGTCCGACGCTGGTGATGTTTACCGTCGCGCCCGTTCCGTGCCCGCCAGTCGTGGCCAGCCCATTCGCCACCGCGTAGCCAGTGCCCGAGGTCAGCGCGACGCCCGTGACCGCTCCGCCCGATACGGCCGTGACTAGCGCCGTGCCGTTCGTTCCACCGTACGGCTGCGAGATCGTCAGCAGATCATTGACCGCGTGGCCCGTTCCAGCAGCCTGAATCGATACCGAGATCAGTGCGCCGCCCTGCATGCCGGTATTGAGCAGGATTGCGCCCGTGCCCGAGCCGGACGAGGTCGTCGTCATCGAGCTATTAACCCAGATTCCCGCATCCGCTGCCAGCAGCCAGGAGCGCGGATAGGTATACCGGTTCGCCCGATCCTCCATATCGAGGCAGCTGATAAATCCGCTGATCGGGATAGCGTTCGACCATCCACCGCACATGTGCCCGATGCCTTGCCCCTCGAACCAGTTATGAACAAGCTTGATCCCTTGCGCCAGATCGAAGGCGAGGACGTGGCCCTCGAATCCCGGCCGCAGGGACTTGTCCACGTAGCTGTACGAGAGAGAGCAGCCCAAGCAGTTGAAGAAGGCATCGTTCGGCAGGACGTTGCTCCCGGTCGGAGCCGACACTGCGACGCCGCCTGAAACCGGAGCGTCGGTATAGTCCCCGTGCAGATAGTCGTAAGCCAGATGAATGTGCGTCGGGATCTGGCTTACCAGCGTTTCACTGCCGCCAATCGAGACTGGAGCCAGTTCGATCTTGCCCGCCACTGGACGGATCTCCGCGTTCAAGACGGCGAAGTGATGAGGCCCGATATTGTTGCTGTCCCAGGTGCCCGTCTGCAGCGCGTTGCAGTTGTTCGTGGTGCACTCGATCGTGTACATCGACGCCACATCGTTATAAGCGGATGTGTT
>DATKNW010000063.1:0-103125 GCA_035541135.1 Verrucomicrobiia bacterium
CCGCTCCAGATCATCCGCCGCTGTGGCTCCCACGTCGACCCGGCCGTTGCCACTTGGCGCTGCCTTGACCTCGGCTCGCTTCATCGCCAATACTTCCCCCGTTACCCCAAGGGGGGTCACGTTCTACCCATCGATCCCTGACGGGCGGTGATGGGCATGGACCGCCAATTGCCGGTCGGAGGTTGTTCCCGAATGCGGCCGAGTTCGACCAGCGGAGGCGGAGCGCGATCGGTCCGCCGGGCCGACCCCCTGGTTTCGCCGCCACATCCAATCATTGTCACATTTCCGCCAAACATCTGTCGGGCTGAATTCCGTCCCCAAACTCCCCGCTTGCACTCTCCGCCCGCCGTGGGTAGCGTGTGCCGCTCAATGGTGATCGCGACGTTATGGAACTGATCTACGGAGAACTTTCCTCGGCCGGCACCGTCCGCCCCAAGAACGAGGATTGCGTCGGCTTCTGGGAACCGGACTCGCTCGACGAAAAACGCGCCCGCGGCGCCATCGCCGTCCTCGCCGATGGCGTCGGCGGACAGGGCCGCGGTGACGTGGCCAGCCGGCTGGCCGTCGAGGAGTGTATCAAGACCTTCCGTGAAACCAAGAGCGAGCTTTCGCCGCAACAGTTGCTGACCCAGGCGTTCAACGCCGCCAATCTCGCCGTATTCAACAAGAACACCGAGAGCCCCAGCGACAAACGCATGGCCACCACGCTGGCCGTCGTCATCTTCCGCAACGACCACGTCACCGTCGGCAACGTCGGCGACACGCGCGTCTATCTCACCCGCAAAGCCGAAATCAAACAGATCTCCACCGATCATTCCTACGTGGCGATGCAGCGCAAGTTCGGCCTCATCAGCGAACAGGACGCCAAGAAAAGCGAGAACCGCTTCATCCTCACCCGTAGCGTCGGACAGGAACCCGTCATCCGCGTCGACATCGAGGACATCGCCGTCCAGCCCGGCGACCGCATCGTCCTCTGCTCCGACGGCCTGCACGGCGTCCTGGCCGACGGCGAAATCTGCGAGATCGTCGGCCGGTTTGCGCCCGCCGCCGCCTGCCGCCAGCTCGTCGCGCTTGCCGAGCAGCGCGGCACCGACGACAACGTGTCGGCCCAGGTGATCCAGATCGAGGAAATCGAGGCCGTCGGCTATTACCGCGGCGTGCCGATGTTCCACAAGCCGGCGGAAAAAGAGGCCACCGGCGAAGTCGAAGCCGGGCAGCTTCTCGATGACCGGTTCTTCATCCACGAGGTCATCAGCCGCAGCGGCATGGCCACGATCTTCCGCGCCACCGACCGCCAGACCAAGCAAATGGTCGCCATCAAGGTGCCCTACCTGCAATTCGAGAGTGATCCCGGGTTCTTCTCACGGTTCGTCCGCGAAGAGGAGATCGGCCTCAAACTCCAGCACCCGAGCATCCTCAAGTTCATCCCCGTCGAGAAAAAGTCGCGCCCGTACATCGTCACGGAATACCTGCGTGGTTACACCCTCTCGCATCTTCTCAACAGCATCCGGCCCATGCCCGTGACCGATGCCCTGAAGCTCTCCAGCCGCATCTGCGACGCCCTCGAGTATCTGCACGGACTCGGCATCACCCATCGCGACCTGAAACCGCAAAATATCATGATGTGCTACGATGGCACGATCCGCCTCATGGATTTCGGGATCGCCCGCGGCGGGGAAGGCCGCCGCATCACCTACACCGGCTTCACCCCGGCCCTCGGCACGCCTGATTACATGGCTCCCGAACAGGTCAAAGGCAAACGCGGCGATGCCCGCACCGATATCTACAGTCTCGGCGCCATGCTTTACGAAATGGTCACAGGACAGACCCCGTTCGAGGGTGAGACCCCGCTCATTGTCATGAACGCGCGGCTCGTCGGCGACCCCGTCGCCCCCCGCAAACTGCAGCCGACCATCCCGCCTCAGATCGAGGAGATTGTTCTCCACGCCATGGAACGTGACCCGGCCAACCGCTACCGTTCCGCCGCCGAGATGAAGACCGAGATTGACGATCCCGACAGCGTGACCGTCACCGGCCGCGCCGAACGTCTGCAGGCGGTCACGCCCTGGAAGCATGGCTGGGGCAAAGTCCGCAAGGTCGCCCTGACCGTCCTGTTGCCCTTGTTGGCGTTGACCATTCTCTTCCTACTGCTCGTCCTCTGGCACCCCGCCCATCACCACTGAGCGTTCGGGGCACAGTTTCATCATGTTGTGTTTTGACCACAATGGTTAATCGCAGGCTCTCACACCGCGCTTCGTGACGAGCAAAAAAACTCCCAAGTGCCTGTCCGATAGCTTGTTCTGTATTTGGCGTTTGTCCGTGGCATAGACCCTGCAAATGAGTTTTCCGAATGCGAGGCTTGGATACAACAACAACATTGTCGCGGGGCGCCGGCAGACCATCACGGGCCCGTTCCCGGAGGCTGTCCGTGCCGCGCCACGCTGCTTTTTTCGGTGGCAAGATTGGACAATTTGATTATGCTACGAAGTGCTTGCCGTTGTCGCAGGCGTTTATCCAGTTCACGGCCGCGCAAGCGGGCCACAATCAGGGTAACGCGAGACAATAGGCGCTCTCGCCAAATGTGGACGTTGACCGGTCGCTGTGGGGGCGACCGATCATCAGAGGTGCCGCGCCACTTCTCGTGGAGGGGTGGAAACCACGAGTTCGTGAAGTCGGCAGCGGCGCAGTTGACATGTGTTCCAATGAAACGACGCCCAAACCGGTGCCCGGCGGCCGAACCGCTTCGGTGGTCAACGGATGGGTGTCGCGTCACAGGATCATCAGAGATGTCGTGTGGTGACGTGGTTATGGAACGCCACGCAACGTCGTACCGGACCAACATAAACCCAAGTAAACGGAGGACACAAAGGTGAGGAGCAATTATCTGAGAGCCGTATGTCTTTGTGCGGCGGCAGCAGTATTGGTCGCGAGAACTGTGCCCGTGGCCAGGGCCGATGATGCCGCGCCCGACTACAAGACAATGTACGAGGAGCAAAAGAAACGCGACGATGCACTCGAAAAGCGCATCGCCGCGCTCGAAGAGGGCACCGGCAAGGTCGCCACGGCCACTGCACCCGCAGCCGTGCCGACAATTACCCAGAAATCACTCGACTTCCTCGGTCAGACCGAGATCAGCGGGTTCGCGGAAGCGTCCTACCTCTACAACGTCAATCGCGGCGGCGGCCCGCAACCAGTCGTCGGGCGCACGTTTGACACACACGCCAACCAGTTCGTCTTTGACGACTTCAAGCTGGCCTTGGAGAAACCCCTGAACCTCAACCCGACCAATTGGGCCGTTGGCTATCGCGCGGACCTGATTTTCGGTGAGGACGCCGCAGTCATCCATTCCTCGGGCTTCAATCTCGGCACGGACGGTGACCTCGAGCAGGCGTTCATTGACGTCAGCGTCCCAATCGGCAACGGCCTGAAGGTCATCATCGGCAAAACCGTTACCCTGATGGGCGTGGAAGTCATCGAGCAGGTCTCCAACCCGAACTTCTCGGAGGGTAATCAGTTCCTCTACGTCGAGAACTTTACCCAGACGGGCGTCCAGTTGATGTACCAGTGGAATGACAAGATTGACACCGAATTCGTCGTGTTCAACGGCTGGGATCAGTTGCCGGACAACAACAACGGCCTGTCCTACATGGGCCGAATCGGCTACGCTCCGGATTCCAATACGACCATCGCCGTGCTCGGTTACGGCGGCCCGGAACAAAACAACGTGACGGCCAACTGGCGTGATGGCGTCGAGCTCGTCGCCACCAGGCATATCACGGACAAGTTCACCGCCGATTTCCAAGCCGACTGGGGCACGGAAAACAACGTGACCATCGGCGAGGCCACGTTCGGCAACCCGGATTGGTTCGCCCTCGGTGGCTGGTTGATCTATGATTTCACCGACAAGATCGAGTTGGCTTTCCGCCAGGACTTCCTGCGCGACAAAGACGGCACGCGAACCCAGTTCGCCGCGTTGCCAACCGGTGTCACCCCCGAAATCTACAGCTCCACGCTGACGCTGAACTTGAAGCCCATGGACAACTTCCAGTTCCGTCCTGAGATTCGCTGGGATCACTCGGACAAGCCCGGCACGTACAACGGGGAGCGCGACCAGTTCACGCTCGGCGTGGGAGTGGCCTACCTGTATTGATGTGACGAAGGGTATGCGGCTTACGAGCTATGCCTGTCGTAACGAAGCCTTCGGCATGATTGCCCTGGCAGCGGCGCTTACCAGCCTGCTGCCAGGGCCGCTCGCCTGCGCCGCTGATTCCTCTCCGGCCTCGACTCCGATGCCATCGGCATCTGGACTCTTGCCATTCGTTCCGACGGCCCTGATCTGGCTCATGCCGGCCGGTTTGGCCATGCTCGCCGCCGGGCTCACCCGCGCCAAGAACGCCTCTCACACCGCCTTTATGACCTTCTTCGGTTGCGCGATCGCCATCATCGGCTTTTGGATCGGCGGCTTCGCGGTCGTCCATGGCGGCAGCGGGTTCTTTCTCAACCGCCTGGCCGCCAGCCCGTCTGATATGGCTTCGTTCTTTTGGCAGGCGTCCACGTTGTGCGTCGCCGCCAGTATCCCCGTCGGCGCCCTCGCCGAACGCTGGAGCCTGAGAAATTTCTATGTTTCCGTGCTGTTCTTCTCCCTGATCACCTTCCCGTTCTTCGCCTGGTGGACGTGGGGTGGTGGCTGGTTGTCGCGGCTCGGCTTTGTCGATTCTGCCGGCTCGGGTGTTGTCCACGCCACGGGTGGCCTCCTGGCACTCGCGGGCGCGTTGATCCTCGGCCCGCGAATCGGCCGGTACACCCGCGACGGAAACCTGATCCCCATTCCCGCGCACAATGTCCCATTGTCCCTGCTCGGATCGTTCCTGCTCGTCGTCGGCTGGCTGGGCTTCAATGTCGCGCGCGCGCCCGAATCAGCCGCGTCGATTGCGGTCGTTACGATCCTCGCCGCCGCGGGCGGTGGAATCGCCGCGGCCACCTTCATGATCATGACCACTCGCAAACCCGATCCCACCATCACCATCAACGGTCTGCTGGCGGGCCTGGTGGCGAGTTCGGCCGGAGCGCCGTTTATTTCCCCCACAGCCGCCGTCATCATCAGCGTCGTCGCGGGTCTCCTGGCCTGCCTTGCGGTTCAGTTCCTCGATAAACGGCGCGTCGACGATCCGGTCGGCGCGATTTCCGTGCACGGAGTCGGCGGACTCTGGGGCGTGCTGGCCGTCGGTATCTTCGCCAGCCAGGGCTCCGTCACCGGCTGCCTGCACGGCGGCTGGAGCCAACTCGGCGCCCAATTGCTCGGCGCCGCCGTTCTGCTCGTGTGGGCGGGTGGCGTTTCCTGGATTTTCCTCAAAACACTCGATTGGTTCATCCCCATGCGCGTCCCGCCGGAAGTGGAACTGGAAGGCCTGGACATTCCCGAAACCGGCCTCATCAGTTACCCGGATTTCCAAATCATCAGTTCCCATACCACGGGGTTCTCCACTCCCATGCCGCGGCTGAGTTCCCGAAGAGAGTACGATCATGAAAAAAATTGAAGCCATCATCAAACCGTTCAAGCTCCCCGAGGTCAAAGAAGCCCTCGCCGATTTCGGCATCGTCGGCATGACCGTCACCGAGGTCAAAGGCTTCGGACGACAAAAGGGCCAGACCGACATTTACCGCGGCAGTGAGTATTCCGTCGACTTTCTCCCCAAAGTCAAAATCGAGATCGTCCTCCAGGAGGACAAAGTCGAAGACGCCGTCGACGCCATCATCGAAGCCGCCAAGACCGGCAAGATCGGCGACGGCAAAATCTTTGTCCTGCCCGTCGAGGAAGCTGTCCGAATCCGCACCGGCGAAACCGCCGATGCCGCTGTCTAGCCAGAAACTCCGTCTCGCAGTCCCCCCAAAGTCTCAGACTGGGTGTTTAGGGGCATGTGAGTTAAGAATTTGTTAAAATGTGTTGTAACTGATTGCCAGTGAAACAGTTGCTCTCATTGACTGAAGGCGGCATTGTGCTATGCTCCCTCGCTCATTACCGAATCCGTGCCCACCGCACGGAACGGGGGACCCATGTTGTACGGGGCGAATCCCGACGAAAGTCCGGACAGGCGAGTTGGTTCTTCTCGGCCTGAGCCCGTCAGCTAACCTCGTAGGTGACCAGAGAGGAACATTTGAATTACACCATGGACAACTCAGTCTCGGAGCCAGAGCCGAGGCTGCCGCAATTGATGCGGTCGCGCCTGAAACGCGTGCTCTTTGGCGCGCCCCGCGACCTGCATGACCCGTCGATTGGCCACAAAATCTCCCTGATCGCGTTCCTCGCCTGGGTTGGCTTGGGCGCGGACGGTTTGTCATCGTCGGCGTACGGACCCGAAGAGGCCTTCCGAGCATTGGGAAACCATCTCTACCTGGCAGTCCTCCTCGGTCTGGCGACCGCGGCGACCGTCTTCATCATCTCGTACGCCTATAGCCGGATCATCGAACATTTCCCCGGCGGCGGCGGCGGCTACATCGTCGCCACCGAGTTGCTCGGTCCATCCGCCGGCGTGGTCTCGGGCTGCGCCCTGCTGGTCGACTACATCCTCACGATCACCGTGTCCATCGCCAGCGGCGCCGACGCCCTGTTTAGTCTGCTCCCCCTCTCCTTCCAGCATCTCAAGTTGCCCGTCGAATTCGCCGCCATCATCTTTCTCGTCGTGATGAATCTGCGGGGTGTCAAAGAATCCGTTTCGATGCTCGTTCCGATCTTCCTCACGTTCGTCGCAACGCACGTGATCCTCATCTTTGGCGGCCTGATGCTTCATGCCAGCGCGTTGCCGGTCGTCGCCAACAATGTCCGCTCCGGCTTCGGACGCGGCGCGGCTGAACTCGGCATCTGGGGCATGTTCGTTCTGTTTCTGCGGGCCTACTCCATCGGCGGCGGCACCTACACCGGAATCGAAGCCGTGTCCAACGGCCTGGCCATCATGCGCGAGCCCAAGGTCGAAACCGGCAAACGCACCATGCGATACATGGCCATCTCGCTCGCCGCCACCGCCGCCGGCTTGTTGTTCTGCTACATGCTCTTCAGCGTCGCCCCCGTCGAGGGCAAGACCCTCAATGCCGTGCTCGCCGAGGAATTCGCCGGCAAGTTCCGGCTCGGCTCGCTCCCGGTCGGCATCTGGTTCGTCGGCATCACCATCCTCTCCGAGGCCGTCCTCCTCTTTGTCGCCGCGCAAACCGGTTTCATCGATGGTCCGCGCGTCATGGCCAACATGGCCATCGATTCCTGGCTGCCCCGCCGCTTTGCCGCGCTCTCGGACCGGCTCACCAGCCAGAATGGCGTGCTGCTCATGGGCATTACCGCCGCCGCCGCGCTGCTGTACACCCGCGGCGACATTCACATCCTCGTCGTCATGTACAGCATCAACGTCTTCGCCACGTTCTCGCTGTCCGAATTCGGCATGTCGCGGTTCTGGATTCGTCATCGCAAGACCGACAAGAAATGGATGCAACACCTCAGCGTACACGGGACGGGTCTCGTGATGTGCCTGTCCATTCTCACCATCATGGTGAGCATGAAACTGCGCGAAGGCGGCTGGATCACGCTCGTCATCACCCTGCTGTGCATCGGCGGCTGTTTCGGCATCCGCCATCATTACCGCCGCTTCACCCAGCGCCTCCGCCAGGTCGAGGCCGCTCTCGAAGACATCCCCGGCGCGCCCAATCAAACCGCCCCGCCGTTCGACCCGAAGAAACCCACCGCGGTGATTCTCGTCGGCGGATTCGCCAAACTCGGCGTGCACTGCATGCTCAACATCTTCCGCATTTTCCCGCGCTCGTTCACCAACGTCGTCTTCGTGTCCATCGGCGTGCCCAATTCCGATTTCTTCAAGGGCGGCAGCCATGTCGAGGAACTCGAGGAACGCACCCGCGCCTCGCTCAATCGCTACGTCGACATGGCCAATCGCCTCGGCATCCCGGCGGAATCCAGCTATCGGATCGGCACCGACGTCGTCAACGAGGTCTCGGAAATCTGCGTCGATCTGTCCAAGAAATACCCCCACGCCGTGTTTTTTGCCGGTGAGGTCGTGTTCGACGAACCGAAATGGTACGACCGCATCCTCCACAACGAAACGGCGTACGCCATCCAGCGCCGGCTCCGCTTCGCCGGCGTCCCCATCGTCATTCTCCCCATTCGCCTGTTTCGTAACCGAAAAATCGGTCCCTCGGCCCCAGCCCCTGCGCCCGCGTGAGTCAATCCGACCATCCACGGGAAATCTCTCTGGCGTTTCCACGCAAACGCACTCTACAATCCTTGTGATGCATTTCCATGGATGACAAACCTCCATCGGCCCTTCCGGAACCGGGCCTCGCCAGGCGGGTCAAATCGCTCGTCATCGGTCGCGCCCTCAGCCCGCACGACCACTCCGTCTTCCACAAAATTTCGCTGATCGCTTTCTTCGCCTGGGTCGGCCTCGGCGCCGACGGCCTTTCCTCTTCCTGCTACGGTCCCCCAGAGGCCTTCCTCGCGCTGCGGTCGCATCCGAATCTCTGCATCTTCGTCGGCCTGGCGTCCGCGTTGACCGTGTTCATCATCAGCGCGAGCTATTCGCAAATCATCGAACTCTTCCCCACCGGCGGCGGCGGGTACCTCGTCGCCAGCAAGCTGCTTTCCCCGACCACCGGCATGGTTTCAGGTTGCGCCCTGCTCATCGACTACGTCCTGACCATCACGATCTCGATTGCCAGTGGCGCGGACGCCCTGTTCAGTTTCCTGCCCGCAGGATGGCTCCCTTACAAACTGGCGTTCGCCATCACGGGCGTGTTCGCGCTGACCCTGCTGAATCTCCGCGGCGTCAAGGAATCCGTGATGAGCCTGGTCCCGATCTTCATGGTGTTCGTCATCAGCCACGTGTTCGCAATCATTTACGCGCTGGTCGTGCACGCCGGCGATTTTGGCCAGGTCCTCGCCGACACGCGCAGCAGCGTCCACCAGGCGCACGCGGAACTCGGTTTGCTCGGCATGTTGTTGCTCATGCTCCGCGCCTACAGCATGGGCGCGGGCACCTACACCGGGATCGAGGCCGTCTCCAACGGCCTGCCCATCCTTCGCGAACCCAAGGTCCAAACCGGCAAACGCACCATGCAATACATGGCCATCTCCCTGGCGTTCACCGCCACCGGCCTGATGTTTGCCTACCTGTTCCTGCACGTCACGTATCAGGAGGGTAAAACCCTCAACGCCGTCCTCTTCGAGTCGCTGACCGCCGGTTGGGGCGCCGGCGGCCGCTGGTTCGTCCTCATCACACTCATTTCCGAGGCCCTGCTGCTGTTCGTCGCCGCCCAAGCCGGCTTCCTCGACGGCCCGCGCGTCCTGTCCAACATGGCCCTCGACCGCTGGATGCCCACGAAATTCGCCACGCTCAGCGACCGCCTCGTCACGCAAAACGGGATCCTGCTCATGGGCGCCGCTGCCCTCGGCATGATGCTCCTGTCCGCGGGTCGCGTGGACTTTCTCGTCGTCCTCTACAGCATCAACGTCTTCATCACTTTCACCCTCTCCCAACTCGGCATGGTCCGCCATTGGTGGACCATGGAAAAAGGTGTCGAGCATCGCCTCAAAAAACTGTTCGTCAACGGCCTCGGCCTCGTTCTGTGTACCGCCATCCTCGTGCTGATGACCGCCATCAAGTTCCGCGAAGGCGGCGCCATCACCGTCGTGCTCACCGCCGGGCTCGTCGCCGTCGCCGTCATCATTCGCCGCCACTACGACTACACCGGCCGACTCCTCCGCCGACTCGACGACCTCTGCGCCGAGGCCGCCGCCCAAACCGGCATGGCTTCCGACGACGAACCCGTCGCCACACCCGACTGCAACCCGCGCGCCAAGACCGCCGTCATCCTCGTCAGCGGATTCAACGGCCTCGGCCTGCACACGCTCTACAATGTCCTCCGCGTCTTCCCCGCCGTGTTCAAGAATTACGTGTTCGTCGAGGTCGGCATCATCGATGCCGGCAATTTCAAGGGCGCCGATGAGATCGGACGCTTGCGCACGCATGTCCTCGACGAGGTCGATCGCTACGTCGGTTACATGCACCGACACGGCTACCATGCCGAAGGGTTTTATTCCCTTGGCACCGACGCCGTGGAAGAACTGGCCAACATCGCCCCCAAGATCGTCCAGAAATTCCCCAACAGCGTCTTCTTCGGCGGCCAACTCCTCTTCCCCAGCGACACCCTCGCCTCGCGCTGGCTCCACAACTACACCGTCTTCGCCGTCCAAAAGCGGTTCTACCGCGCCGGCATCCCCTTCGTGCTCCTCCCCATCCGCGTGTAGCGCTGGAACTCACTTGATTTGTCGAGTGGCAGTCCCACGACAGGATGAAATGCTGGCAGGAAAGTCCCCTCTTCCCTCCGGGGGAGAGGGTCAGGGTGAGGGGGCAATCACTCCTTGTTCGCTATTCGGAATCATGCCCTCCTCTCCGCTTCCACCATCCCATGCTTGCCCTGTATTCGTCACGCGTCTAGCATGGCCCCACCGTGAACCCACGCCCCATCCTCGCCAAGGTCTGCGTGAACTGCCCGGTCTGCCGACGGGCGCGCAAGAGGCAACGCGGCTTCGCTTACGGACTGGTCAAAAGGGTCGAGGGGCGCATCTGTCCGTTTGGCAAAGCCTACGAGCGGACCTACAACCGCAAATCCCACGAGCCGGTGCCGGCCCCATGATTCAGGTCTACGGACTCGGACAGTGTACGCTCGATCATCTCGCCATCCTCCCGTCCTATCCCAAACCCGACACCAAGTGCGAATTCCGCGAGATGACCGTGCAAGGCGGTGGGCCGGCCGCCACCGCCATCGTCGCGCTGTCTCGCTGGGGCATCTCCTGCGCCTTCGCCGGAGTTGTCGGCGATGATTCGTTCGGCGTCGAGATCAAACGGTCGCTCGACCACGAAGGCGTGGACACAAAGGGGCTCCTGGTCCGTCCCGGATGCGGTTCCCAATTCGCGTTCATCGCCGTCGAAGCGGGCACCGGAAAACGCACCATCTTCTGGCGACACCCGAGCGGTGCGCCGCCATCGCCAAATGAACTCGACCATGATCTGATCCGGTCCGCCAAGGTGTTTCACACCGACGGGCTGTTCATCGAGGCGTCGCTGGCGGCGGCAAGAACGGCGAGGGCGGGCGGGGCGCAGATCGTCGTGGATGCCGGCACGCTGCGGGAAGGATCGTTGGAGTTGGCGAAGCACAGCGACTGTTTCATCGCCTCCGCCAATTTCGGCCGGGCCCTCATCGGTGACGACCGTCCCCTTGAGGCCTGCCGTCGCCTCGCGGAACTGGGACCGCGCGTGGTCGGAATCACTCTCGGGGAAAGGGGATACGTGGCCATGGATCGCGGCGTCGTGATCGAGCGCCCCGCCTACCGCGTGCAAGCCGTGGATACCACAGGCTGCGGGGATGTATTCCACGGTGGATTCATCTACGGATTGCTTCAGGGATGGGACACAGTAACCTCCCTCGACTTCGGTGCTTGGGCCGCTGCCCGCGTCAGCCTCGGCCTCGGCGGCCGCGCCGCCATTCCCTCGCTCGCCGATTGGCCGGACCGTAACTTCCCCGCGTGATCCTGAGCCGCGCGCACCGAGCGCGGAATATTGTTATCGTGTGCCTTCCCACCGGGTCTCGTCGTCACGGGGCTGGTCTCCGGATCAGTCCCTGTCTTTGCCCGCATTTTGGGCTTTGAACCCCGCACGCCGGGCGATAATGTTGCGCCATGGCACTGGAATTCTCCAAGTACCACGCGTTGGGAAACGACTACATCGTCATCGACGCGAAGTCGCTCCCCTCTCCCCTGACGACCGACCAGATCAAGACCATCTGCCATCGCAATTTCGGCGTCGGGTCAGACGGCATTCTGCTCGGCCCACTGCCGTCGTCGAAAGCCAAATGCGCCCTGCGCATCTTCAACCCCGACGGCAGCGAGGCGGAGAAGAGCGGGAACGGGTTGCGCATCTTCTCGCGGTATCTGTGGGACCGTAAAATCGTCGGCGGCGAGGAATTCACCATCGAAACCGCCGGCGGCCTCGTCCGTTCCACGGTCATCGACAATGGCCACGCCGTGCGCGTCGAGATGGGCCGGGTCAGTTTCTGGAGCAATGAGATTCCCGTCACCGGCCCCCGTCGCGAAGTGCTCAACGAAACCATCACCGTCGACGGCCACGCGTTCATCTTCTGCGCGGCGACGATCGGCAATCCCCATTGCGTGCTGCCGTTGCGCGAGATCGACGCGGATATGGCCCGCCGATTCGGTCCGTTGCTGGAAACGCACCCCAACTTTCCCAATCGCACCAACGTGCAGTTCCTCAAGGTGCGCGACCGCCACAACATCCAGATCGAAATCTGGGAGCGCGGCGCGGGCTACACGCTGGCCTCGGGCAGCAGCAGCAGCGCCGCCGCCGCCGTGGCGCATCGTGTCGGCTTGTGCGACCGCTCCGTGCTGGTTCACATGCCCGGCGGCGTTCTCGCCATCGAGATCAGCGAGGACTACTCGATCCTCATGATGGGGCCCGTCGCCCGGGTCGCGGACGGCGTGATCGACACGGAGATCTTTTCACGAACCACACCGTGACATCGGCGCGCGCCCCGTCGCGCTGCCGCGCTTGCCCTGCGCGCCCGCGTGTGTTACGGTCGCCCACACCACAACGAAGGGAGATGCCCATGCACCGACCGCACACGATCACAATCGCCCGAGTCGCCTGCGCCATCCTCGCCGCGACCGCCGTGCCCGCGTCCGCGCAGGGATTGAAGTCGCCCGACCAGATCCTCAGTTTCGCGGAATCGAAAATGGCGGCGTACAAGTCATGGACCGCCGACTACAGTCAGAGCATGAGCATGTTCGGCAACCATGTGGAGGTGACCGGCTCCGTGGCGCAGAAAGCTCCCCATCGTGTGTGGATGCAGCTCGACCGGCCGTTCATGGGCCAGCACAGCCAGGTGACCATAATCGTGGGCCAGGACGGCATCATGTGGCAGGTCATGAAGATGGGCTCGCAACAGCAGATCCTGAAAATGGATACCAGCAAGCTCGGGAGCAATGCCCTCGCGCAGGCTGGCATACAAGGGGATCCTCTCGATCAGTTTAGCCCGGCCAAGCAATTGCAGATGACTAAAGACATGTGCGACCTGACCCTCGACGCGGCCAAGGATCTCGATGGACAACCGATGTACGTCCTCGGCGGGTCTTTCAAACAGTCGGCCCTCTCCCATCCACAGATAGCCGCCATGGCCGCCGTGATCGGCAAAATGCGAATCTACATCGGGCAGACGGATGGGTTCTTCCACCGGTTGGAGCAGTACGATAGGTCCTTGACAAACCTGGTGGAGGAGATGGAGTTCAAGAACGTGAAATTCAACCCCGACGTGCCCGATTCGACCTTCGTGTACCAGCCGCCGCCCGATGCTCAGGTAACGGATATGGCGCAGATCATGCAGCCGCGTTCCGGCCCGCCGCCGGGACGTGAAGCTCCCCCGCCCACCGCTCCGTCGCCAGCTCCGACGAAATAACTAGCTGCCGATCTGACGTTCGATCACATCCAGAAGGGCGTGCAGGATCACCGTGTGCGCTTCCTGGACGCGGCCGCTATCGGTGTTGGCAATTACGATCTCAAAATCGGCTTTGCCCTTCGCCTTCCCGCCGCCTTTGCCCAGCAGCGCCACGGTCTTGACCCCCTTGGCCCGTGCCGCGTCCAGCGCGTGAAGTATGTTCGGCGAATTCCCGCTCGTCGAAAACACCACGAGCAGGTCGTTCTTGTCAGCCAGTCCTTCGATCTGGCGCGAAAAGACGTATTCGAAACCAAAATCGTTGCCGATGCACGTCAGCGCCGTCGGATCGGCTGTCAGGCTTACGGCCGGCAGCGAGCGGCGCTCGCCACGAAAATGCCCGATCAGTTCTTGCGTCAGATGCATCGCGTCGGCCGCGCTGCCTCCGTTGCCGCAGGCGAGGATCTTCCCGCCAGCTCGGAGTGTGGTAACCGCGGCGGATGCGATCCGCTGGAAAGTCGCTTCCTCGGTCGCCAACGCCTGCAGCGTCCGACACGCGTCGGCGGTAATCTTCGACAGAACAGGTTCCATAAGCGTATCTTAGCGCGGTTTCCGCATCGCGCTAGGGAAAAATGCGCAAGGTAGCAGCATGAAGCAGTCCTCCTTGAGCCCACTACTCGTAACAAAATTCTACTTGAATTCTAAGTGGCTGTTAGGTTTAGTACCCCTACCGGTAGGGATAGCGGGCCCGCGAAGGCACTCTGTATGGTACGGGTTTGCCGGCATGTGAGTGAGTTTTCGCAATGGAAAAATTTCAGCCAAAGAAAATTACTCGACAAGCGATCGATAGTTGGCCGATCGCTTCCTCCGGCCTGAGCGCCCGCGTCGTTCACTGCCTCGAAGAAGCCAGGGTCGCCAATATCGGCCAGCTCCGTGAGTGGAATGACCAGCAACTTCTCGGCCTCACCAACTTCGGTTCGACGTCCCTTGAAAACGTTCGCTGGTTCTTCAACTGGACCCGCCGCCTCGAGGCCGGCACCGGCCAGATCACGGGCTTCCGCTCCCTGTTGCGCGAGTTCCTCAACACCCAGGAAGTCTTCGTCATCGAACAACGCTTTGGCTTGACCGATCCCCTGTTCCGCCCGCAGATGAAACGCCGCACCCTCCAGGAGATCGCCCGGATGCGTATCCGCGTCACCCGCGAGCGGGTCCGTCAGATCGAAGAATCCGCCATCGCCGCCCTGCGCTCGCACCTGGCCCGCGCCGTGGCCGACACCCAGGAGGTCTACTGGGCCAATCGCATCCTGAGCGGCGGCTGCGTGGTGACCTCCGCGGAATTGAACGGTTGGGCAAACGACCCGACCTTCGGCGGGTACCAGCCGTGGGGATCGCTGCTCTTGCTGAGCGAGACGCTGGAACGAATCACGTTCCGTTACGATTACTTCTCCGTCCTGCCCGGCCCGATCCTGAATCAGGTCGAGAAACAGATTCTCCAATTGCTCCACGCATCGAAGGAACCCGTGCCGTTCGAGAAGATCCTCGCCAGCGTCTCCGACGAGCTCAGTTTCCTCAATGGCCAGCGCCCGCGTCTGGTGACCGTTCTCCTCGATCATCACCCCGAAATCAGCGGCACCGTCGACCGCCGCTATTTCCTCCCGATGGTCGGCGCGCCCCTGGTGATTGCCGACATCCTCCGCCGTCAGCAGGAGCCGACCCATTTCCATGAATTGACCCGCCTCTACAACGAGCGCATGCAGCCCCACAGCCGCAAAGGCACGGGCTACATCCTCCGCGTCCTCAACCTCATGCCCGATGCCCAGCGCGTCACCCGCGCCGTCTATCAACTGAAAGACTGACACCAGGTTCTCCCTCTCCGTCAGGGATCAACGTCGTGGGTGCCGAGCCGCAGAGATGTGGGCGAGCCACCATCCCATCGGCCTTCGAACGCTGTCTTTCTGAGCGCAGCGAAGAATTTCCGCTGTTCGCAGTTACGCTTCTCGGTCGTCCGCCGACGCTCGGCTCTGCCCGCAAACGGATCGCCGACCGCGGATTGCCGCCCCCCTCTTCCCCCGTGCACCCGGAGATGGACAAACGCGCGGCCTTGGTGCAGCATCGTCGACCGCACGGGACTGACGCACTCCCCGGGCTTGAAATGGGCATTCCGGTCAATTTGGCAAAATAGAAAAAACATGAAGGCATTCTGCGTTGTCACGGCAGTCATCTTGGCAATCCTGGCCAGTCCCTTGCACACCGCCAGCGCGGCCACCTCGGTCACGCTGACCACCCTGTACCAGTTCAGCGGCCCGGACGGCTCCAATCCGCAGGGACCGCTGACCGTGGGCAGCGACGGCAATTTCTATGGTGTGACCACCACGGGCGGGGCGGGCGGCAAAGGTACCATCTTCCAGATCACCCCGCAGGGCACGCTGACCACTTTGCACGCATTCGGCCTGACTGACGGCGCTGCTCCCGTCGCGGCGCCCATCGAGGGCAGTGACGGCAATTTCTATGGGACGACCGCGGGCGGCGGGACGAGCAACAACGGCACCGTCTACCAAATCACCACGGCAGGCGCGTTGACCACCCTGCACAGTTTCAGCGGTCCCGATGGCGCAAATCCTCGCTGTCAGCTCGTCCAGGGCCTCGACGGCAATTTCTACGGCACGACCCGCAGCGGCGGAAACGGCAGTTGTTATCAGGGATGCGGCACGGTGTTCATGATCACTCCGGTGGGAACACTGACCACGCTGTACAATTTCAACGGCAGCGATGGTCAGAGTGCGGACTCGGGGCTCGTGCTGGCCAGTGACGGCAACTTCTACGGGACAACCGATGCCGGAGGAGCCTCCCGCACCCGTCGCCATTCCCCGTGCGATGGCGTGGGCGATTGCGGACAATATCCGCCGGGCACCGTGTACCAAATCTCTTCCGCGGGTAGCTTGACCACCTTGTACAGTTTCAGTGGCCGCGATGGCGCGAATCCGGCCATCGGCCCGATCCAGGGAAATGATGGCGCGTTCTACGGCGTGACGTTGTTCGGCGGGAAGAGTAACCGCGGCACGGTCTACACGATCACCTCGGCGGGCGCGTTCACGTTGCTGAATTCTTTCGCCGGCGGTGATGGCGGCGCATTCCCCAGAGCCCTGCTCCTCCTGGGCACCGACGGCAATTTCTACGGCACGACCGTCAACGGCGGCAGAAGTCCCAACTGCAATCAGGGTTGTGGCACCGCGTTCCGCATCACCACGGACGGCACGCTGACGATGCTGTACACGTTTGCTGGCCGCCCCTACCCGGCCCAACCCGCCTCGGGGCTGGTGCAGGTCGGGGACAATACCTTCTATGGAACCAGTTTCAGCGGAGGCATGAACAATCTCGGCACCGTATTCCAACTCACCGTCTGCGATTTCTCGCTGGATCCCGCCACTGCCTCCTTCGACGCCGCGGGCGGCTCGAATAGCGTCTCCGTGACGACCACGAACGGTTGCTCGTGGTCGACCGTCAGCAACGACGACTTTATCACGATCACTTCCGGCGCGGCCGGTTCCGGAAACGGAACGGTCGGTTACTCGGTCGCGGCGAACACCAGCGACCTCGGCCGCATTGGTACAATGACTGTTTTCGGAGAGCCCTACCTCGTTATCCAATCGGGCACATCCGGCAGCGGCTGCTCGTACGCCCTGAGCGCGACGAACGCCACGATCCCGGCGAAGGGCGCCTCCGGAGTCGTCAATGTGAAGTTCAAGGGCCCGGGCTGTGCCTGGAGCGCCGCGAGCAACGATCCATTCATTACGATTACCGCGGGCTCGACCGGCACCGGCAATGGCAAGGTCGAATACGTCGTCCCCGGCAATACGAATTCCATCCCCTTGACCGGCACGATGACGATTGCCGGACAAACCTTCACGGTCAATCAGGATGCCGGCAGTTGCACGTTCTCCCTCAGCCCTTATGGCGCGAACATCAAGGCCGCGGGGGGGGCCGGCACCGTGAACGTCCGACCCAACTTCAGCGACTGTGACTGGACCGCTGTCAGCAACAATCCGTTCATCACGATCACGGACGGCGCCAGCGGCACCGGCAGGGGCAAGGTCGCATACACCGTCGCGCCGAACAACACCACCACCAACATCACCGGCTCGATCGCCATCGCCGATCAAACGTTCTACGTGACCCAGGTCGGCCAGCCCCCGAAGTAGCGGGCCCATGCGGCCAACGGTCCCGGGACGTGGTGTCGCGCCGCCCACTGTAGCCGCCCCGCTCTGCCGGGGCGTGCCCGCCCCAACCAGGCATCAAAAACACCAAAACGAAGCCAAACGAAGCCACCTCCATAATTGGCGCGGCCAATCTCATAACCACCTGTCCTTCAAGCCCATCCACAACCACACCACCCGAAAAACCATTGGCTTCGTTTCGCAGAAACAGGGGGGTAAGAGTAACCCCCGAGACCGCCTCGTGTACTTTCGAGGCCCGCAGGGTGTAGCGAAGGGGACCGAGCGGAGCCATTTTGTACGTCCTACGGCCCCGCACCATCCTCTGGACTGCGGTTACCGGCCTGCTCGCGAGTCGTGTTCGGAGTTACCGCTTTTGCCCCGAACTTCACCCGCCTCAGGCGGGCCTGAACGCCTATTTCAAAGAACCACGCCCCGAACGTTATCGCAACAGGATATAAAAATCAAGCGTAAAATCGAATGCCGAGCACTCGCCCCTCCTCCTCCCCCTTCCCGCTTGTCCCGCCGTAGCTTTACGCGAATGCGGACATGTCGCGCCGAAGGCCCGGCGTAGGCGGACGCCAGCCATCACTCCTTCACTCCAATCCCCCGCCAACCATCCCCCGTCGCCTCCCCCACGCCAGCCGAACGACCCAGACCCACCACCAAAGGTCGCGAGTCCTTCTCGGACTTTCGGGTTTACCCGCCTTCGGCGAGCTTGCTTGCCAAATCCGCCGCTTGTAGACTGCCCGGAGCATGACCGCGCTGCAGGCAGCCTCCTCGCAACAAGGGTTCTATGACAAGCTGGATGAGCTTGTTAAAAGCGCCAGAGACCTTATCGTTACAGGGTTCGGTGACGCATCACCTGAAGAGGCCACCAAGCAACATCTCATCGAGCCGTTACTCACGGCGCTGGGGTACAAACGCGCCAATTACGACAAGGAATTCCACATCCTCGACGATGACGTTGATTATCTCCTGAAGGACCGCCATCCGTTGATGTTCCTCGAGGCGAAGAGTCTCCACGACCCCGCGAAAAACCTCTTTAAGAAACATCAGCAGCAGGTCACCCACTACATCTACAATTACCGCAGGACCCCGCCCGACAAACTCCGCGGCGAAGAACCGATCAACTGGATTGTCCTGACAAATTTCGCGCAGTGGTTCTTCATCCGCGTCCATGAGGAAGTCCCCAGCTTCTCGTTCACCCTCGACGACATCGTTTCCCGCCGCGAGGAATTCTGGGAGTTGCTGGCCCTCGAAAATGTCGTCGCCAACCGCATCGACGAACTCTACGACCAGCGGCAGAAAGCCGACCTGGACAAGCGGTTTCTCGCCGACCTGAAACGCTGGCGGCTCATCATCGCCAACGGCTTCGCGCTCCGCAATCCAGACCTGAGCATCGACGATCTCACGAAGGCCAGCCAACAACTGCTCGACCGCTTCATCTTCTGCCGCATGCTCGAAACCAACCGGCTGATCGAACACGACACACTGGCCCGCCGCTTCGCCCGCTACCTCCGGCTCTACGGCGATCCGCCCACCAAACCGTTCTCCGAGGTTCTCAAGGAATCCCTCTTCGCCGAGATTAAACGTGATTTCAATACCGAGTTGTTCATCCGCCCGCAGCTTTGCGACCAGCTTGCCATCGACAACATCGCCTTGGCCACTGTCATCGGCGACGAGCCGCTCACGCCCGACGTGGCCGCGCAATGCGGCTTCGAGCAGGGCCAGGGCGAGTTACTCGCCTCCTACAAACATCTGTACGGCTACGATTTCTCGCGCATGTCCACCGACATCATGGGCGCGGTCTACGAACGCTTCCTCGCCCATAAACTGGACAAAAAAGACGGCCGCATCACCATCGAAGACACCAACGAGCTTCGCAAAAAAGAGGGCATCTATTACACGCCCCGCTATATTGTGGATTATATCGTCGCCCACACCGTCGGGAAGAAGATCGACCCCATCCTGAAAGAGGCGCTCGCTCTGCTCGGATACAAGAACTACAGGGGCGCGCTCGCCAAAATCCGCGAACTCTCACAAATCAAAGTCCTCGACGCCGCCATGGGTTCCGCGTCGTTCCTGTTGCGGGCCTTCGACACGTTTGTCGATGCCTACGCCGCCTACAACGCCGAGTGCGCGAAATGCAAACAAGCCCACGGCCAAACCACCGGCATGCTCTTCGACGCCGGCCGCGAACTCCCCGAGCCGGTCGAGCACGTCGGCAGACTCGTCGTCACCGAAAACATCTTCGGCGTCGATCTGGACGAACAGGCCGTCGAGGTCGCCAAACTCAACCTCTGGATGCGCCTGATGAAGGTCGAGCGCGAATTCATTCGCGAGTCCGTCACCATCCGCACAAACGGCGATAAACCACTCAATCTGCTGCCCACGTTGTCCAACAACCTGAAACGCGGCAATTCCCTCATCGACGATCCGGCCGTCGCCGGCGACGCCGCCTTCAACTGGAAAAACGAATTCCCGGACATCATGCAGCGTGGCGTGCCCGCCGAAGCTGGCTCAGCGAAGGGGGGCGGGTTCGACTGCGTCATCGGCAACCCGCCGTACGTGCTATTGCAAGACGCCTTTCGAGACCAGTCCCAATTGGACTACTTGCGCAATCAATACGCAGTAGCTTCGTACAAGGTGGACACGTACCATCTGTTTGTGGAGCGCGGTGTTCGACTTGCAGGGCCGGGCGGCTATTGCTCCATGATTACCCCCGCAAACTTTCTTACGAACAATTACCTCGCGCCACTTAGACGCTTCCTTCTCGATAACTCGCGGGTCGACCACATCCTCATATTGGATGGAGGCGTCTTCCACGGCATCAGCGTGGACAATGCGATCTTCGTGGTCGCTGCGGGCGACCACACTAGCGGGGCGTTCCTGATAATGCACGCGACGGTCGAGGGCGAAAGCATCCACGAGACTTCCAAGGCGTCAATTTCGGCAACCAAAGCCCTGGGCGACCGCAATATCCTGTTCACCGGCGACAGCACAAGTGGCCTGACATCTCTATGGGAGCGCCTACAAGACAAGTGCTGCCCACTCGGCAATTTGGCTTACGTCAATTTCGGGAAGCAACTTCGCGACCGCAGCAAGTACCCAGATGACGTTGTTAAAGTGAAGGATGTCCGTCAAATCCAGAGACGATACAAACCCTGCTACACCGGCGAGAATGTGACTCGGTATCACGTCGAGTGGAACAATTTGGCCTGCCTTGATGCCGAGGAGGCGCGCTACGGCGGCTGCTGGGATCCGACACGACAGAACGCAAAAAACAAACTGCTTACACGCCAAGTGGGGTTGTATCCAGAATTTGCGTTGGATACGCGGGGCTACCAGTGCCTGAATACAATATTCATGGTCAGTCCGAAGAGGAAGGGCGTCGACCCGCACCTTTTGCTTGGGGTTTTGAACTCGAGATTGCTCCGGGCTTATTGGGGGGCCCACTTCTACGATCAACGCCGCACGTTCCCAAAGATTAAGGGAACGTACTTGGAGCGTCTTCCTATCTCGGTCGACGACTCGAAACGCGCTACGGGTATCACAAAACAGATCGTCGAGCTTGCGGAGCACGCCCACGCACTCAGCCGGAAGCGCCACGAATTGCCCGGACAACTGCTAACTGAGATCGGCCATGTCAACCGCACGGACTGCTCCCTCGCCCACTATCTCCAAAAGGACTACGCGGCAGCGGTAACGGCAGAGATCCTGATCGAGGACGTGCGGCGCAAGGGCTTCGTCCATCGGATCGTGGTCCAACCCGGAAAGAAGCATATCATCATCGCCGCCGAAGTGTCCGACGCCAAGGACGCCGCGCCGGCCATTCAACCAATCGTGCGGCTGACCTTTGCCAATCCGGCGTTGCAGCAGTTTGTCTACGCATCGTGGCGCAGTTTCTTGGAAACCAACGCCCGCAAAACATCCTGGACTACGGGCAAGACGGCGCAGCCGGTCTACGACCTGATCGTCAACGCCATCGAGCCACTAGCCTTTTTCCACCCTGCGGCGGCGGCCAACCTGAATGCCATCCGCGACCTGATGAAGTCCGTCGCCAAGGAAGTCGGCACGTCCGACCTCGCCGCCCTCGAACAAGAGATCGCCGACACCGACAAGGCCATCGACCACCTCGTCTACGACCTCTACGGCCTCACGGAAGACGAGATCAGGATTGTCGAGGAGAGCGGGTGAGCCACAAGTTTGAACCCATAGCTACCCCGCCGTCTAAGAAGTCCTCACCAATCCGCACATCGGCACTTCGACACTCAGGCCCCCCGGCACTCGGTCCCCACGCCTGCCCCATTCGTGCTGATTCGCGTCCACTTGCGGTGGTGAACATCCGTGCCCATTCGTGTGAATCTGTGGCTCACCCCCCCCTCTTTTTTCTCGCGGCATCGCGCGCGTTTGCCTAAGCTCGGTCGCGTGCGGATTCTCGATAAATATCTGCTCCGCGAATACGCCTGGCCGCTGCTGTACTGCTTCGACGCCTTCGCCATGCTGATGATCGTCGTCGATCTGTTCAGCACGCTCGACGAATTCATCACCTACCACGCCCGCTTCCCCACGGTCGTCCACTACTATCTCATCCTGTTTCCCGAGATGTTCGTCATCATCATGCCCATGGCCCTGCTGCTCGGCCTGCTGTTCTGTCTCGCCAACCTCAGCAAGTACAACGAGCTGGTCGCCATCCGCGCCAACGGCATCAGCCTCCTGCGGCTCTCCGTGCCGCTCCTGGCCATCGGCGCGGCCGCCACCATCGCCGTCTTCATCGTCAACGAGGTCTTCGTTCCCCACGCCCATGAAAAAGCCGACGCCCTGCGTGCCGCCCTCAAAGGCAAAGGCCAGCCGGACGTGCTCGCCAACTTCTTTTTTGACAACGCCGCTGAACGCCGCGACTGGTACGCCCGCCGCTTCGACACCCGCCGCGCCGAGATGGATACCGTGGAGATCCACCAGCGAAATACCAATGGCTCGCCCGACCTCGATCTCTACGCCGAACACGCCCGCTGGATCGATCATCAATGGCATTTCTTCAATGCCGATCTGTTCGATCACCGCGAGTCGCCCCCGCTCGTCGCTCATCCGGCCGAAACGAACTTCCCGGCGTTCAAAGAATCACCCGGCCGCCTCGCCCTCGAAGGCAAGGACCCCGACAACCTCACCACGAGCGAACTCCGCCGCTACATCCGCACCCAGCGCGCCGCCAACCATCTCACCGGCCTCGCCCGATACGAGGTCCGCCTCCAGGCCCGCTACGCGTTCCCACTCACGTGCCTGATTGTCGTCGTCATGGGGATTCCGCTCGGAATGCGTGTCAGCCGCAGCGGCCCGCTCCTCGGCGTCGGCACCGCCCTCACGCTGGTCGTCGCCTTCTATTTCCTCAACAACATCACGCTCGCGCTCGGTGACGGGGGTCGCATCCCGCCCCTCGCCGCCGCCTGGACGACCAATGCGATCTTCGCCTGCGTCGGCTCAGTGCTGCTGTTTCGCGCGCGCTGATGGCGCGCGACCCGCGATCACCGCCTGCGCCGCGGCGTACTCCTTGCAATGGGACAGGCTGACGAAAATGGTCGTCACACCGCGCACCGCGGCCAGCTCCGCCCCCTTGCCGTGAAGCACCGCGTACGGTTCGCCGCTCTCGCGCTTGCGGATCTCCATGTCCTTCCAGCCGAGATGACGCCCGATCCCCGTGCCGAACGCCTTCGAGATCGCTTCCTTCGCCGCAAACCGCGCCGCGAAATGGAGCGCCGGGAATTTCATGCCGTTGCAGTACGCAATTTCCTCCGGCCAGAAACAGCGATTCAGAAACCGCTCGCCGAATTTGTCCAGTGAATCCCGGAGGCGCGATGTCTCGACGATATCCACGCCGGTCCCCAAAATGACCGAACCCGACGATTTCATTTCGGATACGGCGCCATCAACGCCAGCATTTCCGCGATCGCTTGCCGCAAGCCGACGAACAACGCCCGCGAGATGATCGAGTGGCCCGTGTTCAGCGTCTCCATGTACGGGACCGCGAGAATCCCCGGCGTATTCTGGTAATTCAGTCCGTGCCCGGCATTCACGCGCATCCCGAGCTTGTGGGCCAGTTGCGCCGCCGCGGTCAGCTTCTTGATCTCGGCCGCCTGCTCGGATTCGTTCCGCGCGTTCGCGTACGTCCCCGTGTGCAGCTCGACAAAGTCCGCCCCCGCGTCCGCACTGGCTTTGAGTTGCTGCTCTTCCGGGTCCACAAACAAGCTGACCGCGATGCCCGCCTTCTTCAGCCGCGCCACCGTGCTCTTCAGCGATTTCGGTGCGCCCGCGACATTCAACCCACCCTCGGTCGTGATCTCCTGTCGCTGCTCTGGCACAAGACACACCTCATCGGGTTTCACTTCCTCCGCGATGGCGACAATCTCCGGCACATCGGCCATTTCGAGGTTTAGCCGCGTGCGGATGGTCTGACGGATCAGCCGCACGTCGCGGTCCTGAATGTGCCGACGGTCTTCGCGCAGATGGATGGTGATGGCGTGCGCCCCGCCCAGCTCGGCTTCCACCGCCGCCCAGACGGGATCCGGCTCCGGAATGGCCCCGGCCGGCTCCGGGGCAGGGCGGTAGCGCGCCTGCCGCAACGTGGCAATATGATCGATGTTAACCCCGAGCTTCAGCATGGCGGACAGACTACACCGTTCCGTGCCCGTCCGCAATGCTGCATCGCTCGGAAGGAGCTACGCCTCCGCGCTCCGTGTATGGATTGATAGACGCGAGCTTAGTTCAGGCACTCCTGGCGGCGCAACGCCTCTTCCACGAACCGATTCCACCGGTCTCGTTTCCAACCCGGGAAGTGCTTTTGCAACCACTCCCGCGATGCGCGTTCCCAACCAATGTCCCGACCAACTTTCTCGCTCTCGATCCACTTGTACTTCTTAATTTCCTCATGCTGGGATCGAAAAACTTCCGCAAGAGGATCTGGTTTTCTGTGTCGTAACGTCATGTCAACCCCCCTCCTCGAAGGGTAAAAAACTTCTAGTACGTTAACCCAAGAACATGACTTGTCAACTGACGCCAGGTGACAATTTGGCTCCGATATAATTTCTTGATAACAAGGCGCTTGCGACAGAGGTGTTTCCAACTTGCCCGACCTCGACTTGTCCCGTATTGTTGGCCCATGTCCGAACCGGGTTACCTCGAAAAAGTGCTCCGCCATGCCGAAGAACGCCTCGTCCTGAAGGCCGGCGCACGCCCGGCCGACGTTCTCAACGTCTACAAGAAGTTCCTCAAGGTCGAAGAACACCGCCTGCGCATGCTCCACCGCGCCGGCGGAGGCGGACGTGAGATCGCTCATGGCCGCACCCATGTGATGGACGTCGTGCTTCGACACATCTTCCAGGCCGCCGACGAGAATTATCGCCAAACACACTCCGATGGCACGGTTTCCGTATCTCTGGTGGCGATCGGCGGCTATGGTCGCGGCGAACTCAGCCCGTACTCCGACATCGATATCATGTTTCTGCATGACTCCCCGTCGCGGGCCACGTCGCACCACCCCTATCTCAAGGAGATGGTCGAGAAGGTCTTGTACATGCTGTGGGACGTCGGCCTCAAGGTCGGCCACTCGACTCGCTCCGTCAGCGAGGCTGTCTCGCAAGCCAACAGGGACATGCAGTCGAAGACTTCGATGATCGAAGCCCGGCTCCTCGTCGGCAACGAGGAGATTTACCAGTCGTTCGAGCGCGCGCTGATCAAAGACTGCGTCAAGGGCCATGAGGACGAATACATCGCCGCCCGCATGGAAGATCAGCGGGCCCGCCACGAAAAGAATGGCGATACAGTGTACATGCAGGAGCCCAACGTCAAAGCCGGCTGCGGCGGCCTGCGCGACTTCCAGAACCTGATCTGGATGGCGCTCTTCAAGCACGGTACGCGCAAACTCTCGGAATTGCGCCAGCTCGGCTTCGTCGAGGCGACCGAGCAGCGCCAACTCGATGCGGCCTACGATTTCATCCTCCGCGTGCGCAACACCATGCATTACATGACCAATCGCTGCTGCGACGTCATCGGCCTCGGTCTCCAACCGCAAATCGCCACCGAATTCGGCTACCGGCATCACGACCTCCTCCGCCGCACCGAAGCGTTCATGCGCGATTATTACATGCACTCCCGCAACATTTTTCTGCTTACCAACGCCCTCGCCGACCGCATGGCGCTCAAGCCGTCCAAACCGTCGCGGCTCGGCTCCCTGCTGCGCCGCGCCCGCAAGGCGGAAGAGATTGACGGCTTCGTGCTGCGCGACGGCCTGATTTCCGCCAGCGCGCCCACGATCTTCAAACAGGACCCGCACCGCCTGATGCGTGTGTTCCATTACGTGCAACTGCGCGACGTGGAGTTGAGCCCCGAACTGCGCTCGCAAATCCGTCAACACTTGAAGCTGGTCGACCGCTCGTTCCAGTACTCCGAGTCGGTCCGCGACGTGTTCCTCGGGATTCTCCAGCGCAAGGGACAGGTCGCCCGCATCCTCCGCCGAATGCACGAGGTCGAATTCCTCGGCAAGTACATTCCTGAGTTTGGGCGGCTCACCTGCCTGGTCCAGCACGAGTTCTTTCATCGTTACACCGCCGACGAGCACACGTTGCAGGTGATCGAGAACCTCGACCGCATCATCGACGCCACCGAACCGCCCCACGCGAGTTACAAGAAAATCTTTCAACACCTCGAGCGCCCGCACGTGCTGTATCTGGCCCTCCTGTTGCACGACGTGGGCAAGGCCGCCAACGTCGACCACCACGCCGAGGCCAGCCTCGAGATGGCCCGCCGCGTCGCCCAACGCCTGCGCCTCGGCCCCGATGAGACCGCGCAATTGCTGTTCCTCGTCCGCGACCACCTGAAGCTGTCCATGCTCTCGCAGCGCCGCGACCTCGACGATCAGGCCACCATCGACGCCGCCGCCCACATCGTGAAAGACGAGGTCAGCCTCAACGCGTTGATGTTGCTCACGTTCGCCGACGCCGCCGGCACCAGCATCAAAACCTGGACGGAATGGAAGGAAGCCCTGCTCTGGGAGTTGTACCGCCGCACGAAACAGACCCTGTCCGGGGCCGACCGCGTCCGCGACATTCTCTCCCGCCGCATCGAGCAATTGTATGGCGAAGTCAGCGCCGGGCTCAAAGACAAGCTCCCGCTCGAGGAGGTCTACTCGCACTTCGAGTTGATGCCGGCCAGCTACTACATCAACACCAGCGCGGCCGAAATCAACCGCCACTTGATGGTCATCCACCGCTTCCTCATGCGGCAGCTCGAAGTCGAAGAAGCCGCCGACGCCCTCGTGCCGGTCGTCGACTGGCAATCCTACCCCGCCCAGGGCTATTCGCAGGTCTCCATTTGCACCTGGGACCGGCTCGGGTTGTTCTCCAAAATCTGCGGCTCGTTCGCTTCGGCGGAGTTGAACATCCTCCGCGCCAACATCTACACCCGCAGCGACCACGTCGTCCTCGACGTCTTTGATGTTTGCGATAAAAATCTCGACGCCGTCACCGACCAGCGCGCCATCCAGACCGCCGAGGCGATGCTCGAACGGATGCTCAGCGACCGCGAGAAAATCGAGTTCGCCGACGTGTTGCAGCGCCTGCGCGCCATTCGCGGCCCCGCGCCCCGGATTCGTGAAGTGCGCATCCCCACCGTGATCAGCTTCGACAACGAGATCAGCAAGGGCCGAACCATCCTCGAGATCCAGACCGAGGACCGGCTCGGCCTGCTCTACACGATCACCCACACCCTCAGCGAACTCGGCCTCGACATCAGCTTCGCCAAAATCTCCACCGAAAAAGGCGCCGCCATCGATACCTTCTACGTCCAGGACCAGCTCGGCAAGAAGGTCGCCGATCCCACCCGCCTCTCCGCCATCCGCGCCAAACTCGACGCCGCCATCAACCTCCTCGCAACCTGACCGCACAATCGGCCCGCAAAATCCGCGTGTTTCTTGTCCGGCGTTGGATTAGAGTCCTGCCGATGAACCGATCGAAGCCAGAGCGGCCCGCGACACCGCAGGAACGCAAGCTCCGTCAGTTCGAGGTGCTCGCCCGCGTCGGCAGTGTCATCAACTCCACGCTCGAGCCGAAAGAAGTCCTCAACCGCGTCCTCGCCGAGGCCGTCCGCGTCATGCAGGCCACCAGCGGATCACTGGTGTTTATCGATCCACACACGCAACTCCTTGAGATCGAAGTCGCCATCGGCCTCAGCAAACGCGCCCAACAAACCCGGCTCGCCATCGGTCGCGGTATCACCGGCTGGGTCGCCAAAAACGGCCAGCCCGCCCGTGTCCCCGATGTCACCGCCGATCCCCGTTACGTTTCCGTGCGGACGGATGTCCGCAGCGAACTCGCCGTGCCGTTGCTCGTGGAGGGCACACTCATCGGCGTCCTCAACGTGGACTCCACCCGCCACGATGCCTTCAGCCAGGAAGATGAGGAACTCCTCCTCGCCATCGCCGATCAATCCGCCCAGGTCATTCAAAACTCGTGGTTGTACCAGGCTGTGGCCCGCAACGCCCGCCAGCTCGAATCGCTCTTTTCCGTCGCGCAATCCGTCATCTCATCGCTGAACCTGCAGGAGATCCTCCAGCGTGTCACCCGCGACGCCTGCCGGCTCATGGATACCAAGGTGTGCTCGCTCATGCTGCTCAATCCGACCCGCGAGTTCCTCGAGCTTCGCGCCTGTCATGGCGCCGGACCCGAGTACCTGCAGAAGCCGCCGCTACCGGTGGACGACAGTGCCACCGGTTTCGTCATCCGCCGGCGCAAACCCCTGCGCGTCTACAACGTGCAGGAGCACGACGAGTATCGCCACACCGAGATGGCGCGGAAAGAAGGCCTGGTCTCGCTGCTGTCCGTTCCGTTGCTCGTCGGTGACACCGCCATCGGCGCGCTCAACGTCTATACGGGAGAACCGTATCGGTATTCAAACCAGGACATGCGGACCCTGTCAGCGCTGGCGAGCCTGGCTGCGGTCGCCATCGAAAACGCCCGGCTCCACGAGCGGATCGTCGACGTCGAAGAGCAACTGCGGCGCAACGAGCGGTTGAGCATGCTCGGCCTGCTCGCCGCCGAGGTCGCCCACGAAATCCGCAATCCGCTCACGGTGATGAAGATGCTGTTCCACTCCCTCGACCTGAAGTTCAGCGCCGAGGACCCGCGCGCCCGCGACACCGAGATCATGTCCGAGAAAATGGACCACCTCAACAAGATCGTCGATCAGCTCCTCGGGTACGCCCGGTCCACGGAGCCGACATTCGATCTGGTGGACGTGAACGACCTGCTCGACGATGTGTTGCTGTTGACCCGCGAAAAGCTGCGCGTGCAAAAGATCGACCTGGTGCGCAAGTTCGCCGTGGATTTGCCCAAGGTCCGTGCCGACCGCGGCCAGATCGAACAGGCCTGCCTGAACCTGATCCTCAACGCCACCGATGCCATGGCGGGCGGCGGGAAACTGACGGTGGGCACCGCGCTTCAGCCCTCGTCACCGTCCACGACCGGCGACCACGTTCTCCTCACGTTCACCGACACCGGCATGGGCATGGAGCCGGAAAAACAGGAGCAGCTCTTTCAGCCGTTCCTCACCACGAAAGCTCACGGCACGGGCCTCGGACTGGCGATCGTGCAGAAAATCGTCGAAGCTCATCATGGGAAAATCGAGGTCAAGAGCGCCCCGAAAAAGGGCACGACCTTCCGCATTCTGTTACCGGTGTGACGTCCCACCCGCGGTGGATTGCGCCTGCACTGGGGCACGCTTGATTGTCAGGTGACAACGCGTCGCCGAGAACAACCACGACGCAGGCACGAATATCCCCTCGTCCCTCCGGGGGAGAGGGCGTGCCCGCCGTAGCCTGTCGTTTGGCGAAGGCGGGTCAGGGCGAGGGGGCCCTCCAAATGAATTCTATCGTTGTACTACTGTCCCGGCGCAGCACCAGAGTCCGTGGCCGGCGACGTTTCCGACAGCTTCTTCAGCAACGCTTCCAGTTGGGGATCGGCTGGCGCGCCGAGATCGAGCGCTTTCTTGTAGTGATACCTGGCCAGCTCGACGTTGGGCGTGCGCTGCTTGGCGTAAATAACGGCCAGATTGAAGTGCGCGTCGGCGTATTGCGGATTGATCTCGATCGCGCGGCGGATTTCCTGTTCGCCAGCCGCGCCCCAACCCTTCTGGTTGAGCACGACGCCGAGGTAATTGTGTGCTTCTGCATTGCGCGGATCCAGCGCCACAGCCCGCGTCAATTCATTGAATGAGTCCTCGGTGAGCCCCTTGCGGTAGAACACGATGCCGAGCAGCGACCGCGTTTCCGCGTCGTTGGGCGCCGAGGCCACTGCCTTGCGCAGGTAGTCTTCCGCTTCGTCGTACCGGTTCTGCTGGAAGCGGATGGCTCCGAGACTGGAAAGCGCAACCAAATTCGTCGGGTCGAGTTCGAGCACGGCCGTATACCTGGTCCCCGCTCGATCGAGCTGTTTCAGGGCCAGCGCAGCCCGCCCCTCGTTGAGCAATTGCCGTTCGCTCGGGGCCGGCGGCGGAGGCGTTACGACAACCGGCGCTGGCGCCGGAGGTACCGGTACCGCGGCCGTGACGGGTTTTTGCTGCGGCGCCGGTTGCTGAACCGCCGGTGCCGGCGTGGGAGCCGGTGTTGCCGGGGGCTTCACAGTCGCCTCGGGAGCCGGCTTCGGCGCTGGCGGCGGCGGCGCGGGGGGTTGCACCGGTACAACCACGTTGGTCGATGTCGCAACAGGCGCGGGCGCCGGTTTGGGTACGGGCGTTGGCGCCGGCGGCTTCGGTATTGCAGCCGGGGCCGGCACATTTGTCGAAGTCACGGTCGGCGGCGGTGTCGGTTTCGGTACCGGGGCCGGAGCTGGCGGCGGAGATGGCGGCTTGTTCACCGGCGCGGCCGGCTTGGCCGGAGCGTTCGTCGATGTTGCTGCCGGAGCTGGCTGGGGCGCAGGGGTTGGCGCCGGTGGCGGTGTCGGCTTCGGTGCCGGCTTCGGTGCCGGAGCCGGGGTCGGGGCTGGCGGCGGAGCCGGCGGCTTGTTCACCGGCGCGGCCGGCTTGGCCGGAGCATTGGTCTGCACGCTCGCCGATGGCGTAGCGGGCGGCGCCGGCGGCGTCTCAACCTTCTTCGGCGACGTCAGGCTCGCCACCAGTTTGCCGCGCCCAGATTCCTCCATGGCTGTGGCGGGCGGCGGCGCGGTTGTTTCCGTCTCAGGCTGTTCCTTGGCGACCGCCGTCGGATGATGATACGGATGCCAGCCGCGAAGCTCGGGAATCGATGGACCATTCGTGCTTTCTCCGCTCTCCCCGCCGACAAACGACCCGGAGGCTTTGCGCTCCGCGATGATCCGCAACAGCGCGTTCTCCTTGCGCAATTGGCGGATGATTTCGTCGTCCTTGTCGCTGGAGGCCCTCGCCGTCGCCAGCCGCTTGTTGGCGTCCGTTAGCTGGGCGATGACCGACTCGTACGACCGCCGCAATTCGAGATTGCTCGTCTCCGCCTTCGCCAGCGATTCCTTGGTCGTGCTCAACTCGACGCGCGTTTGGGCGAGTTCCTGTTTCGTCTGCTCCAATTCGCCGCGCGTCTGGGCGAGCTCGGTCCGCAATTGCAATACTTCGGGCGATGCGGTTGGCGCGGCTGGCGCCGGTGCCGCCGCGGGCGGCACGACGTGCGCAGCCCGCTCGCGCGCCTCAGCCGCCTCGGTCTGCGCTGCCGCCAATTGAGCCGCCAGCATCTGGTTCGTCTTCAACAGATCTTCGATTTGTTGATTTGTCTGCGTCGGCGCGACCTTGCTGAGTTGCTCCTGAAGCTTGGTGTTCAATTCGTCGCGGGCCGCCTGTAACTGCTGGATCTGTTGCCGCGCTCGCTCCAGCTCTGCGTTCAACTGCTTGACCTGCTCATTCTCCGCCGGGGTAATCGTGATCACCTTCGGGCCCGGCGCGGCGGCAGGTGCCGGCGCGGCCGCAGCCTCCGCGGGCGGCGGCGCGATCGTCAGCTGCGTACCCGTCGACGACGGTGGAGGCGGCGCCAGAACGACCGGTGGCGGCGTGATCGCCGGAGCCTCCGCCTTGGGTGCCGGAGTCGCCGGGGTGGACGGAGCAGCTGGAGCCGCCGGCGGGGTCTCCGGTGCGACCGTCGCACTGACCTTCGCCTTGTCGGCTGTCAGATGGTCTTCGACGTACTTCGAACGGAACTCGATGATGTGCGGGTTCCAGTCGGGAAACTGGTTCTTGATCTGATCGAGGATCTCATGCGCCGAATTGTATTTCGCCAGCGCCGTCGCCCAATCGCTGTTGCGCTCGGCGGCATCCCCGTCCTGAATAAGGAAATATGCCTCCAGAAATTTGTCACCCGGGTCCTCGGCCGCGCGGACGCGGGTTGTGCCGCACAGGCACACGGCCATCATGAGACACGTCAGGAGTATGCTTTTCATCGGGCGGGACTCTACACGAAAGGCTCGTCCATTGGCAATCGTTTGATATGAGGGCGCTTGCATTAGTCCCGCTATGACAGCACAATGCGTACCCATCTATGGCCCTGGACGACCTGAACCCGATTCAACGCGCAGCCCAACAACAATTTGACCGCCAGAGCAGTCGCTACGGCCAGGGCCACATCCTGTCCGACGTGTCCGATGTCAGGGAAGCCCTGGCCCGCCTGACATGGCTCAAAATTGGCCAGGCGCTGGACATGGCCACCGGCGCGGGGCACACCGGCCTGTATCTGGCCAGCCTCGGCTGGCAGGTCACATTGGCGGACATCTCCGCCGCGATGCTCGAACGCGCCGCGGCTGCCGCTCGCGAGCGCGGCCTGCACGTCGCGACGCGCCAGCACGCCGCGGAAACTTTTCCCTACGAGGACGACACATTCGATCTCGTGACCTGCCGCGTGGCCGCCCACCACTTCAGCGATCCCGCCGCATTCGTCCGCGAGACCAGCCGCGTCCTCAAACCAAACGGCGCGTTCCTGTTAATCGACGGCTCGATCGAAGACGGCCAGCCCGTCGCGGAGGAATGGGCACACAACGTCGAGAAGCTCCGCGACCCGAGCCATCACCGGCTGCTCAGTCCGGGAACGTGGAAGAAGCTCTGCGGAGATGCCGGCTTGCGGGTCGTGTTCTCGGAACTCCAGCCGTTCAAACAGCCGGACTTGAACTGGTACTTCGACACCGCCAACACGTCGCCCGAAAACCGCTCCAAAGTCCTCGAACTCATCCGCACCACGCCGCCCGAAGCGCGCAAGCTCTTCCGCCTCGGCGAAGAAGACGGCAAGATCGTCTGGTGGTGGCAACGTCTCGTCCTCGTTGCCCAAAAGCCTGCGGACGCCTAATCTTTGCCGCCGGCGTCCTTGAAGTCCTTCTCGCTGATCTCGCGGATCTCAGATTCGTGGATGGTGACGATGGCGCCGTTTCTGGCATCCACGAACCGCGTCGCGCCGCCCCGGACTGTGTCCCATTCCGTGGTGTAGTAGGTCTTGCTGGTGGCCGGGTCAGTAACAGCGTAATAGCTCGTGCATCCGACGACGAACAACACGATCCCCGACACCATTCCCGCCGCCAAGCACCGCATTGGCCTCGCAGACAGCATTGGACGCCTCCTTTGTTCTGGTCGCTTGATCACGCCAGCTCCTTCTGCTTCCAACGACTTTACCGCTTCTAACGGTCGTTACTTCGCCGCGCCGGCCACCGGAATTGGCTGGCCGGCCAGCAACGCCTTCGCCGCGTTGTAGACATGCTCGGTGGTGAACCCGAAATGTTTCATCACGTCCTTGACCGGCGCCGACGCGCCGAATCCATCGCGGCCCACTGTCGCGCCGTCCAAGCCGACGAACTTCTGCCAGCCCAGCGTCACGCCCGCTTCGACCGACAGACGTTTCCGCACGGCCGGCGGGAACACGGAATCCCGATACTCGCGCGATTGGCGCTCGAATAATTCCCACGACGGCATGCTGACCACGCGGGCCTTCACGCCTTCGGCCTTCAACTTCTCGCCCGCCTCGACGCACCACTGCAATTCCGAGCCGGTGCCGATGAGGATGATGTCGGGTTGCCCCTGGCAATCGCTCAGTACGTACGCGCCCTGCTGCAGACCGGACGCCGGCGCATACTTCGTCCGATCCAGCGTCGGCACGCTCTGCCGCGTCAGCGCCAGCGTGATCGGATGTTTCTTCTCCCGCAAAATAAAGCGCCAGGCCTCGGCCACCTCGTTGGCGTCGCCGGGCCGAATGACGATCATGTGCGGAATCGCCCGCAACGACATGATCTGCTCGACCGGCTGGTGCGTCGGGCCGTCTTCACCGACGCCGATGCTGTCGTGCGTGAACACATGCACCGTCGGGATTTCCATCACCGCGCCGAGCCGAATCGACCCGCGCGCGTAATCCGAGAAGATCAAGAACCCCGAGTCGAACGCCCGCAGCTTGCTCAGCACCATGCCGTTGACGATCCCCGTCATCGCGTGTTCGCGCACACCGAAATGGAAATTCCGTCCGCCGTACGATCCTTTCTCGAAATCGGCCACTCCCGCGATCAACGTCTTCGTGGACGGCGCGAGGTCGGCGGCGCCGCCGAGGAACCACGGGATGTGCTTGGCGAACGCGTTCATCACCTTGCTGTTGGATTCGCGCGTGGCCGGCCCCTTCGGGTCGGGCGGAAACGTCGGCATGTCCTTGTCCCAGCCCGCCGGCAGGTCGCGGTCCTGCATCAGCTTCCACTCCGCCGCGAGCGCGGGATTCGCCTGCGCGTACGCATCGAATTTCTCCTGCCATTCCTTCTCCAGCTTCCGGCCGCGCCGGAATTGCTTGTGCATGTGTTTGGCGACCTCCTCCGGCACGAGGAATTTCGCGTCCGTCGGCCAGCCGTAATGTTGCTTCGCCCCGCGCACCTCGTCTTCGCCGAGTGGCTCGCCGTGTGCCTCCCGCGAGTCCTGCTTGGTCGGCGCGCCGTAGCCGATATGGCTGTCGAGCACGATGAACGATGGCTTGTCGGTCTGTTTGACCGCCCGCTTGATCGCGCTGTTGATCGCCCGCAGGTCGTTGGCGTCGGTCATGTGCTGGACGTACCACCCATACGCCTTGAATCGCGCGCCGACATCCTCGCTGAACGCCAGCGACGTCTTGCCTTCGATGCTGATGTGATTGTTGTCGTAAATCCACAGGAGCTTGTGCAGCCCGAGATGGCCCGCCAGTGACGCCGCCTCCGAGCAAATGCCCTCCATCATGTCGCCGTCCCCGCCCATGGCGAAGATGCGGTAATTGACGATCTCGTGCCCGTCGCGATTGAAGTGGTCCGCCAACCACCGCTCGGCGATGGCCATGCCCACGGAATTGGTGAACCCCTGTCCCAGCGGCCCGGTCGTCGTCTCCACGCCGGGCGTCACGCCGTATTCAGGATGCCCGGGTGTGCGGCTGAATAGCTGACGAAAGCGCTGCAGCTCGCTCATCGGCAGGTCGTAGCCCGTCAAATGCAGCAAACTGTATAGCAACATCGATCCGTGCCCGCCCGAGAGCACGAACCGGTCGCGGTTCGGCCACTGCGGATTATCCGGGTTGTGCCGCAGAAATTTCTCCCACAGCCAGTACGCCACCGGCGCCAGGCCCATCGGTGCGCCGGGATGACCCGATTTGGCCTGTTGCACGCCGTCCATCGCCAGCGTGCGAATCGTGTCGATACACAACTGATCGAGCTGCTTGGTCTTCGGGTTGTCCAATACCACTTCAAACGGCGCAACTGTTGTCGTCATGAAAATCTCCTGGATTTCTCGCGTACCCCCGCATTGTGCTTCATCGCCGCCCGTTGCGCAAGCCTGCGTCGCGACCGCAGAATAGCCCAATCTCTCTCGGCAGGTAGCGCTTTTTTGGATCGGTCGATGCGAGTTCCTCTACGGAAAAGAAAAGGCGCCCCGATTTCTCGGGACGCCTTTCGATGAAACAACCAACTTCTGAAAACAGCTAGTACCGTTTGCCGGCGAACTTGCCGCCGCCACCGCCACGGCCGCCGCGGCCGCCGCCGAAGTCGCCACGGGGACGCTCTTCACGGGGCTTGGCTTCATTGACCGTCAACGCCCGGCCATCCAGTTCCTTGCCGTTAAGATCGGCAATGGCCTTGGTGGCCTCTTCCTGCGTGCCCATCTGGACGAACGCGAACCCGCGGGACTTGTTGGTGAACTTGTCCATGATGAGTTCGCAGCTCGTGACATTCCCCGCCTGCTTGAACAGTTCGAGAATGTCGCCTTCGCTGGTGTTGAATGACAGGTTTCCTACGAATAGCTTGGTAGCCATTATGTGTTTTTTCTTTCCGCTGCGGTTAGGAGGTCTCAGTGACTGTTCCCGTTTTCGGGTTTCGGACTGTCACCGAGCATACATGGCCAGACTGACAATCTACCAATCTCACTGCAACTGCTTCTATCTGCTAGCTCGCCGGTATTCTACTCCATTCCATACCGATAGCAAATAGTAAATGACCCCACCCATCCCCGACCCCACCAGTTCATCCCCTTTCACACACCACGATCAACTGGAGAAGGCTCGCCTCGCCGCCCAACCCTCAGCCCACCATCCAAATACCTGCCCCATAGCCACTTGCACACAAATCCCCACCTAGTCCACCCTCGCTCCACCCTCACCCCGCCCCCTGTCCCGCCACAGCTTCAGCGACGGCGAAAGCCCTGGCAGATGCGGACGCCCCCCCCGCGAAGTTCACCCGCCTCCGGCGGCGTTTAGCTAAGGAGGATCCCGCCAACCTTCCCAGCCGCTCGACCGCTCCCCCCATGAACGCGTTCCCCGTCAGCCCGGAAAAAGTAGGCCCACCCACATCGCCGCGTCACCCGACGCGCCTCCGTGGTCCCCTGTCTCTGACCGCCCACCCGCGGGGCCAGCTCCTTGACGAGCGGCGCTTCCCCGTATAATCTTGCTTCCGCAATCGGGTTGAGGTCTGCGAGTTGATTGGGCGTGGCGGCTTTCTGAGAATCAATCAACACGAGCTGATAGCAGCAAGGGATCTTTGTCTGCACAGACGGAGCGCAATCAATCCCGAATATCAATTAAGGGAAGAGGGATTTTATGACAAAGCTCCGGCAACCTTTCTCCGTCAGCATCCGCATCGTGGCAATCGGGTTCATCCTGGCCGGTCCGGCAGCGTGGGCGCCCCGCGCCGGTGCCGCGCCGTTTACGTCAAACTTCGACGATTTGATCGCCGATTTGCAGAATCGCGCCGCGGCGCTGAGCAACAGCGCCAACAAGGCCGATCAGAAACAGTTCAAGACGATCGAGAAGGTCCTCAGCACTCTCAACAAATCCACCTCCCTGGCGACGGACATCAAGAATCTCGGCACCACCGCCAAGACGCTGATCAAAGCGTTCCCGACCGACTACACGCCGCCGGGCAGTTCGCTGCTGACGAATACGGAGACGGCGGCGGACGGCCTGATCGACAACGTGCAGGCGTCGATCAACCGGACGGCGACCAACGCGAGCGCCCTCACAGCTTCCTGTAAATCCAAGGCCCAGGCGTCTGTGGCCCTGGCGCAAACCCAGATCGACGCCGCGTCGGCAGCGGCGGATTTCCCGACCGCCGCGAAGCTGCTGGGAACCGCACTGAAGACCGAGCTGAAGGCCGATGCCGCCGTGACCAAATGCAGCCTCGAATCCGGCGGCACCGGCGGCGGAACGAACACCAATGATGTCGTGACCGCCACAATCCTCGGCGCGTTTAGCAATTCCTTTAAGACCGATTTTCTTCCCCCGGTGGCGACGGTGACCGATTTGGGCTTCCTGGTCAACATCGGGGCCGGGGAATCCGCGTTCGGCGGGACGGCGATGTCTATCGAGGTCCGCAACGTCACCACCACCAACACCTATCCCATCGACCTGACTTCCGATCTCCATCGCAACAGCCCCAGCAACACGTTCTTTGTCACGGAAGGAGAAATCACGTTCACAACATTCGATCTCACCAACCGAATGCTCGTGGGAACATTCAATTACACCGCCACGAATTCCGTTCAGGGCGGCAGCATCACGGTCACCAACGGCACCTTCCAATTCTCGAAGATCCAATTCGTCGGCGGGACCCCCTAGTCCACGTCCCATTCATCCTGAGCCGCAACTTTGGAGCGTGGCGACTTGCCTGCTCGCGTGTCGTGTACGGAGTCGCCGCTTTGCCATCGAGCGATGCCCCCGCCTATTTCAACCACCCAACCTTGATCTCCTCCTCCACTTTCTTGAACTCCGGATCGCCGGTCACGAGTATCGCCTTCCTCTGCCTGGCCAGGGCGGCGGCAAACGCGTCGGCCAGTGACATCTTGTGCGCGGCCTTGTACTCGGCGGCGAGTTCCGCCAGCGCGCGATCGGCAGGGACAACATCCAGCGGCACGGTGGCTTCAAAGCGCTTGGCGTCGGCGACACCTCCACTACCGCGTTTGCGCTGCATCTGGTACAGAACTTCCGCCCAATTCACCGCGGTCATCAGCACGGGCTGGCCGGCCATGGCCGCTTCGTCGAGGAGTTCTTCCACCTGATCGACGCCAGCTTCCTCGAAGAACAACGCCAGCACGGCATAGCTGTCAAACACCGTGGCGCGCAATCTTCTCCTCTTCGCGGCGCCTGTCCTCCGCCCGATCCTCCAGCAATTCCTGCGTCGCCGGCTTCTCGCCGGGCTTCAATTTGTACATGCCGCGAAACTCGCGAATGTATTCCCGCGTCACGGGCTGCATCACGATCTTGCCGTCGGTCTCGATGAAGTTCACCCGCGTGCCCTTCTTGATGTTGTACTTGCGGCGCAGCTTCGCCGGAATCGCCAGTTGCCCTTTGGATGTGACATACGCTATGTGCATGTGGTTCCCTCGCTTACCCACAAAGGTACAGCATCCAACCGATGTAATGCAAGTAGACCATGTAAGATATTATCAGTTGTCTTACTACTACAAAACGCCTTGCTTCCTGTGCCGATGGGATCATCCCCCAGCGTCTGTGAAAATGGACCTCGCCTGGCTTTCCGTGAGCCTGTCGAAGAGTTGCCTTTCTTCACTCACGCCGCTACGCTCCCGCCATGAGCGCGTTTCCCGTCAGCCCGGAGAAAGAGGCCCAACTCGTAATCGACTCGATTATGGTTCAGGAGGTCGCACCGTGGTTTGGACGCTTCGACCGGTTTCCGGTGCTCCGCCAGGTCTGGCACGGAGTTCTTTGGGTGGTGGTGGGACTCTCATACTGCGGATTCTTTCTTTCGGTAGTCATGGGAGAAAGCATGGCCTTTCAACTATTGAATTGGCTTAAAGTCGCGCCGCCTCGAAAATTGTATTGGGTCGTAGCGATCTTCACGGCAGCCCAGGTCTACGCGCTTTGCGGGATTTTGACATTTGTGATTTGCCAATGGTTGCGCGCCCGGCGTGTCAGCATCGATTTGGTCGTGTTCTTTCTTGGCTCACTCCTGTCCGCGTGGTTTATATCCTGCCTTCTACCCACGGGCTGGAAATGAGGGCTGATCCATGCGATGCAACGTATCTATCGAGTGACGTATGAACTTCAGTTTGGACCGTGACACCCTGGTATTTGGCTGCTTCTACGCCTTCTGGATTTGGATGATAATCGACTGCGCGACGAGGGAGACCCCGAAGGCAAGTAGAAGCGCCTGGCTGCTGTTGATTGCACTTGTGGGTTGCGCAGGTGCGCCAATCTATTTCTTCTCCAGGAAGGTGCCACGGAAGCGAACGCAGACGACCTTGACGTCATGAGCGCGTTTCCCGTCAGCCCGGAAAAAGAGGCCCAGCTCGCCCAGCGCATGGCCGCGCTCGGCGTGCGCGAAGCCGACCTCGAAGAAACGTTCGTCCGCTCGGGCGGCCACGGCGGCCAGAACGTCAACAAGACCGCCACCTGCGTCATGTTGCTCCATTACCCGACGCGCCTTCAGGTCAAATGCCAGACCACCCGCTCCCAGGGCCTCAATCGCTATCTCGCCCGCCGTCTTCTCCTCGACAAAATCGAAGCCCTCAAGAAAGGCTACGTCGACGCCGAACGCTCCCGCATCGAGAAAATCCGCCGCCAGAAACGCAAACGCAGCCGCCGCGCCAAACAGCGCATGCTCGAGGGCAAACACCATCAATCCACGAAAAAGAACGCCCGCCGGCCCGTGGGCGATGAGTAGTGACCCGGTTGTGCGAGGGTCCTCGGACTCCGACCCGGTTGTGCGAGGGTCTCCCGACCCCGCACACTCTTCGACCGAAGGTCTCCCGGCCTGCCGGTCTGGGGCAGACCGCGCGGTCAAGCCAAGCGGCGCGGTCAGGGAGCCGAGTCCGACGAGACCTGCGAAGCAGAAACCTGCGCCGAACAACAGTTGTGTTAGGGGCTCCTAGATGAGCTCCCGCCGCGTGATCGTCGTTGGCGGTGGCGCCGCCGGCTTTTTTGCCGCCATCACTTGCGCCGAAGCGCGACCCGATGCCGCTGTCACCGCGCTGGAGAAAGGCGCTGAGTTTCTTGCCAAGGTGCGCATTTCCGGCGGCGGACGCTGCAACGTGACCCACGCCTGTTTCGATCCGCGGGATTTCGCGACCCGATTCCCCCGCGGCGAACGCGAGTTGATCGGCCCCTTTCAACGCTTCCAAGCGCGCGATACCGTCGCGTGGTTCGCCGCGCGGGGCGTGAAACTCCATACCGAGGCGGATGGACGGATGTTCCCCGTCACCAACACCTCGCAAACCATCATCGATTGTCTGGTGGGCGCCGCGAAGGCGGCCAGGGTAAAATTGCGCGCCCGCTGCGGCGTGGATCATATCGCCCGGCGCGCCGATGGCGGTTTCGATCTGACATTGTCCGGCGGCGAGACGCTCGGCTGCAACCGGCTGTTGTTGGCCAGCGGAGGTTGCCGCACGCCCGCCGGCGGGAAGCTGGCCGTTTCGCTCGGACACACTTTGGCCCCGCCCGTGCCATCGTTGTTCACGTTTCGCATCGAGACGCCCTGGCTGCGGGAACTGGCCGGCATCTCCGTCGAGTCGGTCGAGGCGTCGGTGCCCGGCGCGAAATTGCGCGAGCGCGGTCCGCTGCTCGTCACGCACACGGGCCTGAGCGGCCCGGTGATCTTGCGCCTCTCGGCCTGGGGCGCGCGCCTCTTGCACGAGCGTGACTACCGGTTTCCCCTGCACATCTCCTGGCTGCCGCTCCTCAATCCGGAAGAAATCGCCGCCGAACTTCAGCAGCGTCGCACCCACCAACCCGCCCGGCTCGTCGTGAACACGCGCATCCCGCCGCTGCCCGCCCGCCTCTGGGAACAGTTGGTCATCGCGGCCGGCATCGCCCGCGACACGCAATGGGGCGCGGTCACGCGCGCCGCCCAGCACCGCCTCCTCCAGCAATTGATCCGCACCGAGTTGCCCGTGACCGGCAAGAGCCTCAACAAGGAAGAGTTTGTCACGTGCGGCGGCGTGCGCTCGGCCGAAGTGGATTTTCGGACCATGCAAAGCCGCGTCTGCCCGGGGCTTTATCTCGCCGGCGAATTGCTCGATATCGACGGCATCACCGGCGGATTCAATTTCCAGGCGGCCTGGACCACCGGCTGGATCGCCGGCACCGCCATGGCCGACTAAGCAGGTGTTGCAGGCCCACTGCCCTCGGTGGGCGGCTTTTTCTGCTAACAGCGCTTCGCGTCAGTGCGTTTCCCGAATCACCGCACCCATCACATACGATTGGCTGGGCGCGAGCGTGACGGCGCACTGCTGCACGTTGCACGTCTCGACGCACAGCATCGCCGGCCATTCGTCATCGCCAAAATCGGGCATCGCCTGCGCCTTGGTAATCCACGGATTCCACACCACCGTCGCGTTCGATCCGTTCTTCTCCACGATCAACCGCCGTTTCCCGCCGGGATCGTCCACCGTGCACGCCGACCGCGTGTTCAGGTAAATCCGGTCCGTCTCCGCCGTGATGCGGATCGGCGCATCGCCCTCCGTTTTCGTCTGCGGCGTGCCCACCCGGTCCACATACGTCACGCCCGCCAAACCGTCGATGCTCACCTGCCGCACATCGCTGACCGACAAATACGTATGCAGCGCTTCCTCGATCCGCATCGGCTGCAAGCTCGTGTTCGTCACCCGCAATTCCAGTTGAAGCGCCGCGCCAACCATCACCCGATACTCCGCCACAAACTCTCCGTCCCATTCCTGGCGCGTCGCGGCGTTCGATGCCAGGCGCAGATGGATTTCCACGCCATAGCGGTCTTGCTCTGCCCCGACCAATTCCCACTCCATCAATCGCGCAAACCCGTGCGCCGCGCCCGGTCGCCCATCCTGTCGCGCGCCAAACCACGGAAAACAAATCGGTACCCCGCCACGAATCGGTTTCCCCGCTTCGAACGTGCTCTTCTCGCTCATGAACAGCACCGGCTTCTGCCCGTGCGGCTGAAAATGCGTCACGTGCGCCCCGTGCAGATAAATCTCCGCGTCGGCCACCACCGTGTGAACGCCCATCCGCTTCAGCCCACCCTGCCCTGCCTCGATCTTCACTGTATCTGGAAGCTTCATCTCGACAGGGTACCCGTCCCGGCACCCGTACGCAAAACCCATTTTCGCCGGCGGCGCGTCCATTCATAATTGACCCACGCCATTCCCCGCCGCATTCTGGTGCGAAGCGATGACACCGGAAGATTCCACAGAGAAATCGACTCTCCCGCTGCTCGACTGGCTGCTGCAAAAGCATCCCGACACGCCGAGGAAGCGGGCGAAACAATGGATCCTCGCGGGGCGCGTGTCCGTCAACGGCGTCATCATCCGTCAGCCGAACAAAACCATTCCCGATCCGGCAGATGGGCTCGAACTGCTCGGCCGCAACGCCACGGCCCTGGATTGCGGACGGGACGGCTGGCCGATTCATCCGCGCGTCGCGATTCTCCACCTCGATACCGCGCTGGCGGTCGTCAATAAAGGGCCGGGCCTGCTCTCGGTCCCGGCGGACCCCGACGATCTCTCCGCATTGAGCATCCTCGCCGATTTTCTGTCGGGCAAACTGCGGGCGCGCGACCGCGATGTGGCCGGGCGTTCCCTGCCGCCGGCCTACCGTCAGTTGGAACCGCTGCCCGTCCACCGGCTCGATCAGTACACCAGCGGCGTATTTTGCATGGCAATGAACCCTGCCGCGCGCCAGAATCTCATCGACCAATTGAGCGCGCACACCATGAAACGCGAGTATGTGGCCTACGTCGAAGGTCGCCCGCCCCGGCCGACCGGCACGTGGCGGAATTGGCTGAAGCTCGGTCCGGACGAATTGCGTCAATTCGTCGTTTCCGAGAGGGAAGCGAAAAGGTCCCAAACCGAAGCGGTGGAGGCCATTACGCACTACGAGGTGATCGAGGAATTCCCGTTGGCCGGCAGCCAGCAATTCGTCACCAAACTGCGCCTCCGCCTCGAGACCGGCCGCAAACATCAGATCCGCGCCCAAGCCGCGCACGCGGGTCTCCCACTGGTCGGCGACCGAACGTATCACCCGAAATATCGCGCCGATGCGCCGAAAAAGCCGCGCCTCGAGTTCCCGCGTCAGGCGTTGCACGCCGAGGCGCTGAGCCTCGATCATCCCGACAAGCCCGCCAACGACTTTGGGGCGGGCAAGCCTCATACGCGGATGACGTGGACCGCCGCGCTGCCCCGAGACCTCCGCCAACTCGAAGGCGCGTTGCGGAAGGAGAGAACGTGAAACAGAATTGCCTCAGACTCCCCGTCGTCGCCTTCCTCGGGTGTCTCGTGACGACGCTCACGCTCTTTGCGGACAACTTGCCCACAGCAGCCCAGCTCGAGCGCGAATTCGCGAATCCGCCGATAGAATTCCGGCCGCGCACGCGTTACTGGTGGTTCGGCGGAGCCGTGACCCGCCGGGAATTGGCCCGCGAGTTGGCAGGGATGAAACAGCAGGGCCTGGGCGGCGTGGAGATCCAGTCCATCTATGACGCGCTACCGGCCGTCCCCGATCACAAGCCGGTCCTGTACGCGTCGCCCGAATGGGCCGACCGTGTCGCCACCTGCATCAAAGAAGCCGCGAACCTGGGCTTGAAAGTCGATCTCACGCCGGGCAGCGGTTGGCCCTACGCCGGACCGTGGCTGGACAATACTCACGCGGGCCAGGGCCTCGCTTCCCAACCAATCACGCTCGACGGACCCGGCGTGCGGCAGGTCACGTTCAAGCCACAAGGACCCGTACTTGCCATCACGCTCCGCCGCATCGGTGCCGACGGGCCCGCGCAGATGTTGACCAATTCATTGTCACCAGATGGCCGGATCTCCATCTCCGTGGATGAGGGGAAATGGATCGCAACATGTTTCTGGGCGAAACTCGGCGGGTTCGGCCCGCACAAGCGCGCAAATCGGCGCGACACCGGCCCCGTGCTCGACCACCTCAGCGCGGCGGCGATGGATTTTCACCTGAACCACTGCGCGCTGCCGGTGCTCGACCGCGTCGGCCAACTCGGCGGCGGCACGTTCGGCAGCTTGTTCATCGATAGTTGGGAACTTGGCCGGCCCACGTGGACGACCGATCTTCTCCAGCAATTCCGCGCGCGACGCAGCTACGATCTGACGCCGTACCTCGACCTGATCACGCAGAAAAATGGAAGCGCCACCGTCACGCAGATTCAGCGGGATTACGAGCAGACGCTCCGTGACCTGATCGCCGAAAACTGCTACGGCGAGTTGACCCGCTGGAGCCATCGACACGGATTGCTCTCGCGCGCCCAGGCGCACGGCAGCCCGAGCGACTGGGAAGATTCCTACGGCATGGCGGACATTCCCGAGTTCGAAATCGACTTCAAGCACCCGCACGTGCCCATCGGCGCCGACCTGGCCCTGGCCGCCGCGCACGTGTACGGTCATCCGCTGGTTTCCTGCGAGAGCTTCACGTGGTTGACCGAACACTGGCGGATGACGATGCGCGATCTGCGCGAGGAAGCGGACCTGATCTTTGCCAGCGGCGCAAACCAGCTTGTTTTTCACGGATACAGTTATTCGCCGCCGGCAGCCGGTTTCCCCGGCTGGGATTTCTATGCCTCCTGCGAGATCGACCCCAACAACACCTTCTGGCCGTACTTCCGTCCGCTGGCGGATTACATGGCGCGAAATTGTCTCCTGCTCCGCTCGGGCCGGCCGGTCGCCGACGTGTGCGTCTATGGCACCGAATCCGCCCCGCAAGGACCGAACTGGCTCTCCGACCGCGTGACGGACCACGTTCTGGCCCAGGCCGCGCGCATGGACGGGGATCGCCTGGCCGCCGGATTCGGCCGCTATCGCGTGCTGATTCTCGACGCGGAAACCACGCCCCTCGAGACCATGGAGAGAATCCGTGATTTTATTGACGGTGGTCTAACGGTCGTTGCGCCGCGATTGCCCGCGGAGGTGCCGACGTTCAAAGATCACGACGCCCAGACCGCTAAACTCCGCCAAATCGTTGCCGATCTTTTTCCCAACAAGCTCGGCCACACCACGCGCCGCGTCGGCAAAGGCACCACCTACCTCGCGGACAAGAGCAAGATCCCACAGGTCTTGCGGAGTCTCGGTATCGAACCCGACCTGAGCGCCGACGGCGAGCTTCGCGTGCGCTGGCTGCATCGGGAAGGAGCCGATTACGATTTGTATCTGCTCAACAATCCTTCGGCGGACGATGCGGTCCGCCAAACGTTCTCATTCCGCGCAAGAGGTGCGCTCGAACTCTGGGACGCCCACAGCGGGAAGTTGGAGCCAACGCCATACAAAATGGACAACGGCCGCGTCAAGGCCGACATCGCGCTGGGCCCGAAAGAATCCCGCCTCGTCATGATCCGCCGCGACAAGCCCGCGACGGGCCTGACTGCGATTCCGTCACCCGAAGCGAAGTCAACGCTCGACATCAACGGCCCGTGGCGCGTCGAGTTCCGACACATCGATGGCCGCAAATCGTTCGAACGCGATTTCCCGACTTTGACCGACTGGACGCAGATCGACGACCTGCGCCACTTCGCCGGTACAGCGATCTACCGCGGCCAATTCCGCCTCGCGCGAACACCAGCGGGAGATGTGTTCCTGGACCTGGGACAGGTCGATGATGTCGCCTCCGTCATCGTCGACGGCAAGCCGGCTGGCATCGTATTTGAGGAACCGTTCCGCGTCGAAGTGACGGGGCTGGTTCACACCGGGGAAAACGACGTCGAGATCAGGGTCGCGAATCGCACCGAGAACGCCATTGCCCCCGTCGTCGCCGCGTGGAAGGGACCGGGAAAGTGGCCGGGATACTTTTTTGTGAACCGGGCCTACAAGACTTACGACGCGGCCGGAGCCGACGTGCATCGCAGCGGTCTCCTCGGTCCGGTGCGGCTCGAACTGTTTTGATTGTCTGATTCTCTGACGGCGCCGGTCGCTGCGTCCTTGCAGAGCAGCCGACGGCGGATACAATTCCGATGGTGCTGGAGCCTGACATACTATTGACTGCGTACCGGCGCGGCATTTTCCCGATGGCCGTGGACAAACGCGGCCGGATCGGCTGGTTTTCGCCCGACCCGCGCGCGATCATCCCGCTCGACGACCGGTTCCACGTCCCCCACGGACTGCGGCGCGTCCTCAAGCGAAACAAATTCGCGATCACAGTGGACACGGATTTTGAAACGGTGATTCGCGAGTGCGCCAAACGCAAGGAAGGCACGTGGATTTCCAGGGGGATCATCGAGAGCTACTGCAATCTGCACCGGCTCGGCCACGCCCACAGCATCGAAGTCCGCCTGGCCTGTCACCCTGAGTCTGTCGAAGGGTCTCCGTCCGAACCGGTAGAGATTCCTCGACAAGCTCGGAATGACGAAGAGCGGAAGCTCGTCGGCGGCCTCTACGGCGTGGCCATCGACGGCGCGTTCTTCGGCGAGAGCATGTTTCATCGCGTGACCGACGCGTCAAAGGTCGCGCTCGTGGCGTTGGTCGAACGCCTCCGCGCGCGCGGGTTCGTGCTCCTCGATACGCAATGGACCACGCCACATCTCCGTCAGTTCGGCACGTGCGAAATCCCCCGTAACGAATACCTCAGGCAACTTGAACAAGCCCTTCGGTTGGAGTGCCGATTCTAGCCGTCCCGCCGTTTCCTGCGCCTGACAATGCCGCAGAGCGTCACCACGCCGGTGGCCTCCGGCAGTCGCCGGGACAGATCGCCCCTTCACAAAGCTGGAGCGCCCGCGATCGTCATCTTCCGGGGCAGCGGGAGCAGCGCGAGATAGGACAGAGCGTAAAGGACGAGGGCGATGAGGAAGAGTTGGCGAAACCCGATGATGAGCGAGGCGTATTCGAGCAATCCGCCCATAACGGCTCCCAGCAGGTTGGAAGCGAACGACAGCTCGGGATTGCCGGTTCCCTTGTATGAGCGCGCGAAGATGAATGCGGCAAAGAAGATGGGCAACGCCATCAACGCCATGGAGCAGAGCAGCCGCACGACCAGCGCCGTGCGAAGCAGGACATGCACGGGAAACAGGTAGTTCACCACCAGAGCGGCTCCCAGCAGCAGATACATCGCGTGGATGTTGACGGATGCGGCGCGCTCCATCCACAGATTGGCCAGCAGCACCACCAGCAGAATCGCGGTGAACACGATCGAGTTGACCACCCAGGTCGATCCGAACAACATCGCAAACCGCGTGACACTGATTGTCTCGATAAGAAGAAAGGCCGCGCCCAGGCAAAAGAAGTGACCGTTCACCGCGCGCAGCTTGCCCTGCGACACCGTGACGACGCAGACCAGCGTGATCAGGGCCACCGCTTCCAGGACCAGGCGGTATTCCTGCGGCACCCCGCGTCCCGCCAGATAGAAAAACGGCCAGTCGTCCGTCGCCAGCTCGGTCATGGGGACATCAGCCGTCTGCGTTCGATTGATGTACGGCTTCACGCCCGGCCCGGAGAAGAACGTGGGGCCTTGCGGCGAGTGTGCCCCCTGCACGTAGGGGTTCTCCCCAAAGACTGCGGCCAGCATGTGGAACGTGCGGCGGTACAGATAAGCATTCCCCAGCGTATGCCTCATCGCCAGGATCCCGTGTTCGTTCAGGAGATTCCGCGCCTCGCCAAAACTCTCGATGGTGTACAGGAACGAGTCGAGCCGCAATGAGGACATGCCGGAAAACAGGCGATGAGCATCGATGGATCCGAAAAGAATCAGGTCATACTTCGACTGCGTGTTGTTGAAGAAGGCGCGCGCGTCGTTCACGAACACCCGGACGCGCGGATCGCTGTACGGCTGCTCGGGATGGGCGTCCTGTCCCAATTTGAGGATGTCCGGGTCGATTTCCACCGCATCGATGTGCCGCACACCGTGACGCAGCGCGGCGGCAACGTCGTTGCCGGTTCCGGCGCCGACGATCAGGACGTTGTCGTACGGAAAATCGGGAACGAGAAACGGGAGATCGAAGTAGGCCACCGTGGACGCCACGTTGGTGTGTCCCTGCACCGATTGTGGAGACAGATTGATCGGTTGTTGATAGAAGTCGCCGCTCAATTCCACACGAAATCCCAGGGCTTGTCGAAGCGCCGGGACTTCCTGGGGGCGAACCATCTCGTTCACGGTGTGAAGGTCGCCGTTCTCCTTCCACTCGAGCGGGTACACGCCCAGCGCATGGTACGGCGTCCAGAAATACATTTCTCCGGCCATCCACACCGACGCCACTGTGACCAATCCGATGATGCCGTTCAGAACCAGCCACGTCTTGTCCTCACGAACGAACCACAACAGACCGACCAGCGTAATCCCGAACCACCACCATGGGCCGAGCTTCAGAAACGCCAAGAGTGTGAACGCAAACACGCCCGCGAGACTGCCCGCGATGTTGATCACGTAGCCGTGCAGCGGCGGGGAAACCGCCTTGAGGTTCGCACCGATTTGCTGGCCCAGGGGCACGAACACCGCGGCGACGAATATGAACAGCAGCGTCAGGCTTTCGGTCAGGGACAGAAACCACAGGGCATGCCGACTGTATTCGGCGTAATACACGTCGTCCGGGATCGGTCCGGTCATGCCGAATTGGTTGAACATGATGCCGAGAGACACGAACCCCAGGAGCGCGAGAGGTTGCCAGGCCAACCAGCGTCGTCCCCGCCCCGACAGCATCGCCCCGAGCCCGAGTCCCAGGAAGGCGGCAATGAGAATGAAATTCGTAAAGTACGCCAGCACCCGTTCGTATGCCGGCACCCACCGTATCAACGCCAGTTCCACGAACAACGCCAGAAAGCTGGCCACAAAGAGGTCCGTCCGGACAGCGCCCACCGGGCCTTGAGGAGTTGGCGCCGCCGCGCGCTGCGACTGGAAAACGTATGACGTATCCGTCGGCAATGTCCTCCACAGCTAACACAGCGGGGGGAAACGCTGCAATCGGTTTGTTACATGCCGCCCAAGAGTCGCCGGGTTGCGCTACCGGTTCAAAATCCGTAGAATAGCGCCTGGAAAGGATCGGTCGGATGAGCAAGTTGCACGAAGCCGCCTCGACGGGGCGGACGGATATGCTGGAATCCCTGCTCGCCCAGGGGGCGGAGATCAATAGCCAGGACGGTCTGGGCTGGACGCCGTTGCATTGGGCCGCCGAGGCCGGTCAGATTGGCGCGGCCAGACTGTTGATCGACCACGGCGCAGACGTCAATGCCCGTGACAAAAGCGGGTCGACGCCGTTACATCGCGCCGCGGGGATGGGCAGTCAGGAGACCGTGGAGCTGCTCGTGGCAAACGGCGCGGATTTCAACCTCCATAACGGTCTTCATTGGACTCCGCTGCATACCGCCTTGTTCTCGCAGCACATCGAAGTCGCGAAATGGCTCGCGGCGGCCGGTGCCAAGCTGGACATTTACAGCGCCTCTGGTCTTGGTCTGACGACTCGCGTCGCCGAAATGCTCAAGGTGCAGCCCGACCTGACGCGGGCCAAGGACGGGTATCGCACGACCGCCCTGCACTGGGCCGCACGCAACGGCCAGCAGGCGGTCGTCGAGCTGCTGCTGGCCAACGGCGCCGATGTCGACGTGGCAGGCCGCTACGGGTCGACACCGCTGCATCTCGCGGCGGAATATGGATGCGAGGCGGTCGCTCGGCTGCTGCTGTCAAAGGGTGCGATGCTGGATCGCAAGGGGCGGTATGGTTCCACGCCATTGCATTGGGCGGCGCGCAACGGCCACACGGGCCTCGTCGAATTGCTCGTGGCCCACAAGGCCGACGTCAACGCCGTGAACCAGCGCGGCTGGACACCGCTTCATGTCGCGCTCAAGAACGGACGCGCCGAGACGGCGGAACGACTGCGCCAGCACGGCGGACATGAATGATGCGGTCTCCATGAACGATATCGCCAAAATGCTGATGGTCATCGGGCTGGCGCTGGTGGCGCTCGGCGGACTGCTCTGGCTCGGCGCCAAGCTGCCGTGGTTCGGCCGGCTGCCGGGCGATATCCGTATCGAGCGCGAGCATTTCCGGTTCTATTTCCCGCTGGCGACGTGCCTGCTCATCAGCGTTCTGCTCATGTTGCTCTTCCGGTTGCTGGGGAAACGTTGAAAACCTCGGACTTCGATTACGCGCTGCCGCCCGAGTTGATCGCGCAGCAACCGCTCGCCGATCGGGCCGCTTCCCGCATGATGATCGTGAATCGCGCGGCGGGAGAAATTCGCCACGATCAATTCCGGGAACTCGGCCAGCACCTCCGCGCGCGAGATTTGTTGGTGCTCAACGACACCCGGGTCATTCCCGCCCGCATTTGGTCGCGGGAGCCGGCCGTCGAGCTGTTGCTGGTCGAGAAAATCGGGGCGCAACGCTGGACCACGCTGGTCAAACCCGGCAAACGCGCCAAACCGGGCGCGACGCTGCGATTTGACGATGGCGTCACGGCGCTGGTCGAGAGTGAAACGGATTTCGGCGGACGAACGTTGCGCTTCTCGGGCGACGTGGAATCCTACATCGCCGCGCACGGCGCCGCGCCGCTCCCTCCGTACATCAAACGTGCGGCGCACCCCATTGATACCGATCGCGAGCGCTATCAGACCGTCTACGCGCGCGAGCCGGGCGCGGTGGCCGCGCCGACGGCGGGTTTGCACTTCACGGCGGAGACGCTCGATCAACTTCAAGCGGCCGGCATCGGTCACGCGTTCATCACGTTGCACGTCGGCCTCGGCACGTTCCGGCCGGTGAAGGTCGAGAATCTCGACGACCACAAGATGCACGCGGAACGATTCTCGATCTCCGCGGAAGCCGCGGCGGCCATTCGCAACGCCGGCCGCGTCGTGGCCGTGGGCACGACCGTGGTGCGGACACTCGAATCGTGCGCCGACGTGGCCGCGTGCGCCGGCACGACCGACATCTTTATCCGTCCGCCGCACACGTTTCGCCATGTCGACGTGCTGCTGACCAACTTTCATCTGCCGCGTTCCACGCTGCTGATGCTGGTCAGCGCCTTCGCCTCGCGCGAGCTGATCCTGAACGCCTACGCCGAGGCCGTCCGCGAGCGCTACCGCTTCTTCAGCTATGGCGATTGCATGTTAATCGTGTGATGGTTTTGGCCAGATCAGCGACGTGACGACGGAGGCAGCGACGACGAGCGCCACGACACCCAGCGCGATGCCGGTCGGGATCCTGATGTTCCAGGCGGACAAGACCATTTTGGTTCCGACAAACACAAGGATCACCGACAGTCCGTAGTGCAGGTGATGAAAGATGTTCATCACGCCTGCCAGAGAGAAATACAGGGTGCGCAATCCCAGGATCGCGAACACGTTCGACGTAAACACGATGAACGGGTCCGTGGTGATCGCCAGCACCGCGGGAATGGAGTCCAGCGCGAAAATCAGGTCCGCGGTTTCGATCATGACCAACGCCACCAGTAACCGCGTCGCCACCCAGCGTCCACCCCGTTTCACGAGAAACTTCTCGCCTTCGTATTCCTCGGCGACCGGCACGACCCGGTGAAGCAGTTTCCGCACGGGATTTTTCTCGGGGCGAATCGTCGTTCCTTTTTTCCACGCCATGCGAATGCCGCTCACGACCAGCACACCTCCAAACACATACACGATCCACTCAAACCGGTGGATCAACGCGACTCCCGCGCCGATAAACACGCCCCGCAGGATCAGCGCCCCAATGATCCCCCAGAACAACACCTCGTGTTGATAGCGCGCCGCGATCTGGAACGCGGAGAAGATCACCAGAAACACGAACAGATTGTCCATGCTCAGCGACTTCTCGATCAGGTAGCCCGTCAAAAACTCCAGCGCCCGTGTGTGACCGAGCCAGCAATCGACGATGACGTTGAAGCCCAGGGCCAGCGCGATCCACATCGTGCTCCAGGCGAGGGCCTCCTTCAGTTTGATCTCATGCGGACGCCGGTGAAACACCCCGAGATCCACGGCTAGCATGGCCAAGACGAACAGGTTGAAGAAAATCCATTTCGGAGCGGCGGCCGGCATGCCCAAATTGTGCGGGCTGCCGACGTCCGCGTCAACGAGAACCGCCACCGATGGCCCATCCGTCCTGTGACGATTTTGTACATCCGGACGGCGCGCCGCGCGGACAAGACGTATCGCCGTCTGAAAGACAGTGGAATCCCTCCCAAATCGCGCTTCGGCACGGTGAGTGCTAACCATCACTAACTTGTTTGCATGGCGCACGTTGGCCACCTGATGACGGAGACAACAGTGGCAATACGAAGACCAGCGATTTGGAATGCGATACCGATTCTGGCGTTGATCGTGGCGGCAACCTGGCTGCTGTCGCGACGCTCGAACGGCACCCGTTCCGTCTCCGGCACCGTCGAGGTCGACGAAGCCCATGTCGCCTCGCGTTACGGTGGACGCGTGGAAAAGATCGACGCCCAGGAGGGTGACACGCTGACCAATGGTCAGCCCATCGTGGAACTCGACGCCGCCGAACTCCGTGCGCGGCGCGATTACACCGCGGCCCTGCTCGATGAGATGGTGCACGGTCCCCGTCCCGCGGAAATCGATGCCGCCAAACACGATTGGGAATCGCTCAACGCCCAACTCGATTTCGCCATGGCCGAGGCGAAACGACAACGCGAGTTGTACCGGCAGAACGTCAATTCGCCCACCGACCTCGACGACGCCGTCAGCCGCGAACACAGCCTGCAGGAAAGTGCCGATGCCGCCAAGCGGCGCTACGATCTCCTCGCCGAAGGCACGCGCCCCGAGCGCATCGCGCAGACCAGGGCTCAACTGGCCGAGATCGACGCGCAACTGGCCGAGATGCGGATCGCCGCGCCCGACATCTGCGTGATGGAAACTCTCAGCGTCAAGCTGGGCGACGTGCTCGGCGCCAACCATGAAGTGGCCACGCTCCTCTACCCACAGCATCTGTGGGTCCGTGTGTATGTCCCCGAGCCGTGGCTCGGCCTGATCCAACTCGGCCAGACCGTGCAGGTACACACGGATTCGTCCGGCGAGGAATTCACCGGCGCGGTCGAACAGATCAATCGCGCCGCCGAGTTCACCCCGCGCAATGTTCAAACCGTCGAGGATCGCGTCCGCCAGGTCTTCGGCGTAAAAGTCCGTCTCCCGAGCGACACCGGCAAACTCCGCGCGGGCATGTCGGCGGACGTGTCGTTCCCGAATGTCCCGCCAATCCCGAAGTGATCCGCCATGCCCCAGGAAGTCATGATCCAATGTGACAACCTCACCAAGAGGTTCGGCGATTTCACCGCCGTCGATCACGTCAGCTTCTCCGTGCAGCGCCGCTCGATCTTCGGCTTCCTCGGACCGAATGGCTCCGGCAAGTCCACCGTCATCCGCATGCTCTGCGGCATTCTCGAACCCAGCGACGGCATCGGGCGTATCGCCGGCCACGATGTCTCCGCCGAAGCCGACGCCATCAAGGGCCAGCTCGGCTACATGTCGCAGAAGTTCTCGCTGTACGACGAGCTGACCGTGAATGAGAACCTGTTGTTCTACGCGCAGCTCTACGACATCCACGGCGCCGCCGCCAAATCGCGCCGGGACGAATTGGTTTCTCTCGCGCGTCTCGAGCCGTACGTCGACCGCCGCGCCGCCCTGCTCTCGGGCGGCTGGAAACAGCGCCTGGCCATGGCCTGCGCGCTCGTCCATAAACCCAGCGTCCTGTTCCTCGACGAGCCCACGGCCGGCATCGACCCCGTCGCGCGGCGCGAGCTGTGGGACCTGCTCTTCGAATTGTCCAGCACGGGCATGACGCTGTTTGTGACCACTCATTATATGGATGAAGCCGAACGCTGTTCACACGTCGGTTACATCTACATGTCCAAACTGATCGTCTGCGGCGCGCCGTACGAGCTGAAGACCTTGCCCGCGGTGAATCCGCCGGGCACACGCCGTCTCGAGATCGGTTGCGATCACGTCACGCTCGGCCTGCGGGCGATCCGTCCGGTCGACGGCGTCCGCGCCGCGACCGTGTTCGGCCAAACCATGCACGTGCTCGTCGAGCAGGCGTTGCCCGAGGACTCCATCCACGAAACGCTGCGGGCGGTCGGCATCCGCAAGGTCGACATCCGCACCATCGCGCCGTCGCTCGAGGACGTGTTCGTCGCGCTGACGCACCAACACGCGGGGGCCGCGTCATGACGTTGCGCACGCCCAAATTCCTCCGCGGCTTCCGCGCGATCCTCTACAAGGAATTCATCACCATCATCCGCGACCGCACCACGTTGTTCTTCATGTTTTTCCCGCCGCTGCTGCAGATCATCGCGTTCGGGTTCGCCCTCGACAACGACGTGAAACACATGTCGATGGTCGTGTACAACGAGGACCGCACCGCCACCAGCCGCCAGCTCATCGATGCCTTCGTCAACACGCAGACGTTTCGCGTCGTGAAGGAAGTCGACAGCCTCGCCGAACTCGAAGCCATGGTGCGCCAGGGAAAGGCCTACGTGGGACTCGATATTCCGCCTGATTTCACCCGCAAAATCCGCGCCGGCGTGAAGGCCGACGTGCAGGTCCTGATCGACGGCTCGAGCTCGACCATCGCCCTCCAGGCGCTGAACACCGCGCTGGGCGTGGCCCTCCACCAATCAATCGAGATTCTCCTCGGCGAAACCAACCGCCGCGAGCTGCCCGTCGAGATTCGCCCGCAGGTCCTTTACAATCCCTCGATGCGCGCCCCGAATTTCTTCGTGCCGGGCGTGATCGGTACCGCGCTGCAAATGGCCACCGTGTTTGCCGCCGCGATGTCGATCGTGCGCGAACGCGAACGCGGGACGCTCGAGAACCTGTTCGTCAGCCCGATGTCGCGCTGGGGAATGATGCTCGGCAAGCTCGTGCCGTATCTGTGCATCTCGATGACGATGGCGCTGTTCCTGTTCGCGATCCTGCGCTGGGTGTTCTTCGTGCCGATCCAGGGCAGCCTGCCGATGTTGTTCCTGTCGGCATTTCTCTACATCTTCGCGCTGATCAGTCTCGGCTTGCTCGCGTCCACCAAGGCCAGGACCCAGAACGAAGCTCTGCAGGCGACCCTGGCCATCATGTTGCCCTCGATTTTTTTCTCAGGCTACATTTTCCCGCGCGAGACGATGCCGTGGATCTTCTACGCGATCAGCACCGTCCTGCCCGCGACCTACTTCATCGAACTGATGCGGGCCATCATCCTTCGCGGCGCGGGGTTTATGGAATTCTGGCGCCACCTGCTCATCCTCGCCGCCATGGGCGCCGCCCTCTTCTCCGTCTGCGCCCTCCGCTTCAAACAGAAGATCGGGTAGCGTCTCCCCGTTTTGGAGTGGCGACTCGTCGCCGCTTTGCCGTACGCGCATCCCGGCCCGTTCGCCGGGTTGAACACGCTTCATTCGCTCGGTCGTTGGTCGGGACGGCTCGCCGAGCCGTCCGCGGCGAGAAACATCCCCTCTCCGCCCAAGCGACGGGTGCGAGGAGAATCCCCTCTCCCTTGCCGTGTAAGGGGAGCCGAGTCCGCGAGACGCCGCTGTCGTTTGCGGCAAAGGGTCAGGGTGAGGGTTCGTTTCATGCAACTCTTCCAATCAAGTGTGACGTTGTACTAGCCACGCGAGGCCGGCCCCGCTGCCGTCCGCGGCGACAGGTGAGGAGAAACTCCCACAAAAAACGAACCCAAACCTTGGGTTCCTTTTCGCAATTCGTCGGTTCGTTCGACCCATTTCTGGGTTCGTTCTGGGTTCGTTTTTCGCTTCGAGGTGTAAAGAAATCCGACACTCGATTTCCATAACCCCCTTACAACACGTGCCTTGCGAAAATCGCCCCCCTCCACTTTCTGGGTTCGTTTCGTATTTCTGTACTTTTTTTTCGGAACCCCCCTTTGGACTGCGGCGACTTGCCCGCTCGCGAGTCGTGTTCGGAGTCGCCGCTTTGCCGTATGCTGATACTCCTCTGCCCCATTTCTATGTCAAAGAACATCCAACAAACGCCGCATCATATCTCAAGACGATAGCGTGGTCAATACTAAACCCGATAAAAGCGCCGCTGCGCGCCCTCCGCTTCAATCGCAAGATCGGCGTAGACGTACCCACGTTGCCCGCGTGTCGCCTGCATCGCTGTAGCGTGCGCTGTCTCCAGCGCATCCACTTTCCGTTCCCCTTCCGCCATCCCATTTCGAGATTTTCACCCTTTCTACGGAACCCCGCCCTGTGGTAATTGTCTAACTCACGTATCTCGAAAGGATTCGTGGCCGAGAGGCCATCAGGAGAGCGATTCCAATGAATACGCTTGTGAGGAAGCTGAAGGAATCCGCCGTTGGCATTGCGTTCGCCTGCCTGTTGCTCCATGCCGGCACCACTACGGCATTCGCTGACGGCGGCTATGTGGCTGAGAACGCGATCCAGAAGCTACCCAGAATTCCCTCACAGCGAGCGCTGTTGTCATGGGAAAACGGCACGGAAACCTTGCTGATCGCCTCGGCGCTCGATTCCGATGCTCAGCGTCTCGGCTGGCTGATTCCGCTGCCGTCCGTACCCACCGAAATCGCCAAGGCCGATCCCGGCGCGCTGAAAACGCTGGCCTTTTGCATTCAACCGCGCCTCACCCACGATCTGCGGCCGCTCGCTCATATGCTGACCATCGTAATCGTGTGGGGCTTGTTGCTGGCAACCATTCTCGCCTTCAATCGGTCATGGCTCACCCCTTTCCTCATAATCACTTTTATCTTCGTGGTGTTAGCCAGCATGATGCTCCCGGCGCTGGGCACAGCGCAGACTGCGGCCAGCGTTTCCAGCGTGCGCGTGGACAAAACCGCCACGGTCGGCGCGTACGACATTTCCGTGCTCACTGTCGGGGGGAATAAAGACTTGAACGGCTGGCTGACGAAAAACGGTTTCACCCCACTGCCCGCCGCCGCCGAGCCGGTCGTCGCCGACTACGTGCGGCGCGGCTGGAAATTCGTGGCAATCAAGCTCACACGGGCCGAACCCGGGCTGAACACGCCCCATCCCATCAAACTGGTCTTCCCGTCATCGGAGGCAGTTTACCCGTGGCAACTGACAACGCTGGCCGGTGGAAAGCCACTGTTGGAGTTGTTCGTCGTTGGCCAGACCCGTGCTGCCGTGAACGGGTTGACGACCGACTTCTGTCAACGTCTCTCGAACGGGGCATGGCATGGAACCCCGGTATTCGAAGCTGGGGAAACCGGGACTGAGATCGGGCACACTGAGCTCACTCCATTGTTATGGGACGGCTGTGTTCTCACGAAGTTGTCGGGGCGCATCGACTCCCGCCAACAAATAGCAGACCTGTCAGTCCGCTGGGTCGACTTCACCCCGTATCAGCAACACCTCTACACTACGACCGGGGCGGGTTATATTGCTTGGATCGTATTCATCTCGACGCTGAGCGTCCCGCTCATCGGCAGACTGTTTCTCTACGCGGGCGGCCGCCGCGGCAACCTGTCCGAGACGTTCTTTCGCCTGCTATTCGCATCGTCGTTCGCCGCGGCGCTCACGTACGTCTGCCTGCCCAAACTCCCCAAGGCGGATACTCAAATCTCCCGGTATGGGCTCAGGATGCACCACCTTGTTTCTAATCTCCTTCACTCTTACATCGAGTTTGCCATTGAGCAAACGCCGGCTGATCTTCGTCAAAAGGACGCGCCCACCATTGCGAAAGAGATTCTTGATCATATGCCGCGCCCCAAGGACCAGCCGCATCCCCTCAATTCACTCATGGGAGGTGAATTGGAAGTCGAATCTTCCCCGGGCAACTTCACGGTCGAGAAGCGCGACGGACAGATTGTCGTGCGGGTTTACGACGAGACAGGTTCCCCCACGGAGGTCGAGTATTGACCTGATCACTGCGCGACCAAGCCGGTGTCTCGCGCTCGCTTCTCCAGATACGCCTTCACCGTCCGCCGGTCCAGCTTCGTGCGGCGGGCGACCTCCTCGTACGTGCCGTGACGGCCGTAGAGCAACTGGCAATAACCGGAGAGCAGGGTGTCAGCGTCGAGTGAGCCGCGCTCGATTCCATCCCGCAATCGCGATTGCAAATCCGGCGCGACCGACTTGTGGTCGCCTTCGTAGTGTTTGGTCAGCAGAATCCGGCGGACGGCTTGCTCCAGTTCGCGCACGTTCCCCGGCCACGGATAATTTCTCCCAAGCACGTTGTCGATTACTTCATGTACGAGTTGAACCGCTTCCTTCGACGGTTCGCCGGTGAGCCGCAGAACAAGATGCGTGACCAGGTCGTCGAGTTCGCGCGTGTCTTCCGTGATGCGCTGACGCAACGGCGGCACGGTGATCACGTCCGAGCAGAGCCGGTAATAAAAATCGTCCCGGAACTGGCCGCTGGCGCGGAGTTGATCGAGTGGTTTGTTGGTCGCGGCAATCACCCGGCCGCGGAACCGCAGTTTCTCATGGCTGCCGACGGGCGAGAACGTCCGCTCCTGAAGCACTTGCAGCAGCTTGATTTGCGTGGGAATTGATGCATCGCCGATCTCGTCGAGAAAAATCGCGCCGTGCGGACTGCACCGCGCAAACACGCCCGCATGATCATCGACCGCGCCCGTGAACGCGCCTTTCTTGTGTCCGAACAATTCCGACTCGATCAACGTTTCGGGGAACTGTGAGAGGTTGATCGACACGAAGCTGCGCATGAAGCTTTCTGCGAAACAGTCCTTCCGGTCATCGAACGGGATGAAGCCCGAGCGTCCGATCGCCGCCGCCGCGGTCCCCTTGCCCGTGCCCGTCTCGCCGAGCAGCATCGTCGAGAAATCCTCCATCCGATTCCACAGGTGCCGTTCGTACCAGCGGATGTCGTGCGTGAACACGTTGTTCCACAGATGCAGCCGGAGTTGCCGCATGCACGGACTGGTCCCGATCAGGCCGTGGTCGATGAAGAAGTATGCGCGACGGATTTGGTAGAAGATCGCGAAGTACCGCCGGGCCTCCGCGCCATCGAATCCGCGCCGGGTGAACAGCGCCAGCGCCTTGCTCGCGAACGGCACCGGAACCGACCGGTCGCCCGCGGCAATCTGATCGGCAATGAGTTCATCGAACGCTGACAGGAACCGGTGATAGATCTCGTACAGGAACGCGTACCGCAACAGCTCCCGATCTTCGCCCGCGACCTGTTTGAGGGTCGTCACGCCGGCCACGTGAAGTTGGTGGAGCTGTTCATTCCAGCGTTCGACCGTCAGCTTAATCTGTTCCGCGTACGGGACCGACGCGTCGCAGTTGGCGATTCGACGCTGCTGTTCCTCGTATTCGGCGGTGAACGGATTGATGTACGACGCCGCGGAAACAATTCTCAGAAACTCGCGATTGGCCGGCGGTAGCGTCTTCGATTCCATACATCCAGTGTACATCATGCATACATAAAATGTATAGCGGAATCCCAATTCACCTGTCTGTAGTTCTCCCAAACTACTAACTCCTAGCTACTTACTACTTTCCCTCTTCCCTGGCACGCCATGCGCATAAGGCCTTTCCCAGAGGCGAATATGAAAACACTGAAAATGATCCCGAGTTGCCTGGCAGCGGTCGCCGCCGTCGCGTTCATCGCTCTCCCCATCATGGGTGGACCGACGAACTGGCGCGACCGACTCTACGACCCGGCGATCTTCCTGACAGCGCTCGCCTTCGCCGGCGCCGCCATCGTGCTCTGGCCACTGGGATCGTTCAACACGCGGAGGGATTGAAACATGAGAATAACGCATTGGCCACTGACGGTTGCATTGATCGGCGCGGTGCTTGCCACTGGGTGTAGTAGTATGGCAACGCGCGGTGCAGCGATATTTGATCTCACGGGCAATTCCAAGATCCCAAAGGTGTATCCTGGAGTATGGACAGATTGCGTTCTAATCACGTTGCCGGTCTCTAGGCCGAAAGCAACAATCGCTTGGCCCATAGCGGCTCCCTACGGCTGCGCCGACCTTCCGCTCTCTTTCGTGTTTGACACGGCTCTCCTGCCGACGGATGCGGGTTGGTTCCGCGCATCCGATAACAGCGCTCCGACATCTACAAGCCAGCCGACCTTTTCCATGGACAAGCATTTACGCGGAATCCCGCAATAGAAGCGCAGCCAGCGATGGCCTCAAAACGAGAACAACATGAGAATCCTGCTCATATTACCAGCCGCTAAACACGTGCGAGCGGCCAGCGGTGAAGGACCGGGCGATGCTGCGGTTCAGCGTCCTGCCGTCGATCGGGTGAGAACATGCGTGCGCAACTCACAATCTGGCTGGCGCGGCACAAACAACAACAAAAAAGGGGTGTTGTTCCAGTGGTACAACCGCGTCAGCCGAACCGGGGCGGGCTGGCTGCCCGCCCCACCAATTTTGAGGGAGCCATGAAAATCCTCCTCATATTGCCAGCCGCTGAATCGGTGCGGGTGACGCGCGAGCGGCCCGCCGTGACCGACCGCGCGATGCTGCGGTTCAGTGTGTTGCCCCTCACAGCGGTCGCGGCGTTGACGCCTCGGGAATGCCCGGTACGCATTGTTGACGAGAACGTCGAGGCGCTGGATTTCGACGCGGATGCGGACGTGGTGGGCGTGACGTTCATGACCGCGCTGGCGCCGCGGGCGTACGAGATTGCGCGGGAATTCCGGGCCCGCGGAAAAATCGTCGTCGCGGGCGGGTATCACGCGACGCTGTACACGCCGGAGGTCGTCCAGCATTTCGATGCAGTGGTCGTCGGCGATGCCGAAGGCGCCTGGCCGCAACTCCTGCAGGACATCGAAGCGCATCGCCTCCAGAAACTGTATTGCCACATGGATCACTCGGCGGAATTGCGCACGCCCGTCCCGCGCCGCGACCTGCTCGCCGCCCACGCCCGCGATTACGTCACGTTGCACGCCGTCCAGACCGGGCGCGGCTGTCCCCACGGCTGCCGCTATTGCTCGATCACCACGTTCCATCAGCGCAAATATCGTCAGCGCCCCCTGGCCGATGTGCTGGCCGAGCTGCGCGATGTTCCCCGCCATTTTATGTTCGTCGACGACAACATCATCTCGGACCGGCGCTACGCGGCGGAGCTGTTCCGCGCGATGGCGCCGCCGCGCAAACGCTGGGTCAGCCAGTGCTCGATCGAGATCGCCGACGACCCCGAGCTGCTGCGGCTGGCGCATCGCGCGGGCTGCCGCGGCCTGTTCATCGGGATCGAATCAACCAATGCCCAGAATCTCGCCGCGGTCGGCAAAGCGTTCAATGACAGCGCGCATTACCAGCAAAAACTCGCCCGCATCCGCCGCGCCGGCATCGGCGTCATCGCGGGCATCATCGTCGGCATGGACAAGGACGACGTGAGCGTGTTCGAGCAGACACTGAAGTTCCTCGACCGCGCCCGCATCGACTCGCTGCAACTGAATATTCTCACGCCGCTGCCCGGCACACCGCTGTTCGCCGACATGGACACCGCCGGCCGCGTGACCGACCGCGATTGGAGCCACTACGATTTCCGCCACGTCGTGTTTCGTCCCGCCCGCATGACCGCGCAAGAACTGCAGGACGGCGCCGATTGGCTGTACGCGCAGTTCTACCGGCTCGACCGGATCCTGCTGCGCTTCCTCCGCGCTGTCTTCGCAATTGGCTGGCTACCGGCCGTTCTCAGCCTAAAATTGAACCTGACCTATCGCTACGACAACAGACGGGAAAAAATCATCGGTCGGAATCCGGCCCGGTCCGCCGCACGCGACAGCTACACGCTCACGGCGCTGCAACTGGCCGGGGTCAGCGGGATGCGATTGTGAACACGAACTCCGCAACGAAGCGCGAAAGGAGAATCGCCCATGAGTCACAAGCAAGTGCGATGGCTGCTGGAAGAATTGCCTGAATTGGTCGGCAAAGGGGTGCTGCCAGCCGAAACCGCCGAGCGCCTGCGTCAATATTATGGCGAATCCGCCGGCGGCGCGCGCGGACGCAATCGCGCCCTGGTCGCCTTCAGCATTCTCGGCGCGGCGCTGGTCGGCAGCGGCATCATTTTGCTGCTGGCGCACAATTGGGACGACCTGTCCCGCGCGGTGCGGACGGTGCTCTCATTCGCCCCGCTCGTCTGCGCGCAGGCGATCGCCGCCTGGGTGCTGTGGAAGCGTCGCGACAGCACCGCCTGGCGCGAGGGTGCCGGCATCGCATTGACGCTGGCCATCGGCGCGACCATCTCGCTGATCGCCCAGACCTACAACATCTCCGGCGATTTCGGCGCGTTCATGCTGACGTGGACGCTGCTCGCCCTGCCCGTGATCTACCTGCTCGATGCGAGCGCGGCGGCGATGTTGTACCTGGTCGGGATCACCGCGTGGACGGCCGACGCGCAATTCACCAGCGGACACCCGCTCTGGTTCTGGTTGCTCGTCGCGCTCGTCCTGCCGTACCTGTGGCGCGTCGCGCGCCGAAACCGGTTTGATCCGCGAGCTGCGCTGATCTGCTGGGCGCTGGCCGTATGCCTGGGCTTCGGCACCGGCTTTTGCGCGGCGGACATGCTCAGCAACTGGTGGACGGTGATTTATGCCGGCGTGCTGGCGGCAATGTATCTGGTCGGAGAACAATGGTTCAGCGAGGCCGCCCACTGGCGGCAGCGCCCATTTCAAACCATCGGCGCGCTGGGCGGGTTTGCGCTGACGCTCATGCTGAGCTGCAGATGGCCCTGGCACGAGACCATCGCGTATGGCAGGCATGATTACCCGCTGGCGGAATTGCCAGTGGCCATCGCGTGGCTGGCTGTCGCAATCTCGCTGTGGATCGAATCGCTGGCGCGCCGGCGGCTGGCCGGGTCCCTGTTCGGCGCGCTGCCGGTCGTCGCGGCGATTGCCTACTGGCTCGCCGCGAACAATGATACGGGGGAACTGCTCGCCGCGCTCCTGTTCGACGCCTTCCTGTTCGTCCTGGGGGTGGGGACCCTGTGGCGCGGACTGCGCGAGGACCACCTCGGCGTGGTCAACTCGGGCATGCTGATGCTCTCGGCGCTGATTATCCTGCGGTTCTTCGACAGTGACCTGAGCTTTGTCGTTCGCGGCCTGGCGTTCATCGTGGTCGGCATCGGCTTCCTCACAACGAACCTCGTGTTGATCCGGCGGAAAGGAGCGGTGGCATGAAAACATTGAAACTCTTATTTGGCTGTTTCGCAGTGGTCGCACTGGCGCAACTGGCTGTGCCCGCGTGGATGATCGTCAGCCACGAGCAAACGCTGGCTGCGGGCGAGGTCTTCAAGTTCCACACCGCGCCCGTCGATCCCTACGACGCGTTTCGCGGTCGGTATGTCCGATTGCAGATCGACCAGAACTCGCTGCCGATGCCGGCAGGCGTGGAGTGGAAGCGCGGGCAGAAAGTCTTCGCGTTGATTGAGACCGGTACAAACGGTTTTGCGCGCCTGACCGAGCTGCGCGCCACGCCGCCCGTGGACAAACCGTACCTTGCCGTCCGCGTCAGCTACATTTCCGGCCAGACTGCCTGGCTGGACGTCCCGCTCGATCGCTTCTACATGGAAGAAAGCCTCGCGCCCGCCGCGGAGAAAGCCTACCGCGAGCATTCCCGCGTTGCGCAACACGACGCATACATCACCGTCCGCATTCGCGACGGCTCGCCGGTCATCGAGAACCTGTGGATCGACGGCACGCCGATCCGCGATTTCCTGGCGCGGAAGTGATTGGCGCATGGAAATCGCGCCGGGCGAGGGCACCCGGCCCGCAATTTGCGGCTCATGGCTGCGTGAGACGGGCCAGCGCTATCACCAACGACCGGCCAAGGGGCTGGCGTCAGCCTTACGGGCACACTTTATTGCAGAGGGGACCGGCAATGCCGCAGGGGTACCAGTAAATCGGTCTGGCCTTTATCCACTCGGTAGTTGCCGAGTTGTCACTGCCTGCGCCACAAGACCAAGGAGAGTAAATCTGCTGCGAGATCCATTGGACATGCTGATCAACAAACAGCATGTTCATTCCGCCCGAGTGGCGGGGTGGTATCTCTTTGGAAAGGAAACCGCCGTCGGTGAACGAATACGCGGGATTGACGCTGTTATCACTGTCGCACATGAAGACGGTCTGGCTGGGGAACGTCACGACGCTCCGCTTGCGCAGTCTCCCCGGGCAAGCAGCCAGTGATCCGGTCAACAGCCGGTTCATTTCATAGCCAAAGTACGGGTTGCTCTTGCTTGCCGTACCAAAGCCGTCGGGTACCTGTCTCACGCTCGGGCAGATAAAGATCGACTTCGAGCCCGGGAGCGGAATCTTCGGAGGCGTCGCGTTGTACAAATCCTTCAGTGGCGGCGAGCCAATGTACGGAGCCAAGACGTTGAACCAACTGTTAAGCATGTAGCTTTGGTCGATCGGCGCGCTGCCCCCCTCCTCCGGTATGTAATCGTTCCAGTCATCGCAGTACATGCCGAGGGCCAAACCCCACTGATGCAGGTTACCGACGCAATGAATGGCGTTGGCTTTTTCCCGTGCTTTGTTCAGAGCCGGCAGCAGCATGGCGGCCAGTATGCCGATGATGGCAATGACGACCAGCAGTTCGATCAATGTGAAGCCCCGCAACGGATTTGCCGTCCGCCCGGTGCCGCGGTTTATCTTGCTCACCGCTACCTCCATTTCTCAACCTCGTTTTGTCATCAGAGGCTACCAGACAGGGTACATCCTGTCCAGAAAGAAATTGCATCGCACGAATCTGACGGCGCATCTGAGCCCCGCCACTGAATTGTAGCCGCGAATCCCATTCGCGTTGTGTTCTTGCCGCGGAAAAGTTGCGACCTTGGCACGACATGGTCGCGTCTCGAAGACTCGGCTTCGCGGCTACAAAAGTCGCCTTCCATCAGTGGCAGTGTCAAGATGCACCCCAAGTCTGACGGCGCATGAGCGCCGCTCGCGCGCGGAGGACATGCTCATCTGACGAAACATGCCTCCCCTCCTCTCACTCCTGGCCCTGAATAAATCGGCCATCCAAACAGCTTCGCCACTGCGCTTTCGGGCAGTGGCGAAGCGTCGCGACAAACTCACTGCTGTCCGGTCATTGTCTCAAGTTCACTCGATAGTAGCGGGTCGGCTTATTGGTCCCTCCGCCCACATCGGTATAGGGGAAGCTGGCCGGGCAACCGCTGACAATATTCGTCAACAAATCCACGAACGTCCCGGGGTAGCTGCCATCGGCGGCCGCGCCGGTCGAGACCTGGATCACGTTCGTGCCGGTCTGCGCGTTGTAGGCCAGGTTGATATTATTGCCGGAGCGCGCAATCGACGTGATTTGGAACGGCAGCGGCGAGGCCCCGCAGGTGTACGGCGCAATGTATAACAGCGCGTCCGTGCGGATTTGCCGCGTGAGGTTGGTCAGGGTCGCCTGGACCAGGATGCCGCCGACCGCGAATGCGCTGTCCGGCGCCGTGTTGGCAGGCGAATACCCAGGCAACTGGGATCGATTGATCGCACTCGGCCCAAACGACCGTTGCGAGGTCGTCCTGCCCGATGGAGCTGACTCATACGGAAGCGCGTAAACCTGCACCAGGTCGCCCGATACCCGATCGATGAACTGATCGCCTTGCCTCAGCAGGATCCTCGTCGTCCACGACGTGGGATTGTACGGGTCGTTGGCGACGGCTTCATAGACGGCGTTGCTCGGGAACAGGTCGCAGGAGTAGGCCGTGTTGTTCGTGTACGTCGCTTCGAAGTACACGTTGTTGAAGTCGTCGATGGCGGGTTGGCTGATCAGGTTTTTGTTCGTGCAGGCCACGGGCACCTGGAGGAACAACGTCGGGTCGGTGTTGTCGACGACTTTCAGGAACTGCGACGAGCCGGCCGGCTGACAAATGATCCCCGTCACCTGCGCGGCGCGGGTGCCATTGGTGGCGTCATTGCCACTACTGCCACCATCAATGTTAATGCTCACCACGAACGCCACCGCCCCGGAATCATTGATGGAAATCTGCGCCGGCCCGTTGAACGTCGTGCGGCTGAAGAAATACTGGCCGTTGGTGTTGATGCCGCCGGTCGGCCAGACGCCGGAGCTGGAATAGCCGAAGATATTCGTCTGGAAACTGGTCGGATTAATCGGCCCGCCGGCATCGGTGTACTTGATCACCGCCAATCCGGTTATCGCATCGCCGCCCGTCGTAAGGTCGCGCGAGGTCTTGACGAACGTGGCCATCATGTGGGCGGTTTCGTTGATCGCCATGCATCCACGGGTGTTCCACGACGCGGAATTGTAGACCCCGGTCACCAAACTGGCCGAGACCGTGCCGTTGCCGCTGATGATGCACTGGGTGTTGGTGCCATTCATGGGGTTGGACGCCGAGAGTTCAGCGGCGTTATTCGCGGCCAACGCGTTCGAATAGATGTCCGATCGGCAGACATAACTGTACGCGCCAAAGCTGTTCTTCGCGACCAAGCCGTTTACCCCGACTTGCGGCACGTCACCCGATTCCCAGTCCACGGCCAGCGTAATGCCGCCGTTGGCGATCGGCTCGAGAGCATTGGTAACGATCGCCGGCGCCGGAGGCGTGAGCGCCGAGAAAGCCAGCACGCCTTCCCCGAGCATCGGACTAGCGCTCGAATTGGGAAGGCTGGATCCATCCGTGCGAACCACGATCATCCCGTTCGAGGTGACACCGCCCAGGCCGAAGGTTCCCGCTTGCTCGCCGCCAACGCCCGAGTCCGGGCCCGCCGCGTCACGGTTGGTCTGGATGCAGGCGACAAAGTTCCGGTACACCGTCATCGAATTGGGGTTGGCGATCGACTGGAGAACCCGGAAGCCGACGACGTTATACGCGTAGACGCCACCGGCCACGTTCTGGTTGTCCTCATCGGCCGCGAAGAACTGCAGCGTGCTGCCGTTGATGGCGTTGGCATCACTCAAGGCCACGCCATCGACGTTATCGGAGAAAAAGTTCGTGCCGGGGGTCGGCATCGGATAGCCGAGCACGCCGATACCGAACCCATTGGCGATGGGAGTCAGCATGACGGAATTGGTCGTGCAGACCGCGTACGGGTTATTTGTGTTTTGCGCCTGGGCAATGGCACCCAAGCACGCGATGACGACTGCGACGACGAAGATTCTTTTCATGACAATTCTCCCCTTAAGTAGCTCTCCACACACGTTAAATTGGCCGAGACGCGTTACAAGTCGTTTGCCAAGATGCTACAAATGCGCAACACTCGCGTGCGCACTTCCTCGGTTGTAGCGACTCTTTTCCTCTGCTCGCCCTGAACAAGGTTTCTCCCTTCACTCGCTATACAATTACACCGATGTTGAGCCTACGTGAAACGACCCTTAAATGTCAAGCAACTTCTCTGCCCAAACACATCGTCATCAATCTATATTATCAATTATGAGAGATCCGTGTACCCCATCAGGAACCGGTCGCACTCGCGGGCGGCACCGCGGCCTTCATTGAACGCCCAAACGACCAGGCTCTGGCCCCGCCGACAGTCACCTGCGGCGAACACGCCGGGGATGCTGGTGGAGTACTTCTCGTAGGGAGCTTTGATGTTGGATCGGTCATCCCGTTCCACGCCAATCTGTTGCAGAAGTTGATCTTCGGGACCAAGGAACCCCATGGCCAGCAGGGCTAGCTGGCAGGTCACGATCTTTGCCGTTCCCGGGACTTCCTTCGGAACGAACCGGCCCTTGTCGTCCTTCTGCCACTCGATTTGGACGATCTCGACCTGCTTCAACTGGCCCTGGTCGTCGCCGATAAACCGCCGGGCCGTCATGCAATATATGCGCGGGTCGTCGCCGAACGCCGACGCGGCCTCCTCCTGGCCGTAATCCATCCGATACACCTTCGGCCATTCCGGCCACGGATTGTTCGGCGCCCGTTCGAGCGGAGGCTTGGGCAGAATCTCCAGTTGGATGAGGCTCTGGCAGCCGTGCCGCATCGCCGTGCCCACGCAATCCGTCCCCGTGTCGCCGCCGCCGATGACCATCACGTCCTTGCCCTCGGCGGAAATGAAATTGCCGTTGCGGGCGCCGTCCAACAGGCACTTCGTGTTCGCCGTGAGAAATTCCACCGCGAAGTGCACGCCCGGAAGCTGGCGGCCTTCGATGAGCAGGTCGCGCGGCTTGGTCGCGCCGGTGCACAGCACGGTCGCGTTGAATTCTTCCAGGAGCTTCTTCGCGGGATAATTGACGCCGACTTCGGTATTGGCGACGAATTGCACGCCTTCCTTCGCCAGCAGGTCGATGCGGCGCTGGACGATGCTTTTGTCGAGCTTCATGTTCGGGATGCCGTACATCAGCAGCCCGCCGATCCGGTCCGCCCGCTCGAACACCGTCACGGTGTGCCCCGCTTTGTTCAACTGCGCCGCCGCGCACAGCCCCGCCGGGCCCGAGCCGATCACGGCCACCGTTTTTCCGGTCCGCGCTTTGGGCGGTTCGGCCGTGATCCAACCTTCGTCCCAACCGCGATCGACGATCGAGCATTCGATGTTCTTGATCGTGACCGGCGGTTCGTTAATGCCCAGCACGCACGAGCCCTCGCAGGGCGCGGGGCAGACGCGACCGGTGAACTCGGGGAAATTGTTCGTCTTGTGCAACCGGGCGAGGGCTTCCTTCCACAGGCCGCGATAGACCAGATCGTTCCACTCGGGGATCAGGTTGTTGATCGGGCAGCCCGACGCCATGCCACTGAGGAGCTTGCCGGTGTGGCAGAACGGGATCCCGCAATCCATGCAGCGCGCGCCCTGTTGCTGGAGTTTGTCCACCGGCATGTGCAGGTGGAATTCCTTCCAGTCGGCAATGCGTTGCGCCGGTGAACGGTCCGCCGGCAACTCGCGTTTGATCTCCAAAAATCCAGTTGGCTTACCCATGTCTCCACCGCAAATACAAAATGCGAAATGCGAAATGCGAAACGCCGCTGGATTTCTGCGCTCGAATCCCGTTCGGGATTCGGATTTCGGATTTCGGATTGATAATCAGTTTCCCCCCACCCGTGCCAGATCGTGAGCGTTTTGTTCGAACGCGGCCATGACCGCCTCTTCGCCGCTCAGGCCCGCGGCTTTGACGCGGCTGGTCGCCTCGATGACGCGCTTGTAATCCTTGGGCATGACCTTGACGAACTTCGGCGCCATCTCATCCCACAGATTGAGGATGTTGCGGCCGCGCTCGCTGTCGGTGTATTCGACGTGGCGCTGAATCATTGCCCGCACCTCCTGGATTTCCTCGGGATCGGCGAGCTGTTCCAGCCCGACCATGGCCATGTTGCACCGCTTCGGGAAATCGCCGGCGACATCGAGCACGTAGGCCACCCCGCCACTCATGCCCGCCGCGAAATTGCGGCCGGTCGAGCCGAGCACGACGACGCGCCCGCCGGTCATGTACTCGCAGCCGTGGTCGCCCACCGCTTCCACAACCGCGCACACACCGCTGTTGCGGACGCAGAACCGCTCGCCCGCCATGCCGCCGATGTAGGCCTCGCCGCTGGTCGCGCCGTAAAAGGCGACGTTGCCGATGATGATGTTCTCCTCGGGCACAAAGGTCGACCCGCGCGGCGGGTAGACGACGATCTTGCCGCCGCTGAGCCCTTTGCCGAGGTAATCGTTCGCGTCGCCCTGCAGGGTGAGCGTCATCCCTTTCGGGACGAACGCGCCGAAGCTTTGCCCGGCGCTGCCTTTGAAGTGCAGTTTGATCGTGTCTTCGGGAAGGCCGTCGGGCCCGTAGCGGCGGGTCAACTCGCTGCCCGTGATCGTGCCGACGACGCGGTTCGTATTGGCGATTGGCAGCGTGGCGTGGACTTTCTGGCGGCTGGTCAGCGCCGGCTCGCACACCTTCAACAGCATCCTCTTGTCGAGCGATTCTTCCAACCCGTGGTCCTGGCTCATCGTCCGATGCCGGCCCACGTACGCGGGCATGCTCGGCTGATGGAACACCTTCGAGAAATCGAGCCCGCGCGCCTTGTAGTGGCCGACCGCCTTCCCGACATCCAGGCGATCGACGCGGCCGACCATTTCCTCGATGGTGCGAAAGCCCAGTTGCGCCATCAGCTCGCGCGCTTCCTGCGCGATAAACCGCATGAAATTGACCACAAATTGCGGGTCGCCGCTGAATTTCGCGCGCAACCGCGGGTCCTGCGTCGCCACGCCGACCGGGCAGGTGTTGAGATGGCACACGCGCATCATGATGCATCCCAGCGTGACCAGCGGCGCCGTGGCGAATCCGAATTCCTCGGCACCGAGCAGCGCGCCGACCACCACGTCGCGGCCGGTCTTGAGCTGTCCGTCCACCTCGACGTAGATGCGGCTGCGCAGATTGTTCAACACGAGCGTCTGCTGCGTCTCGGCCAGACCCAGTTCCCACGGTGTGCCCGCGTGTTTGATGCTCGATAGCGGCGACGCGCCCGTGCCGCCGTCGTGGCCGCTGATCAACACCACATCCGCGTGCGCTTTCGCCACGCCCGCGGCGACCGTGCCGACGCCGATTTCGCTGACGAGCTTCACGCTGATGCGGGCCTGCTCGTTCGAGTTCTTGAGGTCATGGATCAACTCGGCCAGGTCCTCAATCGAATAAATATCATGGTGCGGCGGCGGAGAAATCAGGCCGACGCCCGGCGTGGAGTAACGCACTTTCGCGATCCAGGGATACACCTTGGCGCCGGGTAGTTCGCCGCCCTCACCCGGTTTGGCGCCCTGGGCCATCTTGATCTGCAGTTCTTTGGCCTGCGTGAGGTACTGACTCGTCACGCCGAACCGGCCGCTGGCGACCTGTTTGATCGCCGAGTTCTTGCTGTCACCATTCGGCAGCGGCTTGTACCGTTCCGGGTCTTCGCCGCCTTCGCCGGTGTTGCTCTTGCCGCCGATGCGGTTCATGGCGATGGCCAGCGCTTCGTGCGCTTCCTTGCTGATCGAACCGTAGCTCATCGCGCCGGTCTTGAATCGTTTGACGATGCTGTCGACCGATTCGACCTCCTCGATCGGGGTCGGGTGCGGCGCGAACTTGAACTCGAACAGCCCGCGCAGTGTGCACAAGGCCTTCGCCTGGTTGTTGACCAGCGTCGTGTATTCCTTGAAAACCTTGTAATTGTTGATGCGCGTCGACACCTGCAATTTGTGAATCGTCTCGGGGTTGAACAGGTGATATTCGCCGTCGGCCCGCCATTGATAGAGTCCGCCCGGATCCAATGTCGCGCCGTTGACCGACCGGTCGGGGAACGCATGCCGATGACGCAGCCGGACTTCCTCAGCGATGACGTCAATGCCCACGCCCTCGATTTGCGACGCGGTCCCCGCGAAATACCTGTCGACGACGGAATGATTCAGACCGATGGCTTCGAAAATCTGCGCGCCACAATAGCTCTGGATCGTCGAAATCCCCATCTTCGCCATGGTTTTGACGACGCTCTTGGTGACCGCCTTCAGGTAGTTCTTGACCGCCTTCTTGTGGTCCATGTCTTTGAGGATGCCCTGGCGGATCATGTCGTCGAGCGTCTCGAAGGCGAGATACGGATTGATCGCCCCAGCACCGTAGCCGATCAACAGCGCAAAATGATGAACTTCTCGCGGCTCGCCCGATTCCAGCACCAGCCCGACCTGCGTGCGGGTGCCTTCGCGGATCAGATGATGATGCATGCCCGCCACAGCCAATAATGCGGGAATCGCCGCGTGATCGTGATCGACCCCGCGATCGGACAGAATCAGGATGTTATGGCCTTCGCCGATGGCCTTGTCGGCCCTGGCAAACAGATTGTCCAGCGTCCTCTCCAGTCCCGCGCCTCCCTCGTTCACGTTGAACAGGATCGGCAGCGTGATCGATTTGAAACCGGCCCGGCCGATGTGGCGCAGGCGCTCGAATTCCTCGTTGCTGAGCACCGGCCCTTTTAGCCGGATCTGGCGGCAGCTTTCCGGCCGCGGATCGAGCAGGTTCCCCTCGGGCCCGATCGTCGTGTAGGTCGACGTGATGATTTCTTCGCGGATGCAATCGATCGGCGGGTTGGTGACCTGCGCGAACAACTGCTTGAAATAGTTGTACAACAACTGTGGCCGGTTCGACAGCACCGCCAATGGCGTGTCAGTCCCCATGGAGCCGAGCGGTTGCACCGCATCACGGGCCATGGGCGCCAACAGGAAGCGCAGATCCTCGAACGTGTACCCGAACGCCTGCTGCCGCAGCAGCACCGTTGCGTGATCCGGTTTGTGCACGTGCGGCGGCTCGGGCAAATCCTCCAGGTCCACCAGGCTCTGTTTCAACCAGAGCCGATAGGGCCGCTCGGTGGAGATCTTCTGTTTGATCTCGTCATCCGCGACAATCCGGCCGAGCTCGGTGTCGACGAGGAACATCCGTCCTGGCTGCAAGCGGCCCTTCTGCAATACTCCTTCAGGCGGTATATCGAGCACGCCAACCTCGGACGCCATGATCACCCGATCGTCCTTCGTCACGTAGTAGCGCGAGGGACGCAGCCCGTTGCGGTCGAGCACGGCGCCGATCTTCATGCCGTCGGTAAACGCAATCGAGGCAGGGCCGTCCCACGGCTCCATCAGACAGCCGTGATACTCGTAAAACGCCTTCTTCTCCTCGCTCATGCTCTCGTGTCCCGACCACGGCTCGGGAATCATCATCATCATCGCGTGCGGGAGCGACCGGCCGCCCAGCACGAGAAACTCGAGGCAATTATCGAACATGGCCGAATCGCTGCCGTCCTCGTTGATGATCGGCAGCAGCTTCTTCATGTCGTCGCCGAACAGATCGGTCTTCAACAGCGACTCGCGCGCGTGCATCCAGTTTATGTTGCCGCGCAATGTGTTGATCTCGCCATTGTGCGCGATGTAGCGGTACGGATGCGCCCGGTCCCAGCTCGGGAATGTATTGGTGCTGAACCGTGAGTGGACCAGCGCCAACGCGGATTCGAGCGCGGGATCGCTCAGTTCGGGATAGAACGGGTCGACCTGCTCTGGCATGAGCATCCCTTTGTAGGCGATGGTCTTGTAGGACAGGCTCGAAATGTAAAACCGGTTGCCGCCCTTGATGCCCGAGTAGCGGATGCCCCGCTCGGCCAGTTTGCGGACGACATACAGTTTGCGCTCGAAAGCCATGTCGTCTTTGATCTTCGGAGAGCACCCGATAAATACCTGCCGGACAACTGGTTCCGACGCCCGAGCGGTTTCACCGAGAGGCGCGTTCGATGTGGGTACCGTCCGCCAGCCGAGCAGCTTGTGCCCTTCGCTGGCCACAATCTCCTCAAACAATTTCTCGCATTTGTAGCGCTCGGCGTCGTTCGGCGGCAGATAGACCATGCCGACGCCGTACTCGCCGGCGGAAGGCAATGGGATGTTCTCCCTCGCGCACTCTTGCTTGAGAAACTCGTGCGGCACCTGCATCAAAATCCCGGCGCCGTCGCCCGTGTTGGCTTCGCACCCGCACGCGCCGCGGTGGCTCAGGTTGAAGAGAACCGTCACCGCTTGACGAACGATCTCGTGGGATTTGCGGCCTTTGATATTGACGACAAAGCCGACGCCGCAAGAGTCATGTTCGAATTGCGGATCATACAATCCCTGCTTCTCCGGCCAACCATATGGTGTGCGTGTGTCGCTCATTGACTGCTTCCTGCAACCCCGCTGCGAATCCGCAGCTATATGGCAAGTTTGCCACATCTTTTCAACGTGATTGTCGCTCGGGGTAACGAATTTTTTCCTGGCGGATCCGATCAATGCCCTTTCAGGATCTGCGCCGCCTTCTTCGGGTTGTCCACCCGCAGAATCATTGCCCCGGTGGTGGCATTCACCGGCGTGGCGCTGTAGGCGTATTCGATGTTGACCTTGTTTCTGGCGAGCTTGGCGGCGATCTCGGCCAGTTCTCCCGGCTTGTTTCGTCCCTCCAGCATCAGCACGTCGCGCTCGACCACGAGCACGCCATGCTCGCCGAGCAGGTGCAACGCCGTATGGAAATCATCGACCACCATGCGTACCACCGCATGATCCACAGCATCCGAAACCGAAATGGCGCAGATATTGACCTTCGCCGCCGCCAGCGCGCTGCAAACCTTCGATAACGTGCCCGGTTTGTTTTCGAGGAATAATGCCAGTTGCTTCACAATCTTCATACGACCTCCGTTCTTTGAATGAGCCGCTTAACAGAAATCGGACCCGCCCTCATTCTAGCACGAACGGATGCCAGTCGATAACTACACCTCACATGCTGTGAATTTCGTCGCCACATCTTGAGACACCTTGGTTCGCCCTTACCGCATCGAATTGTTCACATAAACCATTTTTATGTTGAATTCTAAACGGAAAGTAGCATAGTTGTGAACGAAAACAAGCGAAATCTTCGGCTTTCGTGAACTACTGAATGCCTATGCATACGTTCGACGATCAGGAACGGGCCATCCTCAAAGCGCTTATCCGTAATCCCCGCCAGAGCGACAATCACATCAGCAAAATGACAGGTGTTCCCACGCCAACCGTGCGCCGCAAACGCAAGCGCCTCGAAGACGAAGGTCTGCTCAACTACTTCGCGGCCATCGACATGCAGGAGACCGGCACGGGCACGTTCGGCGCCCGGCATCTCTACATCATCAAGTTCCGCATCGGCATCACCGTCAAACAGATCGTCGACGAGATCAAGAGCGAGCCGAACGTGCGCTCCGTGTTCACCGACCTGATTTACGAATCGCACATCGCCGAGACGGACGGGCGCGTCACCCTGGCGATGATCATCGAGGGCAAGAACGACGCCGACATCATCGAGAACGTCCAGGGCAAAATCGTCCCGTCCCTGCGCAAGAACCACGGCCCCGATTCGATTGAAGAAATTTCCACGCTGCGCCTGCTCAGTCCCATCCGCGTATTCCACAACTACGTGCCGATGGTCAACATGGACAAGGGTGTCCTCCGCAACGACTGGACCGACGAAGCCATTTTTGTCGGGTAGACGCGCCGCGCTGTAGGCACTCCCGCCGCCGCACAAAGTGCTTCGCACTCGTGCGGGTCGATTGTAAACTGGGCGGTGCATGGCCGATACGAAGGTCATTTTGTGGGACGTCTACGACACGCTCGTCGCCGCGCGCCGCGGGGATCTGGATTCCCTGCTCCGCCGGGAAGCCGAGTTGCAGGCGGCGTTCGACCGCACGGTGAAAAACTTCGGCATCCATGCTGAGCCGACGCAATTGCACGAGCTGTTCGTGCGCGGCATCGAAGCCGAGCGCCAGATGCGGATTGCCGAGGGCATCCCTCACCCCGAGGTGCGCGTGGACGAGATCTGGTTCAAGATCCTTGAAAAGTTCGCAGCGGAAGAAACGCCCACGTTAAATTTCGCCCGCGAGGTGGCGCTGTTCTTCGAGCGGCAGGCCAATCCGAAAGAGCTTCAGTTTCGCGCGTACGACGTGCTGACCACGCTGAGAGGGCGCGGCTTCATCCAGGGGATCATTTCCAACGGGCAATTCTACACGCCCATCGAACTGTCCGAGTTGCTGGGCGAAGCGAGCCGGGGGGCGATCCGCACCTACGAGTCCGTGTTCGATCCGCAGTTGGTGTTTTTCTCGTACGACCTCGGCGTGGCAAAACCCGATCCGACCGCCTTGCAGCGGGCCGTCAAAACCCTCGCGGAATACAGCATCATGCCGGATGACTGCGTGATGATCGGCAACTCATTGGTTAATGACGTGGCCCCGGCCCAGCACTTCGGGTTTCGCACCGTGCTGTTCGCGCCGCAACCGGTTCCGGAGTCGACCATCAAAGCCGATCTGGTGATTCACAATCTCGGCCAGTTGCTAGAATGGTTGTGAGCGAATTCCGGGCGGCATCCAACAATCGCTGCCGATTCGGAAGAATCGACCTCCGCGTCCGGAAATCGAGGAATCGTCAGGAACCGGATTTCTTCTCCGTGACGTAGCGATCGGCGATTCCGCGGACGTAATCGATGTGGCCGCGGAGCCCGTAGAACTGGTCGCCGAAATAGGCGGGGACTTTCATTTTATTCACGGCGTTCTCGATATGTTCGAGGCGCTGGAGGAGTTGCGCGTGTCTTTCGGGGTTGGTCTCGGTCAGCAGCCGTTTTTCCAGCGCCAGCAGGGCGCGATACCAGCGGTAGATCTGGGTGCGAATACGCCAGCGGTAGAACGACGGGATGCTGCGCACGATCGGGACCGCGATGACGAGCATCGGAACAAACGCCACGAGAATCCGGCTGGTCAGGCTGGCCAGCCAGAAGGGCAGATAGCGGTAGAAGAATTTGCGGCCGGATTTGTAGAACCGCGCGGCGTCATCGCTGATGCGGAAATCACTTTCGATGGGAGCGGGAAACTCACCCTTTTGCTGGAGAATGGTGGCGCGACCGTGGATTTCGCGGGCGGCTTCGAGCAGGAGATCGGACAACGCGGGATGAAGAGTGTCGCGGGCGATGAGCTCGACGTTGGGCCCGATCAGCGTGACATCGCGCGGAGGCAGATTGCTGCCGAAATCGATCCCGCCCTGGGGCAGCGTGACCTCGTTGAGGTACGTGAACCGGCGCGTGTAGGCCGTGGCCTGGGTGAAGCTGTACAACTGGATGCCGGGCGCGCGGAGAAGCTCGCGGAGCACCATGGGCGAAGCCGCTTCGCCCATCAGGAACACGGCATCGATTCTTCCATCGAGCAACGCTTGGGCGGCCGGCCCGGCCTCCCAATCCAGGAACGTGGTCGGCCCCTTGGTCGTAATGCCGTTCGCCTGGAGAAGGGTCAGCGCGAGCGCGCGCGTGCCACTGCCGACCGGGCCGACGGCGAGCTGTTTGCCGGCGAACTGCGAGAGGATTTCCACGGGTGTGCCGCGATAGAAAATGAGCAGGGGTTGATGGGAAATGCTGCCCAGCGAAACCAGGTTGCGGGACGCGCCGTTGGTCATCCCGCCGAGGACGAAACCGACATCGACGCGGGACGACGGATCGCTGAGCCGTTGGAGGTTTTCCATCGCGCCTTCGGACGGCAGCACCTGCACCTTGACGCCGTGCCGGGCCAGGAGGCCGACGTACTTGAGGGCGTTCGTCTGGAACAGGCTGCCTTCGGGGCCGCTGGTGATGACGATGGTGGTCGGCGGAGAGGATCTGACGACGTAACAGACGGCGGCAATCAGCAGGATGACGGTGGCTGAGACGACAGCAATGGCGATGGCGCGGTTGACGCCAAAGATCTCGCTCACCATGGTCACGGGACTTGCGGGTCCCGCCGGTGGAACGGGAGCCGGTTTGGCATTCGATTTTGGGGTCTCGCTCATGGAGCAAAACCGTAGAACCAGGGGGCGGGTCGGGACAAGAGGAAATTTGTGGCGTGTTTTTGGATCGCCGCCGGAGAAGATTCGCAGAATATAAAAGATATTTCTCGTCAATGAAAATTTGTGTATAAAGGGGGACTCGATATTTGAACGGGAGAGAGAAGATTCGTGCCGGAGATGGAAACGCCATGGATGGAAGCCGATCCAGAAATCTCTCCCGGGTTTCATAGGGGCCCGAGATGAACGCCAATTTGAATATGATTACGGTGACGTTGGTGGATGGGACAGAAGTTTCGTGCCCGACGGGCGTGACCGTGCGTGAGGTCGTTCCCCAATGCCAGTCCCCGGAAGGGTTGGAGTACGTGGCGGCGCTGGTCAACAACGACGCCGTGTCGCTGACGTATCCGCTGGAGGCGGACGCGGAGGTCACGCTGGTGACGCGGGCCGATCCGCACGGGTTTCAGATTTATCGTCGGTCGGTCTGTTTTCTCCTGGCGAAGACGGTGAAGGAGCTTTTCCCGGACGCCCATTTTGCGGTGGAGCACTCGTTGGGAGCGGGGGTCTTTTGCAGCTTCGAGATGGACGGCAAATCGGGCATTTGCGAGGAGCAACTGCGGAAGATCGACGAGAAGATGCGGGCAACCGTGGACCGCGATGTGCCGATTGAAATGCGCAAGATTGCGTTCACGGAAGCGGTGCGGCGGTTCGAGCAGGAGAAACAGTGGGACAAATACAACCTGCTGCGGTTCCGCAATCCGCCGAAGATCGAGACGTGGTGGTGCGAGAATTTCTCGGATTTGTCGCATGGTCCGTTGGCATCGAACACGGGCGTGCTGGGGGCGTTTCAGTTGATTCCCTATCCGCCGGGGTTCGTGCTGCAGATTCCCGATGAGGCGAACCCGAAGACGGTGCCGCCGTTCGAGCCGCAGCCGCAACTGTTCCAGATTTTTCGGGAGCACAAGGAATGGGGGCGGGTGCTGGGCGTCAACACCGTGGGGCGGCTGAATGAGATCATCGCGACGCGGGAGATCGGCGATTTCATCAAGATCGCCGAGGCGTTTCACGAGAAGAAGATCGCGCAGATTGCCGACCACATCCACGAGCGGCTGGGCAAGATCAAGTGGTGCCTGATCGCCGGGCCTTCGTCGTCGGGCAAGACGACGTTTGCCAAACGGCTGGCGGTGCAGTTGCGGGTGGACGGGCTGCGGCCCGTGACGATCTCGGTGGACAATTATTTCGTTGACCGCGAGCACACGCCGCGCGGCGCGGACGGCAAGCCGGATTTCGAAAGCATCGAGACGGTGGACCTGCCGTTGTTCAACGAGCACCTGATGCGGCTGGACAAGGGCGAGGAGGTCGAGCTGCCGACGTTTAATTTTGAGAGGGGGTGCCGGGAATATCGCGGCGAGAAGCTGCGGATCGAGCCCGACCAGATTGTGCTCGTCGAGGGCATTCACGGGCTGAATCCGCGGCTGACACAATCGGTGCCGCCGGAGCACAAACTGCGCATCTACATCAGCGCGCTGACGCAGTTGAACCTGGACTCGAACAACCGCATCTCGACAACGGACAACCGGCTGGTGCGGCGGCTGGTGCGGGACAACAATTACCGGGGAAACTCGGCGCTGAAGACGCTGACGATGTGGCCGGGCGTGCGGCAGGGCGAGCGGACGTGGATTTTCCCGTACCAACAGGCGGTGGACGTGACGTTCAATTCGGCGCTGGACTACGAGCTGGCGGTGCTCAAGCCGCTGGTCGAACCGTTGCTGGCGGAGGTCAAACCGCACCACCCGCAATACACGGAGGCGCGGCGGCTGCAGCAATTTTTGTCGAGTTTCCTGAGCGTTTCGGACCATCTCGTGCCGCCGACGTCGATCTTGCGGGAGTTTATCGGGCACAGCAGCTTTCATTACTGAGGCACATGAAGCATGAAACCAACCGAATGTGAGAACGCGAATGTTCCTGGCGTGACGGGAGGCGCCCGCTGTGAGTGAGAGAATCTCGCCCGTGTTTGTGCGGGCCATACCCAAGACCGATCTGCATCTGCACCTGGACGGTTCCCTGCGAATCCCGACATTGATCGAGCTCGCAAAGGAGATGCGGGTGAAACTGCCGTCGTACACCGAGGACGGATTGCGGCGGCTGGTGTTCAAGGACCATTACGCGAGCCTGCCGGATTACCTGAAGGGGTTCGCCTACACCTGCGCGGTGATGCAGACCGCGGAGAGCCTGGAGCGGATCGCGTTCGAACTGGCGGAGGACAACCTCGCGGAAGGTGTCCGGTACATTGAAGTGCGCTACGCGCCGCAGTTGCACATCAACGACGAGCTGAGCATGAAAGAGGTGGTCACGGCGGTGTGCCGCGGCCTGGAGCGCGCGCAGCGCCGGCACAACCAATTGCGGGCTGTCGCTTCGGGCGCGGACGTGCCGTTTCATTTCGGGATCATCACCTGCGCGCTGCGGTATTTTACGCCGCCGATGTCGCCGTATTACCGGCGGTTGTTCGACGTGATGTCGTACGCGGCGCCCAAGCAGGTGTTTGCGGCGGCGTCGATGGAGCTGGCACGTGCGGCCGTCGACCTGGCACACCACAAGGGGCTGCCGATCGTCGGGTTTGATCTCGCCGGGGCGGAGTCGGGCTATCCCGCGGAGGATCACAGCGCGGCGTTCCAGTACGCCCACTCCCATTTCATTCGCAAGACGGTCCACGCGGGCGAAGCGTACGGGCCGGAATCCATTTTCCAGGCGATTACGAAGTGCCATGCGAACCGGATCGGGCACGGGACGTGGTTGTTCGCGCACGACATGATCCAGAACCCGAACATTCCTGATCCGCAAGCGTACAGCCAGTATCTGGCCGAGTATGTGGCCAGCCAGCGGATCACGATCGAAGTATGTCTGACCAGCAACGCGCAGACGCTGCCGCGGATGCGCGATCTCTCCCATCATCCGCTGCGCCAGATGCTCGACCACGAGTTGTCGGTGTCCATTTGCACGGACAACCGGCTGATGTCGAACACAAGCGTCACACGGGAGCTGCTGTTGGCCATCGACAAAGTGAAAATGACGCCGCGCGAATTGCGCAACGTCGTCATCGCCGGTTTCAAGGGCAGCTTTTTTCCCGGCACGTATAGCGATCGGAGAAACTTCGTGCGACAGGTGATCCATCGGTATGAGACACTTGAGCGCGAATCGGCGGCCAGCCCCGTTTCGGACAAGGGCCGGCGCGGTAAACGTCGTTAAACACCGTCCGGTGCCGCATCAAGCTGCCGGTTTATCCGAGGGCGGCTTGGGGAGTGGCTTCAGTGTTTTGGACGCTGTCGCAGCGCGGTACGTCACGGGAATCTGCCAATCGGCATAGCTTGTCTGGAACGTCTTCATGACACTGACGATTTGCTGACGGAACGTGGTCTCGATCAATGCGCCCTGGCCCGGCCAGATTTTGAACTGGACGCGCATGAAGTCCCAGCCGCCCGCGGTCGTTTCGACTTCGGTGATGACCGGCTCGCTGAGAATGATCGCGCCGAATTGCCGCCACATTCCCCTGGCAACGTTCCCGACAATCTCGACGGCCTTCTCGGGTTTGACGCCCGGCGGCACCTGAACATCCGCATAGGCGTGGACGCCGCCGAGCGGGAATCGGCTGACGTTGGCGATGGTGCGATTGGGGATGAACACGGTTTGATTGTAGAGATTGGCGAGCTTGGTGAAGCGCAACCCGACTTCCTCGACGCGGCCGACGACGGCGGCATTTCCGAGGATCTCCACCATGTCGCCGACGTCCATTGTATCCGAGAAGATCAACGTCAGGCCAATGACCATGTCCTGGACCATCCCCTGCGAGCCGAAGCTGATCGCCAACCCGACAATGGACGCGCTGGCCAGATAGGCCGTCAGATTGACGCCGAATTCTTGCAGGACGAGTCCCAACGCGAAGAAGTAAACGATGGAGGTCACGCTGTTGGCGATGAGCCGGATAAACGTGACGAACTTCGGCTGCTGGGTGACGAAGCCGAGCGGACTCTTCTGCGCCCGGCTCTTGTTGACGATCCACTCGGTGACGTAGCGGGTGATTTTGAGGATCACGTGCGCGAAGGCAACAAGGGCCACGATGAGAAGCAGCCGCGCGCCCAGGGAGGATTCCCGGCCGGTGAAATGACTGTACATCCTGCCGATGACGGTCACCTGGTCCAAAAGGTCAGCGGCGGGTGTATTTGTCATGTTCGTAATTTCAACCAGCGACAGGAGTTGGTGCGCTGTGGAGGAACCGAATCTGCAACACGATGATCAAGGGGCCAATACGATTCGACTCCGCGCGATACACTGCGGCTCCCAGCATAATCGCGGAAGTCGTTGCTGGCAAGGGTCTACTCCCGTCAGCCTCTCGCGGATTCGACGCGAGACACGTATGACCGGCTCCGCCGATGACCGGAATCATCGCGCCGTCTCCGAGGCTTGCTCCGGTGTGCTCCTGGCCGCAAGATACCGCTCGTACGCACGGCGTTGACGCGCGCGCCGTCTCACGAACCGCTGCGACACCAGAAAGCCGATATCGCGAATCCCGACCGCGATGGCTTTGCCCCACGTGTCGAAATGTGAACGCCCGATGCGCGGACGGTAATCGATGTGCGTTTCCAGGAACTTAATGTGAGGGTTGGTGCAAGCCTCGATCTTGATCTCACTGCTGAACTCCCAAGTGGTGCCTTCGAAGTGCATCAAGGCCAGGATGCGGCGCCGGAAAATCCACATCCCGGATTGCGAATCCCGGAGCCATTTCCCGTAAATCAGGCCAAACAGCAGTGTCAGCACCTGATTGCCGAAAGCATTCCGTCGGCTCATGGCATGCCTGTCCGTCAGTGGGAATCGCGAACAGGAGATGAAGTCGGCATTTTCCCGCTGCAAGATGTCGATGAGGCGGGCAATCTGTTCTGCCGGATACGTTCCGTCGGCGTCCATCGCCACAATGACGTCGTTCTTCGCCGCCTCAAACCCACGTCGCAAGGCCGAGCCGTAGCCGCGCCGCGACTCCACAACCGTTGCTCCCCTGCTTCGCGCAATCTCCGCCGTGCGGTCGGTGGACTCGTTATCGACAACGATCACCTCATCCACAAACTCGGGAATGCCCCCAACGACCTGACCAACTCCGCCCTCTTCATTGCGGGCTGGGATGACCACCGAGATGCTCAACTCTTGTTGCATGGGAGCATCGAGGCTAATCGCTCGTTCCACACCTGTCAACGCCCGACAGGGCCGCGCACGATGACTCGTTGCCGTGACCATCTCACCATCTGCGGACGACCAGGGCGGAAGCGTGACTACCGGTGGATCGATAACGGGTCGTGGCCATCATTGCCAAAAAAAATGAAAGAGGGCGTCACGCTCGTGTCTTGCGCAACACCCTCTCGTACAAGCGCAAATGTTGGTGCGCTGTGTAGGAATCGAACCTACAACCTAGTGATTAAGAGTCACTTGCTCTGCCAATTGAGCTAACAGCGCACCTCTTTGCAAGAATCAAACACTATCAGAGCGGGGCCACAAACGCAAGTGGTCAACTCGAGAGAAGTTGTTGAAAAGCTTTAGGCGCGCGCCGCGTCAGGCCTCGCGACCTGCAACTTCCCCGGGGAATCCGGTGGCGGCGCAAGCGATCAGCGGGTCGCCACACGGACGCGGTAATAGCGGGCGGGGCCGTTGGTTGCCCCGCCGATATCGATATAATTGGTCGTCGATACGCCTCTGCCAGGCGCGGTTATCACGGCACTGAGGTCGGAGAACAAATTGGAGTAACTGCCATTGGCCGACGGAGCGTTGGTCTGCAGCGTGTAGCTTTCGCCTCCGGCTGTCGTCCATGTGATGCGGACGTCGTTTGTTTCCATGGTGATGCCCACAATTCGCAGTGCCGAGCCGAGCCCGCCGATTTTCGTCACGAAGGCGTTGCCAGAGGAACTGCGCAGGGTGGCCTGGAAGGCATTGGTCGTCGGGAAATTGCTCGAGGTCGTCTCACCCGTGACATACGCATTCCCGGCCGCATCCATCGCGATGGCAAAACCCTGGTCAACGCCGTTGCCGCCGAGATACGTCGAATACGCCAGGTTGGATCCGCTGGCGTCCACCTCCGTAACGAAGGCGTTCACCTCACCGGCGAGGGCGGTCTGGAATGCACTCCGGGTCGGGAAGTTGGCCGAGGTCGTGTCCCCGACGACGTAAGCGTTGGTGGCAGCATCCACCCTGATGCCGTAGCAGCCGTCGCGGCCAGCGCCGCCCAGGTACGTCGAGTAGATCAGGTTGGAGCCGCTTGCTTCGAACTTCGTCACAAAGGCGTTTTCCTCGCCGGCAAGAGCGGTTTGGAACGCATTCCGCGTGGGGAAGTTAGTCGACCTGGTCCAGCCGGTGACGTAGGCATTGGAGGCGGCATCCACCGCGACGGCCATGGCCTGTTCATAGGTGTCGCCGCCGAGGTAGGTCGAGTACACGAGATTCGAGCCGCCCGCCCCGCCCAGCTTCGTGACAAAGCCGTTGCCGGCCGCGCTGTTCAGAGTCGACTGGAACGCATTCTGCGTTGGGAAGTTCGTGGACGTGGTGAGCCCCGCGATGTAGGCGCTCCCGTCGGCATCGACCGCGATGCCGTAACCAAAGTCGCCGTTGATGCCGTTACCGCCGAGGTAGGTCGAATACACGAGATTCGAGCCGCCGGGTCCCCCCAACTTGGTCACAAAGGCGTTGCCAGCCGCGCTGCCCAGAGTCGACTGGAAAGCGTTTCGTATCGGGAAGTTGGTCGAAGTCGTGGACCCGGTGACGTAGGCATTACCCGCCGAATCGATCGCCAGCGCGTTGGCCCAGTCGTTCAAGTAGCCGCCGTTGCCGCCGAGGAAGGTGGAGTAGATCAGATTCGAGCCGCCGGGGCCAAGCTTGGCCACGAATGCGTTCGTTCCTCCACCAATGGCTGGCTGGACGGCATTTCGCGTGGGAAAGTTGGTGGACAAGGTCCACCCGGCGACATACACGTTGCCTGTGGGATCCACGGCGATGCCGGTGCCGCAGTCACGGTTGTTGCCGCCGAGATACGTCGAGAACACCAAATTCGAGCCGCCGGGCCCGAGCTCGGTGACGAAGGCGGCAATACTCGGGTTGCCTTTCGCGGATTGAAACGCATTGGTCGTCGGGAAATTGGCTGACCCGGTGCCGCCGATGATGTAGGCGTTGCCCGCGGAATCCACCGTGATGCCGTTGCCATAGTCACCGTAGTAGCCGCTGCCCCCGAGATAGGTCGAGTACACCAAGACCGGGTCGATCACCAACGGTCGGCGCCGGTCATACGAGGCCACTCGGAACCCGACGCGATCGTTGCCCATCATTACGTAGCGGCTGGCCACCGCTTGTTGCCGGCCGCCATGCAATTGGTAAGCGTGCGGCGCGCGGAAACGCACCTCGCCGCCGGTGGTGCGCAGCACCAATTCGCCATCCGGGTTGATACGTGTCCCGCGCGAGCCATCGAATACCAGGGTGATGACATGCGAATCAGTTCCAGGCGCCACGGTGAAGTCGTATTCGAGTTGGCCCTGCTGGCCGTGGTATGTCAGGTCCACGCCAGGATAGACGCGGTGAAAAACGGCGCGGCCGTACAGCGGGATGGCGAGCTTCCAACCAGTTGGATCATCGCCAACAAAGTAGTTTACCCTGCCGGGCAACGGATCCATCGACGCGGCCGGAGCCTGCGGATTCGCGCCGAGCAACCTCATGCGTACCAGTTCGGCTGCCGGGCTTGCCGGGGACATGGACCGGGTGTAGCGGAATTCCGCCGGACGCGGCCGGCCTTCATCCTTGCACAACGTGAGCACCGCTTCAGTGGGAGTCAGGTAAAGCGTGTAACCCTGCCCGCGGGAAACAAAGCCCGCGCGATCATCAGTTTGGCCGGAGTTGACCTCAAAGCTCAGCGGCAGATGGCCGTAGCGCTCGATTATCCCCGGCGCAGTCGAGGCGCGTGCTGATAATGCCGCGCTGACGCCCGCAGCCAATATCAGGAGCGCTGGACTCCGTCTCATGGATCGGTTCCGCCGGCTACGAACAAAACGCGTGGCGATGTCGGATTGAATGTCTAACGAAAACATGACGCGATAAACCGACACTTGGTGCTTCCGATGCGGCTTGAGCCTGCGACCCGCACGGGACATTCGCTCTTGCGTGACAGTATACTATCACACGGACGTCATTATCAAGCCTGCCATGACGCAGTCGGTAGTCCGCGGAACCCCTGGAGTAGCAACGCCGCGGGCGATTACGGAACGAGTACGCGAATGCGGTAATAGCGGGCGGGGATGTTCGTTGCGCCGCCGGAATCCACCATGTTGGTGACAACTCCGAGGCCGGTCCCGCCGCTGAGGATGTTGGTCTGGCCGGTGCTGGCGAAATTGTTCGAGTAACTGCCATCGTCTGCGCCGGATGTGAACTCGAGGACGTTCGTGCGGGAAGCGATCCCGGGCAGGTAACTCGAATCGCCGTTTGCGCCGAGGTAGGTCACTTGAATGTCGGTCGTGTTTGTCACGGCGACATTGAGAATGTACAGAGAGGCCGCCGAGTTGGTGGGGTTGAACCCCGCCAGGAACTTGTTGGTGTTGCTCATGCCCGCGCCGTCGGCATCGGCATCGGGTGCGCCGTTGGCGCTATTGGTGTTGCCGAAGTAGAAGTTCTCCCACCAGGCGTAGGGGTCGTAGACGCCGATCGCCTGTGTGTTCGTGCCGGATCCGCCGGCATTGGACGCGATCAATTGCACGGTGTAACTGCCCGTGTTCGTATAGACGTGTGACGGATTCTCGAGTGTCGACGTATTGCCATCGCCGAAATTCCAGGCCCAATTGGTGGGCGAGCCGGTCGAGGTGTCGGTGAAGCTGACGTTCAGTGGCGCGGCTCCGTTGACGGGTGTGGCCGTGAAACTGGCGGCGGGCGGGCTGATACTGCACGGACCGCCGCCGTCCACGTAGCACGGAAGCCCCGAGACGGCCAGCGTGTAGCTGGAGCAATATGAGCTCGTGTTGACGGCATTCACAACCACGATGAAGTTGGTGTTGGCCGGCACGTCGAACGAATATGAGGCGCTGCCCGTCGCGCTGTTTCCGAGATCGGCCAGATACCCCGAACAGAGGCTGCCGGGACTGAAAGCACCAAGGTACGACTCCGAAAAAATGAGGGCGCTCCCGCTGCATGACGTGGAAAGGGTCACGGTGACACAAACCGTGCCGCTGCTGGAGTTGGTGAAAGAATACGCGTGGTAGGCGTACGAACCCGAGGTCGTGAAATAGCCCGGACAGGATTTGGGGGCGTTGCAGGCGCTGGCGGTGCCGTTTCGTGTCAGTCGTCCTGTTTGGACCGGACTGCTCCTGCTGAGGCCATCGGTCACTTGCGTGGATGGGCACGATGTGCACGTCGGTAGCGTGAATGAATCGGTCGAGGAACCGCCGGCATACGTCAACGCCAACGACAACGAGACCGGCGTGCCGCAGACGAATGAAGGCGACGTGCTGACCTGAAATGGCGTCGTGTTGGTGGCGAAGGCGCCGGGGCCAATGTTCGGGTACGATGACGTGGGCTGGGTGATGGTGACCCCCGGTGTCGTCGTCGCCAGCGTGGCATTCATCGTCATCGCGGCGCTCGTGCTGAAATTCTGGACGATCAGGTTGAGGTGGTTGCATTCGTCGGCATCAATGACGCCATTGCCGTTACCGCCGCTGACAACTGACCCCGCAACGACCAATGGCGGGCCGAGAAGAGCGTTGATCAGGTTGGTGCCGTTTGGCGTGCCCCAGCCCGTGCACAGGTCGTAGCCGGTCACTGCCGAAAATGCACTGGGGCTGTTGGGATGGATGTTGTTCCCGGTCGTGATGTCATGAAAGCAGGAGACATAGCTTGGTCCCAAGCCGATATTGTAGATCGCCGGATTCAGGAAACCGACTGTCGGACGTCCGGCGGCTGTCGCCTGCTGGTTGGCCAGCGCAACGAAGCCGGCCCACAATGGCGCCGCGCAACTCGTGCCGCCCACCGTGTAGTCAAGCCCATCCGCCCGAACATAAACATCCTCCGCGGTCAGCGCCACATCGGGTACGTTGCGCATGGTCGTTGATCCCTGATTCGACGCCATGCTGACGGCCTCTTGCCACAGGGGAATGCCGTAGTACGTGCTGATCCCGCCGCTGGTACCAACGTAGCAATCGCCGGGCGTGGACCCATTGGCCGGACAGGAACCGGTCGTGGGCGGATCATATCCCCGATTCCAGGCAGTCTCGGATACGTAGGAGCCGCCCGGCCCGGTCGTTGTCAGCGTCGTCCCGCCGACCTCGGTGACATTGGTGCTGTCGGACGGGAACGAGATCGCTCCGACGAATGCATCGGAATCGCCGGTGGCATTGAAAAAGGACTGGCCCTGCGTCCGCATTTGCACGAGTGCGGTCTCAGCGTTCGGATCAGGACCGCCGCCGCTCCACGAGCAACTGATTTGCTTGCACGAATTGTCCACAGCCATCTGATGCATCAGGTCTTCCCAGGGACTGGGATTGGGCGCCATGTAGAGAATCACCCGGGAAACTCCGCCCGATGTCATGGAAAGGACCATCTCGATGTCCAGTGACACTTCAACTTCTCCCCCGTTGCCGCTGGGCGCCCCGCTGGCTCCGTCGATCAAGAAGTTGGATAACGTGACGCTCGGCAACCCCGCCAGATTCTCGTAATACGTAATATCGCTGTTGGTGTAGCCATCGAATTGTAACAGCCCCACATTTTGGCCGGAGCCGTTCAGCGTCGTACCCGGAACATACGCCGCGCGAAAATCATTGCCCATGTACAGACTGCCCGGCCCAGAGCCGGCGTTCGGTGTGGCATTGGGCGTGAGCCCGCTCTGCCTGGCTCGGAGGTTCGGGTGCGGAATCGAGTAATTGTCCAGCCCACCGATGTGCAGGATCGGCGTCGTCAGGTCGAGCGATGGCTCCGTGTCCGGGGCATAAAATGGGCGCCCTTCCGCCGGATGATTGTACGTGCGCAGTGTTACGTGAAGTACCTTCTCGACATCACCCACGGTCCCCTCAACATCCACCAGCGCCCGATTGGGAAACACCTTGCTCACCTGGAGCCCGTTCGCCTTTGCGAAATCCACGACCGCCTGATAATCCCGCTCCGTTGGCCCGAATCTCTCCGCGAATTGCTCCGGGGTCAGGTACTGGCGGTACTGGGGGCTCAACGGATCGTCGAGTGCCTTGAGCAACGCACTCAACGCATCCGGATTGCGCAAGGGCAAGCCAATGGCCAGATGCAGGCGATTCGTGGCGTCCAAGCGGCCGCTCGGCTGCAAGTTCAACCTTCTAACGGCCCCGGGAATGTGGCCGCTCAACACTTGCCGCTGGCCAATCGCTGGAGACGCCGCGACAAAGAGAATGACCACCGCAGCACAACTGGGGAAGCGCACGATATGACGTGCAACACCTATGGCATTCAGTCTCACGCAGCGAGCCCTAGTTTACCCCACCGGAGACACAAACGCAAATAAAGAGGCCGGGGATTCCTACGCTGAACGCCCGGCCCCGCTTGATTGTCGCTGTTGATTACTTCGCCATATAGCGAATGAGGTCGACGCAACGATTCGAGTAGCCCCACTCGTTGTCATACCAGCTCACCAACTTGAAAAACCGCTTGTTCAACTCAATCCCGCTGCCGGCATCGAAGATACTGGAGTTGGCATCGTGAATGAAGTCGCTCGACACCACCTCGTCCTCCGTGTACGCGAGGATGCCCTTCAAATACGTCTCGCTCGCCTTCTTCATCAACGCGCAGATGTCCTTGTAGCTGGTCTCTTTCACGGTCCGCACGGTCAAATCCACCACGCTCACCGTCGGCGTCGGCACGCGAAACGCCATGCCCGTCAGCTTCCCTTTCACTTCGGGAATCGCCAGCCCCACGGCCTTCGCCGCGCCCGTCGTCGACGGGATGATGTTCTGCGCCGCCGTGCGTCCGCCCTTCCAATCCTTGCGCGACGGGCCGTCCACGGTCTTCTGCGTCGCCGTGTAGCTGTGAATGGTCGTCATCAGACCTTCCTCGACGCCGAGCCCTTCCTTCAACAGCACGTGCACCACCGGCGCGAGACAGTTGGTCGTGCAGCTCGCGTTGGACACAATGTGATGCTTTGACGGATCATACTTGGTGTGGTTCACGCCGAGCACGATCGTGATGTCCTCGCCCTTCGCCGGCGCCGTAATGAGAACTTTCTTCGCGCCCGCGTCGAGATGGCCCTTGGCTTTCTCCGCCGCCGTGAACAACCCCGTCGACTCGATCACCAGCTCCACGCCGAGCGCCTTCCACGGCATCGCCGCCGGGCCTTCCTTCACCGCCAGGCACTTGATCTTGTGGCCGTTGACCACCAGCGTGTCGTCGTCCGCCGCCGACGGATTCGACTTCTCGCTCGACACCGTCCCCGCAAATCGTCCCTGCGTTGAGTCGTACTTCAGCAGGTACGCCAGGTTGTCGGCGGGCACGATGTCGTTGACCGCCACCACATCGATGTCCTTGCCCAACAACCCCTGATCGCAAATCGCGCGAAACACCAGCCGCCCGATTCGCCCGAATCCATTGATGCCTACTTTGATTGCCATATACACGTTCTCCTTATCGTCTTCAGCGCAACTACGGGGCAAAACTGCCGGAAAGGGCACATGCCGTCACTGCCGCAACGCCTCCGGAATCGTAAGCCATCCCTCCACCCCCGTCAACGCCCATTTGCCGGCTCCAAAAACCCCAAAACGAAGCCAAACGAAGCCAACGCGTTTTTAGCAATCCCGTCCGCTGCAACCATCTGCCGCTCTGTATGATCCACAGGCGCATCCCCACAAAAACCGGTGGCTTCGTTTCGCAGTTTTACTATATGGCCCCCCCCTGCTCTTTCTCTTGCTCTCCGCTCTCGCTGATTGTCAAAGAACTGTCAGTCACCCTATCACAAATACCAACCAGATCCCACCACAAAATATCGTCCAACGATACTTTCGTTCTTGACAGATCCCTGCTTTTCGGCCGGCGGCCCCCCACCCGTTCGCCTCTCCTCGTTGAACACGCGTCCCGCCTGTTCGGCCCCCAAAGTAGAACGGTGCGTCCCACCCGTTCACCCCAAGAACCCGCCCCACGGCCCTCGTAGCGGACGTGTCGCGCCGAAGTCCGAACGTAGGCGGACGCCCCCCTCCGAATTGTCGGCTCGCCCGCCTCTGGCGGGGCAACCGGCCCGGTTGCCACAGCGCCGCCTTCTCCCTATACCTTACGCTTTCGCTCACCCGTCGTATGAGCCTCTTTGACCATCTTGATCAGTTCATCCAATTGCGTCTCCGTTAACTCCGCGCCTCTCACCGACCGGAAAAACACCGGCAATCTCTTCAGCAGCTCCTCATCGCTCAGCACATCCTTCGGAATCTCACCCCGTGCCATCGACGCGAGATCCATGAATTCCTGCCACCCGTCCGTCCCGGCCTCCACCCCCAACTGCTTCGCCCATCGCGCCAGCGTCTTCTCATCCCCCGGCGGCGGACTCACCCCCCGCTCCACCTTGCTCCAATTGCTCGGGTCATGCCCGTGATCCAGACAGAACTGCCGCAACGTCTTCTTCTGCGCAATGCGCAATTCCTTCACCAGTTCGCCAAACCTCATCATTCTCTCCCTTCCTTCCGTGGTTTAAATTACACCACATGTGGTATAAAAGCAACCACACACCGACACGCGCCCCTCTACATTTGTAGGGCAACCGGCCCGGTTGCCGTCGTTCCCTCCTGGATTCCGCCTCTGGCGGGCCACCACCAGGCCACCCAAGAACGCACCGTAACGGCTTGCCCGCTCGCCCACCCACCTGTAGACTCCTAATCACCCGCATGGAAAATAGGTCTCGTATCAGAAGGAGCTATGACCCCAACGTAGTTTATCAGCCATGAGCTACGAGAAGACCATTCTGTGTTTGGCGAATTCCAGAAGGCCACCATCTGGTCGCTGCGTCGCTGGCAAGGAGATCGGCGAGGGTAGGTTCGGTGATTGGATTCGCCCAGTCAGCGGTCGGCCTACGCATGAGATTTCGGAGGAGGAGCGGCGTTACGAAAATGGCCGAAGAATCCGAGTTCTCGATATCGTGCGGATTCCAATGCTTGAGGCTCGCCCTATGTTCCACCAGACTGAGAATCACCTGATTGACGACGATCATTACTGGGTCAAAGAGCGAGCCGGCCTGGCTGGCAGTGATGCCGACAGGTCGGCCTTTTTATCAAACAAAAACAAACGGAATCGAGAATTTCGTGGATTGATCTCGCAACCACGCAGACTCACGATATCTGGTAAAACATTTGATAACGAAAGAAACCATGAAAATGGCATCCAGCCTTCTCGCACTCGGTGTGAACTGTCTTATTGCCTCGTCCGCGCATCCGGAGCCGGAGCTAGTTTCTGCGGTGCGCAAGGACGCCGCCGGCGTCACGCTAAAGCTGGCTTCAGGCACACTGAAACTGCGCGTCTTCTCGCCGCGCGTGGTCGAGGTCATTTACGCGCCGGGCGATTCGTTGCCGCAGACCAAAAGTCTTTCGGTGATCAGTCAACCGGTGCGCACTCGTTGGGAGCTGGCTGAAACCGCGGAGGAAATATCCCTGCGGACCGGTGAACTCACGGTTCGGGTTGATCGCGCCAGCGGAGCCGTCGGGTTTTACGACCCGGCCGGAAAACCGGTGCTCGAAGAGGCCCGCTCCGGCGGGAAAACGCTGACGCCGGCAAAAGTGGGCGGCATTGACACGTTGCGCAGCGAACAGGCATTTGCGCTTCCGCCCGACGAAGCCATTTTCGGCCTGGGCCAGCATCCCGACGCGCCGATGAACTATCGCGGCGCCAAACTTCATTTGCAGCAGGAGAACCGCATCGTGGCGGTGCCGATGCTGCTGTCCAGCCGCGGTTACGGTGTTCTTTGGGACAATCCGGCGGTGACGGACGTGGATGCGGGGGCCACGGACAAGTCCGTGCTTTCATGGACTTCGGAAGCGGCGGACACGATTGATTATTACTTCATTTACGGCCCCGAACCCGACAAGATCATTGCGGCGTATCGCGACCTGACCGGCGCCGTGCCGATGTTTGCGAAATGGACCTGGGGCTTCTGGCAATGCCGCGAGCGTTACCGCACCCAGGAGGAATTGCTCGGCGTCGTTGCGGAATATCGCCGCCGGCACATTCCGTTGGATGGCACCATTCAAGACTGGCAGTACTGGCCTGCGGGCGGCTGGGGATCGCATCAGTTCGACCCGAAGCGCTATCCCGATCCGACTGGCATGGTGAAGACGGTTCACGACGAAAACGCCCACATCATCATCTCGGTCTGGCCGCGTTTCGATCTGGGTTTGACCAATCTGGCTGCACTCGAAAAAGCCGGGGCGGCCTATCCGCCGGTTTACCCAAACGTATATCCGAAAGGCGAAGGCAAATGGTATGATCCGTTTAATCCGGAAGGCCGCCGCCTTTACTGGAAATTTCTATCGGGAAAACTCTTCACCCGCGGCTTCGATGGCTGGTGGATGGACGCGAGCGAGGCGGAACTCGGCGGCAAGTGGGGCGAAATGCGCGATCTCACGACCGGCGCAGGTCCCGGTGCAAAAGTTTTTAATGCCTACCCGCTGATGCACTCGACCGGCGTGTATCAAGGCCAGCGCGCCGAATCTTCCGACAAGCGCGTGTTCATCCTCACCCGCTCGGCTTACGCTGGACAGCAGCGGAACGCGGCCGTGACGTGGTCCGGCGACACGACGGGCAAATGGGACGTGTTCGCCAAACAAATTCCCGCGGGACTCAACTTCGTCGCGAGCGGCATCCCGTATTGGAACACGGACATCGGCGGTTTTTTCGGCGGTGACCCGGCCGATCCGAAATACGCCGAGCTGTTTACGCGCTGGTTCCAATTCGGCGCGTTCTGCCCGATGTTCCGCGTCCACGGCACGAGCCAGCCGAAGGAGATATGGCGCTTTGACGAAGCCACGCAGAAAATCCTGATTGCCTATGACCAACTGCGCTATCATCTGCTGCCTTATACCTATTCGGTGTCGTGGCAGGTGACAAGCGTGGGCTACACCATGATGCGGCCGCTGGTGATGGATTTCCGCGCGGATACGAACGTCTTTAACATCCCGGATCAATTCCTCTTCGGTCCCGCGCTGATGGCGTGTCCGGTCGTCAATGCCAACGCCACGAACCGCAGCGTCTATCTTCCAGCGGGCGCGGCGTGGACCGACTTCTGGACGGGCAAAACGTATTCGGGCAGCCAGAGCATCGAAGCCGCTGCGCCGATTGAAACCATGCCGTTATTTGTGCGCTCCGGCTCAATCATTCCCTATGGCCCGGCCATCGAATACGCGGCGCAAAGTGCGGACCCGATTGAACTGCGCGTTTATCCCGGAGCCGATGGAACTTTTACCCTCTACGAGGATGAGGGCAACAATTACAACTACGAGAAGGGCATTCGCGCAACGATTCCGATGAAGTGGAACGAAGCCAGCCATACCCTCGAAATCGGCAGGCGCGAGGGCAAGTTCCCAGGCATGTTGAAGGAACGGACCTTCCGCATCGTGTGGGTTTCGCCCGGCCACGGCGCGGGCATCGCGCCGGTCGAACAACCCGATACCATCATCCCTTACAGCGGAAAGGCACTGAAGGTTTCCGCGCCATACTGAAGACCGGTTCATTTTCAATTTTATGCGAAGTCTTTTATTCCGTATTTCCAAACGCCAGTTTTTCACTTTCTTATTTACAGGAGTTGTCGGCTGCTCGTTGCCGGCTTCCGCGCTGACGCTGTCTTTGAGTTCGGCGTCGCCGACCCCGGGGCCTTACGACATCTATAACTTTGCCGGTGCGGACATTCACACCTTACTGTCAACAGGGTCAGACCTGTATTCTTGACGTCTGTTGCATGTAACGCCCCCAACCCCAGCTCCATTCCCTACGCAACTCGACGCGCCGAAACCGGGCCCCGCCACGGCCTTCGTAGCCGCCTCGGCGAAGCAGGCCCCTTGGCCTTCGTAGAGCAATTGGGGTCAGGTCTATTTATTATCTAATTCGACGCGCCCAAACCGGGCTCGCCGCCATCTCATCCGCACGCAAGCACCCCCCCGCCTCGAGATTTGGATTGAGCGGTCATCCGACTCGCAGCGTCTAAACTGCAGTCAGAGTCAGGCCGACCACCACCGCGGCTCGGCCTTGGATCGTACAGTGGAGATGATTGCGATTTTCATATTTGTAGCTCCTCTCATCATCGCCGGCGCAATCGCGCTCGTTGGGCTCATCACTAAAGCCCTGTGCCCGCGCGCCAGGTTCTGTTGGACGCTCACGGGACTGCACAGCGTCGCGACCGGCTTTGCGCTCCTGCCATCGGCCTTCGGCAAGGGGTTCCCCGATATCCCATTCGACGATGTCTATCTCCCATTCCTCCTTTATCCCGGCTGGCCATTCTCCGCATTGTGCGCCCGATTCGTCTCCGATCCACTCAAGGACCGCTTGTTTGAATTCTACTCTTGCCAGCGAGCCTCGTTGATTGCGCTCGTATGGATCCCCGGCATTCTGGCGCTGCTCGCCGGCAGTATCGTCTGGTTCGTCCTCGGGCGCATCCTTGATCGGCACATACAATGACCTCGATGGCCAGCCCTTGTACACCAATCGAACGCCCCCAACCTCAGCTCCACTCATTATGCGATTCGACGCGCCGAAACCGAGCCCCCCACGGCCTTCGCCTGTCCGCCATAGCTCCCAGAGCGACGGCGGATAGCCGCCTCGGCGAAGTAGGCCCCTTGGCCTTCGTAGCGGAAGCATCCACTTGTCCGCCATAGCTCTCGTCCTCCATAGCTTTAGCGAAGGAGGATCAGCGACGGTGGAGCTTCCGCGGAGTAAGCTCCCCGCGTGTCCCGCCGCATCGGAGTCACAAGTCCAACTGCTTTTTTAAAGTCGGTATCTGCCCATTCGGGCCCGACTCCCCAATTCGCCGACAGCGGCCCCGTTTGCGCGCACCGAAATCATGAGCGCTCAGAAGCCGCTCCGATAGTCTCGAACAACCTTGACATACAGTTGAGTTTGTGAAATCTCTCACTTATCGGCGGGATGGATGTCGCTGGAGCGGACGTCGTCCCAGTCTCGGGTTCGAGTGTTGAGGTGAGAAGGGACTCGAACCAGAGGGAAGCTGTCAACCGTGTATCCGTTCCGAACGCGGCCCGAAGTCCTGTCGTCACCCCCAATCCGTCCGTTCACCCCAACTCGTTACTTTCCGCACGTGAGGAGATCATCATGTCCATGAAAGTGAGTAGCGCGATTGTGAAAACAGCCAAGCCGAACACGATGGCCGGGCGATTTGAGAACGCTCGCGCCGCGTGGTTTCTCGTGCTGCTGCTGATCATGCTGGTGCCCGTCGCCGTGCAGGCGCAATACAATTACGTGACCAATTCCGACAATACGATCACGATCACGGGCTACGTCGGCGCCGGCGGAGACGTCAGCTTCCCCAGCACGATCAATGGCCTGACGGTCACGACCATCGGCGGCGGCACATTCCTTGAATTCGCAAACAACCTCACCAGCGTCACCATCCCCAGCACCGTCACGAACATCGGTAGTTACGCGTTCCTCGGCTGCGGCATCCTGACGAACGTCACAATTGGCGCCAGCGTCGCCGCAATCGGCACAGGCGCGTTCGACCTCTGCGCCGGCCTCACCAGCGTGACGATCCCCAACAGCGTCACCAGCGTCGGCGACCTGGCGTTCGCTGACTGCACCAATCTCACCGCGGTTTACTTCCAGGGCAACGCCCCGAGCTTCCCCGATTCCGGCGCGTTCGAGGGCGACCACGTAACGATCTACTACTCGACGTCGACCACGGGGTGGGGATTGACCACGCTGATTCTACCGGGCACGGAAACGTGGTGCTCCTTCGAAATGCCGCTCGGCGGCGTCTGCCTTCACGGCACGTTCCCCATCACGATCACCACCGCCAGCGGCTCGGTCACGGGAACGGTGTCGATGTCGGTTAGCCCGAAAGGCGCGGTGAGTGGTCAGCTCCTGCTCGAATCCGAAACGTTCAGCCTCACGGGCAAGTACGCCGCTTCACCGAGTTCAACCGTGCTTTCCCTTTCCGCCGCCAACGGAAGCAACAAGATCAAACTGACAGGGACCTTGCAGGGCTCCGAGTTCACCGGAACAACAAAAGGGACTGGCACCATTGCCAGTGGCGAGGGAACCTTCGTCCTCGACGTTTCGGCAGCGTCAGCTCTGGTCGCCGATGTCAGCCTGAACCTTGCCGAGAACTCCAAGCTCGTGCTGAGCGGCACGGGAACGGTCACCGTGTGTGGCGCCCAACTCCCCGTCAAAGCCAAGGGCAAACACGGCGCGACTTTCACGCTGAGCATCAAGGGCACATCGTTCAGTTGGTCCGGCGAATTGACCGAAGGGACCAACAGTCAGCCCCTGGTTTCCGGATCCGCCGCCGGCTTTGGCGCGAAAGCAACCGCAAGCAATCTGCCGCTCACCATGTACCTGTCACTTTCACCGGCCGTCGCCAGCGTTGCCGCCAGTGCGGGTTCCGGCAATATCAGTGTCACCGCGAGCCGCGGGTACAGTTGGACCGCGACTTCGGATTCCACCTGGCTGCACACCACCAGCAGCGGCACCGGCAACGGGACCGCAAGCTACTCGTACGATGCCAACTACACAACCACCGCGCGCGCCGGTCACATTACCGTCGGCGGACAAGTCTTTACGCTAACGCAAGCCGGGGTCACGGGATGCGGCTACTCCCTCTCGCCGACCAGTTCGGGTGTCGGCGCAGGCGCCGGTTCCGGCAACATCACTGTTTCCACCGGCGTCGGCTGCAGTTGGACGGCGTCTTCCGATTCCGCCTGGCTGCACACCACCAGCACCGGCACCGGCAAGGGGACGGTGGATTACTCATTCGACGCCAACTCCGGCACCACGTCGCGTACTGGTAACATCACGGTCGGTGGCCAAACCTTCCCGGTCACGCAGGCCGCCGTGGGAGGGTGCAGCTACTCGCTTTCGCCGACAAACGCCAGCGTGGCCTGTGAGTCCGGTTCGGGCGCCATCTACGTGACAGCCGGCAGCGGGTGCGCCTGGAGCGCGGCTTCTGATTCCGCCTGGCTGCACACCAGCAGCACCGGCACCGGCAGCGGGACGGTCAACTACTCTTACGATGGCAACCCGTACTCCGAGCCGCGCACGGGCAATATCACTGTGGGCGGACTGACCTTCCCGGTGGCACAGGCCGGGTCCACGTCCATCGAGTTTGAACTGCCCGACCCCTTGGGCACCATTCAGCAGTGCGGCACTTTCAGCTACCAGATCGCCACCCCAACGGGCGGAGCCGGGGCTCCCTACACCTTCTCGCTCGGTTCAACGCTGGGTGGTTCTCCTCCGTTGAGCGTGATCGTCGCTCCCAGCGGCCTTGTCAGCGGCCTTGTCTCTTCTCCCGAAGGCAATTATTCCTTCGAAGTCTGTGTGACCGACGAGGCCGGCACGGAACTGTGCCAGGACACTTCGATTGATGTCACCGCGCCACCAGAGCCCGGGACACCTTCCGACCCGTCCCCCGTCGACGGCGCTACAGGCGTCGGGAGCAGCGTGACTCTGACATGGGCGGCAACGCCAAACGCAGACTCCTACGAGGTCTATTTCGGAACGGCCAATCCTCCGCCCCATGTATCGAATGTCACCGTCCCATCCTATTCTCCCTCGACGCTGAGCGCGAACAAGACGTACTATTGGCAAATCATCGCCGTGCATAACATGTGCAGCTCGTTGTCCCCGATAACGACCGAGGGCCCGGTGTGGTCGTTCAAAACGTCCTCCGGCGGCGCCGGAGTTACGGTGACCTCGGGAACGTGCACGATTCAAGCCTGTGATGGCTGCATCACGCTGTGCGATTGTCCGGAGACAATCACCTTCAAGGGCACCGCAACCGGCCCGGTCGGGACCCAAATAACAGCCGATTGGCCTTACACGTTCACGGGCTGGACAGCAACAGTACAGGGCTGGGCGGAGAGGAAGTCGGGAGACCCCGAGACGGTGTCCTGGACCGTGGTTATCGGCGGCTCCTCCGATGAGGTGATGGAGCAGCCAGGGACCGCTCAAACCTACGACGGAACCGGTTCTCTCAACTTGTATCCACCATCGGGCGGAACCATCACGCCAACCCTGACCGCCAATTGTCCGTTGTGTCAGTGCCAGTGAGCGGGTCGATGGCACGGCGAAAGGCGTGCCGCAGCTTTACCCACCTCAGGCGGGTTTGGCGAAGGCGGACGCCTCCTACTCCCGCTTTAACGCCTTCACGGGATCGACGTTCGCCGCGCAATTGGCCGCGACACGATAGCCGCGTTCGAGAGGCGCCCGCGTCATCCCCAACCCGATCCCGCTGGACGCGCCCGTGACAACCGCCACCCGCCGTTTGTCGAGATTCGCGCTCAAGGCTTCCTTTTCCGCCCGCTGCCGCATCGGTCAACGACCGGCTCCGTTACTCTTCATGAAATTCCGGACCATCTGCGCAATCTCATCCGCCGCCGTATCCAGCGCAAAATGTCCCGCCTCGAGAACGTGGATCTCGGCGCTCGGCACGTCTTTGCGGTAGCGCTCCGGCTCACCGAGGTCGAACGACAGGTCGTACTTGCCCCAGATCACCAGCAGACGCGGCTGCTTCTCGCGCATCCACGCCTGCCACTTCGGATAGGCCTCGACGTTCGTGCGATAGTCGTAAAACAGGTCGCTTTGAATCTCGGCCTGGCCAGGCTGTCTGAGAAAAGCGAACTCATCGGTCCAAAGATCCGGGTCATAGCGTTCCACGTCCGGATCGCTCCCGACGTGGCGCGTCCGCGTCGTCGCCAGCGACAGCAGATTGGTTCGCAGCGCGGCCTCGTTGGCGGCGCGATCCGCCCAAAACGCCCGCCGCGTTTTCCAGTTCGCCCCCAGCCCTTCGTTGTGCGCCACCGCGTCCTGGACGATCAGGGCTTGGACCCGCTCCGGATGCGCCAACGCCATGCGAAACCCGACAGGCCCGCCGTAATCCTGCATGTACAGGGTGTACCGTGTCAGTCCGCGCCCTTCGGTGAAATGATTCATGATCTCCGCGTAGTGGTCGAAGTTATAGGCGAACTTCTTCGGGTCCGGCCAATCGCTGTGGCCGAATCCCGGGTAATCCGGCGCGATCAGGTGATACCGATCCGACAGACGAGCGAAAAGCGGCTCGAACATCCGCGACGACGACGGCAGTCCGTGCAGTAGCAGAATCGTCGGCGCGTCTTTTGGCCCGGCTTCGCGGTAGAAGATGGAGATGTCGTTGATTTCTATTGTACGGTACGACGTGGGTTGCGGCATGGGAGACTCCTTCGATTGAGCCAGCACGTTGTGGGACAGGATGAGCGTAGCGACCAGACCAAGCGAAGCCATCCATGGCGAGGATATGCTGTTTACCTGTTGAAGCGATTGCTTTCTCAATATCACTTGTCCCTCGGAATGAACCCGGGAACGCCGGTCTGCACAACAGCATTAAACCTGACCCGCGACTTGATTCCCTCGGTGATCTCCTTCACGGCGTCTTCGGGTATGGCCGAGACCTCGAAGTTCTCCTTGATGCGGGCGGGCGTCTTCGAAGTGGTCAGAAGAGCCGTCCCGCGCTGGATACCCCAGGCGAGCAACACCTGGGCCGGGGTCTTCTTGACCCGCCGGGCGATGGCGGTGATGACAGGATCTTCCAGCAGCCTGGGCTCCAGACTATGCCCCAGTGCCGCGAACGCTTGCAGCACGATGCCATTCTTTTTGCAATAGTTCAAAAGGTCCCATTCCGGAAGGTACGGATGGGATTCGACGTGAACTACCGCGGGCTTGATCCTCGCGGCATCAAAGATCCCTTTCGTCTGTTCCAGACTGACGTCGGATAATCCGATGGCCTTGCACCTGCCCTCGTCCACCAGGGCCTCCAGCGCCCTCCACGTATCGAGCAACGTCACCCCGTTGTCATAGATCACCGCGCCGCTTTTGTCCCTCGGGTCTTGCTCGTCTCCGGGCTGGAAGGCAAACGGGGTGTGGATGAGATAGAGATCGACGAACTCGACCTGGAGTTTCTGGAGACTCGCCTCGAGAGCGGGTTTGACGCGTTCCGGACGATGATTGTTATTCCAGAGCTTCGTGATGACAACCACGTCCTCCCGCTTAACCTTCCCTTCCTTGAACACTTCCTGCATCGCTTCTCCGACCTCTTGTTCGGTTCGATAACGTTCCGAAGTGTCGAGCAGGCGAAATCCTGTTTCCAGCGCCGCCTTGGTCGCGGCTCTGGTTGCGACGGGGTCGGGAATAAGCGTGCCAAAGCCGAGCGCCGGGATCGCACCGGAGCCAGTATTGAGAGGTATCTTCGTGTAGCGAAGGCTGTCGGCATCTGGCATGATTGCCTCCTTGGACATATTCCGTGTCTGTTGCGAATCAATCCATTTTCACTTCGAAAATGAGTTCCAGCTCGACCGCAGACCCAAGTGGGAGGCTGGCAACGCCAAACACCAGGCGACACGGGTTCTTCTCTTCTCCGAAAACGTCCTGGAGTAGCTCCGAGGCGCCGTCCGCGACTTTCGGCTGATCGGGGACAGCTCCGGACGTGGCCACCATGACGCTTAGACGGACGATCCGCGTCACTCTGTCGAGCGATCCCAAATGCCCACGGGCGACCGCGAGCGCGTTGAGCGCCGCAAGATGGGCCGCCTTGTGCCCGGCTTCCACGTCGAGTTCCGCGCCGACGCGCCCGATGAATTTCGCCGCGCGGCCTTCCGTGGGAAGCATGCCCGTCAGAAACAACAGATTGCCCGTCTGCACCGCTTCCGCATAGGTGCCAAACGGCTCCGGTGGCGCCGGGAGCTTGATGCCAAGCTCGGCCAGACGGTCTTCCGCGGTCGTTGAGTTTGTAGTCATGGCGATTGGTTTTTTTATTCCATTACCAGCAGCCGACATGTGCGCCGCTATCAACGTTCAGGATTTCTCCCGTGATCGTGCGCGCTTCCGTCAGGTACATCACCGCGTCCACGATGTCTTTGACGCTCGACACGACACCCATCGGGTTTAGTGTTTGAAGAGCTTCCTTCGCGTCGTTTTTGTGAAGCGGCGTATCGACAACGCCCGGAGCGACGGCATTGAAGCGAATCCCGTCCTTCGCGTACTCCATTGCCAGATGTTTCGTAATGGTATCAAGACCACCCTTGGTGATCATGGCTACGGAGGCCTTCACACCAGTGATCGGATTTGTTGCCAGCGCGGCGGTTATGGTCACAACGCTCCCGCCGGTCTTTTGCGCCAACATCTGCTTCACGACCAGTTGGGTGAGGTAGAGGAAACCCGCGAGGTTCGTTGAGACCAGCGACCGGAAGTCCTCGACCGTGTAGTCCGTGAATGGCTTGGTGAAGAAGATCCCCGCGTTGTTGACCAGCGCGTCAATCGAACGAAACCGAGACAACGCCGTTTCGATGATCCGCGCCGCCGTGGCCGGCTCGCCAATGTCGCCATCTACCAGCGCGACGCGCTCGGACGCCGCGACCTCGGTGGAATGGGTCATCTTCCGCGAATTCGCGACGACGTTATAGCCGCGTTTGACAAACTCGTTCACAATCCCCGCGCCAATCCCCTGCGACGCTCCGGTCACAAGGGCTGTCTTTGGTCGGCCGCTCATCTGGTCACGCGGACCGAAAATCCGCATCCAGCACGATGCGGTAATGAGCCTTGCCGGATTCCAGTCGGGCGAAGGCCTCATTGATCTGGCTCATCGGGAAATGCTCGGTCTGCGGCGCGATATTGTGCCGGGCAGCGAAGTCGAGCATCGTCTCGGTCGCCACCGGCGAGCCCGACGGCGAGCCGGACACGCTCCGCTGCCGCGCGATGAGTGAGAACGCCGAGACCGGAATCGGTTCCAGCACGACACCGACGACATGCAGCCGGCCGTTCGGCGCGAGCATGTTGATGATCGCGTCCCAATCGAGCGGCACGTTGACCGTGCTGATCAGGAGGTCAAAGCTGCCGGCGAGTTTCTTGATCGCCACCGGGTCCCTGGTTGTCAGGACGTGGTTCGCCCCAAACCCCTTCGACTCCTCGAATTTGGCCTCGCTCGACGTGAACGCGGTTACGTCGCAGCCGTACGCGGCGGCAAACTTGACCGCCATGTGCCCCAGCCCGCCGATGCCGATGATGCCGACCCGATCCGTAGGCTTGGCGTACATCGCCAGCGGCGCGAAGACGGTGACGCCCCCACACAGGAGCGGCCCGCCGTCAGCGAAGTTCAGGTTCTCCGGCAACGGGAAAACCCAGGCCCAGTGCGCCCGAATGTGGGTCGCAAAGCCGCCGCGATGACCGACAATGGTCGGTTGTACTTGCGGACAAAGATGATGGCTTCCCGACATGCACTGGTGACAATGCATGCAGCTACCCGAGTTCCAGCCGACGCCGACGCGCTGCCCCACCTCGAGTCCCTTGGCACTCGGACCCACCGCCGTGATCCGACCGATGACCTCGTGGCCGAGAATCGCCGGGTACCGAGAAATGCCCCATTCATTGTTCAAGATGGAGACATCGGAATGACACAACCCGCAGTGTTCGACAGCGACTTCCACGTCCTCAGCCCCGAGCGGCCCGAGATCGACGGTTTCGAGCGCCATCGGCTGTTTCGCCGCTTTCGCGACCCAGGCCTGGTAATTCTTCGGGGCTTCCGTTTTGGAAGTCCGGCCGAGTGGGGCGGTCGAGGGCGGCGCTGTCTGTGTTTGCTTCGACCCGCTAACGGACCTGTCACGGGTTTGGATGGGGCTGTTTTCGGAGGTGTTTGCGGTACTCATTGGTGAAACTCCTG
>DATKNW010000064.1:0-3422 GCA_035541135.1 Verrucomicrobiia bacterium
GTGATCGACGGCTGCATGAACCAGTTGCCGCCCTCGTTGGTATCGCAAATGGCCACGAAACCCGCACCCCAGATGTTGTTGGGGAAGAACTGAGTGAGCGACAGCACTACTGTGTTGATCCCTCTGTGTCCTAGCGAGGGCTCGTAAACGTCGGTTATGACAGTACTTCGGCTCTTGTAGTTATACTCGCCGAGTAGATACATCGAAGGAAACGACTGGCTCCAGCGGATATATCTTTCGCCGTCAAGCGTCAGGTTGATCTCCCCGATTCGCGTGGGCTTCACCACATTGGGCGGCGCGGCGAAGCTGGATCCCGTCCAGAACGTCTTGTGCGGAGTATATGCTGCCGAGAAGTGGAAGATGTCACCGTTGAGCAACTCTGAACCCATGAAGTCGAGAGTGGGGATGGTATAAGAGGCTGATCCGCCGTAAATGTAATCAACCGAAAAGCGCCGCTGGATGTTGAGGTCAAGCAGCCCGGCCTGGGGACCGAGGAACGCAAACCCTCCAAAGGGATCCCGGCTAAACCCGGGAGGGAGACCCGCGACTTGTACCGGCGCTTGCGCGAACCATCCGATGTGATCGGGCGTACAATAGAAATTGGCGGTAAGGTCGACACCATAAACCGTCGTTGCAGCGACGGCCCCGTACACGAGCTTGTTGCGCGCCCTGCGCAGGTTGCCGTAGTCGCCAATCGGAAGGCGAGCAGGCTCATCGTTTATCCAGCTGCCGAGGGTCGGAAGATAGGTTGGCTGGAAGTCGGGACTTATCCAGGCCGTGATAATCGAATTGTCGATTCCCTGTTCGGAGAAATCGGGAAGTTGGTAGGATGCCTTGGCTGTCCATTCACCGATTCGGATGTCTGAAAATTCGAGTGCGGCGATGTCGTAGAAGCCGGGATAGTTGGTGAAGTCGAGCGAGTCGACCTGATCAAGCGTCTGCAGTCCGAGTTCTTCGCCGTAAACGATTTGCTGCTTACCCAACCGCAGCGCAATGGGCCCCTTGCGTAAATCGAGATAGCCCTCGTTGAGTCCCGCCATGTACTCGTGTTGGCGGGTGTACGCGGTCCACCCGTCACCCGGATACCGGGTCACGCCTGGGGTCTTGTAAGTGCCCTGGCTGAACTCTTGAATGTCCGGACCATTGATAAACTGCAGGGCGTCGCCCATGAAGCGTCCATGGAGATAAAGGTCGGCATTGTCCAGCCAGAGAGCCTCGCTGGTGACGTCGTTTGCGCGGTAAGTCAGCAACGGATCTATCCTGCCGATGGCGGCCTGCAGATCGTTGCCGTCAGTCGAATATCCCTGACCGCTGCCTGGAAGATGATTGTTGTTGTTGGCGCGGTTGTTCACGCCCGCGGTGCTGACACCCCACTCGGTCTCCAACGCAGTCTGAATCTTCAGATGGCCGCCCGGTACGTCAGTGTCGAGTTGCGCCCAGGCTCCGGTGCCGGCATAAAACACCAATGCCGCCGCCATCCCCAGAGCCGCTCCGAGTTTAACTCTGTCAGGCTTCTTCATTCGCTCCTCCTCGTTAGCGCGCAAATTTTCGCGCTCCTCCAGAAATCGCTCGTGACCCCAAGCGAACCTTCCCCGCGGAGATCGCGAGCCGCCTTAGCCCTTCCCGTCCCCAAGCGTGCACAGATGAAGGGGTTTAATCAATGCTCTGTATCCCAAAATTCGCATCAAAAGCCCTTGTTTTTTCAACACTATCTCAGTCACGCCCTCATAGGCATCAGTAGGCGGATTAATGCCGGCCCTGGCGCGCTCGGGCGGACATGGACCGCCACCGTCGAGACGGCGCAGTCCCGAGGTGCTCGAATTGCTGATGATGGGAATTAGTGGGGGACGGAAGGCCGAACAATGCACTCGGAGCCGCCTGCCCCCGCAAGCACCCCGCGCGCCCCCGATTATCAGCGATGCAGCCCTGTCCCCAGTCGAGCCCATCTCTGTCCTTACGGCTCCCGCGATGCCGTATCGGCACGACTATCCGCGAAAGCACCGTCGCGCGTCAACCCCCGTCTCCGCGCATCGTCCCCGAAAAGTCCCCCGCGTCAGTGACTCATCAGTTTCACCCTGCCGAGGAATTTGGGTTTGATAAATACCACTTCGATCGGCAGCACAACCATCGCCAGGATGCAGTTGAACAACATGACCCACGCCAGCATCCATCCCATGTCGGCGAGGAAGGCGAGGTTGGAGAAGAAGTACCACGGCAGCACGCCGGCGATCATCGTGAAGGCGACGAAGAAGGTCGCCTCGCCGGTGGTCAGGATCGCGCGCATCACGGCGCCCTGCACGTCGCCGTCGCCGACGCGCTGGAATTCGTCGCACATGCGGCTGACCAGGTAAATGCCGTAGTCGATACCGACGCCCAGTCCGACCGCGACGACGGGCAGCGTGTTGACGTCGAGACCCAACCCGCGCATGTACATCACCGCGTCAGTCGAGAATTGCGCAAAGGCCAGCGGCACCAGCAGCATTATCGCGGCCACCGCCGACGAATACGTAACCACGCACATGAAAAAGATCGCGGCGAGCAGGTAGACCAGGATGCGCCAGTTGGACTGGACCACAACCTGATCCATCGCGTACTGCAGCGCGACCGAACCGGCGGCCATCCTGATGTGATAGACCTTGGAGGGCTCGCGCACGATCGGTTCGAGCGCCTTTTGTACCGCGGCCATCGCGTTGTTGACCGTCGTGCTGCGCAGGTCCTTGTACCACAGGACAACGTCGCCGTTCTGCATGTTGGCGGTGGCGAGGTTGGCGACGTCCTCGAGGCTGTGCCCGGTCAGCGTCCAGAAAAGATCGTTGGCGACATCGCGTTCCTTCAAATCGACGGGCAGCCAGCCGGGATCGCCGCCGCGGATCAGCCGGTTGGTGAAGCGCAGATAATCTGAAATCGACAGCGTTCCATAAGCTCCGTGATTCGCTTCGATGTTACGCTGGAAATCCTGCATCGACTGGAAAGTCTCGGGGTACTTGAGTGCGTGCTCGACCTTGCCCTCCCAGACCACGTTCAGCGTCACCGTGCCGGCCAGGTTCTTGTTGATTTCGGCTTCGGCCCGGTTGAACTCGCTGTTGGGCCACAGCAGCGGGCTGCCGACGGTGGTATTGCCGATCGCGCGCAGCGAAGACATGTGCAGCACGACACCGCCTATCACCAGCAGCACGGCGAGCGTCCCGAAACGCCATCCCGGCTCGACCAGCTTGGCCACCACCGCCTGCACCGGTTCGATCATGTGCGTGCTGATCGAACGGACCTCGTGGGTGATGAAGACGCTCACGTCCTTGGGCGGCGGCAGCACCGCGAGCAGACACGGCGTGAGCATCACGACCGAAGGAATCAGCAGCAGTGACCACGTTCCGCACAGCACGCCGAGTTTCTGCACGATCGGGATCGGAGCAAGGATGGTCATG
>DATKNW010000065.1:0-13752 GCA_035541135.1 Verrucomicrobiia bacterium
CAGCGGCTTCATCCTGACCAGCAACTGTTTCCCGGTGATCACGTCGATCCAGCGGGCTGGTTCCGATATCCACGTCAGCTTCACGACCTGCGCCAACGCGCCGTACGTGGTCAGCTACAGGACCGACATGGTCACCGGCACATGGACGCCATTGGCCAGCGTGACCGGCACGGGCGGCATCGTGACCGTTCCCGACGTCGGCGCGGCGCTCCAGCCCAAGCGATTCTATCAGGTCAGCTTGGCGATCCCGCCATGAGCAGCTCCGGCGAGGCAGCCAAACCTTACTTGTGACCGCCTGAGTCAGGCCGCGCCGAATCGTGATAGATCCCCGCTGGGTCAGGCGGTGTGTTGGCTCCGGGCTTGGTCCTGTTCGTCCGGCCCAATTCGCGCCGCGCGTCGCTGATGAAGGAGCGAGTTTCGGGGTCCGCGGGCTGGAGGCGCAACGCTTGTTCCCATTGCTGAATCGCCTCATTGAGCCGGCCCGCGCGCGCCAGCACAACGCCCAAATTGACGTACGCCATCGCAAAGTCAGGTTTGAGCCGGATGGCTTCGCGAATGTGCGCTTCGGCTTCCGCAACGCGCCCGACTTGAAACAGGGCGCTGCCGAGATTGTTGTGCGCGTCGGCGTGCTCGGGACGCAAACGCAGGGCCTCTTGATATTGCGCCATGGCATCGAGAGGACGGTTCAAGCGGAGCAACGCGTTGCCGAGATTGGAATGAGCATCGGCGTAATTGGGTTTCAGACGGAGCGCTTCCTGGCATTGAACCAACGACGTCTCGACCTGGCCGGCTTCGAGCAGCGCATTGCCGAGGTCGTTGTATGCTTCGGCGCAATCCGGCTTGAGGGCTCGAGCCTGCTCGTATTGCGCGATGGCTTCTGAGAGTTTGCCCTGGCTCTGTAATTCGGAGCCCAGGTTGACGCGTGCCATCCAGGCCCGTGGATTCTTCCGCAACGTGTCGCGCCATAACGATTCGGACGTCGTGTAGACAGGCGTCAGCCGCCAGGTGGCGATTGCCAACACGATCAGCGCGCCGATGCCAATGGCTCGGGGCACCACGGCCATCACGAGGGCAATCAACGCCATGCTCGCCAGGTATTGAAAATGATCGGCGACGAACGAGTATACGAAGAAGTAAATGTCGAAAAACCCCAGCACCGGCAACAGCGCCACCACGAAACAGCTCAACCCGAAGATGGCCGCTCGCGCCCGGGGTTGCTGTCGGAAATGCACCAACACGCCAGCGACGGCTCCGGCCGCAGCCAGCGGGAGCCAGGAACCGGGCAGTTCCCAGCGCGGATAAATAAACGTCAGATTCACGGGAAATACCAACGTGGCGGCGTAGAACCAGACCGCGCGACCGGCCAGGGCCAGCCGTTGCGCCCATGTGAGGCTCCATTCCGCTGCGCCCTCGGTCTGGATGTGGTGACGTTGTTCGACAATCGTGAGCAGCGACATGCCGGCCGCCAACGCGGCAAACGGCAGCAGCCGCACCCAATTCCACCGGCCCCGCCGCCACCAACTGCACAACAACAGGATCCCCGGGAGAATCACCGTGGACGGCTTGCTCAACATCGCCGCCGCGGCGCAGAGCAGCGCGAGGACATAACCACGCCGCCCTGACCCGTCCTCGAACCGCAGGTAAAACAACGCGGCCAACAAAAAGAAGAATCCCGATTGCGTGTTCTTCAGTTCGGTCACCCAGGCAACGCTTTCAACGTTGACGGGATGCACCGCCCAGACGGCCGCACCCAGCCACGCGCCCGGCACGTTTAGCCGGCGCAAAACAATCCAGAGCAATATGGCATTGACAGCCTGGATGGCGACGTTCACCGCATGGTACGGTCGTGGGGTCAGTCCCCACAATTGGTGTTCCGCCCAGAACGAGGTCAGCGTCAGAGGATAATAGCGGGACACGCTTAGCGACGACCAGATCCCCCTCCAACCATCGGACGAAAGCACGGTGCGGTTTTGCGTCAGATGATCGTCGTCATCCCAGATAAACCCGCCACGCAATGCCGGGAAGTAAGCCGCAAACACCAGCACAACGAGAACGGTTGCCAGGAGCCAGGACTGGTTCCTCAAATGTCTGTCTGTTGACGTCGCCGGTACCACAATTCTCCCGCACTCAGAAGCCCGCATCGACAACCGGGCTCCCGCCAAGCGATAGGGCATCTCACACAGACAAGCAAAGACAAAACGCGCCCGGTTCTTCATACACTCGTGTCAAATGGGTGCCGGCCAAGCGCGGCGACAGAGCCACGCCTGCGGCGGACGAGTCCGGCGGCTACGGCGATGGATGGTTCCGTTGGGCGCTCTAACGTCGGCTGGTAAGGATATAAACTCCGCAGGTCGGTGGCGATCAACGGTTATCTGAGAAAAGGTCTTGCAGTTATTCGTTATGGGACATTATAGATATCTTAGTGCAGGAATTGCGGGGGAGTGGCGAGATGATTGGTGAGCGAGGAAACCAATTCTGCCCAGCAATGCTCGTAGTGCAGCGCGCACAAGAAATACTGTCGTCCGATAGTAGCGCCAACGCATCCATAGGAAAGGAGAACTTATGGCCTTCCAGACTGCCACGAACGGCTCATTCATCGTCAAGGCGTACATTGGCGATTTCAAAACACTTCTCGCGTTCAATTTTTCTGCCGCGGCCAAAGCCAGGAACCTGGCCGGCTTCAGCATCGAATGCAAACCGCCATCGGGCCTGTCATACTATCTGTGGAACATTCTTCAGTTCCAGAATCCAGCCGCGCACGCCCAGATCAAAACGGAGCCGCCGCATTCCACCGCAAATGCGCCGATCCAGAAATACCGCTGGACTCACGTTCCCGGCTCGGCTCACCAGGGCGTCAGCCCCGCACAGGGCGACTACACCTACACGGTGACGCCGCGTTACTTCGACGACAACGGCTCCATGCAGCCGCTCGATTCCTCGCTCGGCGCGTCCGTAACGGTTCCGGTTGGCCCGTTCAAGAAGGCCAGTCTTTCCCTCGGCTTCACTCGCGGGTACATGCAGTCGGAGGCATTCGTGCGACACTTTGGCAAGGGGACCAGGATTGTTCCCGCCACCCGCCCGTTGCAGTTCGCCACATCATTGCAGGCCGGCACGGTTAACGGTCGGCCCGTAACCTATGCCGATATCTATGAGTGGATGGGGTCCACCGCCCGCCAGCAGGTCTTTGCCATCCTTAATGCCGTTGCGGCTGACCCGAGCCTGTCGCTCGACGTGTTCGCGTATGACCTCGACGCGCCCGATGTCGTCGACATCTTTTTCCAGCTTGCCGCTGAGGGTCGCATTCGCATCATCCTGGATAACGCGGCCCTCCACAGCAAACCCACTGGTAATAAGATCCCCTTGGAGAATCCCTTCACCGACCAATTCCAGGGAAAAGCCAAGGCTCCTGCCGCAATCGTTCGCGGCTGCTTCGGACGCTTCTCGCACGACAAGATTTTCATCGTTTCCAGGAATGGATCGCCCCTCCAGGTTCTAACGGGCTCGACCAACTTCTCTGTTACCGGCCTTTACGTGAACGCCAACCACGTCCTGGTGTTTGACGACCCCGACATCGCCGCCAAATACTCTGAGGTTTTCGAGAAGAGTTGGGCGATCCTGGGGCAGGCACACAATCCCAGCAAGACCGCCGCCGCGGCCTTTGCCCAGACCGACCTGGCCACCCAGCCCTATACACCGCTTTCGCCTCCGGCGCCGAAACTGAACATCCGCTTTTCCCCTCACACCAGTAGCGATGCCAATCATATTCTGGGTGCTATTTCTGATCGCGTCATGCAGGAAACCCGGGCGACCAATGGCAACGCGTTGTTCGCCGTCATGCAACTGACCGGAAGCGACACGCCGGTGTATCAAACGCTTTCGCAGATCCATGGCACATCAAACGTCTACAGCTATGGCATCTCCGATTCGCCCCAGGGCGTCTTCCTGTATCAGCCGGGCTCCCGACAAGGGGTCCTGGTGACCGGCAAGCCCGGCTCCGTGACATTGCCGCCGCCGTTTGACCAGGTCCCGACGCCTCCGGGTCACGAAATCCACGACAAGTTCGTCGTCTGCGGCCTGAATGGCGCCGACCCCGTCGTTTACTGCGGATCCTCGAACCTCGCCACCGGAGGCGAAGAGTCGAATGGCGACAATCTCCTCGAGATCCATGACGCCGATGTGGCGACCGCATTCGCCATCGAAGCCCTGCTCCTTGTCGATCATTACAGTTTCCTCGACCGTTACGGCGCCAAGAAGGCGAGCGCCACGACATCCACAGGTGACGAGACTGCCGCGGACGCGGGCGTTAAGAAGACGGCGGCAAGAAAGACCTCAGGCAAAACAGCCGCGGGGAGCAAGACCACGGCCCGCCGGTCCAGTAAACGTTCCTGAGGGCAAGAAGAAACCGGAATGGATACCCCATTTGGAGGTAGATAAATGAAGACGGCCACGAAATCCACCAAACAGTCCGCCGCCAGCGCCGCCGGGACACCCCAACAACCGCCGCTCAGCCAACAGCCCGCTCTGAAGAGCCAGGCCGCCTGCGAGGCCGGCCTGTTTCTCTCTACCAACGACAAGTGGTCGCTCGCCTATTTTGACGCAAACGACCTTCACTGTGAAGAGCGCGAACTCTTTGGCTGAACTGCTGGCGTGGAGATTGACCGCTTGAGATCTCTGCTGGCGGCAGAATCTCGAGCACAAGGCCGACGGCTTGTTTCCCGCGTTGCCCGTCTCATCGAGGATGGACAAACCCGGGAGGCTGGTGCAACATCAACAATCGTCTGGGACCAACGCACTTCTTGCGGCGACAAGACGGGTCCGGTCAACAGGAAAACCAGTTATGGAATTGTGTGTTCGTGAGGCGGCGAAGCTGTTCGCCGTCCCCGAGAAGAAAATCTGTGAATGGATCAAGGAACGGGGGCTCCCGGCCCGGCGAGTTGGCGGAGAGCACCGGTTCAATCGCGCAGAGTTGCTGGAATGGGCAACGGCCCGACAGATTCCCATCTCGGGTGGAATCTTCGCCGAGCCGGAAATCGGCTCGACGCGGGCGCCCATCCTGGCCGAGGCGCTGGAAACCGGCGGGATTTTCCAGGGGGTCAACGTTACCGACGGCGAATCGGCGTTGCGGACGATTGTGGCGCACCTGCCGCTTCCGGACGATGTCGATCGGGAGTTTCTCGTGGACTTGTTCGTGGCGCGCGAAGCGCTGGCATCCACAGGAATCGGGGACGGCATCGCCATCCCGCACGTGCGCAACCCCGTGGTTCTTCACGTGCGAAAACCGCTGATCAGCCTGTGCCTGCTACCCGCGCCCATCGAGTTCGGCGCCATGGACGGCAAACCGGTGCACGCCTTGTTTTCGCTGATCAGTCCGACCGTGCGGACGCATCTGCAGCTCTTGTCGCAACTGGCCTTTGCCCTGCGCGACGCCGGCTTCAAAGCGGCGGTCATCCGCCACGCGCCCGCGGAGGAAATCCTGAAGGAAGCGCGTCGCGTGGAGGCCAGCCTGTCGGCCGCGTCCCCCGGCTAACTCTTTTCGCCTCCCTGCTTCCGATAATCGCCGCGACTGAAGTACTTCTCCAGCCATACATACAGGCACACAAACAGGTAGCGGCTGCCCATCTCCTTGATCTTGAGCTTGGCCTGACCCGTGGACCGGTTACGCCAGGTGATCGGAATGACGGTCCAGGTGTAACCCCGCACGATCGCCTTCAAGGGCAATTCGACCGTCATATTGAAATGCGGCGAAATCAGCGGACGACACCCGACGATGACATCCTTGCGATACGCCTTGAAGGCGTTGGTCGTGTCGTTGAGCCGGATGCGAAACAGGATCCTCAGAAAAAGATTGGCCAGGCGGTTCAGCACCAGTTTGTGGCGCGGATAATCGATCACCCCGCCACCCTTCATGAATCGGCTGCCAAACACGCAATCGAACCCCTTGTTCAACTCGGCCCAGTACCGCACCACGTCGCGACTGTCGTCCGATTCATCTCCCATCATGATCACGACCGCGTCACCCTGCATCGCATCCAGCCCGCAGATGATGGCCCGGCCGAACCCGTGCGGCCCCTTGTTTTGAACCGGCCGCAGGGTGGGAACCCGCTTCTGAAGGTCCTGTAGCAGCGACCATGTCCCATCGGTGCTTCCATCGTCCACCACGATGATCTCATGCGGCACCTTGTGCAGCCGCAACTCCACGTGCAGGTGCTCGACGGTCGAGCTGATGCAGCCCTCCTCGTCTCGTGCGGGGATGACCACGGACAGCAATGACAGCGGCGGCGCCGTTGGAGATGAATCAGTTGTCATGCGCTAGTGGCGATTCGCCGTCCCGCGAGCCAGCCGGTGTTTCCACGAGGCCGCGATCTCCTCGAATATCTGTGGCAGGGTTTTGGTGATCGACCATGATGGATAGTGTTCCCGCATCTTGCGCAGATCACTGTAATAGCAGATGTGGTCTCCGATGCGGTTCTGGTCGACGTATTCGTAGACCTGTTTTTGGCCGCTCAATTGTTCGGCCATCGCAAACGCTTCGAGGATCGAGCAGGAGTTCCCGCCGCCTCCGCCAATATTATAAACCTCCGCGCACCGCGGCCGCTGATAGAACTCGTAGATGAACGCCGCCACGTCTTCCGAGTGGATGTTGTCGCGGACCTGTTTGCCCTTGTACCCGTAGACCTTGTACGGCCGGCCCTCGAAATTGCACCGCACGAGGTAACTGAGGAATCCATGCAACTCCACCCCGGAATGATTCGGCCCGGTCAAGCACCCGCCCCGCAGGCAGCACGTCGGCATCCGAAAATACCGGCCGTATTCCTGCACGAGGCAATCCGCCGCCAGCTTCGACGCCCCAAACAGCGAGTGCAGCACGTGATCGACCCCAAACGTCTCCGGTATCCCATCGGCAAACCGCGGGTCGTCATACTCCCAGCGCGTTTCCAGCTCCTTCAAACGAATCGTGTTTGGCCCGTCCCCATACACCTTGTTCGTCGACAGATACGCGAACGGCGCTTCGGGACAGTGTCGCCGTGCGGCCTCCAGCAGGTTCAACGTGCCGACCGCATTCGTCTCAAAATCCTCGAACGGCATCGACGCCGCCAGATCGTGCGACGGTTGCGCTGCGGCATGCACGATCAACTGCGGCGCGATCTCCTTCACCGCCTCCTCGATCCCCTTGCGGTCGCGCACGTCCAACTCGTAATGACGGTAATCGCGGATCGTCTCCTGGAGTCGTGCCTGGTTCCAACGGGTGTCCCCTTGCGGACCGAAGAAAACCGCGCGCTGGTTGTTGTCGATCCCCGACACCCGAAACCCCCGCGCCGCGAAGCATACGCACACCTCCGACCCGATCAGCCCGTTCGACCCCGTGACGAGGACTTTGCGGTTGCCTGAAGCCGCGGCCATTAGAAATCCCCTCGATTCGCCGCGGCCAACAACCGCCCGTACACGGAAGTCCTCACCACTGACGGCGGGGGTTCGGCCGATGTCACGGCGATTGTCGTCACGTTTCTTCTCCCAACTTTGGTCGGTCTCGGATGGAGCTACCTGTGGCTGTCGCATCGAACGGAGCTGGGCCGTCGAGCAGCCGGGCAATCATCCATTTCCGCCCGGATTTCGTCAACCACATTTGACACCCTACGCACACCCAAAGCCGAAGAGTATCACTCTCTTTCGCTCGACAGACCTGACCAGATAACGTTTCCGTGGTCGTCAAACACCACTTTCGCAACAAGGAACATCCCTTCCTCCACCCGGCCGCCCGGGAACCGCGACCGAAACCGCAAGTCCCGATACCGCAAAACGGTGTGGCCGTTCTCCTTGATCTTTTCGACGAGCGGAAACACGGCAAACCAGCGGAACAGCTTCACCGCATCCGTCGCCTCGGCTTTCGGCAGCAGCTTGTCGTCATGAAACTGGACGAATGTGTCATTGCGCACCCCGTTCACCCAATGCTCCGCCACCCCGTCATCGCGAATGATCGTCCAGTGCAATGGATCCAGCGGCCGGGGAAACGCGTCGATGCGTCCCGCCACCGGCCCGGTCTGATACTCGTGTAGCGCCCAAAATCGCGACACGCCGCAGAACAGAAAATACGCGCCGACCATTCCCAGCGTCGCCCGGGCCACCCACGCGCGTTGCGTCCATACCGCCGCGATTGCCCCGATCAGCATGATGGCCCAGACGTACACATCCACGATGAACACCCAACTCAGCGCCAGCCGCGCATCGCTCAACGGCCAGAAAAGTTCCGTCCCGTAGTTCGTCAACCAGTCCAGCACCAAGTGCGACGCGATGCCCGCCGCCGCCGCCCACCACAACAACCGGAAATTCTTGCGGTCCCATATCAACCAAAACACCAGCGCCAACAACGCCGCCCACGCCGGCAGCAGGATCGCCGAGTGCGTGAAGCTGCGGTGCCAGCGAAAATAGGTGTCGCGACCGAAAAATGCCGTCACGATATCGATGTCGGGAAACTCGGCCGCGGCAACGCACGTCCAAAGCGCTGCGCGGCCCGATTCGCCGCCTCCGCGCTGCCGAAACCCGCAGTAGCCGATCAACATCCCCGTCAATCCGTGCGCGATGTTATCCACAAGCGGCACAGTAGCCGCGCCTGACCGCTCGGGCAAGCGGAGCGTCTGCGCCACTCCAGCTCTTGGGTTGCCGCACCGCTCTGGATTTTGGTAGAATCCCGCCGTTGTTGGAACAGCTTTCGGCCGTGAACCAGAGATCCGCCACAACCGCCCCGTCATCCCCCCGTTTGCCCGCGGTCTGCCTTGTGCTGTTTTTCGGCACGCTGTTGCTTTTCAGCCGTGCCGTCGGCAACCGGTTTCTTGATTGCGACGATCCCGATTACGTCACACAAAACGCTCACGTGCAGGCCGGCCTCACTTGGGCGGGTGTGGACTGGGCGTTCACCTCCAGCGCCGCAGCCAACTGGTTTCCGCTGACCTGGCTGTCACACATGTTGGACTGGCAGCTCTTCGGCAACGACCCGCGCGGACACCACGCCGTAAACATCCTCTGGCATGCCCTCAACGCCGTCGTGGCGTTTCTGGCGTTGCGGCGGCTGACGGGTGCGTTCTGGACGAGTGCCGCGAGCGCCGCGCTGTTTGCCTGGCACCCGTTGCGAGTCGAATCGGTGGCCTGGGTCGCCGAACGCAAGGACGTGCTCAGCGGGTTTTTTGGACTCCTGACCCTCTGGGCCTATGCGGCCTACGCGGAAAAGCGCCGCGAGCGCCGCTCGGGCGCCCGCAGTTTCTACGCGCTGGCGCTGGCGGCGTTTGCAACCGGTCTGCTCTGCAAGCCGATGCTCGTGACGCTACCCTGCCTGTTGGTGTTGCTCGATTGGTGGCCGTTGCGGCGAATCGGTCCGGCGGAGAAGCTCTCATCGCTGTTGCTGGAGAAAGCGCCGTTCTTCCTGCTGACGATCGTCTCGTGCGTGATCACCTACCGTGTGCAGCAGGCCGGCAACGCGGTGGTCGAATCCCTCGGGCTCGGGGCGCGGCTGGCCAACGCCGTGGTGTCGGTGGCGTGTTATCTGGGGAAATTCTCCTGGCCGGTCAACCTCGCGGTGGGGTACCCGATTCCCGATCACCAGCCGGGCGCAACCGTGGCCGGCGCGACGGTGTTGGTCCTCACCATGACCGGCGTGGCGTTGTGGCAATGGCGGCGGCGCCCCTGGCTGCTCGTGGGCTGGCTGTGGTTTCTCGGCATGCTTGTGCCAGTCATTGGCATCGTCAAAGTCGGATTGCAGGCCATGGCCGACCGCTACACCTATCTGCCCATACTCGGGTGGCAACTGGCCCTGCTCTGGACGCTATCCGAGCTGGCGTGGCCTTCGGTGGTGCGGCGGTTTGTCCCGGCACTGATCGGCGTGGTGCTCGCCGGGTGCGCCGCCCGGACGTGGGATCAACTCGGTGTCTGGCGGGACTCGCGCGCGCTTTATGAACACGCACTCGCCGTAACGAAAGACAATTATCTGGCCCACAGTTATCTGGCCACGACCCTGCTGAACGAGGGGCGCTTCGATGAGGCCGCGGCCCATCTCCAACGAGCCATTGAAATCAGGCCGGATTACGCCGCGGCGCACCACAGACTCGGCGTCGCCGTGGAAAAAGCGGGACGAACGGATGACGCCCTGAGGATTTACACGGATTTGTTGAGAATCAGGCCAAACCACGCCGACGCCCACTACAGTATCGGCATCATCTTGCTGAACCGGAATCAGCCCGCGGAAGCCATCACACATTTCCGGGCCACGTTGTCCAGCGAACCCGACTCCGACCCCGCGCTCGTGGCGTTGGGAATGGCGCTGGCAAGACAGGGCCGCATCGAAGAAGCCGTCCCCTGTTACGAGAAGGCGCTGGCCCTCAACCCGTTCAACGCCGAGGCGTTCTATGATTGTGCCAACGCGCTTGTCTCTCTCCATCGCGACACGGAGGCCTTGGCGCGTTACGAACAGGCTCTCCGTCTCAATCCAAACTTCGCGCAGGCCCACAACAATTACGCCAACCAGCTTCGGAAAGCTCACCGGCTGGATGAAGCCTGCGCCCATTATCGCCGCGCCATTCAATTGCAGCCGGAGAACGCCAACGCGCTTTATGGACTCGGGGCGGCTTTGGAAGAGTTGGGACGGACCGATGAAGCCCTGGCCAGTTACACCGAGGCACTGAAGTTCGAGCCCGACTACGCTGATGCCCATTACAATGTTGGCGCCATCCTGCTGGACGAGCATCAACCCGAGGAGGCACTGGCCCATTTTCGAGCGGCCACGAGGAGTCAACCCGACTTCGCAGCCGCCGACGTGGGGATGGGGATTGCGGCGGAGCAACTGGGTCACTTTTCGGAGGCGGTCGCCTCGTACGAGCAGGCCTTGCGGTTGGACCCGGACTTCCCCGGCCTGCGGGAGAGGTTGGCCCAGGCGCGGCGCGAGGCAGCGGCTGGTCTCCCGCGAGACACAGAGTGAAGTTGGTGAAGTTTGGGTTTTTTCCGTCGCTGGGATCGCCTTGGACGCATGCGCGTCGGACGGGGAGGCGGAAGCGGGTTACGATGCGGAGGCGCTGGGGGCAGGCGGGAGCGGACTCGCGGGGTTGTGGATGGGATTGGGGGCGAATGACCTGGGTGTGTGTCGTGCGGGCCGTCGGCGGGGACGTTGCGGGGTCGCCAAGGAGGCAGGGCGGAGAGCGCGTTCGATGGTGCTGACGATTTCGGGGATGTTGAAGGGTTTTCCGACGTAGGCGAACGCGCCAAGGCGGAGAGCTTCCTGTGGGTTGCAGCGTTCCGAGTAGCCGGTCATGACGATGATGGGGATATCGGGGAAGACCTTTTTGGCGGCGGTCATGAATTGGACGCCATCGATGCCCGGCATGGCCAGATCGGTGATGATCAGGTCGAAACGTTTGCGGGAATGGGCGACGTAATCCATTGCGGCTTGGGAGTTTGACGCGCCGGCGACGATGTATCCAAACAAGTTGAGCAGCTTCGATAGGGCGGTGAGTACCACGATATCGTCATCGACAACCAAGATGGTAGAGCTTGCCATCGGTACTTACGGGTATGACGTTGAAGCGCGTCAGAGCACTAGGCGTGCCGAATGTCGAAAATGCCGCTTCAAGTCATTGGACGGTTGCGGGATAAGCGTTTTGCCGCGGAAAACAAATGGTCGCCGATCAGCCAAGGGCGTCGGAACAGCCGGGTTTTCCCCGTTCTGCAAAAGAGGTGGTCGACCGTCAGGGCAAAAGTGCGAAAAACCGTGGCCAAAGACAATTAAGAATGGGACAAGCAGGGCTCCCGATCAGCGTTCAACAATGAACGCGATGGTCTCCAGCCCATCGGCCCTGGTACCATCGGGTTCGCTCTGGCAAACGCTCTGGATGGCGTAGCCATTCGAGAGCCGGGCGTAGCGCAAAGGACGGCCGCTAAACGGGTCGGCCGGTACGGCTCCAGCCGGGGATTTGAGCTCGTCGAGTGTTTGCGGCAAGTCGTTGTGTTCGAGGCGATAACGTTCCACCGCAATCGCCATGCGGGCCTCGCGGAGTCGGGCGGCCGATGCAGCGTCCTTGAGGATGACGCGCGGGCCGTTCATGCCGCGGAGCCAGGCTCGTGAGAGCGAGTGAAGCTCGGCGTCTCGATCGAGCGCTTGGCGCAACGTCCGTGCCGCGTCGATCCGCTCGGGAAAAGCGGTTTGGGCCGTCTCGATGTAACAATCCATGGACCGCAGGTACTCGAGTTCATCCCACTGAAGCAATCCGCACAGGTTGTACAGATATGCCGGCGAACCCAGCAAGGCGCCGAGATGGAGTAGCAGTCTCTGGCCCACAGAATACTTACGCGCTGCGGGCAGAGCCGTCGGGTCCGCGGCCCGCTGCATCACGTCGAAGCCGTAAATACCGATGCAGCGCTGGCCAATAAACGCCCGCGCCAGTGCCTGCTGATCCTCGACCTTTTCCATGGCGCTCCCCAGCGCGTCCAGTTGCTGGTCAGTCAGCCGGGTCCCGTTCAACAGGTTTTGCAGGCTGTCGACGGCGATCTCCTGGCATCGCAGGCGCGTCAGGTGGGATCGCACGAGTGGTTCCTTGGCCAGCGAATGGGTCAGGGCGAACAACGATTCCACGGAAACGATGGCTGGCTGTGGATCGGTGCAGACGGCGTTGTTGGCCGCGTCGTTCTCCAGCAGATGGGCGGCGCGAATCAGACTCGCCAGGTGCGGGTACGGCATGATCGACAGCCGCCCCAGATCGATCGGGAACCGGCACCGGGGAGAATTCGATGCTTGCTGGAGCAGGGCCAACACGTCGTCGTTCCCGTCGAGAGGATCCGTTGCGGTTTGTGCGGGCGGGTCTGACTGCGCGACGAAACTTGCAAACGCCTTGTCGAATAGGATGGCCGCATTATCCGCCGGCGTGACCGGTGGATACCAACGATTCAACTCGGCCAGCGTGACCGGATAGCTTTTGTCGTGGATGTCGGCGAGCTGAGTGGAGACGTATTCAGCGAGGGCCAATCGCCACAGTCCGAAGAGCAAGAGCAGGCCCAGCACCGCCCATCCGGCCCGCCGCGCCCACGTCTTCCATCGCGAAACCATCACACGGCCATTCTATCACGACTCATTGCCAAACAAAAGCGTCGTTGGCGGGCGTCTCGGGAGGAATGACGGAAACGGCAGCCGCCGATTCTTTCGTCTCCACGTTTGGCGCCGGTGAAGCTTCCGTCGCCTTCGTAACGGCGGCTGGCTCGTCACCCCGATGCGTGGAACCGGGAGAACCGCTGGGCCGCTCCCGATGCACGGGCGGTGGCCGGAGGTGCACGGCATCAGCCCCCAAAACCATCACCGCATCCGTGCCGTTGAAATGGAATTGACCGGCCAGGATGTCCAGCAGCCGCCGCGTCGGCCCGCTCGGGTTGCGCCGCTGGTGCTCCAGGTATTTCACCTGCTTGATCGACACACCAAGCCACTTCGCAAATTGGGCCTGGGTCATGCGGACGTGCTTGCGCAAAGCCACAATACGACTGGATCCCCATTCCATCGTTTGGCACGAGGGAACCGCGTTCCCCCACCTCCTTGTGTCGAATGGGTAACAAAGTTCGCGCCCGGATGCAACTCCGAAATTCAGGAAATTTGGGAACCGGTGGGTACATCATGACCCCCCTGCGGTGAAGTTGAAGGTGGTGAGCACTACTAGGTTGAATGAGCTGCGGGGATACCTCCGGAGGTATCCCCGCAGTGGATTGAGGAGTACAACGCTGGGTTTGTGC
>DATKNW010000066.1:0-69769 GCA_035541135.1 Verrucomicrobiia bacterium
GTGCCAGGCGGGCAATCAGCAGCCGCTCGCCGACGGATTCGAATTCTGGCTCAACAAAGCCCAGGGCCATAGCGCCTGCGATTTCACGTTCCACCAGACCGTGTCGCGTCTCGACAAGGAAGCCGAAGGCCAGCTCACCGACATCGTCAAGGCCGGCATCGCCAGCTTCAAGATTTTCCTCGCCTACAAGGGCGCGTTTAATCTCACCGACGAAGAGCTGTACCACACGATGCGCTTGGCGAAGAAACTCGGGGTAATCGTCACCGCCCATTGCGAGAACGCCGATCTGGTACTGGAAATGCAGAAGCGGCTGCTCAGCGAAGGCAAGACCGGGCCCGAATGGCATTATTGGAGCCGTCCGCCCCGCGTCGAAGCTGAGGGCGTGCATCATTTGCTGACCTTTGCCGAGATGTTCGACACGCACGTCTACACCGTCCACACGAGCTGTGAGGAATCGATCACGGAAGCGTTGCTCGGGAAACAGCGCGGGGTGAAGGTCTGGATCGAGACGCTCATCCAATATCTCGTGCTCGACAAGAGCCATGCCGAACTCCCGAATTTTGAGGGCGCGAAGTATGTCATGTCGCCCCCGCTCCGCGACAAGAAGAACCAGGCCGTCCATTGGAACGGCCTTGCCCAGCGGTTCATCTCGACCGTGGCGACCGATCACGCACCATTTGATTTCAAGGGCCAGAAGGAAATGGGGCGGGCGGATTTCACGAAGATCCCCAACGGCATCCCGTCGCTCGAAGAGCGCATCAATCTTCTCTACACCCACGGCGTGTGCGAAGGCCGGCTCGACCTCAACACGTTCGTCGATTGCGCCAGCACGCAGGCGGCGAAGCTATTCGGCCTCTTCCCGCGCAAGGGAACCATCGCCGTCGGCAGCGATGCCGACCTCGTGGTCTACGATCCCGATTATCGCGGCAAGATCACGCAGAAGACGCAGTTGATGAATCTCGACTACAGCGCGTTCGAAGGCTGGCCGATCAAAGGTCGGCCCCACGCCGTCGCCGTCCGCGGCGAACTCGCGGCGAAGGACGGCAAATTCGTCGGTACTCTCGGCCGCGGCAAGCTCGTCAAGCGCGACCCAACACATTTTTAATAGTGGGGTTGGGTCCCGGTCGCCTTTGGCGACGTCCCGCCCGCTGTTGCTGACGCTGGGTTTGGAATAGTGGGGTGGGCGTCCCGCCCGCATCGTTGCACGGTGCCTCTCGCCTGTGGCCGTATCGGGGTTGCCACCGTTTCAGGATGTTGTGGCCGTGAATCTCATTCTCGGACGTGCTTTTACCCCCGAACGAAGCCAAACGAAGCCAACGCGTTTTTCACGCTTTCATCCTCCGCAATGTCCTCACTTGCAATCACATCCATTCACACCTCTACCCCCAAACCGTTGGCTTCGTTTCGCAAAAACTGTATTTGGGGTCTCCTCCCCCCTTTGGAGTGCGGCGACTTGTCGCCGCTTTGCCTTCGGTGGCGCAAGCTCCGACAGGAGTCGCGAGTCCTTCTCGGACCTCCGCGCTTGCGGTCGCTCGGCCCCTCCTCCGATCCGCCGGGAGGGCGAGCCTCCCGGCTCGCCGTCGCCTCAACCGCAAACCCTGAACCGTCAACCGTGAACTGCCGAATATGTCAAAGAACCAGCGGCCCCAAGACCATCACAGCCCAAATGCAACCGGCCGCGACCGTCGCCACATCTTGCGGCGTCCAATCACCGCCCAGCGTAGCTCCAGTTGGAAATCAAAAAAAGCGACAAGTACCTTCCGCGCTTGTCTCATTTTGGCAGCCCCGCCCTCGCCGCTCCCGCCTCCGAATTGTAGGGCATGTGAGTCACCCCTCACCCGAAGGTCGTCGCAAATGCCTTCGGGAACCGGTCACAAATTGCGACCGCATGTTTGAGGTCACAATCTGTGATCTCAAAGACTCAAGCCGTGCGCGGCGTTTCTCGACATGCCGCCAGCGGCTGGCTAGGATGTGTGACACAAATGAAGCTTCCGAATGGCAATCGGGCGCTGGCCGCCGGAGCGGGAGTGGTCGTGCTCCTTGCGGCGTGGCTGGCCCCGCGCGCGGGGGCGGCGGAAGAATTTGCGGTGCTCAAGCCGGACAAGTTCGCGCATTACGTCGAATACTTCAATTCGATGGAGAACGAGAACTGGACGAACTTCGTCTCCAACGCCGATTCATGGACATGGCTGCGGGCGAACATTCCGCTGTTCGAGTGTCCGTACCCCGGCGTGGAGAAGACGTACTATTTTCGGTGGTGGTCGTTTCGCAAGCATGTGCGGCAGACGCCCAACGGCTTCGTGATCACGGAATTTCTGACGCCGGTGAAGCACGCGGGCGTCTATAACACAATCAGTTGTGCGGCGGGGCATCATCTGATGGAAGGGCGCTGGCTCCGCGACCCGCGCTATCTCGACGACTACACGTTGTTCTGGCTGCGGGGCAAGTCGGGCAAATCTCAATCGCATTTCCATCAGTTCAGCAGTTGGTTTGCTGACGCTGTGTACCAGCGTTACCTGGCAACAGGCGACCGCGCGTTCACGACGAACCTGCTCGATGACCTCGTGGGGGATTACCAGCAGTGGGAACAGGAACGGCTGACGGACAGCGGATTGTTTTGGCAGTACGACGTGCGCGACGGGATGGAGGAATCCATCAGCGGTTCGCGGAAGAACAAGAACCTGCGCCCGACGATCAACAGCTACATGTTCGGCAACGCGCGGGCCATCGCCGCCATCGCGCGGATGGCCAATCGACCCGACCTCGCGCAGGAATTTGAATTGAAGGCGCAGGGATTGAAGGATCTGACGGAGAACATGCTTTGGGACAAGTCGGCGAAATTCTTCAAGGTGCGGCTGGATGATGGCCGACTGTCTGATGCGCGTGAGGAGATCGGATTCATCCCGTGGTACTTCGAGTTGCCCGACCCGGGCTATGAAGCGGCCTGGGCGCAATTGACGGATACCAACGGATTCTGCGCGCCGTTCGGCATCACGACGGCGGAGCGGCGTCATCCGGCATTTCGCACGCACGGCTGCTGCAAGTGCGAATGGGATGGCGCGGTGTGGCCGTTTGCGACGTCGCAAACGCTGGTCGCGCTGGCGAACGTGCTGCGCGATTATCCGTCGGCACCGGTCACGACGCAGGACTATTTTTTTACCTTCCTCACCTATTGCCGGTCGCAGCGATGCGGCGAGAATCCGTACATCGGCGAGTATCTCGACGAGACGACCGGGCAATGGCTTAAGGGCGACGAGCGGAGTCGGTACTACAATCACTCGACGTTTGCGGATTTATTGATCACGGGTGTCGTCGGACTACGACCGCGGGCTGATAACACGGTCGCGGTTGCGCCGCTGCTGCCGCCGGGGACGTGGGACTGGTTTTGTCTGGACGGCGTGCCGTACCACGGTCACGCGCTGACGATCTTGTGGGACAAAGATGGCAAGCGGTATGATCGCGGCGCGGGCCTGAGCATTTTGGCGGACGGAAAGCTCGTGGCGCACAGGGCGACGTTGGGCCCGCTCCAAGGCAAACTGCCGTAACGGCCTCTGATGTAATGGGCTCGGAATTTGGAGCGGAATCGACTCGCGTCGCGGTCCGGCGCAACTTGCCTAGCAATCCGGTTCTCTGGTAGTCTGAGCGTCGATTGTGCATCCGTACTACATGAACGTCTGCCTGTTTCTTGTTCTGGTGGCAGGTTCGGTGTGGCTGTTCTGGAAGCCTGCTCCGCGAAAGGAACCTGCAAGAGTCCTGTTCATGGTCGGGCGGGTGCTCGTGGTCGGTGTGTGGGTGCTCGTAGGATCGGCATGTGTTCTCTTCTACGTTTCCTTTCGCTCGCTTGGAAATTTCAAGGACGAACTGGTCTTCGAAAGAGAATCACCTGACAAGCTTCACATTGTGGCGGTTTTCAATCGGTATGGCAGCGCAGTTGCTCATGATACAACGAAAGTGTCGCTGCGCTCAAACGGCGAGACATTCGATGCGAGGAAGAACGCAATCATCTTCGACGAAGAGGTGGGAGAGCCAATCGATGTTTCCTGGAGTGGGTCAAACGACCTCATCATTCGCACCGACTTGCGGCACGTCTCCTATCAAGTCACCAAGTGCGGCGACGTGACCATTACGTACCTGATCAAATGATTGGCCGCCGCGGCTAATGCTCGATGTAGCCCGGGGGCGCGCACTTCGGGTTTTTGCCCAGCTCGGCCTGGTACTGGTGCCACGACATCGATTTCTTGCCGGTGTCCTGCTGGACCATCGCGATGCAGCCGTCGACGGGACAGACGAGCATGCAGAGATTGCAGCCGACGCATTCGGGCTCGTTGATGACGGGCACGCGGTGGCCGTTGCCAGTTTCGAGGTCGATGCACTGATGCGAGCCGTCCCAGGCGGCGACGTGGCAGAGCTCGCACCCGATGCAGAGGTCGGCATTGATCTTGGCGATGATGCGGTAATTGAGATTGAGGTCGCTCCAGTCCTTGATGTTGGGCAAGGCTTTGCCGATGAAGTCGGTGCACTTCCGATAGCCTTTTTCGTCCATCCAATTGGACAGCCCGTCGATCATGTCCTCGACGATCCGATAGCCGTAATGCATCACGGCGGTGCAGACCTGGACGCTGGTCGCGCCGAGCACCATGAATTCGACGGCGTCCTGCCACGTGGTGATGCCGCCGATGCCGGAAACCGGGATGCCGATCTCGGGGTCCTTGGCGATGGCGCTGACCATGTTGAGCGCGATGGGCTTGACCGCCGGGCCGCAGTAGCCGCCATGCGAGCCTTTGCCGTCCACGCTCGGGTAGGGCGAGAAATTGTCGAGATTGATCCCCATGATCGAGTTGATCGTATTGATCAACGAGATGCCGTCGGCTTTGCCCGCGGCGGCGGCGCGGCCAATCAGCGCGATGTTGCTGATATTGGGTGTGAGTTTCACGAGTACGGGCACCTCGGCGACCTCCTTGACCCATTCGGTGATCATCTTCGTGTACTCGGGCACCTGGCCGACGGCACTGCCCATGCCGCGCTCGCTCATGCCGTGCGGACAGCCGAAATTCAACTCGATGCCGTCGCAGCCGGTGTCGTTGACTTCCTTGACCGCCTTGTGCCACGACTCGCGCTTCGATTCGATCATCATCGAGACCACGAGCGCGTGCTTCGGGTACTTCTTTTTCGTCTCCTTGATCTCGCGGATATTGGTGTCCCACGGACGGGCGGTAATCAGCTCGATGTTGTTCAGACCCATCATGCGGGTCGAGCCGTAGTCGATGGACCAGAAACGGGAATTGACGTTGATGATCTGCTCGCCGAGCGTTTTCCAGACCGCGCCGCCCCAGCCGAGATCGAACGCGCGCTGGATTTGCGCCCCGCTATTCGTGGGCGGCGCGCTGGCCAGCCAGAACGGGTTGGGCGATTTGATGCCGGCGATATCGATGCTTAAATCGGCCATGATTTGATTCTCCCTTTCACGACTTTACCCCTCACCTTAATCCTCTCCCCCAAGGGGAGAGGAGACACTCCCTCTCTATCGAGGAGAGAGGGACAGGGTGAGGGTTGTCGTTCACGCATATTGGAATTCGGCTTGGTTCGCCACACGGCGGATTGATTCGTTCTTCCACAAGCCTTCGAGATCGACGTCCTGCCCGGTCAGTTTCTTGTGGATGGCCCACGCGGCGCGTTTGCCGTGGGCGACGGCATTGACCACCTCGCGGCCGCCGTTGACGCAATCGCCGCCCGCAAAGAATTTCGGATTGCTTGTCTGCAACGTCACCGCATCCACGGCGACGCGGCCGCGGTCATCGGTCTTCAAGCCGAGCACTTTCTGCACGAAATCGCGCTGCTTCTTCTGGCCGAGCGATTTGATCACCATGTCGCATTCGAGAACGAACTCGCTGCCGGGAATCGGCTGCGGAGCGGGACGGCCGGAGCTGTCGTCCTTGCCGAGCTTCATGCGGACGCACTCGATGCCTTCGACGCCTTTCTTGCCGATAATGCGTTTCGGCGCGGTGAGGAAGTAGTAGACGCAGCCGTCTTTCTTGGCGATTTCGTACTCGTAATTGTAGGCCGGCATTTCCGCTTCCGTGCGGCGGTAGAGCACCATGACCATCTCCGCCCCGAGCCGCTTGGACTGCGTCGCGGCGTCGACCGACGTGTTGCCCGCGCCGATGACGGCAACACGTCGCCCCACCCGAACGTCGCGAAGCTTTTTGTGTTTGAGTTCGTCAATAAACGTAATGGCATCAACCACGCCGGGTAGATCCTCGCCGGGAATGGCGAGATCCTCCGTCTGCCCGAGACCGATGCCGACGAAGATGGCGTCGTTGTCCTTGGTCAGCTTGTCGAGCTTGATATCTTTGCCGACTTCGCAGCTTTGTTTGAATTTCACGCCGACATGCTCGACGAGCTTCACTTCCGTGAGGGCTTCCTCAGCGGACATCTTGTAGCGGGCAATGCCGTAGGTGTTGAGGCCGCCGGGTTTGACGTGCTTGTCGTAAATCGTGACCGCGTAGCCGAGCCGGGCGAGATAGAACGCGCAGGACAGACTCGACGGTCCGCCGCCGATGCAGGCGACCTTCTTGCCGTTGGGTTTACCCGCCCCAAAGACGGTCTTCGATTTGTCCCAGTTCGCGTAAAACCAATCGATCGAGTAACGCTGGAGTCGTCCGATCTGGATCGGCTCGGTATCGCGCTCGTTGTAGACGCAGGCGCCTTCGCAGAGCGAATCGACCGGGCAGACGCGGGCGCAGCTCAAGCCGAGGATATTGGCGTTGAGGATGTCCTTGGCGCTGCCGCGCATGTTACCCGAGGCGATCTTCTTGATGAATGTGGGAATGTCGATGTGGGTCGGGCAGGCGCGGGTGCACGGCGCGTCGAAGCAGAACAGGCAGCGGTTGGCTTCGGGTTTGGCGTTGTGCGGGGCAAACGGGGGATTGATGTCGGCGAAGTTTCTCTCGTACTCAGCGTCGGACAACTTTGGGGCCAGATTCTTGATCATGAAATCCTCTCCGTTACGCGCACTCGCCTGCGGGAGCTGGAACAGCCATTACAATGTCAACGAATTATATGCTGGGCAGGCTCAGGCGCAACGCAAAACTTCCTCATGACTGAAAAATGTGGCGGCCGGGGTTTGCGAGTTGCTCCATTCGCCATTGTATGCGAAAATGGGTCGGTCGCGGTTTATCCAGGCGCATATCTTCTTGAGAGGCTGTGTAGCCAAACAATTCAGCAGGAGAAAACCATGAGCAGCGTACGTGTTCTGGCGGGCACGCGGAAGGGCGCGTTTATTCTGACAGCGGATGGGAAGCGCCAAAAATGGAAGGTCGATGGCCCGCATTTTGCCGGCTGGGAGATCTATCACATCAAAGGTTCGCCCGCCGACCCGAATCGGCTGTACGTCTCGCAGAGCAGCGGCTGGTTCGGGCAGGTGATCCAGCGTTCGGATGACGGCGGCAAGACGTGGAACGCGCCCGGCGGCGGCGTGACCACGACCCCCGAAGGAATGCCGAAAGGCGAGAGCAACAAGTTCGTGTACGAAGGCGAGGTGGGGAAGCATTTGTGGTACGACGGCACGCCGCATCCGTGGGAATTCAAGCGCGTGTGGCATCTGGAACCGTCGTGGAACGATCCCGACACCGTGTATGCCGGGGTGGAAGACGCGGCGCTGTTCAAGTCGACGGATGGCGGGCATTCGTGGAAGGAACTGCCGGCGTTGCGGCATGCGAAGGGCGAGCTGTGGCAGCCGGGTGCGGGCGGGATGGGCTTGCACACAATCCTGCTCGATAAAAACAATCCGAAGCGCATCTTCGTGGCCATCTCGGCGGCGGGCGTGTTCCGCACCGAGGACGGCGGCGCGACGTGGAAGCCGGCGACGCGCGGGCTAAACATGCAGTACGAGTTGCCGGACAAGAGCAACGAGGTCGGCCATTGCGTGCACCGCATCGCGATGCATCCGTCGCGTCCGAACGTGCTCTTCATGCAGAAGCACTGGGACGTGAACCGCAGCGATGACGGCGGCGAGAACTGGCACGAGGTCAGCGGCAATCTGCCGAGCGATTTCGGGTTTCCCATCGACGTGCACGCTCACGAGCCAAACACGATTTACGTCGTACCGATCAAGAGCGATTCGGAACATTATCCGCCGGACGCCAAGCTGCGCGTCTATCGGAGCCGGTCGGGGGGCGACGAGTGGGAACCGCTGACGAAGGGATTGCCGCAGGAGAATTGTTACGTCAACATCCTGCGCGACGCAATGGCGGTCGACTCGCTCGATTCGTGCGGCGTGTATTTCGGGACGACGGGTGGACAGGTCTACGCATCCGCGGACTCCGGGGATAGCTGGGCACCGATCGTCCGCGATCTTCCGCCGGTGTTGTCTGTCGAAGTGCAAACACTCGAGTAAATCCTAAATTCGAATGTCGAAATCCGAAGGAAACTCGAATGACCATCAAGCGGCAAGTCGCAAAGCCCGGTCGCGGTGTCGGATTTGAAAAGTTCTTCGTGCTTCGAGCTTCGTATTTCGAATTTGCATCCGTATGATTCGCGTCGAGCTGCCATTTCATTTGCGGACGTTGGCGCGTGTGGAGGAGCGCGAGGTGACGCTGGAGGTCCCACCGCCGGTCACGCTTCGGGCCGTGCTCGATGCGATCGAAGCCCAGTACCCGGTGTTGGCGGGGACAATCCGCGATCACACCACGCAGAAGCGCCGGCCATTCCTGCGGTTCTATGCGTGCGAGGACGACTGGTCCAACCAACCACCCGATATGCCGTTGCCGGAAGCGGTGGTTTCCGGTAAAGAGCCCCTGCTGATTATCGGGGCGATTGCGGGTGGGTAAACCGCCCAGAGGAGTCGACCGCGAATCCACGCGGACGCATGCAAATCAGTGGCTACGCCACCAATCATTTAGAAAAGCGGCCGAAATCTCGATTGAATTATCGACACTTAGAAAGTATATAATGAGCTATATAATGCGTATTATAATTAATTATGCATATTGTGCGCGCTATAATGCGCTGTATATGTTGACAAGTGTTTCGAGATCCATTAAGTTGCGGCTGTGAACTTCGAGGCTATGAGCGATAAAGCGGTTCTGTCTGAGTTGGCGCACCGCGTCAAAGTCCAGCGCCTCAATGCCGGTCTGGCGCAGTCGGATGTGGCGCTCAAAGCCGGCATTTCTCGCAGAGCACTAGTAAACCTTGAGGGGAGTGGAGTCTGCACGCTAGCGCTCCTTATCAAAGTCTTGCGTGTCATCGGCCAGATCAACCAGCTTGAAGGTCTTCTGCCAGAGCCGGGGTTAAGCCCGATACAACTGGCGAAGCTCAAGGGCCATGAACGTCAGCGTGCCTTCGCGCCCCGGCGTCGACACAAACCGCGGAATGAGTAGTCGATTTATGGCAGCACGCACTCCGAGAGTAACTGTCGCTACCGTCCGTCTCTGGAACCACGATGTCGGCGCCGTGGCATGGGATGAGGGGCGCGGTGTGGGACGTTTCGAGTACTATCCTGCCTTCTTGCGTCTGGGATTGGCGGTCGCACCGCTGACAATGCCGCTGCGTTCCGGTGTTTTTGATTTCCCAGCGCTCCGGCGAGAGACCTTCCACGGTTTGCCAGGATTGTTGGCGGATTCGCTGCCGGACCGGTATGGGAACCGGCTGATCGATTTGTGGTTGGAGCGGCAAGGTCGCGCGCCGAATGATTTCACGCCGGTCGAGCGGTTGTGTTACATGAGCACCCGCGGGATGGGGGCGTTGGAATACAAACCCGCGCTCGGGCCGGCACCCGGCAAATCCATTCCCCTTGAGGTGGAGGAACTCACCCGGCTGGCGGCGGACATCTTTCGACACCGGACCGAGTGGGCGGTGAATCTCAAGGGTGAACAGGCGAAAGCTCTAAATGAGATCATTCGCGTCGGCACATCCGCGGGCGGGAACCGGGCGAAAGCGGTCATTGCGTGGAATCCGCAGACCAGCGAAGTGCGCTCGGGACAGGCACCGGCACCACCGGGGTTTGAACCGTGGATTTTGAAGTTTGACGGTGTGAATGACGTGATGCTGGGTGATCCGCAGGGTTTTGGTCGAATCGAGTATGCCTATCATCGGATGGCGGTGGCGGCCGGGTTGGAGATGGACAAATGTCGCCTGCTGGAGGAATCGGGGCGCGCGCATTTCATGACCCGGCGGTTTGACCGGGACGTTCAGAGGGGGAAGATCCACATGCAGTCGTTGTGCGCGCTGGGGCATTACGATTTCAATGCCGCGGGCGAGTATGGCTACGAGCAGGTTTTTTCTGTAATTCAACGATTGAATCTGGGACACCAGACGGTGCGCGAGATGTACCGGCGCATGGTCTTTAATGTCGTGGCCCGAAATCAGGATGATCATACGCGGAACATCGCCTTCCTGATGGATCAACACGGAGAGTGGCGACTGTCTCCTGCCTTCGACGTGATCTGGTCGTACAATCCCGGTGGTCGATGGACCGACCGTCATCAGATGAGCATCAACGGCAAGCGCACGGACTTTACGCGAGGCGACCTGCTCGGTGTAGCCCGGCAATATGGCATTCGAGATGGCGGCAATCTGATCGAACAAGTGATATCGGCAGTGGCTGACTGGCCGCGCTTCGCGGAGGAAGCCGGCGTACCGGTCAAACAGCGGGAAACCATTTCTAAAACACACCGATTGACACTGACCGGCAAAGGTTAGCCCGAGCGTGAGTCATGTGCTCGGGCCTGGGCAAAAAATCGTTCTCACCCGAAGCGGTCGTCTCCGGGAAGGAACCGCTGATGATTATCGGGGCCATTGCGGGCGGGTGAGGCCTGCATTGGTCATAATCTGTGCCCGCGTGTGAAGAGTGCGGATCTTTAAGATTCCAGTTTGGAAGCTTAGAGCGCGGGCGGTGCATCCCCGCATCCCCGTGATATGAGGGAAATCCCAACCGTTAGCTCGCCAATACGCCCACGCCGGCCGCTTCCGCGACATAGCATCGAACTACCATATCTTGAAGAACGGAAGTGGTCGCACGACATCGCCGTTGCTGTGATGCGCAAACTCATCATCCCGCTCAACCAACTGCTCAAAAATCCAGAGTTCCAACCCACATGAAAAGACAGTTGCTACCAGGGACGCCCAACAGATCGGCGCTCATAGAGCGCCGCTACAGCAAACGAGCGCAACGGCGCGGATGCGCCGCGTGGGAACACGCGGGCCTTGTATGATTCGGCTCTGTGTCTACCCCTTCTCGATGATCGTAAACGCTTCGTCGAGGGTCTTGATGATGAAGTCGGTGTCGGATTTGGTGATGCAGAACGGGGGTTTGATGCGGATGGTGTTGGCGGCCATGCCGCCGCGACCGATGAGCAGTCCGCGGTCCTTGCAGAGTTCCATCGCCCGCTGACAATGTTGCGGGGCGACTTCCTTCGATTGCTTGTCTTTGACGAGCTCGAGGCCGCGCATCAGGCCTTTGCCGCGATGTTCGCCGACGATCTTGTGGTCGCGGGTGAGCTTGTCGAAGCCCTCCTGCAATCGGTCGCCCATGACCTTGCAGTTGTGGACGTACTTGTTGCGCTCGATGGTCTCGAGCACGGACAGGCCCGCCATCATGCTGACGGGATTGCCGCCGTAGGTGTTGAAGTGGACCTTCTCGCGCATCGATTCGGCGATCTCCTTCGTGCAGGTGACGCCGCCGAGCGGGATGCCGTTGCCCATGCCCTTGGCCATGGTGATCATGTCGGGTTTCACGCCCCATTGTTCGATGCCCCACCACTTGTCGCCCGTGCGGCCAAAGCCGGTCTGGACCTCGTCGGAAATGAACAGGCCGCCGTATTTCTTCACGATGTCGTAGACGATCTCGAAATATTCCTTCGGCGGATCGACGACGCCGCCGAATCCCTGGATCGGCTCGCCGATGAACGCGGCGATTTTGCCCGACGTGTTGTACTTGATCACGTCTTCGAGTTCGCGCGCGCAGGCGACGTTGCAGCTCGGATACTTCAGGCCGAACGGGCAGCGATAGCAGTAGCCCGACGAGATGTGGGTGACGCCGAACACGTACGGCAATGAGTGCCGCCATTTCGATTGGCCGGTCATCGTCATCGCCATCAGGGTGCGTCCGTGGAAACTGTGGCGTAGGGCGACGAACTCGGTCTGTTTGGTGTGATTCTTGGCCAGCAGGGCAGCGAGCTCGTTGGCCTCGCAGCCGCTGTTGGTGAAAAAGCTGACCTTCAACCCGCCCGGCATCACGGAGGCGAGTTTCTCGGCGTAACGGACCAGGTTCGGGTGGTAGTACAGCGTGGTCATGTGCTGGAGGTTTTTGAACTGCTCGATGACGGGGTTGGTCACCTCGGGATGGCAGTGGCCGACGCTGATCGTGACGACCGCGGAGAATCCGTCGAGGTACTTGTTGCCCTTGTCATCGTAGACGAACTGCATGTCGCCCTTGACGATGTTCATCGGGAAATATTTCATGGTGCTCGGGAGGATGTATTCGTCCCGCATCTGGCCGACTTGCTCGGCTGTCAAATTATCCGTCTTTTTCATGTGCATGATTGTTACCTTTCTATTGTGGGTTTGCGCACGAAGGCCATCAGGACCCGGTACGCAACGAACGAAATGAAGAAGCCGACGAACCACGCGTAGTTGTACAGGTTCATCAGGAACGGGCCGACCGTCGCCGGGCTGATCGCCTTGATGGTGCCGAGGAAGCCGGGGACGTTCGGCGCGACACCGAGCACCAGCGCCACGATGGCGGCGGGATTGAATCCCTTGCGGTAGAAGTACTGGCCGTCGCGTAGGTAGAGCTGAGCGGGCTGCAGCAGGGTGCGCCGAATCACGAAGTAGTCACAGATGAGGATGCCGCCAATCGGTCCCAACAGCGCGGAGTAGCCGACGAGCCATGTGAAGATGTAGCCGCTTGGATCGGCGACAAGTTTCCACGGCTGGATCAAGATGCCGATGATGCCGGTGATCAAGCCGCCGAGGCGGAAAGTGATCTTCGACGGCCAGAGGTTGGAGAAATCGTTGGCGGGACTGACCACGTTGGCGGCGAGATTTGTGGCCAGCGTCGCGAGGCACAGCGCGAAGAGCGAGACGGCCAGCACAACGGGGTTCGTGAACTTCGTGATCAGCACGACGGGATCCCAAATCGGCGCCCCGTTGTAAATGACGATGGTTGCCGAGGTCACCGCTACGCCGATGAACGAATACAGCGCCATGGTGGTTGGTAAGCCGATGGCTTGGCCGATCACCTGATCGCGTTGGGTGCGGGAGTAGCGGGTGAAGTCGGGGATGTTGAGCGACAGCGTCGCCCAGTAACCAATCATGCCGGTCAGGGCCGGGAAGAAAACCACCCAGAATTGGCCGGCCTTCGCGCCGCCGGGGACAAACGCGGACGGCTGGGAGAGCATCGGGCCGAAGCCGCCCGCCGCGCGATAGGCCCAGGCCAGCAGCGCCAGACCGAGCGCGATCAGCAACGGCGCTTTGATGTCGAGCAGGATGCGGATGGATTCGATGCCCTTGTAGATGACGAGCATGTTGATGCCCCAGAAAAACATAAAGCAGGCGAACTGGGCGATGTTGATGCCGCCCCACCACGTCGGGAGCTGGTCCCATGAGGGCAGATAGATGGTGCAGATTTTGTAGATCGCCCAGCCGCCGATCCACGTCTGGATGCCGAACCAGCCACAGGCGACGAACGCGCGGAGCAGCGCCGGGATGTTCGCGCCGCGCACGCCGAACGAGGAGCGGCAGTAGACGGGGAATGGGATGCCGTACTTCGTGCCCGCGTGCGCGTTGAGAATCATCGGGACCAGCACGATGGCGTTGCCGAAGAAAATCGTCAGCACCGCCTGGTACCAGTTCATGCCCTCGGAGATCAGCGACGAGGCCAGCATGTACGTCGGGATGCAGGCCGACATGGAAATCCACAGCGCGGCGATGTCCTTCAGGCCCCACTTCCGATCCTTCACCGTGGTCGGCGCGATGTCGGCATTCCAGTAGCGCGAGTGGGAGATGTCGTCGGTCACCTCGTGAATGCCGTTGGTGACGCGGACGCCGCCGAGCTTCTGGACGGAGACAGTCATCGTGCTGGTGCAACGACAAGGTTCATTTGACGATCGCCCCCTCACCCTGACCCTCTCCCCCGGAGGGGCGAGGGGATTGGTTTTCGTCGCGTCGCAGTTCTTCCCGGTGGCGCATCGTCACTCCTCAAATCACTACGGGAGAAGGTCGGTCATTGCCTTGTAGGTTTCGGGGCGCCGGTCGCGATAGAACTGCCAGACGTTGCGGACCTCGCGAATCAAATCGAGATTCAGGTCGGCGACGACGATGGCGTCCTTGTCGCGGGGGCCTTCGGCGATGATCTGGCCGCGCGGGTTGGCGAAATAGCTCGAGCCGTAAAACTCGCCGAAGCTCCACGGTTTCTCCGTGCCGACGCGGTTGATCGCGCCGACGTAATAAATGTTGGCGACGGCGGCGGCGGGCTGCTCGAGTTTCCAGAGATACTCGCTCAAGCCGGCCGTGGTCGCGCTCGGGTTGAACACGATCTCGGCGCCGTTCAGCCCGAGCAGACGCCAGCCCTCGGGGAAATGGCGGTCGTAACAGGTGTAGACGCCGACCTTGCCGATGGCCGTCTCGAAGACGGGGTAGCCGAGGTTGCCCGGCTTGAAATAGAATTTTTCCCAGAAGCCGGGTTTGCAATGGGGGATGTGGTTCTTGCGATACTTGCCGAGGTACTTGCCATCGGCATCGATCACGGCGGTCGTGTTGTAATACGTGCCCGTGGCTTCTTCCTCGTAGATCGGCGCGACGATGACCATGCCGTGCTTCTTTGCCAACTGCTGCATCAGTTTGGTCGTCGGACCCTCCGGCACGCGCTCGGTCGATTCGTACCATTTGATCTCCTGCTCGCAGCAGAAATACGGGCCGTAGAAGATCTCCTGCATGCACAACACCTGCACGCCCTTTTTCGCTGCCTGGGCGATGAGCTTGACGTGTTTCTCGATCATCGCCTGCTTGATTTTCTTGACTGTCGACGTACCCGGCTCGGGGTTCGTCGCCTGAATCAGTCCGCCTCGTACGATACGTGCCATGTCGCTGTCTCCTCTCGTCTTCCTTCCGCACCTCCGCCGTCTCCCCTCGCCCCGCTTGCGGGGAGAGGGTCAGGGTGAGGGGGCTGTTTTCAATAGATATTCGTCTGCCGTTTCACGCCGGTGTAATCGTAAAACACCGTTTTCAATTGCGTGAAGAAGTTCAGCCCTTCGTCGCTCATCTCGCGGCTGCCATAACCAGTGGCCTTGTAGCCGCCGAATGGCAATTGCGCCTCGCCGCCCACCGTGGGTGAATTGATGTGCACCATGCCCGCCTCGATCCGGTCGGCGAACCGCATCACAAGGTTCGCATCGCCCGTGTAGATCGCGCAGGTCAGGCCAAATTTGACGTTGTTGGCGAGCTTCATCGCCTCGTCGAAATCATTCACGCGGAACGCGGCGAGCACGGGGCCAAAAACTTCTTCCTGTGCGATGGTGTTGTCCGGTTTCACATTGTCGAAGATTGTGGGCGCGACGAAATAGCCCTTCGCAAGTTTGCCGTCGGTGAGCGCGGCGCCGCCAATCAGGCACTTGCAGCCTTCCTTTTTGGCGATCTCGATGTAGCGCAAATCCGTCTCGAATTGCGCCTTGTCCACCGCAGGGCCCATGCCCATGCCATCTTCCATGCCGTCGCCGACCTTGATCTTCTTCACGCGGTCGATGAGCTTTTCGAGAAACTTGTCCGCGATCCCCTTCTGCAGAATGACGCGGCTGGTCGCGGTGCATCGTTGACCGGTCGAACCGAACGCGCCTTGGGCGCAGCCCTCGACGGCGAGATCGAGGTCAGCGTCGTCCATCACCACCAGCGGGTTTTTGCCGCCCATTTCGCAGGTGACCTTCGCGAGATGCGACGCGGCTTGCTTGGCTACCTGGGCACCGGTCTCGCACGAGCCGGTAAACGACACGGCGCGCACCGTCTTGTTGTTGACGAATTCATCGCCGACCGTGCCGCCGCTGCCGTGGACGAGATTGAGTACGCCCTTTGGCAGGCCCGCATCCTCGTAAATCTTTACCAGCAATTCCGCACAACCCGGCGTGTTGGTAGCCGGCTTGAAGACGATGGTGTTCCCGGCAACGAGGGCCGGCGCCGTTTTCCAGACGGGGATGCAGAACGGGAAATTCCACGGGGTGACGCAGCTGACCACGCCGAGCGGTTGGCGGATCGTGTAGACGAACGTGCTGGGCATTTCGCTCGGGGAGGTGCGGCCTTCGACGCGAAACGACATGCCGGCGTAGTACTCGAGCAGGTTGATGCTTTTTTGCACTTCGCCGCGGGCTTCGCTGAGAATCTTGCCCTCCTCGTGGGTCATCATGCGGGCGATCTCTTCCTTGCGCTCGGTGGCAAGCTGGACCGCTTTCGCGAGGATGCGACCACGGGCGGGCGCGGGAGTGTTGCGCCATGCCGGAAACGCCGCCTGCGCGGCTTCGATGGCGGCTTTGGCCTCGTCACGGGTCGATTGTGGCGCGTGACCGATCACGTCGTCGGTGTTGGCGGGATTGATGTTCGGAACCGTCTTGCCGGAGGTGGAGTTCACCCATTGGCCGTTGATGTAGTTCCGATAATGGTGAGCCTTGGCAACGGATTTCATGGAGGTTCGTGGTTTTTCGCCCAGAGTTTGTAGGGCCATATTTCGGACTCCTGTTGTTACTTCCCCTGAATTTCCAACGACAGTTTCTCCACCGCATCGTACGGGTCAAGTTTTCTTTCGGCGACCGCGGACAGAATGTTTTGCGCCTGTGGCGTTTCCAAAGCGCGGAGTATAGACGCCGTCAGGCGTGATTGCAACAGGCGAATGACTTCGGCCTTGGTCGCGCGTTGACGCCGCCGGGCCAGCTCGCCCGAGCCCACAAGATATGCGTGATGACCATCGATCGCACCACAAAGGGTTGCGATCCCGTCGCCGGTTTTCGCCGACGTGTGAATCGTCGGGCGCTGCCATTTCGCCGCGTCTTTGGGAGAACGAGCCTCCTGACGAGCCGCCGGTGCGGCGATCAAATCTGATTTGTTGATGACCAAAATGTCGGCGATCTCCATCAAACCCGATTTCGCGCGCTGGATTTCATCGCCCAGTTCCGGCATGAGCACGACGACGACCGTGTCCGCCACGTCGGCGACCTCGACTTCGTCCTGTCCTGCGCCCACCGTTTCGACAATCACGATGTCGAAGCCAGATGCGTCCAGCGCATGGATGATTTGGGGTGTGGCGTCGGTGAGCCCGCCGTGATGATGGCGCGTGGCCAGGCTGCGAATGAACACGCCGTCGTCCTCGCTGTGCCGCTGCATCCGCAAGCGGTCGCCGAGCAGGGCCCCGCCCGAAATCGGGCTGGTTGGATCCACCGCGATTACGCCGACGGACTTCTTGTGCCGGCGCAGTTCGTCGATCAGGCGGTCGATCAGCGAACTCTTGCCGACGCCGGGCGGACCCGTGATACCGAGAATGCGCGCTCTGCCCGTGCGCGCGTAGAGTTCCGGCGGCAACGGCTCGCCCGCCTCGAGGCGCGTGACGGTCTTTGTGAGTTCCTTGTGCGTCATGCTTATTTTGGCCGCACGTTCTTCTTCAGGAATTCGGCGATGCCGGCGATGGAGCTGCCGGGGCCGAAGACTTCCTTAATCCCGAGTTTCTTCAGCTTCTTCACGTCTTCGTCAGGAATGATTCCGCCCGCGAACACGAGCACGCCTTTGACCTTCTCCTTCTTGAGCAACTCCATCACGCGGGAGAACTGCGCCATGTGCCCACCCGAGAGCGAGCTCAGGCCGATGGCGTTGACGTCCTCCTGGATGGCGGCCTGGACGACTTGCTCCGGCGTGTTGCGGATGCCCGTGTAGACGACCTCCATTCCCGCGTCGCGCAAGCCCATCGCGACGACCAGCGCGCCGCGTTCGTGGCCGTCGAGGCCGGCCTTGGCGATCAGGACTTTGATGGGGCGTTTCATAGTGGATGAGAATCCAGGAGTCAGGAGCCAGAATTCAGAATTGCGGAAGCGTACGCTTCCAAAAGTTTGCTGACCTCTTCCAGTTGAGTCAAGACAGGTTTATTGTCGCCATATCCAAGGTCCTTGGCCAGAATCAAGTAGTAACGACACTCTTCGAGAGAGCCTTGCGCGATGTTCATGAACCGGACCTTGCCGGCTCGGCCTTTCTTCTTGAAGCCCTCGGCGATGTTCGCAGGGATTGACATGGCCGCTCGCCTTAATTGCGACGTGAGACCATATACTTCGGTTTTCGGGAAGCCCTCGCTCAAGCGATAGACCCCAAGAACAAATTGATGCGCCTTTTGCCAAACAATCAGGTCTTCGAAGCTCTTCGCGGGTGGGCGTTCCATACTGGCTCCTGAATTCTGGCTTCTGGCTTCTGCTGTCATATGCTGTGCGTTGGTCGGTATTCTCCAAAGGTCCCACGCAGCACGCGGCAAATCTCGCCGACGGTGGCGTAACTGCGCACGCAATCGATGATGATGGGCACGAGGTTTTCGGAGCTTCTTGCGGCTTTTTCCAGCGCGGCGAGACTCTGCTCGATTTTCGCGGCGTTGCGTTTCTTGCGAAGCGTGGCCAGTTCGCGACGGCGACGCGGTTCGAGTTTCGGGTCGATCTTCTGCGTTTTCAGAGACGGTTTCTTGCCACTGATGAACTCGTTCACGCCGACGATGATCTTCTCTTTCTTCTCGACGGCCTTCTGGTGCTCGTAGGCGGCGCGATAGATCTCTTTGTAGACGTAGCCGCCCTCGATGGCTTTGAGCACCCCGCCCATGTTGTCGATCTTGTGCAGGTACTCGCGGGCCTGATGTTCGAGCTGATCCGTGAGCGACTCGATGTAGTAGCTGCCACCAAGCGGATCGGGTTCGGCGGTCACGCCGCACTCGTAAGCGATGATCTGCTGGGTGCGCAACGCGAGCAGGGCGGATTCCTCGGTCGGCAATGCGATGGCTTCATCTTTGGAATTGGTATGCAAACTCTGGGTGCCGCCGAGCACGGCGGCGAGCGCTTCGATGGTCGTGCGGACGACGTTGTTATCGGGTTGCTGGGCGGTGAGGGTCGAGCCGGCGGTCTGCGTATGAAACCGCAGCATCATTGACCGTTCGTTCTTCGCGCCGAACCGGTCGCGCATGATGTGGGCCCAGAGACGGCGGGCGGCGCGGAATTTGGCGATCTCTTCGAGGAAATTGCTGTGGCAATTGAAGAAGAAGGCGATGCGCGGCGCGAAGCTGTCGACATCCAGGCCGCGGTCGACGCAGGTTTGGACGTAGGCGATCCCGTCAGCCAGGGTGAAGGCGATTTCCTGGGCGGCGGTGCAGCCGGCCTCGCGCATGTGATAGCCGCCCACGCTGATCGTGTTCCAGCCCGGCACTTCCTTCGCGCAGAATTCGACGATGTCGGCGATGAGGCGCAGGGAGGGTTGCGGCGGGAAGATGTATGTGCCGCGGGCGATGTACTCTTTGAGGATGTCGTTTTGCACCGTGCCCGATACTTTTGGCCACGGGACGCGCTGTTTCTCGGCGACGGCGAGATACATTGCCAATAATATGGACGCGGTGGCGTTGATGGTCATCGACGTGCTGACTTTGTCGAGCGGGATGCCACGGAAGACCTGCTCCATGTCGGCCAGCGATGAGATCGCGACGCCGACGCGACCGACTTCGCCGAGGGCCATTTTGTCGTCACTGTCGTAACCGATCTGGGTCGGGAGATCGAACGCGATGGAGAGGCCGGTCTGACCCTGCGAGAGGAGATACTGGAAGCGCCTGTTCGTTTCCTGCGCGGTACCGAAGCCGGCGTACTGGCGCATCGTCCAGAGCCGACCGCGATACATCGTCGCGTGGATGCCGCGCGTGAAGGGGAATTTGCCCGGTTGTTCGCGGGGTTCAGTCATGAGGCTCGCAGAGTTCGACGAGGACGCCGTGGGCGGATTTGGGGTGAAGGAAGGCGATCTTCGCGCCACCAGCGCCGACGCGCGGCTGTTCGTCAATGAGGGTGATATTCGCCGCCTTCAACTTTTTCAGTCGCGCGGCGAGATTGTCGGTTGCAAGGGTTAAATGGTGCAACCCTTCGCCGCGCTTTTCGAGGAATCGCTGGATGGGGCTGTCGAGAGAGGTGGGTTCGAGCAATTCGACGGTCGTCTCGCCCGCTTGCAGGATTGCCACGCGGACTTTTTGGTCAAGCACCTCTTCCACGCGCAACAACTTCAGGCCGAGCGTGTCGACCCAAAACTTCTTCGCCTCGTCGATGCTCTTCACGGCAATGCCGACGTGGTCGATCCCTTTGATCATATGACGCCTCGCTTCCGGAATTCGGCGCACTGATCCGCAGTGTACCCCAGCGCGCGCAACACTTCGTCGGTGTGTTGGCCGAGCAAAGGGGGCGCGATGCCGGCTTCGCCGGGGGTCGTGGACAATTTCACGGGCACGCCGGTCATCTTCACGGACTTGAGTTTGGGATGAGGGCGCTCGACGACCATCTCGCGGGCGCGGACCTGTGGATGTTCGAGCGCCTCGCCGACGGAGAGGATCGGGCCGCAGGGCAGGCCCGCTTTTTCCAGTAACGTCAGCCATTCATCGGCAGTCTGTTGGGCGAAGACTTTTTCCAGAGTCGCGTACAATTCGTCGTGGTTCTGGACGCGGTTCGGGTTCGCGGCGAATTTCTCGTGCGTCTTTAAATCGGGGCGGCCGATCAGGTCGCAGAACTGGAGCCAGAGGCGATCGTTGCCGACGGCGACGTTGAAATAGCGATCGCGGGCCTTGAAGGTCTCGTAGGGGACGATGGTCGGATGGCGGTTGCCCCTGCGGCTCGGAGATTTGCCCGTGCCGAAATAAATGCCGGCCTGGTAGGTGAGCAGGGAGATTTGTCCATCGAGCAGGGACACGTCCACTTTCTGGCCTTGGCCGGTGCGCTGGCGGGCTTGGAGCGCAAGGAGAATGCCCAGCGTCGCGTAGATACCGGCGGTGATGTCGGCCAGCGACGTACCGGTCTTGTAGGGCGGACCGTTCGGATCGCCGGTGAGGCTCATGATGCCGCCCTGGCCCTGGATGGCGAGGTCGTACCCGGGCCGCTCGGCCCACGGGCCGGTGTGGCCGTAGCCGGTGACGGACGCATAGATGATTTTCGGATTGAGTTTGGCGACCTCGTCGTAGCCGAAGCCGATGCTCGGCAGGAAATCCTTGCGGAAATTTTCCAGGAGCACGTCGGAATTCTGGATGAGCTTCGTGAGGATCCCGCGGGCCTCGGGCGTCTTGAGGTTCAGCGTCAGCGATTTCTTGCCGCGGTTGATACTGAGGAAGTAGACGCTCTCGCCGTCGACAAATGGCGGGCCGTAGGCGCGGGTGTCGTCGCCCTTGTCGGGGTTTTCGATTTTGACGATCTCGGCGCCGAAATCGCTGAGCAGCATCGAGCAGAATGGGCCAGCCAAAATGCGCGAAAGATCGACGACCCGCAAGCCGTCAAGAGGTTTCATAATGTCAAGGCTAACGATGCACGCTTGTCGCGGCAAGCGTTTTCCGATATATCGGGACGGTTGAGAGCATTGGGCAAAACCCTCACCCTGACCCTCTCCCTTGGAAAGGGAGAGGGGAAAATCTTCTCCCCGAGTTTGTCCAATCCGTCAACTGTGCAGACGCACGCCGACAGAGCCACGCCTGCGGCGGACAAGCGGCGTGGCTACAACATACGATGAAAACATATCTCATCATTGCGATCGCGGCGTTGTTGCCGTGGGCGGCATGGGCCGATTCGGGCACGACAAATCTGGAGGGGCGGGCGATCATCGAGCGGGTGCTGGCGAACCGTCCCCAGAAAGATTTCTCGCTGAAGGCGCGGCTGTTCGTGGGCGACGCGGACCCGGTTCCCGTCGAGATCTTTGTGAAGAACTCGGCGGAGGACACGCGGACGCTGTATCGCGGGAGCAACACGGAAGCGCTGGTCGTGCAGCCGGTCCACGGCGAACCGAAGTTCTACGTGCGCGGCGTGGGCGAATTGACGGGTGGTCAGCGGACCAACACATTGTTGCGGTCGCAGTTCACGTACTACGATCTGGGCCTGGCGTTTCTGCACTGGCCAAATCCGAGGTTTTTGGAGGAGGAGCGGGCGCGGGGTCGGGATTGTTATGTGATCGAGAGCAAGGCGGAGGGCGAGCCGTATGCGCGCGTGAAATTGTGGATCGACAAGGAGTATTTCGCGCTGTTGCGGGCGGAGGCGTTTGACGCCAACGACAATCTCGTGCGGCGGTTTGCGGTGACGAGCTTCAAGAAGATCGGGGATGTGTGGATCCCGCGGGGGATGGAGGCATCGCGGGTGCCGCCGGCGCAGAGTCTACCGTCGCAGGAGAAATCGCGGTTGGAAGTGTACGAGGGGAATTACGATACGCGGGTGCCGCAGGAGTGGTTTGAGCCGGGGAGGTTCAGCGGGAAGGGACAGTAGCCAGCAGCTACTTCAGGAGACGGAAGACAGGAGTGCCGGTGCAATCAGGGGATCGGTAAGGCAGCGCGTTGGCTGAGACGCGGAAAGGCGAGATGTGAATTGGAAAGCGGTCAGCCCCTTGGTTGTTCAATCTCTATAGACTGTAGTCTATCAGTGTGCCAAGCCGTGAGATTTCGCGGGAGCACAAGGTTGAGCGGAACAAGCCGCGCGTTGGCTGTGAAGGCCGGTGTCGGGGAAGCCCAGTCTTGATCGGAACCTCTTATGGACGAGCCTGGAAGCTCGAATGATGTATCCCATAGAGCATCTATCATCATAGGATACATCATGCGGGGGCGGTGGGCGGCCACGTGATGGCTGGTGGCCAAACGTGGCTTTGGGTGAAAGGCGGGGGTGTTGGGAGCCGAGCAGGGAGGCGACTGCGACGTGTCAAATGCATGATGAACAAATCTGCAGGCCCCGGAGGGCTTTGCCGGCAAATGCCAGTTGCGGCGCCACGCACAGTTGGGGCCACGCGGGCCCAGCCGTGATGGCGGGCCCTGGGACGAAAGCGGATGAATCGAGACAGGGGCGCGCATCGAGTAGTACCAGGTAGCGGAGGAGTCGTGAGGCGAGGAGCGGCCAGGGCTATGAAGTCGTTTTTTCTCGCTGGCTATTGACGGGGTTTTCCCCCATACTCCGCCGCCTGTCCAGGAGAGACGGACGCATGAGTGATTCAATCTTGTTATCAGATCGGAAACCGCCTCACCCTGAGATTTGTCGAACACAGAGGACTGACAAGAATCGCTGGCACTGCCTGGTAGTATGCCCCTTCGAGTGCGAGTTTGCTGTGTTACTTTGCGGAGATATTTTCTGTCGGAACCCCCATGCCGTGAAGTTCGAGAATCCGCATCGTGGTCGAGATTAGATGGCCGCGTGCCTTCACCCGGCGCATCCGCCATGTTGTAGAGGCGCTTTTCACCCCGACGCTGTCGGGGCTGCGAAGCCCCGTCAGGCGGCGTCCAACGGCTGACTTACCAGGAACCCGGTCCTATCCTTCCGGCAAGTGGAGGGAGGGCCGTTGCCATGTTGAATCGATCCGTTTCAGCCATCGCAATCCGGTTGGCCATCGCCGCCGTCGCGCTGCTCGTCATCTACTCGCTCGCCATCCTCGCGTTCAAACTCACCCTCTGGTCATCCAACGCCCAGATCGTCTGGTAGCTGGCAAGACCGGGATGGAAACTTGGCGGCAGGACCGGGACCGGGCTGACGAGGGGGTAATGCATCTCTCTCGGTTATCCGTGATATGAAAGGCGCGGCTGGAGGACAGTTCGGGCGAAGGTGCCGCGCCCTGTCTTACCGCAGCAGTTGGAGGAATCCTCCAACGCCACAAATCACCAACAACACACCAAGCCCAAACCCCGCGAGTAGGCTACAAATTGCGATCCTGACATTTTGCCGCTCGCAAAACCCGAATAGCCCCAGCAACATCGCGTATACACCACCGAGAACAAACAGAGCGCCAACCGTGAAACCTATTAATCCGTTAAACAACCTGGAAACTGTCGACCCCCGTGGCGCAAAGATGCTACCGATGACACCAATGAAAAGAATAACAGCGATAGGCGCTGTCCGACAGACCCGGGTGAAGAGGAATTGTCTGTAGGAATGGTACCATCTTCCGACCTGTGCTTTGCTGACACGCATAGCGTTGTCTCGCCTCGCCCGCCTTCCCCACTCGCTTCTACCATGGTCGCCATTTCGCTTCAAGCCTGCTGGCAGTCACAGACCAAACAGCGGCGATGCTAGGGCAGTTCAACCTGTCATGTCATGCCGGCAATGGCCCAATCTTCAGTTTCCACCCGACGACCCGCGCAACCTTCCCCAGTGTGTGCAAGGTGACGAAAGTCTTCTAAGCGTCGACCTTTCACCATCCGCCATCAACCATCCTGCCTCCCCCGCCCCCGTCAATCCGCGTCAAACCCCGCCAAACCAGGGTAATTCTTTTGCAGTTGCGCGCCCTGCCGTCCCTGCTATATTCCTTGTGAAAGTTTTCTCAAGCTGGGTTGCGTAAGGGTCGCGACACAACAACGAGCGAAAAATGGCGTATTTTATTACCGATACCTGCATCGGGTGCACGGTTTGTGAGCTGAAATGTCCCGTCGACACCATCAGCGGCAAGCCCAAGGACCTGTACACCATTCATCCGGAGGGCTGCATCGACTGCGGCGTCTGCGCGATCTATTGTCCCGTTTCCTGCATCCAGGACCAGTACGGCAACCTCGTCACCCGCATCAAACCCAGCCAGATCCCGAAAGCCAAGGTCATCGTCGACGATTGCACTGGCTGCGAGTTCTGCGTCGATATTTGCCCGTTCGATTGCATTTACATGAAGGACGACCCCACCCACACGGGCGCGGGTCATTATCGTGTGGCCGAGGTCATACCCGAGGAATGTGTCGCCTGCCGCCTCTGTGAGATCGTCTGCGACAAGGACGCCATCATCGTCCCCAATGCGCCGACACACCGGGCTGCCATGTTGCCGCACCAGTTGGAGAAGCATTAGTTCTTTCAAATGAGCGACGCGAAGCAGTCAGCGGATGCATCCGCCCCCGGCTTGATCGACCTGCCGGAGGAGAAGACCAAACTGGCCACGCTGGCCGTGCAGTTGGTGGTGATCCCGCTGGCGGTCGTGCTGTTTTGTGTCGCATTGGCGGGCCTGTTTATCTGGCTCACGACCGAGCGCAAGGGTCTGGATGATTATTTGAATGCGTTGCGCGCCAGTTCGGGCGTCCAACGCTCCCAGCAGGCGCAGTACCTCCTCAATTACATCCAGGATTCCAAACGCTGGCAGGGCATCTTCGACGTGTCGGCGCGCATCAGCGCCGACCGCGATCAGTTCCTCGCCAACAACCCGCACGCCGTCACCGACATCGTGCAGGTCTTCACCGAATCCAAGGGGGAAGACCCGCGGACGCGCCGTTATCTGGCTCTCGTGCTCGGCTTGCTCGGCGATCGCGAGGCACTTCCGTCCTTGCGCGATGGCCTCAGCGATTCCGACGCCGAGACGGTCAAAAACTGCGTGTGGGCGCTCGGGCGGATCGGTGACGACGATTCCGCCCCCGCGATCATCAAGTTGACGCATAGCGACGAGCAGTCCGTGCGGTTGATGGCCGTGTATGTGCTCGGGTCGATGAACAGCCCGCAGGCGTTGAGCGTTCTCGAAGCATCGCTCAACGATCCCGACGAGCTGGTGAAATGGAACGCGGCGTTCGGCCTGGCCAGCAAGGGCAGCCCGGCGGCGTGGGACGTCTTGGCGAGGTTGCTTGACAAGCAATACGTCGACCGTGTTACAGGTTTGATGCCAACGGAGGGTCGCCCGCTGGACGAGAACATCCAGCGGTATCGGGTGGCAGCAGTGGCGTGGGTGGCCAGGTTGGACCCAACAAAAGCCCGGCCGTTGCTGGAAACAATGAGCACCAGCGAACCCGATTTGCCGGTGCGCAATGCTGCGATTCAGCAGCTCAACAAGTTGAACCATAAATAGTGACGATTATGGCTGAACTGAAAGTAGTCGGTGCGGACACGCCCAAGCAGGGGCAGACATTGAGTCCGCGTGAAGAGGCGATTCGCCGCCTCAAGGCCAAAGGTGTCCTCGACCCCGATGGCAAGCCGATGCCACGTCGCCAGTTTTTCGTAACCCTCGCCCTGGCGTGGGCGACGTTCGCAGCGGCGATGGGTGGCGGTCTCACCGCGCTCTTCGCGTTCATGGTGCCCCGTGTCGATTTCACCAAGATCGATGTGTTCAAGGTCGGTCCGCCATCGAATTTCGCCCCGAATACCGTCGACGAATCCTTCAAGGCCGCGCACCGCTGCTGGATCGTCAACCACGACCACAAGATTTTCTGCATTCAATCGGTCTGCACGCACCTCGGCTGCACGCCGAACTGGATGGACAGCGAACGCAAGTTCAAATGCCCGTGCCACGGAAGCGGTTACACCATTGACGGAATCAATTTTGAAGGCCCGGCGCCGTTCCCGATGCGCCGTTATGAAGTCTCACTGGCCGACGACGGCCAGATTGTCGTGAACGAGGGTCGCCTCTTCTTCTGGGAGAAGGGTGAGTTCGACGATCCCCGAGCCTTCATCGCAGTCTAAGGAACTACTACGGATGAAGCCGATAAAACCGTTAGAATCGTCAAAAGGGGAACCGACCCGGGTATCACCTTTTTTCGGTTTTACCGGTTTTAACAGTTTTTCCGATTTTATCGGTTTTAACGTCCCCTACTGAGCGAAGCGAACATGTTGGACAAACTCAAAACCTCGGTTCTGGATTCGCAGATCAAGAAATCGATCTTTCGCGTCGGCATTCCCAACACCGACCGCAAACGCGTGCTTATCGTGCTCGGCAACGTGTTCCTGCACCTGCACCCGACCAAAGTCCGCACCAGCGGCGTGAAACTCCGCTACACGTGGTGCGCGGGCGGCCTGAGTTTCTTCCTGTTTCTGGTGCTCACACTGACGGGCGTGCTTCTCATGTTTTATTATCGGCCGACCGTGGAAGGCGCCTACGTCGACATGCTCGACATCCGTTCCCAAGTCCCGTTCGGGATCATGCGCGAGTTGCACCGCTGGTCGGCGCACGCGATGGTCATCATGGTCATGGTGCATATGTTCCGCGTGTTCATGACCGGCAGCTACAAGCCACCCCGCGAGTTCAACTGGTGCGTCGGCGTGCTGCTCCTGGTGCTCACATTTCTCTTGTCGTTCACGGGCTACCTGCTTCCGTGGGATCAGCTCGCCATCTGGGCGATCACGGTCGGCTCGAACATGGCCAAGGCCACTCCGTTCGTCGGTGCGGGCGGACCCTTCGCGGACTTTCTGCAAATCGGCGGTGTGCCGCTCGTGCACCCCGGCGACGACGCCCGCTTTTTCCTGATTGGCGCCAAGGAACTTGGCGGAACGACCTTGTTGCGGTTTTACGTGCTGCATTGCATCGGCATCCCGCTCATCGCGGCCGTGCTGATGGCGGTGCATTTCTGGCGGATTCGCAAAGACGGCGGCATTTCCGGTCCGCTCTAGCGCCAACGTGGGAACGGTCAGATTCTTCTCATGGAACAGGTAACGACACACCAAAGCGCTTTGTTCGAGGCCTTCAAGGCTCTGGCTAATATTTTGGCGAGCCCGAAGCTGAGCTTCGTCCTCGCCGCCGGCGGCCTGCTCCTCATGCTCCGCTTCCGCCGCCACGTGTTCAATTGGTGGATCGGCGCGTTCGTGATTTTCGTCGAGGCCTTCGTGGTCATCTGGGGGATGAAAGACCCGAATTTCTACCTCATCGTCGGCAAACCCGACAACGTGCCGATCACCGCGATGCTGTTCATCTCCACGCTGGTGCTCTGGCTGGCGATGGCGCAGGCCGTTAACAACGACCGCCGCGTCGAACAGAAGCTGCCGCCTGACGAAAAGGAAACCTCGAACCAGAAGACCTGGGTCTGGCCCGACCTGCTCTACATCGAGTTCATCGCGCTGATCATCTGTTCGTTCATCCTGATTTTCTGGGCGATTTATCTCCGCGCGCCACTCGAACAACCGGCCAACCCCGCCGCCACGCCGAATCCATCCAAAGCGCCCTGGTACTTCCTCGGCCTGCAGGAGATGTTGGTCTATTACGATCCGTGGTACGCGGGCGTCGTGCTGCCGACGTTTATCATTGTCGGCTTGATGGCGATTCCGTACATCGACATCAATCCGAAAGGGAACGGCTACTACACATTCGGTGAGCGCAAGGTGGCGATCACGACCTTCTTGTTCGGATATCTGGCTCTGTGGGTGTTCATGATCATCACCGGCACGTTCCTGCGCGGCCCGGGCTGGAATTTCTTCGGCCCGTTCGAATACTGGGACCCGCACAAGGTCGTCGCCCTCAACAACGTGAACCTCTCCGACTACGTGTGGGTCGAGTTCTTCCCGTGGATTTATCGTCAGACCCACATCCAATGGTTCAATCAGGGCCTCCCGAATGTCGTCAACAAGGTCCCGCAACTAATTCCGCCCGATTGGCTATCGGTCTGGCTGCATGGCGTTCCCCTTAAGGAAGCGTTTGTGGAAAGCAGTTGGTTCACCTTCCTCGTCGAGGTCGGTCACGCCTGTAAACGCGAATTCGCCGGCATTCTGTTCCTGCTCTTCTATTTCCTCGGGTTGGGCACGGCCCTCACCAGGACGCTCATGAAGAAGTTCTACGACCAAATGGATATCGGTCGCTACCTCACATTTGTGGCCCTCGTGCTCTTGATGGGGACGCTGCCGCTGAAAATGGTCCTGCGCTGGACGATGAATCTGAAATATTTCGTGGACACTCCGTGGATCAAATTCTGAGCCGATGAGAAATCAACCCGAAACCGTCCACGAGTACAACATCCCACGCTTGCACTGGTGGTTCCTGATTACCGGCTTCGTGTTCCTCGTTTCGCTGGTGCTGATGGTCTGGGTGGACTATTCCCCCGGCTACATTCGGTTGATCGCCCTGCACGGCGACCGCGAATGGAAGAATTACCAGTACAAGTTCTACGACCTCGAAAAACAGCGGCTCGCCAACGACGCCAAAGCCGCCGAAGCGAAGGCGAACGAGGCGGGCTTGGGCAAATTGCAGGACCAGCTCAATAAAGTCAGCCAAGAGCTCGCCTCCAAACAGGCTGAAGAAGCGAAACTGCGCTCCGACATGGACCAGATGCGCGTCGACGACGCTGAGGCCACTCGGACGTTCACGATGCAGAAAGCCGTCCGCGATCAGTACCGCTCGTCATACGAAGAGACTCTCGAGCGCAACAACATGAACATGCAGGCACCCGAGGTCCAGGAATGGATGGTCAAGACCGACACCCAAAACGGCTACGTCAACAAACTGGATCTCATGAAACAGGCGGCGGACGCCAAACTTCAGCAGGCCCAGGACAATCTGACGGCGCTGATGGGCCACGAAGAAGACCTCCAGCGCAGCATCAAACATTTCCAGGACAACATCAGTCTGGTCACCAAGCGGCTGAATCAGTTGACCAGCCCACTCGTCCAAGGTGTGGTCAACGCGCCCGTGCTGGAATTTGCGGCGTCCACCTACAAGGTCGAGCAGATCGTCGCCGATGCGCACCACGTCGACGTGAATTTCGCCACGGTCCCGCGCGTTGACCGCTGCACGACCTGCCACAAGGCGATCGACCGCAAAGATCCGACCGCGGACGAGCTGACCTTCCGCGCCAAGTACAAGATCGGCGCCATCGAATGGTCGAAGCTGCCCGAGCCGCTGCGCAATCACCCGAACCTCGACCTGTTTGTCGGCGATAACTCGCCACATCCGATGAGCAAGTACGGCTGCACCACCTGTCATTGGGGCTGGGATCGCGAGACCACGTTCTCGCGAGCCGGCCACACGCCCGATGCCGAGGAGAAACAACCATACACCTACGATTCAGGGACAAAGTTGTGGACGAAGGTCGAAAAGCAATCTGATGACGATGACGACGACGCGAAGGTGCAGAAGGCCTCCTTGGAAAAGACCTCCGTCGTCCAAATGACCCAGCGCGAAGCCTGGCAGAAGAATTATCACTGGGAAGAGCAGGAGTTTTTGCTGCAGCCGATGCGCGCGGCGAAGTACGTGCAAGCGAGCTGTCTCAAGTGCCACAGCAACGAGACCAATCTCAAGGGCGGCGAACAGCTCGATCACGGCCGCCGGCTCATCGAGCAGCTCGGTTGCTGGTCGTGCCACAAGATGAAGCAACTGGAAACCTACACGACCCATCGCGTCACTCCGGGCGAGGATTTCGACAGCATCTGCAAGTTTTATGACGTGAACGCCGACGATGTGCGCCGCCTCAACGGCTTCCCACAGGAAGTTTCGCTCACAGTCGGTCAGGACATCAACATTCCGATCCGCACGCTCCGCAAACCGGGTCCAAGCCTGTTCAAGGTCGCCAGCAAGACCAACAAGGAATGGGTTCGCAAATGGCTCGCCAATCCCGTCGACTTTCGCCCGAACACCTACATGCCGCGGTTCTGGGGTCTCAGCAACAACGCGGGCACGCCCGACCGTAACGCCGTCGAGATGAACGCCATCGCCAATTTCCTGTTCGCCGTCAGCGATCAGCCGAAGTATCCGGCCCCGCCCGTCCAGGGCGATCCCGAGAACGGCAAAAAGCTGGTCGCGCAGGTCGGCTGCATGGCCTGCCACGTCATTGATGACAAGCTGATGGAAATCAAGCCGCCCGCCTCGCTCAAGCAGTACATGGACGTGTGGCAATACCGCCGGCTCCGTTCGCAAGGCCCGCAGTTGGCCGGCATCGGCTCGAAGTCGGACGTGAATTGGATCTACGCGTGGATCAAGAATCCGAAGCAATACAATCCGCGCACCAAGATGCCCAATCTCCGCCTGAGCGATCAGGAGGCCGCCGACATCGCGTCCTATCTCGCCACGCTGCGCAAGGAAAAGACGGACCAGGAAGCCTTGCCGGACGTCAAGCCCGATTACCTCGACAACGAGACGGTCGAATATTTGAAGGTCACGCTGCCCGATGCCGAGGCGCTACAGAAGATCAATGATCTCAATGACCTTATCGAGATGTATTTTGTCGATGAACCGACGATGGCGTATTATCAGGATCCCGCGCGGATGGCGCGGGACGAGGCCCAACTCGCCGACCTGCAGAAGCAATATCAGGACACGTTCGACGACGCGATCGATCGCAAAGCGAAGAAACTGGCGGCCGAGCTTGACGCGGTGAAGGCCAAGATGGCCGCGGCGAAACAACAGGTCGCCGCCATGTTGCCCACGGAAAAGAAGAACGTATTCCTGGGCAGCCGCCTGATTTCCCGTTACGGATGCTATGCCTGCCATGACATCCACGGATTCGAGAATGCCAAGCCCATTGGCACCGAGCTTAGCGAATGGGGCAGCAAACCGATCGACAAGCTCGACTTCGGTCTGCTGGACATCGAGAAAGACCGTGTCGCCTGGCTGAAGCAGAAGCTTCACGACCCGCGGTCGTTCGATGCGGGCCGCATCGATCTCAACACGCAGCCCAAGGAGTTCATCACGCGTTCGACGCAGGAATTGCTGAAGATGCCGAAGTTCAACCTGACCGATGACCAGATCGATCAGATCGTCACGGTCGTCTCGGGCATGACTGACGAAAAGCTGACGCCGAATGAGGCGCGACAATTGACGCCGGCTGAATTCCAGATCGAGCGGGGCCGGTGGATGGCCAAGGAGTTGAACTGCGTCGGCTGCCATATCGTCGAGGCGCAGGGCGGCGCGGTTCGCGCCACGGGAATCCCACAGGGCATGGAACCGCCGATGTTGATCGGCACGCCGACACAGGTGCATGAAGGCCAACGCGTCCAACCCGATTGGCTGTTCCGCTTCATCAAATCGCCGGAGACAGGCGAGATTCGTCCCTGGCTGCACGTGCGGATGCCGACGTTCGGATTGAGCGATGGCGACGCGAACGTGTTCGTGAAGTATTTCGCGGAGGAAGGCCGGACGCAATTCCCGTATCAGACACCGAAGATCGACACATCTCTCGAGCATCTCGATGCGGGCAAGCAGTTGTTCACGCAATTGAAGTGCGCGCTGTGCCACATTGTGAACGGCCAGGCGCTCGGCAAACCGCTGGCGGAGATTCCCGAAGAAGATCTGCCGCGATTGGCCCCGAACCTCTCGCTGGCCCACGCGCGACTCCAGCGGGATTGGCTGGTCAACAAGTGGCTCGTCGAGCCGCTCGCGCAAATGCCGGGGACCCGCATGCCGCAATTCGAATACGGCGCCGCGATTGCCCCGAATATCCTGGGTGGGGACGGCCGCAAACAGATCGAGGCCTTGGTCGACTACGTCTTGATGTTGGGGGTGAATGAGCAGGTCGCTCAGGCAACGCCGCCCACGCCACCGTCGGCTCCGCCAGCGACTCCGGCAGCGACTCCGTCCGCGACGCGGGCGCCCGCGGCACAACCATGACGTTCGGCTTGAAAAACATGAATTCCAACAGAAAAGTGTTACGTTAACGAGCGAAGGAGAGCATTATGAAATCATTCCGTTTGTGTCTGATGGTCGCAGTGGCATTGTCGTTCACCGCGGTTTCGCAGGCTGCGGATTCCGCGTCTGTCTCAGGTAAGATCGCGTTTGACGGAACCCCGCCGAAACGCAAGAAGATCAACACCGACGCCGATCCGAAGTGCGCGGAGATGCATGCCGATTCGCCGCTGTTGAGCGAAGAGGTGGTCGTGAATCCCAACAGCACGTTGCGCAACGTGTTCGTGTACATCAAGAGCGGGTTGGAGGGCAAAACCTTCGAGACGCCGAAGACACCGGTGGAGCTCGACCAGGAGAAATGTCATTACGTTCCGCACGTGTTCGGCATGATGGTCAAGCAGCCGCTGAAGATCGTCAACAAGGACGACACGCTGCACAACATTCACGCGATGCCCAGCAAGAGCAAGGAATTTAACGTCGGCCAGCCCAATCAGGGCATGGAAACCATGCGCACGTTCGCCGAGCCGGAAGTGATGGTCCACTTCAAGTGCGACGTGCACCCGTGGATGTCGGCCTATGTGGGCGTGATGGACAACCCGTTCTACAGCGCCACGGGTGACGATGGGACGTTCTCCATCAAAGGATTGCCGGCAGGTACGTACGAAGTGGCGGCGTGGCATGAGAAGTATGGCGAACAGGTCCAAAAGGTAACCGTGGCCGACGGCGAAGCCAAGACGTTGGACTTCAAGTTCACCAGGCCGGCCGAATAAGATTGGTTGACGATAGCAGTTGTCGCAAGAAACAGTTTGGCGCCGATGGCCCCGTCGTACGACGGCGGGGCCGTCGGGTAGCTTTTCCAAAAGAAAAGAGGGTCAATGATAGAAGCAACGTACAACGGAGTGCACCATGAGGAGCATCAGGGCGAGCTGTCTTTCGTTCGAAAGTACGTCTTTTCGACGGATCACAAGGTCATCGGCATCCAATACGGCCTGACCGCGCTGGTCCTTCTGTTTTTCGGCTTCTGCCTGATGATGCTGATGCGCTGGCAGTTGGCATTTCCCGGCCAGCCGCTCCCGATCGGGTTCCTATCGAAGTGGCTCGGCGACGCCCGGATGCCCGGCGGCATCATGGCCCCCGAGTTCTACAACCAGCTCGGCGCGATGCACGGCACGATCATGATCTTTCTCGGCGTCGTGCCGCTGGCCGTGGGTGCGTTCGGCAACTACCTTGTGCCGCTCCAGGTCGGCGCGCAGGACATGGCCTTCCCGAAACTCAACATGTCGAGCTACTGGGTGTATTTCATCGGCGGCGTGATCATGCTCTGCAGTTTCTTCGTGCCCGGCGGTTCGGCCCAATCCGGGTGGACTTCCTATCCGCCCCTGGCCGACGTGACGCCGCAGAGTCATTCGCTCTTCACCGGTCAGTCGATGTGGTTGACCGGCATGGTATTCCTGATCACGTCCTCGCTTCTCGGCTCGGTCAATACCATCACCACGATCGTCCAGTTGCGCGCCAAGGGGTTGACGTGGATGCGCCTGCCATTTTTTGTCTGGGCGCAATTGGTCACGGGCTTTCTGCTGTTGCTGGCGTTTCCGCCGCTCGAGGCCGCCGGCGTCATGCAACTGATGGATCGTCTGGCGGGAACCAGCTTGTTCCTGCCCAGCGGGCTCGTCGTCGGCGGCAAGGCCCTGAATGTCAGCGGCGGCGGCAGCGCGCTGCTCTGGCAGCACCTGTTCTGGTTTCTCGCGCATCCCGAGGTTTACGTGTTGATTCTGCCGGCGATGGGTATCGTGGCGGAAGTGATCGCCAATAACACCCGCAAACCGCTCTGGGGCTACAAGTCGCTCGTCTATTCGGTCATCTTCCTCGGCTTCATGTCGTTCATTGTCTGGGCCCATCACATGTTCCTGACCGGCATGGGCACCAGCATCAACGCGTTCTTCCAGACCACGACCATGATCATTTCGGTCCCGTCGATTGTCATCCTGACCGCCCTGATCCTTTCGCTCTGGGGTGGCTCGATCCGGTTCAATGTGCCGATGTTGTTCGCGCTGGCGTTCCTACCGATGTTCGGCATCGGCGGTCTGACCGGGCTGCCGCTTGGTCTCGCGAGTGCCGACATCCATCTGCACGACACCTACTACGTGATCGGCCATTTCCATTACGTCGTCGCGCCGGGCACGCTCTTCGCGCTGTTCGCGGGCATCTACTACTGGTTCCCGAAAGTCACCGGCCGTCAACTGAATGACGCGCTCGGCAAGATTCATTTCTGGGGCTCGTTGATCTGCATGAACGGCATCTTCCTGCCGATGTTCATCCAGGGCATGGCAGGCGTCTCGCGGCGACTGTACGATGGCGGCAGTTCCTATCTCCACGCGCAAAATGTTCTCGTCCTGAACAAAGGCATGTCCTATTCGGCCTGGGCATTGGCGGTCTTCCAACTCGTGTTTATCCTCAACTTCTTCTGGAGCATCTTCGCGGGACGGAAGGTCACCAGTGACAATCCGTGGGAGGCCACAACCCTCGAATGGGCCACGCCGACACCACCCCCGCACGGGAACTTCTTGAAGGTTTCCGAAGTCTTCCGCGGACCCTACGAGTACAGCGTGCCCGGCGCGAAACGCGATTTTCTCCCTCAAAACGAACCCCCGGAGGCCTAGATGTCTGCCGCAATTGAAATCCCCTATAACTCAACCGAACGTCCCGACACCGGCCTCTACAACGCCAAGCTGGGCGTCTGGCTGTTTCTGTCGTCGGAAGTGATGTTGTTCGGCGCGCTGTTCTCGACGTACGTGCTGCTGCGGACCGGCTCCGAAACCTGGGAACACGGCGCGCAGTTCCTGAACGTGCCGCTGGCCACCATCAATACGCTCGTGCTGATCATCTCCAGCGTGACGATGGTCATGAGCTGGGCATCACTGAAAATGGGAAGCCTGGGCAAATTCAGACTCTACCTGGGGCTGACGATCCTGTGCGGCGCGATATTCCTCGTCATCAAAGGCTTCGAGTACGCCCACAAGTTCGAGGTCGGGTTGTACCCGTCCACGAGCACCTTCATGGCGCTGTATTTCACAATGACCGGGCTCCACGGTCTGCATGTCATTGGCGGCATGATCGTCAACAGTTACCTCTGGGGCCCCGGCAGCAGGATGTGGCAAACCGATCCGCAACGGTTCACCAATCGCATCGAGGTCGCCGGACTGTACTGGCACTTCGTCGATCTCGTGTGGATCTTCTTGTTCCCCACCCTGTACTTGCTGCCAGGCAAATAAGACGAATGGAGACACCATGAACGACACGCATCACGCAGACGTCGAGAGTCACGTTGGCACGTACATCAAGGTGTTCGTCGCATTGGCGGTCGGCACCCTCGTCACGGTGCTGGCCTCGAATCTCCACCTGGGGATCATCCTCGGCATCATTGTGGCGCTGATCATCGCCACGGTCAAAGGCTCGCTCGTCGCCGGGTTCTTCATGCATCTGGTCGCCGAGAAAAAGGCCATCTATTGGGTCCTGATTCTGACGGCCACATTTGTGGTGGCAATGGTGGGGCTGATCATGTTCAGCCATGAGGATCAACAGGGGCGACAACAGGGCATCTTCGCCGTGCCCGCGGCGCATGTGCAGGTGCCGCAAGAGGGACAACCAACGGGCGGACATTCGGAATAGCCATGTCACTCAAAGCGTTCCATGTCTTCTTCATCACCGTGTCGGTCCTGATGTGCCTCGGGTTCGGCGCGTGGTGCATCAGTTCGGATTACGCCCGCGGACGCGGCGCCTACACTGTCGCGGGATACGTTTCCTTCGGACTGGGGGTCCTGCTGGTCCTGTACGAGATTCGGTTCCTGCGGAAGTTCAAGGATTTGGACAAGGAGTAGATGACGATGAAATGGCAACCTCTCAAATCACTTATCGCGACAGTCGCGACACTGCTCGTCGCCCTGGCCCCACGCGTCGCGTTGGCCTGTGCGGCCTGCTACGGCGCGCCTGACGCGGCGCAAACTCGCGGAATGAATTTCGGCATCTTCACGATGCTGGGCGTCACCGGTGCCGTCCTCGGCGGATTTGGCGGCATGATCTTCTGTTTCGCCAGACGCGCCCGACGGCACAGTACCGACCTGACACCGTGACCACGTAAACGAAAAGGACCTATACCATGCTGGAAAAACTTCTCGGGCTCCCCATCAGCGCCTCCGAGCACGCCGCGCGGGTGGATCGACTCATCCTGTTCGTTCACATCCTGATGGTCGTGCTGTTTGTCGGCTGGATTCTGTTCTTCTTCTACACGCTCATTCGGTTCCGCAAAGCCAAAAACCCCGTGGCCGACTACACCGGGGTGAAAACCCATGCGTCATCGTACCTGGAAGCCACCGTGGCGATCGTCGAAGTCCTGTTGTTGGTTGGCCTGTCGATTCCGTTCTGGGCGTGGAAGGTCAGCGCGTTTCCCACGGACCCCAATACCGTCCACATCCGCGTCATCGCCCAGCAGTTCGCTTGGAACATCCACTATCCCGGCCCCGACGGCATTTTCGGACGCACGGATATCAAACTGGTCGACGAACAGACCAATCCGATCGGTCTCGACCGCAAAGGCGATCCACACGCCAAGGATGACATTGTCACCCTGAATCAGCTCCATTTGCCGGTCAATCGTCCCGCGGTCATCGAGATTACCACGAAAGATGTGATCCACAGTTTCTTCCTGCCCGTCATGCGCGTGAAACAGGACGCCATCCCCGGAATGCTCATCCCCATCCATTTCGTTCCCAACAAGACGTCGGATCAACTGCGCGAAGACGAGGCGATAACCGTGACCCTTCCCACGTCCAAGAGCATCGATTCCTACGTGGCCATGGAAGATTACAAGGCCAAGGACGGTTCTGTCCTTGTCAAGAAGGGCCGGTCCATTGGCGCCGAGACGGCGGCGAAACTCGTCGAGAACGGTGTCACCCAGGTCCGCATCGGCCCGCGCTACGCCGCCGAGATTGCCTGCGCGCAATTGTGCGGCCTCGGTCACTACCGCATGAAGGGTTATCTGACCATCGACACGGAGGAACAATTCAAGGCGTGGATGCAGGATCAGGAAGACCAGCTCGGAGACTAGGCGTGGATTCGACCCCGGGTTCTTATCGTTGGATGCACGGATTCGCCTGCTTGCTCGCGGCGGCGACATTCCTGTTGATCGTTGCGGGCGCGAACGTGACCAGCCATCGCGCCGGCCTGTCCGTGCCCGATTGGCCGACGACCTACGGCCAGTTCATGTTCTCATTCCCCGCGTCCAAATGGGTCGGCAACATCCTGTACGAGCACGGACATCGTCTCATCGCCAGCGTCGTCGGAATGCTGACCGTCATGCTGGCATTTTGGCTTGTCCGCGTGGAGCCGCGCCGCTGGGTGCGGCGTCTCGGGATCGGCGCCCTCGCCGCGGTCATCGCGCAGGGAGTTCTCGGCGGCCTCACCGTGATACTCATGCTTCCCTCGTCCATCTCGATTGCCCACGCCAGTCTCGCCGAGGCGTTCTTCTGCATTACTGTCACGCTGGCGTTTGTCACGTCGGAGAAATGGCGGCAACCGGCGCCTCTCATCGACGTGTCGGACGCCCGGATGGCGCAGCGATCCGCGCTCGCGTCGACGATCGCCGTCTACGCGCAGATCATCCTCGGCGCCGCCATTCGCCATGACGAATCGGGTGTCTTCCCGCATGTCCTCGGTGCGCTGGTGGTTCTCGGATGCGTTGTTGTCGTGCTGGTCGCAGCGAAGCATCCCGGGCTCTTGCGCCACGCAATCTTCCTGCTCGGTCTGGTCGCCGTGCAAATCGTCCTCGGGTTGATCACACTCATGGTGCGAGTCCCGAAGAATGCCGACATGCAATTATCAACCGCCCAAATACTGATCCCAACCACACATCTGGCACTGGGCGCCCTGGTGTTGGCCACGAGTTTGTTGATGACCCTCAGAACATATCGATTTCTGGCGACGGCGAGCGAGGCGCCCTCGTTGCCTCTGGCGCAGGGGGCGCCCTCATGAAGAATCTCCACTCGTATGTTGAACTGGCGAAACCACGGATTCTGTCGATGGTGCTGGTCACCACCACCATCGGGTTCTTCCTCGCCGCGAAAGGGGTCCATCCGCTGCCCACGCTGCTGCTGACACTGATCGGGGTCGGTTGCGCCACCGGGGGCTCGGCGGCGCTGAACAATTATCTGGAGCGCGACGTCGACGGCAAGATGGAGCGCACGCGTCATCGTGCGTTGCCGGCCGGAGTCGTCCAACCGTCCAACGCCCTTGCCTTCGGAATCAGCCTGGTGTTGGCTGGACTGGTCGTGCTGATCTGGGCGGCGAACTTGCTCACGGCATTTCTTGTGTTGCTGGCGTCGTTCCTCTATGTGTTGGTGTACACGCCAATGAAACGCCTCACCTGGCTCAACACCACGTTCGGCGCCATCCCTGGCGCCATCCCGCCCATGTGCGGATGGGCCGCCGCGCACGGGCGCCTCGATCCGGGGGCGTGGGTGCTCTTCCTCATCCTCTTCGCGTGGCAGCACCCGCATTTCTACGCCATCGCCTGGATGTTCCGTGACGATTATCGCAACGCCGGCTTCAAAATGCTTCCCGTGGTCGATCCGAGCGGCGCCAGCACGTTTCGCCAAACCATTCTGTTCGCGGCGTTGTTGATCGGTGTCTCGGTCCTGCCTACGATCATCGGCATGACGGGCCGGGTATACTGTGCCGGCGCCCTCGCGATGGGCGTCGCACTGCTGGCGGTCGGCGCATTGTTCACGCACTCGAAATCCTTCCTGGGCGCGCGCCGTCTCCTGAAAGCCTCGGTGGTGTACCTGCCGCTGCTGTTGCTGCTCATTGTCGTCGATGCCGGCCTTTAGGAACTGATCGCGATGGCCAACTCTCTTCTCACCGTCGAGTCGCTGACGCACCGCTACGGTGATCGCACGGCCTTGGAGAACGTGAGTTTCGAAGTGCCCGCAGGTGAGATCTTCGGCCTGTTGGGACCGAATGGCGGCGGGAAGACCACGCTGTTTCGCATCTTGAGCACGCTTGTCCTCCCCCGTGAGGGAAACGTCCACTTGTTCGGGCTCGACATCGCGCGCCAGCAGAGTGAGATTCGCCGCCGCATCGGGGTTGTCTTCCAGTCGCCGAGCCTCGACCGCAAATTGACCGTCCTCGAGAATCTCCGTCATCAGGGTCATCTCTACAATCTTCGCGGACACGAGTTGCAGTCGCGGATCGACGAACTGCTCTCGCGTTTCGGCATGGCCGACCGCAAGGCGGACCTGGTAGAGACGCTTTCCGGCGGGCAACGCCGCCGGGTCGAGCTCGCCAAGGGCCTGTTGCACAAGCCGCAGGTCCTGTTCCTCGATGAGCCCAGTACCGGCCTCGACCCCCGTGTCCGTCGCGAGCTGACGGAATACCTCGGCCGATTGCGCGATGAGTTCGGGATGACGATCTTGTTGACCACGCATTTGATGGAGGAGGCCGATCATTGCGACCGCCTCGCCATCCTCGACCACGGACGGCTCGTGGCGCTGAGCACGCCGCGGCAACTGAAGGAGAAAATCGGCGGGGATGTGATCTCGGTCGAGACCGCGCAGCCGCAGGCGCTCGCCGAACAAATTACCAAACGCTTTGCCATCAAGGCGACCGTCCTGGACGGGAGCGTGCGCGTCGAGCGGGCCAACGGCCACAAATTCATCACCGATCTCGTCGAGGCGTTCCCGGGGCAGATCGACGCGGTCAGCATTCACAAGCCGTCCCTGGAAGATGTCTTCATCCGGCTGACCGGGCATCGGTTTGAAGGAGATGGCGCATGAGCGAATCTCAGGCGAACTACTTCGCGTTGCCCGCGTTCACGCTTTGGTGGCGCGAGATGGTGCGCTTCTTCCGCCAGCGCGACCGTGTCGTGGGCGCGCTCGGCACTCCGCTGGTCTTCTGGTTGTTGCTCGGCTCGGGGCTTGGTAGATCCTTCCGCACGCCGACGGCACCCGAAGGCCACGGGTATCTGGAGTACTTCTTCGGCGGCACCATCGTGCTGGTCTTGTTGTTCACCGCGATCTTCTCGACCATCTCGATCATCGAAGACCGTCGCGAAGGTTTCCTCCAGGGCGTGCTGGTCGCGCCGGTCGGTAGGTTCGGGCTCGTGCTGGGCAAGATCCTCGGCGGCACCACGCTGGCCCTGGTGCAGGGACTGGTGTTCGTATTGCTGGCGCCGTTCGTCGGCCTGACCTTGAGTGTGGCATCCGTGATCTGGTTGACTGTCGTGATGTTTCTGCTGGCATTCGCGCTCACCGGCCTGGGATTTCTCATCGCGTGGCGGATGGATTCGACGCAGGGGTTTCACGCCATTTTGAACCTGTTTCTCATTCCGCTCTGGCTGTTGTCGGGCGCGGTGTTCCCGGCGTCGGGCGCGCCGGCCATCCTCCGCTGGGTAATGGCGTGCAATCCGGTCACGTACGGCGTGATGGCCATCCGACAAGGGTTGTACTGGAATGTCCCGTCGGCCTCCGCTAGCCTGCCGTCACGGGAAATAAACCTGTGCGTCACTGCCATCTTCGCCGTGGTGATGTTCGCCCTCTCGTTGCGGGCCGCGCGCCGCACAACGCGGGGGGACCTGCAATGAAAGTCAAAACCATCCTGAACATCGGCGTCGCCAGCATCTTCTCGATCATCGTCGCCACGATCCTTATGATCACAATCCGTGGCGCGCCAACATCCGCTTCGGCGATGGAAACACCGGTGATCGGTTGGGTGCCGGATTTTTCGCTGACCGAGGCGAATGGGGCCACCGTGCGGCGCGAGGACATGCTCGGCAAAGTGTGGATTGCCAGCTTCCTGTTCACCCGTTGCGGCGAGCAGTGCCCGTTGTTGATGCGCCATGAAATCCAACTCCTGCCCAACCTGCCCGTCCGTGATGACCTGCGTCTCGTGAGCTTCTCGGTCGATCCCGATTGGGACACGCCGAAAGTGCTGACCGAGTACGCCCGCAGTTTCGGCGCGGATCGGACTCGCTGGGCGTTCCTGACCGGCGACAAGAAGCAGGTGTACCATTTGTCGATCGACGGCTTCCGACTCGCCGCCCAGGGAGCTGATCCGACCAGGGAAATACCCATTCTCCATAGCACCAAGCTCGTCCTGGTGGATCGCCACGGCGCGATTCGCGGGTACTACGACAGTTCCGACGTCGGCGAGATGCAGAAGCTGGTTCGCGACGCGCGCCGGGTCCTGGCGGAGCGATCGTAAATGACTCTCGCGGATCTCCCGGCCCTCAACGCCACGCTGAATGCGACCAGCGCCGTGTTCCTCGCGCTGGGCTATGGGTGCATCCGCCGCAATCGCGTCGCCGCTCATCGCGCCTGTATGTTGATCGCGGTGGTGGTTTCCGCGCTGTTTCTCATCTCCTATCTCACGTACCACGCGCACGCCGGCCACAAGCATTTCGCCGGACAAGGTCTGGCTCGGCCTGTCTATTTCACCATCCTCTCGACCCACACGCTCCTCGCCATCGTCGTCGCCCTCTACCTCGTGCCGGTGACGTTGTCCCGCGCCTTGCGCGAACGGTTCGACCGCCACCGCGCCATCGCCCGCTGGACGTTGCCCCTCTGGTTTTATGTATCCGTGACCGGTGTGGTCGTGTATTTTATGCTCTACCATTGGTATGCACCGGCCTAGGTTGATCGCGTCGTTGACACTGATCGCGCTCGCCGTATTCGCCCCGATGATCGTTCGCGCCGAAAACGGGGACGGCGTGATCTCCGGAACCGTCCGCCTGCTCGGTCCCGCGCCTCACATCCCCACGATCCAGCCGGAGCCCGACTTCGATGCGTGCGGCACCGACCCGCGCCCGACCCAGCAGCTTGTCCTGTCGACCAACGGCGGCGTACGCGACGTCATCATTTACCTGGGAGCCTCCGCGCAAAACGCTTCGTCCAGCCCGACCAACGCCCCCGTCGTACTCGACCAGCGCAATTGCGAATTTGTCCCCCGGATCCAGATCGCCCGCAGCGGCGCCCCGTTCATCCTCCGCAACAGCGACCCGGTCCTCCACGCCGTCCGCGTCGCCTCGATGAGCAGCACGAATGGCCCGCGCACCTTGCTCGAAGCCGCCACACCCTACGCCGGCTTCGAAAAGACGTATCAGCTCGCCAACTTCCGCGAGCCGACCCTGCTCCACGTCACGTCCGCCAACGGCCACGAATGGATGGCCGCCTACATCGCCGTCCTGCCCCATCCCTGTGCCGCGCTCACCGATGACGCCGGCCGCTTCGTCATCCATCACGTTCCCGCGGGCATCCACAAAATCTACGCGTGGCATGAGGTCCTCGGCGTGTTGACGAAGGAAACGAAGCTCAACGGCAACCGCGCCGCCGTCGTCGACTTCGAGTTCACGACCGGCAAGTAGCGGCTCTCCTCACAGCTTCCCTTCCAGTTCTCGCGCGCTCTTCCGCGCCAGCTCCGCGTTGTTCGTGTCCCCGAGCGCGTCAAAACATTCCGCCAGCGCCCGCCACACATCCGGGTCGCCGACGTTGTGCTGCGCCAGCGGCCGCAACACCCGAATCGCCTCGCGCCGGTCGCCTTCATTAATGTACGCGTACGCCAGATTCTTGCGCCCGGGAATGCCGTCGGGCGCGATTTCGATGGCGCGCCGCCCGTGTCGAATCGCCCGCGCGAAATCCTTGCGGCTCGTGTACCAGTACGTGAGATTGACGTGCGCCGGCAGACAGTCGGGATTCTCCCGCAACGCGTTGAGGAACAGTGTCTCCGTGTTCGCCCAAACCTCCGTGCGCGCTTCGGCCTGCAGCGTCAGGCTGGCGAACACGGCCGCAATACCCCCGGCCAATATAATCCGCCCGCCCGCGCCGCGCACCGCCGCCGCCGCTTGCGCGATCACCATGCCCACGGGCAGCATCAGCCCGAGCAACGCCAGGTGCGCGTACCGATCCGCGACCACGTGAATCCCGACCGGCATCAGCCCGATCGTCGGCGAGAGCGCGATCAGATAGAACAGCCACGACGGCAACAGCACCGGCCACCGCCGCCGCATCGCAAACACCACCGCCGTGACAAAAACGAACGCCGCCAGATACCCGAGGCTGACGCCAATGTTCCAGTGCATGTCGTCAAACGGTGGGTAAACCGCCGAGAGATGCGCGGGCCAGAAGAACTTCCCGACGTAGAACAGCGAACAATATCCCACCAGCCCCGCCCGCGCCCATAGCGGAATGACCGTCGGCGCTGCGACCGTTTCACCCACACCGCCCGCCTGACACACGACCGTGATCCCGGTAATGGCCAGGCTCACCGCAAAAAACGGCGCCTTTTCTGCCCATGCCTTCCGTTTCCCGAGAAAGTGGTCGATCAACAACAGCACCAACGGAAATGTGACCGCCGTGGATTTCGACAGCGCCGACGCGACGAATAGTCCGAGACAAATCCCGTAGTCAATCCCCTTGCGCCTGTCCAACCACCGCAAATAGCCGAGCAGCCCGAGCAGATAGAAGAACACAAACAGCACGTCCTTGCGCTCCGTCGCCCACGCCACCGACTCGACGTGCAACGGATGAACCCCGAAGATCACCGCCGTCACCAGCGCCGCCGTGGCCGCCCGCGCGTATCGGCCTTCAAGAACTTTCCGCACCAAGACCAGCACCAGCAGCGTGTTGGCCACGTGCAGAATCAGATTCGTCAGATGATAACCGAACGGATCGCGGCCCCAGATCTGGTAATCGATCGCGAACGACAGCCACGTCAGCGGACAATACAGCTTGGCCGTCGCCTGCGTGAACATCATCCACAAATTGTGCAGGCTCAGCGAGCGAATCGCCAGGTTGCGCGTGATGTGGCTCGTGTCGTCCCACTCCACAAACTGTCCCCACAACCCCTGCACGTGCGTCGCCACCGTCAGCACCACAACAATCAGCGCGTCCAGCCAGGCTTTTTGTCCCTCGGTCTCGGAGCGCTCGTTCATGCGCGGGCCGCGCTGTCGCTACGCCAGATTGGCCGATACCAGTTGGCTCACCAGCCGATTGTCCGCGCGGCCAGCGATCTTCGCCTGCACGGCCTTCATCACCTTGCCCATGTCGGCCTTCGTCGTCGCCCCCAGCTCCGCAATCGTCGCCTTGACGATCTCCTCGACCTGCGCCGGCGACATCTCCTCGGGCAGATACGACTTCAATACCGCCAGCTCCGCCTTCTCCTTCTCGACCAGGTCCGTCCGTCCGCCCTTCTCAAATCCCTCAATCGAATCCTGCCGCTGTTTGATCTGCCTCTTGATCACCCCCGTCACGTCGGCATCCGTCAGCTTCTCCTGCTTCTTCTCGATCTTGTAATATTCGATCGCCGATTTCAGCATCCGCAACGTCGACAGCCGCGGCGCATCCTTCGCCCGCATCGCGTCCTTCATGTCCGCCGCAATTTTGTCCGTCAGCATAATCGCCACACTAGGCGTCCCCCGCGCCCCTTGTCAACCACTCCAAATCCCCTTCCACACCCCCTCAAAACGCCTTCCAAAACCCCCGAACGAAGCCAAACGAAGCCAACACATAAAAGCGCCACTTTGTCGCACCAAATCCCGCGTAACCGCTTCTCCCACAAGCCTCCAACTTTTTCGCCGTGACCTCCAAACGTTGGCTTCGTTTCGCAGAATCATATATATGGCCCCACCCCCCGTTTGGACTGCGCTGACTCGCCTGCTCGCGAGTCGTATTCGGAGTCGGCGCGTTGCCGTCGACGGCCAGTCGCGGCCGCATGCAAAACAGCTATATCAAAGATCTACCCCGCATCCTATCACAAATACGATCTGACTCAAGCACAACATATCGCCCAACGATACTTTCATTCTTGACAACCCCCGCTTTTTGCGCCATCGCCAGCTCCCGCCGGGCGCTCCTCGAGCGCCGGTGTAGCAACGCCTCTATGAGGCGTTCCTCCGGAGATGTTGCTCGCTTAGAACCCCGGTTGCGCGACGGTCTCCCGACCGCCTGCGTCTGGGGGGACGGGGGGCTCTTGGTGGGCAGGGTCAACTTGAGGCGGGTGTCAGAATCGCCCGTTTTCCACCGCGGAAGCACTCACGGAGCAGCGGATTTCATTGGGAAATCAAGGACAATCCCCTTAACCCGACGCAACCCTTCTCAACTCTCTTGGTGTCCGTTTTGGTGTCCACTCTATCGTCTCGAAATGAGTGACGCCGCGTTTGCGCTGCCTTCGCTTTAGTGATGTGGTTAGGTAAGTTGCACGGGTGCGGTTCAAAACACATTGAATCGGTGCCGGTGCATGAGGTGTTTCGCGGTCAGACCGTTTGGGATGGCGTAGTAGAGGTATTCGATCTGACCGGGCATCCGAAGGCGAAGCGGGCCTATGGATGGAGCTACCCGGACGGCGATCAGGAACGCTTTGTGACCGTTCTGGAGCTTCCACCTGTCAAATCGCCCCAGACTGCCGTACGGGCCGCAATTGTCAGCAGGGCACAGAAGTAAGCACTCTAGGGCTTCAAGCCGACTAAGAAAACACCTTTCTCTAGGTCGATCACTTCACAAAACAGCTTCGGATGAAACATGAGGTGAGCATCCATTGGCTCATTCAATCGAAGGGGAAACGACATTGAGAAGTCTTCAAAAATTTGAGCCGAGAATGTCTTGTCATTGACAATCTCCAAACGCTTAAAAAGCAGTGTGGCCATGTTATGTTGAAGATCAAGGGCGAGTGAGGTATTCGGCCAATCGCCCTTGATCTGCCAATCCGTGGGTTGGGTTTGATATACAAGCTGTCCGTTCGACAGACCAAATAGCACGTATCCGTACGGGTATTTCTCTACCAGTTCCCGATTCATTGCAATGGACTTATCGCGCAATAGGGCGAGCATCATTGCCTCAGAAATTCCCTTATTGACGGTCTGATTCCCGCTCACCTGTGTAACTGTTACGGTCGCACCTGATCCGACGCCGGACACATTTGCGGCGGGGGAGTTTGGGCCGGTGGTATTTACCGTTTTTGATTGTTCCTCAGACGGCCACAAGGCGACGGCCAATCCGGCCACAACGGCGATGCCACAGGTGACACCAAAGAGCCATCTTAGCGCCCGCTTTAGCCGGTGGTCTTTCGCAAAGACAGTGGTCATAAAGAACCCCACTCCAGCCCCAATGCCGACAACCCATGACACGACCTCCAACATTCGTGCAAGGCGCATAACGGACAGAATGTGTCCGGGCCGGTGCCCATACAAGCCCAAATTAAGGCACTACCAACGACAAACTATCTAGGCGGAACAGTGGGCTTCGCCAGCCCACGCCGTCAGCAGGCGCGGCCAACGAACAACTCCCGCCCATTGCCACCCCCTACTTCCTTCCCGCGTCCCGATCCACCGCCCTCCTTGCCTCCCTCCAGTCCTGACCCGTCTCTCGGATGATACCAACGGCCGACTCATCCGCCAGAGCCCCCTGTCCTCCATAGCTTTAGCGACGGAGGATCGCCCTCCTCGCCTCCCTCCAATCCTGACCGGCTGCGCAACACCTCATCCTTGCTTGGGACCCCCTGCGCGCTTCCCAACAACTGCGAGCCTCGTTTCCCAATTGCCCCCTTTTCTCCACCGCCCTGCCACGGCATTTCACCCCATGATACCTATGTATCATAGGTATCATCACTCCCACCGCCACACCATCCCTGCGCGGCCCCCTCCTGCTTGCACCTCGCCCTGATATATCGCCTAGCGAAATATCATGAAAAGCGATCCGTGTGCATCTGTGGCTAACACTTCGCGTCAACTTGCCTGCCCCAGTCCTCTCAGCCGCATCCGTGTTTATCCGTGGCGACCCGCCACCCTTGCCTCTTGACTCTCTGCGGGCGGGGGTGTAGTCGAGGTATCACCGTTTAGGAGGATTGATCGATGAATGCGCGTTCCGTCCAGTCACTGAAAATGGCGTTGGTCATCTCATTGGCCGTCTTCGCGAGCCCGTTCCGGTCTCCGGCCCAGCAGGCGGACCAACCCGCTCCGCCTCCTCCCCCCATTCCATCGGAGGAATTGCCGGCGGGAAGCCAGATCCTCGCCGCCGGCCCGGTCCACGAGGCGTTCGCCAAGCCCGTGTCCATGGACCCGCAGGCGCCGATCGTCGTCCCCAAGCAGCCACCGCCAAATCTTCAGGAAGTCCCTCCCGCGGAGAAACCCGACGGAGCGTACATCGTTTGGGTTCCCGGCTACTGGGCGTGGGACGCCGACCGCAACGATTTCATCTGGGTCAGCGGCTGTTGGCGGAACGCGCCGCCGAACACTTACTGGGTTCCGGGCCATTGGCTTCAGGTCGACACCGGCTGGGAATGGATTGGCGGATTCTGGAAACCGATGTCGGACCAACCGCAGCAAGAGCTCGAATATCTGCCCGCACCGCCTCCCGAATTCGAGGCCGATGCCTCGGGTCCCCCGCCGCAACCTGACGATACCTGGGTCCCCGGCTGCTGGTATTGGCAGGACGGCCAGTACATCCCGCGCCATGGCTACTGGATCGCGCCGCAGCTCGGCTGGGTCTGGGTGCCCTCGCATTTCGCCTGGACGCCGCGAGGTTACATCTTCGCCGGAGGACACTGGGACCACGACCTGGACGATCGTGGCGTGCTCTTCTCCCCGGCCTACTTCCCGCCCGACGTCCGCGTTTCCGCCGGCTTCGTCTTCTCCCCCAGCATCTGCATCGACCTGGGAATGCTCCGGCTGAACCTGTTTGCCTATCCCGCCTACCGGCACTACTACTTCGGCGACTATTACGACGACCGCTACCGGCACCTCGGCATCTACCCCTGGTATCAATGCCAGACTGTTCACGCCTGGTACGATCCGCTCTTCGCGTACGACCGCTGGCACCTCGGTCGTTCTGACCCGCATTGGGTCGCCGATCAGCAGCGCGGCTTCGAACAGCGTCGAGCCAACCGCGACATGCGACCCGCCCGGACCTTCACGGAACAGCAAGCACAGATGGCCCGCCTTCCGGCCAATCGTCGCCCCGAGCGCCCGCTGGCAGAGTCAATCAAGACCTACGCCTCGTCCACGGCGACGCCGGGCAAGTTCGAGCGGCTCACCAACGCCGAGCGCCAGCAGGTCGCGGTGAAGTCGACGGAAGTCCATCAACTGCGCCAGCAGCGCGGCACCTGGGAGCGCCCGGCCACAACCGCTTCACCAGTCGCCCAACGCGGCCCAGCGACGGAAGCCAGGCCAACGCCGGAGACCAGGGCCAATCCGCCGGTCGTGCGCCCAACGCCGGCGCCGTCCAAGGAAGTCCGACCAGTGCAAGTGATCCGGCCACCTCCCGTGCGAGTGACCGCGCCGGAACGGGAAGTCGTGAATAACCCGCACAGCGCCCCGAAGCCGTCCGAATCGCGCTACATCGCGAAGGAGCCGCCGAGCCATCCGGCCGAGGAGCGCTCGCGGACGGAACCGACACCGTCCCGGGGAAGTGCGGAGCCAAATTCGCAGCGCAAGCAGCAATAGTAACGTCCACGGCAATTACGAAGTGTCCGCGGGGAACGACAAATGACCAGGCAACCGATCAAACTATTCGATCTCTGGCAGGAAACCATCGACTCGCTGACCCGCGAGGGACTATTGCTGTGCACCGTCGGCGGGGATGGCAAGCCGAACGTCATGACGATCGGCTGGCTCACGGGCGGCGCCATCTGGAGCAAGCCGATTCTGGTGGTGCTGGTCCGGCCGAGCCGTTTCACCTATGAGCGGCTGAATGAGGTTCACGAGTTCACCGTGAACGTCCTTCCGTCGTCGTTCGCCGAGGCGATCCAGCACTGCGGTACCGCCTCCGGCCGCGATGGTGACAAGTTCTCATACACCAGTCTGAAACCGGTGCCCGCCCAAACGGTGCGGGCGCCGATCATCGAACAAGGCGTGGTGCATTACGAGTGCCGCGTCGTCCACACCAACGAGGTGATCCCGGCCAACCTGACGTCGGACATCAAGGCGTCGGCCTACCATGACGGAGATTACCACCGCGTCTATTTCGGCGAGGTGCTGGCCGCGTACGCGGTTCCGGACGCGAGGGAGAAACTGCGCCGGGCGCTGCTGTAGATTTCGGCGCCGCCTGGCTTGGCGACGCAGTGCGGCATCGACGCGACTATTTTTGTCGCGCGCCTTCGCCTCTCTCGGTCGGAAAGCCCTTGGCGGTCCAGTCCTGCTGAAACCGGTTGGGAAGATACAGCGCCTTGAGATTCTTGAACCCCAGGGTCTGCACGGCCCGAAAGGCCGGCCGGATGTTGGGACACTTCTCCCAGGGACAGCAACCGCAGTAGAGCACGATCTCTCTCTCCCGCGGCAGATCCTGCACCTCGCCCATGAGGGCTTGGACGCCGTCCGGCTTCGATGCCTGCCCGATGTACTTCGATCCCGGGATGTGACCACCCTCGTAGGGCAGCGAGTAACCCACATACAGCAACAGCGGTCTCTCGCCGTTGGTCACCGAAAGCGATCGTGCCAGGTCTTCAGGCTTCAACAGATCACTGGCCTGCCACGGGTCCGGGGGCGGCTGAGACTGGTCGGACTGGCCTGCCCGGCCCGACGAACCGCAACAACTGAATGCCAGCGCCGCAACGACCACGATCAATTCAGTTCGTATCCTCATATGAGTCCACCTCTATGTCTTGGTCCACCAACCCAAGTCTGGCGCTCCTCGGTCCGAACGCATGCCTTGTCCGCCATATCTCCGTGTCCTCCATGGCGTCACGCGAAGGAGGATCAGCGTCGGCGCGATTCGCGGTCAGCGTTTCCCCGCCGCCGCAAACCGCCGCCATTCTTTCTGGAGCGCCGCCAGACACTGCTCGCGTTGCTGCTGCAGATATACCGCAATCGCCCGCGGCGGCAGCGGACCTTCCCGCGTCAGATGTTCCATCCCCAAATCAATGTCGTGAATCCGGCCCAGGACGCGCTCGACTCCGTGCAGCCGTTTCGCCAGCTTGACCGTGTCCGGCCCGAGCATCGGCCCGAAGAACTCCGCCAGATACCGCGCCTTGCGCAGCACGATCCGCAGCCTGTGCAGCTTCCGCGGCGACCGCGAATGACGCAACCGCTCGCTCTTGGCGACCCGCTTCATCGCCTTGTCGAGTTGTTTCGCGGCGAGTTTCGATGGCGAACCGGCCGTCTCCGTCCGCGTCAGCCTGGGCAGTTCCTCCCGCAACAGCCGGTTGATCTTCAGCCGCTGGCTGGCAAAATGCGGCCCGCGCAGGCACCGCCGCACCGTCGCGTGCACGAGCTGGCGTTGTTGCTGGTGATGCTGCAGATACGCGGGGAACAGCCGGCTCGATTTCACTGCCGTGCGTATCGCCGCGGATTCCAACAAGCCCACCCACTCGTCCAGGTCCCGCACCGGCCCCAGTTCCTCGCTGATTTCCGCCAGCGCGCCGTCGATCTCCGCTTGCAGCACCTCGGGCAGATGATTGCGAAACACCCGCAGCAGCGTCCGCATCCGCCGCATTGCCACCCGCACGTCGTGCACCGGCTCGCTCGTCTCGCCTGCCACCGCGCCGTCCAGGTTGGCGAGGATCGTTTTGAACTGAATCCACAACAACCGCCGCGCCGCCTCGGTCACGGGCATGTCGGGCCGCAGTAGCGGATGATGCCCGTCCTTCCCCGCGGGCGCGGCCACGAACTGGATGTCATACGGGAACACCGCGCGCCACAAATCCGCCTTGCGGTCCGTGCGCGCCAGCCAGTACGGAAACCCGTCGCTCCGCACCACCACCTGAAACGCCCGCCGCGTCCGCCGAATGCTGGCAATCCGCGCCGTCTGCGCGTGGCTGTAGTCGAGGCCGTCCCCGATCCGCAAGAATGCCGCCAGTTGCAGCACGCGTTTCGGCGCGCTCGTCAGACTCACCTTGCCCGAATGGCGCAGGATGATTTGCGCGACCAGTTCCCGCTCGGATTTGGTGTAGCCCTTGATCCCCTCCTGCAACACGATCTCCGCGCTCGTCAGCATGTGGTGAACGGGATCGACGCTGTACCCGACGTCGTGCAATCGCCCCGCCGCCTCCAGCAGGCGCCGGCCGCTGGCGGGCAGGTCGAGCACCGCCCGCGTGTGGTCGAACAGCCGCAACGCCAGCGCCGTTACGTGCTCCGTGTGCACGTCCTCGTTGTCGTAGGCCGCGCACAGCTCGTCGATGCTCAACCGACCGATTCGGCGCAAGGGTAGCGGCATATCACCCCGTGGTCGGCCGCGACGCCGGGTACTGCGGCACGAACGTCTGGTACCGCCCCGTCTGGGCCTGTTTGGCGGCTTCGCGCGCCTGATCGAAAAATGCCTGTTGCGACCGCAACGGCTTCGCCCCATCCGGCGGCTTGAGCCGTTGATAGCTCCCGTCGGGCATCAGCCGCCGCGATTTCACGTTGTCCTGGAATGTCGTCTCCAAAATCGAAATCAGCCGCGCTTGGTTCGCTGCGTCCTGCACGGGCACGAGCAGCTCGACCCGCCGATCCAGGTTCCGCGGCATCCAGTCCGCGCTGGAAATGTACACCAGCGGCTCGCCCCCGTGATGGAAATACAATATCCGGCTGTGCTCGAGGTAGCGGTCAACGATGCTGACGACCTCGATGTTCTCGCTCAATCGCGCCACGCCGGGCCGCAGGCAGCACACCCCGCGCACGTTGAGCTGGATTTTCACCCCCTGCTGAGACGCCGTGTAGAGCGCCCGGATCACGTCGGCGTCGACCAGCGAATTGAGCTTCGCCATGATCCGCCCCGTCTGACCCTGCTTGGACCGTTGCGCCTCGCTCTCGATCAACGCCAGCAATTGCGCCCGTAGCCCGAGCGGCGCCGCATCAATCCGCCGGTACTTGATCGGCTGCGAGTAGGCGGTGATTGTGTTGAAGAACTGCGTCGCGTCGGCTCCGAAATCCTCGTTGCACGTCATCAGGCTCACGTCGCTGTACAACCGCGCCGTCACTTCATTGTAATTTCCCGTCCCGAAATGCACGTAGCGGCGGATCCCCGTGGCTTCGCGGCGGACGACGATGCAGACCTTGGCGTGCACCTTCAGCCGCCGCAGCCCGTAAATGATTTGTACGCCGGATAATTCGAGCGCTTTCGCCCAATCGATGTTCCGCGCCTCGTCGAACCGCGCTTTCAACTCCACCACCGCGGTGACGTGCTTGCCCTTGTCCGCCGCCCGCGCCAGCGCCGCCACGATCGGGCTGTTGCCGCTCGTGCGATACAAAATCTGTTTGATGGCCAGCACGTCCGGATCTTCCGCCGCTTGTTCCAACAGTCGCACAACCGGCTCGAAACTTTCGTAGGGGTGATATAACAAAATGTCCCGCCGGCTGATCGCGTCAAACATCGATTCGCCCGGCGCCACACACGGCGACGCCTGCGGCGGCCACGGCTCGTAGTTCAACCTCTCGTAGCCCACCCGGCCCGCGACTTCACGATACGCCGCCAAATCAAGGGGGCCGGGAATCGCGTACACCTGGTCGTCGCTGACATCGAGCGCCTGCTTCAGAAACGACAGCGACACTGCCGAGATGTTCTCGCCAACCTCGAGACGAACGCAGCCGCTGCGTTTGCGCGCATCGAGCACCTCGCGCATCTGGGACAGAAGATCGCCCGCCAGGTCCTCCCGAATGATCAGGTCGGCGTTGCGCGTCAGCCGAAACGGTACGCACTCGACGACCGCTTCGCCCGGAAACAGCGCTTCCTTGAACAGCGAGACCACGTCCTCCAACAGCGTGTAGTCGTAGCCGTCCTGCCGCACCGGCACGGTAATGAACCGGCTCAGACGTTTCGGCAGCGTGACCACCGCGAACCGGGGTTTGCGCGAGCCGGGTTTGAGAGGCTTCAGGCGCACGAGGAGATCCAGCCCCAGCCCCGTGAGGGACACAAAATCATCCGCCGATTCGACCGCGCGCGGCGTGACGATTGGATACACTTCGCGATCGAACAATCGCTCGAGGTATTCGATGTACTCCGACTCCATCTGGTCCGTCCGCAGCCGCCGAATCCCCGCATTCGCCAGCTTCGGCTCGATGTCGTCGAGGAAACGGGCGTATTGCTCCGCCACGAGGGCGCGCGTACGGCGGCTGATCTCCAGGAGCTGTTCGCGGGTCGTCATCCCGGCGGGATCAAACACGTTCTTGCCCTCATAGAGCAATTGCTGCAGCCCGCCCACGCGCACCATGAAAAACTCGTCCAGATTCGAGCTCGTGATCGCCAGAAACTTCAGCCGCTCCAGCAGCGGCACGGTCGGGTCGGTGGCTTCCTCCAGCACGCGATGATTGAACTCCAGCCAGCTCAGCTCGCGGTTCAGAAATAACTCGCGCGTCTTACCCATCCGACACCAGCCCCTCGGTCGATTCCGCGTTGCGCACGACGGGTTTCATCCCGAACACTTCTTCAAACATGTTACCCTTTTCCTTGAGGGCGAGCCGCTCCAGCGTCAGGTCGGCCGCGTCGCGGATGCCGATGACGAACTGGCCCGGCTCGCGCGTAAACGTCATCGCCCGCGCCTGTTGCATGTGATCGCGGTCCAGGGCATCGGCCACGCGCAGGATGGCGGCCATCTTCGCCACCGCGATGCGGCTGTCGCGGTCCAGCGACGTGTATTCCTCGTGATACGGGCGCGGCGTGGCGCGGCGGTGGTACCGGGCCACGAGCGCGATGAGCGAAATGTCTTTTCGGGTCAGCCCGAACAACTCGCTGTTCATGATGATGTACATCGAGTGTTTGTGATGGCTGCGGTCGCCGATAAACATCCCCACCTCGTGCAACAGCGCGGCGATTTTCAGCAGCAGCTCGAACCGCTTGTCGAGCCGATGCTCGGGCTGCAATTCCCGAAACAGCCGCACGCTCAGGTCGGCGACCTGTTTGGAATGCTTTTCGTCGAATGAGTATTTCTCGCCCAGCGCCATGGCCGACTGGACGGCCTGCTCGGAAAACCCCTCGGTCCACGTGCCGCCGGCGGCGATTTCCTTCAACAACCCCTCGCGCAGGCTCGTCTTGGGAACGAGAATCTGCTTCACGTGAAACACTTCTGCCAAATGCGCGTACGCCAGCAGTGCCGGGCCGACCGTCTCCGCCTCCTGATACGGAATCCGGTACTTGCGGACCAGGTCGTCGATGGGTGTGGTGACCAGTTGCTCCGTGAGCGAGAGAAACGTGTCCACATTGACCGCGCTCATTCGTGACTCGGCCCATTTCGGCGACAGCATCGATGCGGCGAATTGGGCGTCGCCCGAGATCGCCACCATGTATTTCACCTTGTCGACCGGCACATTCCGATAAAGCTGGTCGACCACGCGGTGAATGTGCTGGTCGAGGATCGTGCGCACGCGATCCGCCGGGGCGCGCGACGTCTCGAGCGACTCGCGCATCCGCAATGACCCGAGCCGATAGCTGTTGGCAAACGTGACGCTGCCCCTTTGGACCAGCACCAGCTCCGTGCTGCCGCCGCCGACGTCCACGATGATCGCATCCGCGTTGTCCAACATGCCGTCCTGTTTGAGCACGTCGTGGACGGCGATATACGTCAGGCGGTTCTCCTCCGTGCCCTCAATGACCTCGACATTGATCTGCGTCGACATGTAGACGCGATCCACAAACGCGTAGCGGTTCTCCGCCTCGCGCACGGCGCTGGTGGCCACCGCGCGAATCTGGTCGTCGCGGGTAATGCCGTACTCGGCCATCACCCGGCGAAACCCCAGCAACACCTTGATGGACTCCTCGATGGTCGAGGCTTGTATGCGCCCCGTGCTGAATACGTCCTTGCCCAAACGCAGCGCCTGCTGGAGAGAATCAAGGTTGCGCACTTCCCCGTTGGGGCTGATTTCCGCGATCCGCAACCGAATGGCGCTCGCCCCAATATCGATCACCGCCACCGTCCGCGCGGCTGGCGCCACGCGCGGCGTTGTCTCGGATGTCGGTGTCTTGCTCGTTGTCTCGGACATGACTGAATTCAATCCCGATCGCGGACGTATTCCGCGGCGAGCGCGGCGGCGCCCATGACCACGGCATCGTCACCCAGTTTCGCTATCACCACTTTCAACGATTTCGTGTACGGACGCAATGCCTGCTTTTTAATCGCCGCCCGCACCTGTTGGACATACAGCGCCGGCATCGCCTCCACCAGCCCCCCCCCGAGAACGACCATGTCGGGCGCGAGAAGATTTACAACGCTGCCGATGGCGATCCCAAGGTCCTTCGCGGCATGACAGACGATCGCCTCGATCTCACGGTCGCCAGCCTTGATCGCCGAGGCCAGCGCGCCGCTGCGAATCGCGGCAACGTCGGTTCCCGCCAGTTCGAGCAGATGCGGCGCTTCACCGCGGTAGGCAGCCGCGCCTGCTTCCGAGGCGATGGCCAGGCGGCTCGCGACCGTTTCGAGGCAGCCGCGCCGACCGCAACCGCACAATCGGCCCTTCGGCTGCATGTGAATGTGGCCGATCTCCATGCAGGAACCAACGCGGCCGCGAAACAGTTTGCCTTCGTACACCAGCCCGCCGCCGATGCCGGTCCCGGGGAAAACGCCCAGCAGACTGCGCACGCCCTGCCCCGCGCCAAACCGGTATTCACCATACGTGCCGGCGTCCACATCATTGGCGACGATGACCGGGCAACCGAAGTCCTTGGTCAGCTCCTTCTTCAAGGGCACATTCCGCAACCCGAGGTTCGGCGCCAGCAACACCACGCCACGGTCGAGATCCAGCCAGCCGGGACTCCCGATGCCGATGGCGCTCAGCCGCTTGTGGTCGAGGTGTGCCGCCTGCAGCGCCTCCTCGATGGTCTCGACGATCCGCGGCAGCACGCCTTTCGAGCCCTTGCCATCCTTGGTTTTCTTGCGGCGGAACGCGACGATGTTGAAGTCCTTGTCGAACACCGTGGCCATCATCTTGGTCCCGCCAAGGTCGAAGCCCAGCCAATAACGGTTCTTGGAAGATGCCTTCATCCGTTCTCCTGTTGTCGTCCGCCGGGCCGACGGCAGCCAGCGGACCGACATTTTTGCCCGACAGTCTACCCGTTTTGGTGACGAATGTCTTGCCCTTCGTACAGAAAGACAATGTCTTCCGCGATATTGGTGGCGTGATCGGCGATCCGCTCCAGGTTGTGCGCCACGCTCATCAGATTCAGGCTGCGCGTGATCGTATGCGGATCTTCAATCATGAAACTGGTCAGTTCCCGGTGCAGCTGGCGATTCAACAGATCGACCTTCTCATCGCGGGTCACAACCGCGCGGGCCATTTCGGGCTTGGCGTAGACGAATGCATCCAGCGTGTCGTGGATCATGCCCTGGGCGTGCTCGGCCATGCGCGGGATGTCCACCAGCGGCTTCAACAGAGGTTCCTTGTTCAATTCCTCCGCGCGATGGGCGATGTTGACCGCCTGGTCGCCGATCCGTTCCAGTTCGCTGGAAATCTTCATCGCCATCGTGATAAACCGCAGGTCGGTGGCGATGGGTTGCCGCAGCGCGAGCAGTTTGATGCAGCGATCGTCAATCTCGATCTCCAGTTTGTCGAGTAACGCGTCGTCGGCATCGACTTTCTTCGCGAAGGCATCGTCCCGCAGAACCAGCGCCTTCAGCGCCTGGGCCACGCTTTGTTCGGTCAGGCCCGCCATCCGCAACAAATGCTCTTTCAACTCCGCCAGCTCTTGATCGAAATGCCGCTCCATGATCAACCGAACCTCCCGGTCACGTAGTCTTCCGTCTGCTTGTTGGACGGGTTGGTGAATACTTTCTCCGTCCGGTCGTACTCGATCAACCGCCCCATGTAGAAGAACGCGGTGTAATCGCTGCACCGGGCCGCCTGCTGCATATTGTGCGTCACAATCACGATCGTATAATCCTCCTTCAACTCCTGAATCAACTCCTCGATTTTCGTCGTGGCAATGGGATCCAGCGCCGAGGCGGGTTCATCCATCAGAATCACTTCGGGCTGGACCGCCAGCGCCCGCGCGATACACAACCGTTGCTGCTGGCCGCCGGACAGGCTTGTGCCCGGCCGATCCAGGTGATCTTTGACCTCGTCCCAGAGGGCCGCCATTTGCAGGGCCCGCTCCATGCCCTTCTCCAACACCGCCCGTCCACGAACGCCGTTGAGACGCAGCCCCACGGTCACGTTCTCCGCAACGGTCATCGTCGGGAATGGATTCGATTTCTGGAACACCATGCCGACGCGCCGCCGCACCAGCGTCGGATCGACGCGCGGCCCGTAGATGTCTTCGCCGAACAGGCGGATTCGGCCGGTCAGCCGGCTGCCGCGGACCAGTTCGTGCATCCGGTTCAGGCTCCGCAGGAACGTGGACTTGCCGCAGCCGCTGGGGCCGATAATTGCCGTCACGGCCTTCGCGGGCAGCCGCAGATTCAGGTCGTATACGGCCTGGTGTTGACCGAACCAACAGCACAGGTTGTCCACCTCGAACGCGACCTCGGAAGACGGCGTGCCGCGAGACGGTCTCTCCCGGCGAGCGGGCGTGGCGAAAACCGTCGTCACCGGGCGTCGTGTTTTCTCGGTCACGGGCGGTTGGGTTTCGCGCTCGGGCTGTGTCGCGGTCGGGTTTACATTCATCTGGTTGCTCCGGCGAACCTTCCGCGGGTGAGAGCCCGCACGCCAATGTTGATGAAGAAGATGATCATGATTAATACCAGCGCTCCCGCCCATGCCTGGCGATGCCAGTCGTCATACGGCGAAATGGCGTACGCGAAAATCTGCAGCGGCAACGCGGCGATGGGATCCTTCAGATGGTGCGTCCAGAACCGGTTGCCAAACGCCGTGAACAAGAGCGGCGCCGTCTCGCCGGCAATGCGGGCCGCTGCCAGCAGTATGCCCGTCACGATCCCGCGCAGCGCGGTCTTCATCACGATGCGGACGACGATTTTCCACCGCGAAATGCCCAGGGCCAGCGCGGCTTCCCGGTAGCCGTTGGGAACCAGCAGCAAGACTTCTTCGGTGGTGCGGATGATCAGCGGGATCATCATGAAACCCAACGCGACGCCGCCGGCATACGCGGAAAAGCCTTTCATCGGCACCACCACCAGCGCATACGCCACGATACCCCAGACGATCGACGGCACGCCGTTGAGCACGTCCGCGCCGAACCGAATCCACCAGTTGACCCGTTCGCCGCCGTACTCGGACAGATACACGCCGCCCAACACGCCGACAGGCACGCCGATCAGCGACGCCAGCCCCAGCAGGGTCAATGTGCCCACGATGGCATTGGCCATCCCGCCGCCGACCTCGCCGACCGGCTTCGGCAACCGGGTGAAGAAGTGCCAGTCCACCGAGCTGGCGCCTTCCTTGAGCAGATAGAACAGGATGAGCGCCAGCGGCGCGACCACCAGGACAGCGCACGCCAATGCCAGGGCCGACATGGTCTTGTCCTTCAGCTTCCGCCACGCCTGATAGGGGGATTGGATGTTGCCAGTCATGGTGTCATTGGACAGCGCGGCTTGTCTTTGGACCCGCCGTGGATGCGATCAGCAGTTGCGCGAGGATGTTCGTGAGAATGGTCACGCCGAACAGGACCAGTCCGATCTCGAACAGTGCGGACAAATACAAATCCGTTGTCGCTTCGGAGAATTCGTTGGCGATCACGCTCGCCAGGGTGTAGCCCGGCGCCAGCAGCGACGCGGAAATCTCCGGGCGGTTGCCGATCAGCATCGTCACCGCCATCGTTTCCCCCAGCGCGCGCCCCAAACCCAGCACCACCGCCCCGAACAATCCGCGCTTGGCGTAACTGAGCACGGCGATACGCGTGACCTCCCACCGCGTCGCGCCCAAACCATAGGCCGCTTCGCGCTGTAAATCTGGCACGGAACGAAGTATCTCGCGGGAAACGGATGTGATGATCGGCAGGATCATGATCGCGATGATGATTCCCGCCGAGAGCATGCTCACCCCGTAATTCGGCCCCTGAAACAACGGCAGGAATCCGAACCAATGTTGCAGTACCGGAAACACATGCACCCGCAGCCACGGCACCAACACGAAGATGCCCCACAAACCGAAGATCACGCTCGGGACCGCCGCCAGCATTTCGATGACCGACACGATCGGCTGGCGCACGCGCACCGGCGCGAGCTCGGTCAGAAATACCGCCGAGCCGATGCTCAACGGCACCGCAATCACCAACCCGATCAGCGATGACACCAGCGTGCCGTAAATGAACGGCAGCGCCCCAAATACCTCCTGCACCGGATCCCATGTGGAACTCGTGAGGAATTGCGGCCCGAATCGGTGAACGGCGGGCGCGGCCCCGCGCCAAAGGGTGACCCCGACGACGATAATCAACAAGCCGACGGACAGCCCCATACCCAGGGCCAGCCAATGGAAGAAATGGTCGCCGAATCGTGACGGCTGAGCCAACCGCACCTCGGCAAACCCGCTCGTTGTCGCAAATGTCTCTGGCATGTCACCTCGATCCATCCAACCCGCAAACCATTCGGGGAAGAAAAGCACGGAGGCGCTCTTCCTCCCCGACCCAGAGCGACAACCGGCCAAACGAACTCGCTGCTAAAACTTGATCTCTTTGACCCGCGCCAACGCGCGCTCCTGGAGATTCTCGGGAAGCGGCGCATAATTCAGCGCCGGAGCCAATTGCTCTCCCTGCGTGAGCGCCCAGTTGAGAAACTCCACCAGTTTCTTGCCCTTGGCCGCATCCTTTTGCGTCTCGTACACGAGCAGCCACGTGGCCCCAGCAATCGGATAGGCGTCACCACCCGGAGCGTTAACCACCGAAAACCGAAAATCATCGGGCACCTTCGCCGTCGCCACCGCCGCGGTCACCGACGCCAACGACGGAGAAACGTAATTGCCGCGCGAGTTCTTGATGTCCGCGAACGGCAGATTGTTCTGCGCCGCGTAAATCAACTCGATGTAACCAATCGCCCCCGGCGTTTGCTTGACCTGGCCCGCGACCCCTTCATTTCCCTTCCCCCCAAGGCCGACCGGCCATTTGACGGATGTATTCCTGCCCACCTCCGTGCGCCAGGCGTCGCTGACGCTGCTGAGGTAGTCGGTGAAAATGTACGACGTGCCGCTGCCATCGGAGCGATGCACGACAACCAGATCCAGGTCGGGCAATTTCGCGTCCGGATTCTGCGCGGCAATTCGGACATCATCCCATTTCGTGATCTTTCCGCGGAAAATGTCGACAATCGTCGAGCCGTCCAGCTTCAGCTTCGGCGCGCCGGGCAGATTGTACGTCACCACCACCGCGCCCGCGACCGTCGGGATGTGCAGCAGCTTCCCGGGCGCCTTCGCCAGGTTTTCATCACTCATCGGTCCGTCGGACGCGCCAAAATCCACCGTCTCCGCCAAGATCTGCTTCTGCCCGCCGCCGGAGCCGATGGACTGATAATTGAACCGGACGGATGGATCGATCTTCGCGTACTCGTCGAACCACTTCGAGTAGATCGGGTACGGAAAAGTGGCGCCCGCTCCATTGATAAGCATTTGCGCCTGTGCCTGCGCCGCCAGAACGAACATCGCCGCCAGAGCGGCCAGTTTGCTGATTCTCCTAGTCGTGGTCATCGCTATCTCTAATACTCCGGTATCCCCACATTGTTACGGTTTGGTTACAAACGTGTTTCGGGCCCGTGATATCCACGGTCGACCGCCCTCGGATGAAGCTGCTCCCCGCCGCCGGCCTCAATGCGGCAACCCCAGCGTAGCGACGCGCCGTGACGATCCGGACACGCCTCCGCTACGGAATGGAAAACTCATTCACCGCCGACTGCGCTTCGAGACGGCCGCAGCAGCGATTCGATGCGCGCCAGCAGCTCCGACATCTCAAACGGCTTGGTCATGTACTCGTTTGCACCCACGTTGAACCCCTGCACCTTGTTCTCGGTCGACGCCATCGCCGTCAGCATGAAGATCGGGATGTGGCGCGTGGACGGGCTGGTCTTGAGCATGCGGCAGACTTCGAACCCGTGAAGTTTCGGCAGCATCAGGTCGAGGATCACCAGGTCCGGGTGCCGCTCGAAACTCAGATTCAGCGCGTTGAGACCGTCGGACGCCACCGTCGTTTGATACCCGCGCCGCTGCAGATGAAATTGCAGCAGGTTCGCCGTATCCGGCTCGTCCTCGGCAATCAAAATGGATCGATGTTTCGCCATCCGGCAACCCCGCCGGACGCTCGCACCGCGCTGCATCGGTCCGGTTGCGAATTCGTTACGGAACAGTGACGAATCTTGGACGGGCCGACCGCCCTACAGCTTGCAGCACCGACCGTCACGCGCCAGATCGCGCTTCAGGATGTCCACGTCACGGAAGCAACTTCGGACGCAATGGACCAACGCCTTGTGGACGCTCGATGTCGGTGTGGCCAGCGAGTAGTGGATCCATTTGCCTTCGCGGCGCGCCACGAGCAGCCCCGAGCGCCGCAGATAGGCCAGATGCCGCGAAATCGTCGGCTGCGGCACGCGCAGAATTCTCTGGAACTCGCACACGCATCTCTCGCGTCGTGCCACCACATTCAGGATCCGAAGCCGGGTTTCGTCCGCAAACGCTTTGAAGAGCTGGTTCGGCTTGGTCATACGGCCTCCTCCGGAATGTCGGGCAACGGACAGACAGGCTGCTTGAAATACCGCCGCTGAAAGTAGAATGCCACGTTGACCAGGCCGATGAGCGCCGGCACCTCCACCAGCGGCCCGATGACCGCCGCAAACGCCGCGCCGGAATTGATGCCGAACACCGCCACCGCGACCGCGATGGCGAGCTCGAAGTTGTTGCTCGCGGCCGTGAAGGACAATGTGGCGGTCTTCAAGTAATCAGCCCCCACGGCGCGGCCCAGGTAAAAACTGACGAGGAACATCACGACGAAGTAGATGACCAGCGGCACGGCGATCCGCAGCACATCGAGCGGGATGCGAACGATGCGGTCGCCTTTGAGGCTGAACATCACCAGGATCGTGAACAACAATGCGACGAGCGTGATCGGGCTGATGCGCGGGATGAACGTGCGCTCGTACCATTCGCGATTCTTGATCTTCAGCAACACAATCCGCGTGACCAGACCCGCCAGAAACGGGATGCCCAAGTAAACGAATACGCTCTTGGCAATCTGCGCCATGCTCACTTCCACGCCGTAGCCGCGCAATCCGAACAATGGGGGCAGCTTGGTGATGAAGATCCAGGCGAACAAGCTGTAGAACAGCACCTGAAACACGCTGTTGAACGCCACCAGCCCCGCACAATACTCCGTGTCCCCTTTCGCCAGTTCGTTCCACACGATGACCATCGCGATGCATCGCGCCAGGCCGATCATGATCAGGCCGTCCATGTATTCCGGGTAGCCGCGTAGAAAAACGATGGCCAGCGTGAACATCAACACCGGCCCAATCACCCAGTTCTGCAGCAGGGAAAGACCGAGCACTTTGTAATCGCGAAACACGTCACCCAGCTCCTCATACCGCACCTTGGCCAGCGGCGGGTACATCATCAGGATCAATCCGATCGCAATGGGCAGATTGGTCGTGCCGACTTGAAACCGGCTGATACATGTCTGCGTCCCGGGGATGAAATACCCCGCCCCGACCCCGATACCCATCGCCAGAAAAATCCACAGCGTCAGATAGCGATCCAGAAACGAGAGCCGTTTGGAAATTGATTCACCCATCTCGGGTCTCCAGAAATCGCTCGATGCGTTGGCGGATTTCATTGCGCACGCGACGAAACACGGCCAGCTTTTGCTCGTCGGAGCCCCGCACCTGCGCCGGGTCGTCAAAACTCCAATGCAATTGTCGCGTTGCCCCGGCATGCGCGGGACAGGCTTCTCGCGCGCTGTCGCAAACCGTGATCAGATAATCGAACTTCTGTCCGTCGAATCCGTCCAGCGGTTTCGAGGTCTGACGAGAAATGTCGATGCCGATCTCGCGCATGGCCCGGATCGCGAGCGGATGGACGTTGCCCGACGGCCTGGCTCCGGCGCTGGCGGCATCGAACCGACCGTCGCCCAGCGTTCGCAAAAGTCCTTCGGCCATCTGGCTGCGGCAGGAGTTTCCCGTGCACAGGAATAGGACGCGTTCCGGTTTCATGCGCGGATAACATATTCGCTTATGCGAATATGTCAAGCACGGAAGTAATCTCTCCGTCGTGAATCAGGCGCGCGGCAGGGTGAAATAAAACGTGCTGCCCTGTTCGATCTGGCTCTCGGCCCAGACGCGGCCGCCATGGGACTGGATGATGTGTTTGACGATCGACAGACCCAGCCCCGTGCCCCCCAGCTCGCGGCTGCGGGCCTTGTCGACGCGATAGAACCGCTCGAACACGTGGGGCAGGTGCTCGGGGCCGATGCCCGGACCGTCGTCGGCCACCGCGGTCTCGACGGTGCCGTCCTTCTCGGCGGCGCGAATCGTCACGTGCCCGTGCGCCTGCGTGTACTTGATGGCATTGTCCAGCAGGTTGAAAAGAATTTGATGCAGTCGCTGGGCGTCGGCGCGGACGGCGGGAAGCTGTTCGGGTATTTCCATGGAAATCGTGATCGACTTGTCCTGTGCTTGTCGTGCCAGCTCCTCGAGCACCGATTGGGCCGCGGCCCGCATCGACACCGGCTCGAAGTTGAGCCGGGCCTGTTGCGATTCCAGCGCCGAGATGCTCAGCAGATCGGCAATCAGCGCCTCCAGCCGCCGCGAATGCCGCTGGATCGTATTCAAGAACTGCCGCGTGGTCGCTTCATCCGGCGGCTGATCGTCGAGCAGCGTCTCGACGTAGCCCTTGATGATCGACAGCGGCGTGCGCAGTTCGTGGCTGACGTTGGCCACGAATTCCTTGCGGGTGTTCTCAAATTGGCGCATCCGCGTGATGTCGTGGAACACGATGATTACGCCGGTCACCGCACCGCGGCTGTCCTGCAACCGCGTCGCGCTCAGCTCGCACGTCCGTTCGTTCGGCGTCAGGAATGTCAACTCCCGCGCCGATACATCGCCCTCCTCGATCACTTCGCTCACCAACTCCTGCAGTGGCACGTTGCGGAACGCTTCCAACACCGTCTTCCCCTGGGTTTCCTCGGTGATGTCGAACTGGTTCCGTAGCGCCTGGTTCGTCAGGCGGATCCGGCCATCCGGCCGCGCGACCAGCACGCCCTCGGTCATGCCGGCCAGGATCGCGCTCAGATCGGCTTTCTCTTCACTGAGTTCGCGCAGGCGCGCTTCCAGTTGCGACGACATGTCGTTCAACGCCGCGGCCAACTCGCCCAATTCGCCGCTGACCCGGTACGGCGCTTTCTCGGTGAAATCCCCGTGGGCCATCCGTCCGGCCGCCTTCTGCATCTGCAGAATCGGCCGGGTCACGCGCCTCGACAGCCAGTACAACACGGGAATGGCCGCCAGGCCGACCACCAGCGCGGACACGGCGATGGTATGCAGCACACGGGCCGTGGTCCTTTGGATTTCCACCAGTGGTATTGCCACGCGCACGATTCCCACCGCCCTGTCGTCCCGCACCGGCACGGCCACGTAGAGCAGATTTACCCCGATGGTGTTGCTCTTGCGGGTCGCGCTGCCGACCCCGTCGCGCAGCGCCTGCTGGACCTCCGGCCGCTGCAGATGGTTCTCGATGCTGTTGAGTTCGCCTTCCGGTTTGTCCGACTCCCCGATCACCGTCCCATCCTTGGCGATGACGGTAATCCGCAAGCCTGTTTGCTTCGAAATCTCGTGACTGAGCCGATTGATGTCCGCCGGCGTTGTTTTGCGTGTTTGCAGTTCGGATTCGAACACGTCGCGCACGACGTACGCATCACGGCGAAGATCCGACTCGATCTGGCGCACCAGGTAGGGCGGCAACGTCATGCCGATGGCCACATACACCACCAGCAGCAGGTCGATCAGCAGGATCGCCAACCCGAGGAACCACTTCGATGGAAGCGAGAGTTTCACCGTGCTCGGGCCACAGGATAGCGGACAACGCGCGCCGGTTCAACGAAATCGGATGAAACGGCCCGGGCTGGGCTCGCAAGCTATTGCTATTTTGCCCGGGTTCCGTTACACCATTGTCACACGGAGAGCGGGTCTATGCTGAAGCGTCTGATACCACAGGAGTATGACTTCTTCGAATCGTTCGACCAGGCGGCCGACCACGCCGTTCGCGCCGCCGAGCTGCTATTGAAGCTGACCGAGAACCATGCCGATGCCGATCCCCTGGCGCGGGAACTGGGCGATATCGAACACGCGTGCGACGATGTGGCCCATCGGGTGATGGAACAATTGAACAAGTCCTTCATCACGCCGCTCGACCGCGAAGACATCCACATGATGATTCTGCGCATCGACGACGTGGTCGATCTGACCAGCGCCGCCGCCAATCGCCTGGCGTTCTTCGGCATCCAGAAACCCACGCAGCACTCGATCAATCTCGCCAAACAAATCGTGCGCGGCTGCAAGAAGCTGGCCGAAGCCGTCCACGGGATGAGCTCGGCCCGCAACTACGAGCAGGTCATGCGCGATTGCATCGCCGTCCACGAGGTCGAGAATGCCGCGGACGACATTTTGCATGCGGCCCTGGCCGAGCTGTTCGCCACCGAAAAGAACGCCATCGAGGTCATCAAGTGGAAGGACATTTACGAGACGATGGAAAAGATCACCGACCGCCTCGAGGACGTGGCCAACGTGTTACAGGGCGTCATCGTCAAGATGAGCTAACAAGATAGTTCGGGGTACGAGACGCTAGCGCTCTCGTGCTCTGGCAACCAACGACGTGCGGCAACGGCGCTGCAGCCTTGACAGCGATTGTCGCTTCTTACTATAGACATTTTCTCCGCATCAGATATGCGCCCCAATGTGCCTGCGAATCTGCCTGTTACCAAATGTACCCTCTGTCTCGCAGTGACCGTCTGAGTTTCCGCTTTGCGTCCTCAACTCCCGTGACAACAATGTGCTCGCACCCCCATTTCAATAGGTCCTGCTCCTTCGTCCAGTCGTAGAGTATGGAAACCATCGACGAAACCGCGGGATCTTCGTAGTTCGTTATGATGAAGACCTTGGCTGCTTTCCTGCTCAACGCGGCTAGAAGAACCTCCCCTGCAATAGCCCTCCAATCCTCAGTAAAGGCCAGTTCAAATACAACAGACTGGCCCGGGTGCTCCCAAACCACATCGGGGTGGTAGGCAATTTGACGCCGCTTTAGCTGTGCAATCACGGGTTCGCCATCCCCCGAATAACATCTGTAGTATTGTTTGTGCTTGTCCTTCTGCGAGGCACCCAACTCCACCAGCCAGAATTTTAGGGATTCGTGCAACTTGGTTTTGGTTTTGCTCATAGTCCGCTTCCTACCACACCGCAAGTGTACATTCCAGCCTCGAATCCCCCCTCACTTGCTCTGTCCATCACGCTCCTTGGCGGCCCTCTCAACGGTGGTAATTCACCCCGACTCCCAGCACGCGAAAGAAAGGAGTCGGGAATGAATTACAGAATGAAACAGCGGACGGAGAAGGTATGGCGACGGGACGATTGGACGTGCCAGAACTGCGGCGCAACGAATCCCACCCCCGTCTCGTCGCGGGTTTCCGATTCTACTGTCTCGCCTGCGGTGTCAAGGATACTACGTCGTGCGGCACACAACTGCCGCACGTACGTTCCTCCTTGACATGTTGTGACGCCCACAAACTCTCCCCTCGTCACAACACGAGACAGTCCCCGCTAGGAAACCGCTCCACTCGGAGCAGAAAGGATTCCATGAACATCCAGCAATGGAAGAACGAAGTACTTGAGCGGGACGACTACACCTGCCAGAACTGCGGCGCACAAACCTGTCTTGACGCCGCCCACATCCAATCCCGAGGCAGCCATCCCGAACTCGCCCACGACCCCAACAACGGGATAACGCTCTGCCGAACCTGCCATGCGTACTTCCACACCGAACCCAGAGCATTCGAGAAATTCATCCACGCATGGCAAATCGGAGCCACCAACCCGCAAGCATCCATCGACAGACCGCCTTCGGCAAGCCGACACGGCCCCGACAAACGGTTTACAGACAGACCCGACCGACGCCAACCCCGTCAGGCGTCCCTGTTTACCGAAGACTGGATTGCGAAATACAACGCCGAGCATCCACGGTGAGGAATATCGGACACACCACCTCGTTGACGGAGGCGGCCCGCGCGCGGGTAAACCCGCGCCTCGGGCCATCCCCTCCGCATCGTTCTATAAATGCCCCCACAGCCCCGCGACTATCCGCACGGTAGGTTTTCCTGTATCGATATCCGAACCGACCACAGACCGGCCCTGCCGCTCCAATGACGGCCATTCTTGTGACGAATCGACTCCCTCCTACTCCTCCCACGGACACGCTCCGCCCTCATCAATTTCAACTTTCAAAACCCCCTCCGACAGCTTATCAAATCGCTCCTTCGCACTCGGCCCACAACGAGCGCAGAACCACAACTCCGCTACACAATCCTTGTGTTTCCATGTTGGCCCCACCGTCAACCGCCATGCCCCATCCGCCAACGGCACATCCCAATCGAACACAATCCCGCACATCGAACACCGAACCATTTTCATGACTGATACTCCTTGGGATCAAACTCCACACTCCCGCCCGCTTCCTCCCATGCATCCCCGTGGACAACCCCCGACCCGCTTCCACGCCGAATCACCGCACATCTGACCTTGTCGCCCCCGATATCGCCCTCCCACAGCCCCAACACCTCCGCAGCCGACCTAATCCGCTCCTCGACCTCCGCTCTCCCCACGTCGGTATGCTGATATAAGAATTTTGCACGCTCCCAAGTCCTGAAATGGGGCTCCGCCTTGTATTCCCGTGCGGCCCACGCCAACCGCCGACATTCCGCCGCGCGACTGACCAACTCCACATCCCGCAGAACCATCCGACCGGGGAATTTCCCGAAAGTGCCCCATAACCGCCGCCCCTGTCCCCGCCGACCAAATTGCTTGGCCAATTCCTTGTACAGATACGCCCCGCCCTCATCGTTCACGCGCTCCGCCCACGTAAACCCCAGGTTTGTCCCCCGCTCGCACTTCTCAATCACCGCTTTCGGCACCTCGCGATCCAATACCCCGTGCGCGTGGAACCGCCCCTTACGCCCGCCCCATTCAAACGTCCGCACGCCACAGAGCCCCGCAGCCGCCCGCCGCAACCGACTCAGGAATTTCCGCCAGTGTTGGACATCCACGGCATACGCCAACACCACGGCATAGGTGAACGTCCAGAAAGTCGCGACTTCCCCCTTCGACTCCGCAAAGGCCCGAATCGCGTCCACGTTCTCCGCCACCACGAACATGTTTAGCAACACGTACTCCGACACCCGCCCGTAGTAGCACTCGCAAATCCGACTCCAGTTGTTCATCCTCCTTCCCCTTTCCACCGAAGCCCCATGCCCCGGCGAAAGACCGCGCCGTTTGCACCAGCCGTGCCACAGTTTTCAGAAAACCGGCAAACGCCTCAGACGCAGGGAAAAAGAGTTTTTCGAGACAGAACATCCACAGCCGATAACGCTGACATTTCGGCAGAAGCGCGGTCAAAATGTCATAAGTGCCACGCCGCCAAGTATATATACATATATATCTATATAGAATAGATAATATACTTATTAGTAGAGTGTATGTATGTACCGGTAGTACTCATATGGAGTATCTCTACAGAGTATGTACGTAGTAGAGTATATATATATAGGGAGTGCAGATCGCCCCATCCGACCACACGAACACAGTCGCCGCCCTCCCCGTTCCCCCCAAGAGTAGTTTTGCTTCGCTTCGCTCAGTTCAAACCACCCTTCGCGGTACGTGCGGCTACCATCCGACGGAAGTGTTGCGCGATTCAGCCGACGGTCGTACTATCCGCCTCGACGGAGAAGCGCATGAATCATTGTACATTTAGATTATCAAGTGGAAGGACATTTACGAGACGATGGAAAAGATCACCGACCGCCTCGAGGACGTGGCCAACGTGTTGCAGGGCGTCATCGTCAAGATGAGCTAGGCCGCCCTTGCGCGGGGAGACCCGAATGTCCGCCTTCTTCACCGACCTGCTCCACATCGTTCAAAACCCGTACGTCGCCCTGATTTTCTTCACGGCGCTCGCGTTCGATTTCGTCAACGGGTTTCATGATTCCGCCAACTCGATCGCTACGGTCGTCGGCACGCGCGTCTTGCGGCCGCTTCAGGCCGTCGTCTGGGCGGCGTGGTGGAATTTTTTCGCCGCCTGGATCGGCGGCGTGCACGTCGCCAACGCCGTCGCCACGTGGGTGCACGCCGACTTCATCACCGTCGAGGTCATCTTTGCCGGATTGATCGGCGCGATCGTGTGGGACCTCATCACGTGGTACGGCGGGCTGCCGTCGAGTTCGTCCCACGC
>DATKNW010000067.1:0-37711 GCA_035541135.1 Verrucomicrobiia bacterium
GCCACCGTCTTCGGCGCGTCCTTGTCGTAGAACTCAATTACGATCTTCCCAAATTTCGTCTCCACCACCGCGACCTGATCCGTATCTGTTGCCATGACATTGGTTCCTTTCCAAAGAAGTCCTGCCGCCACCATGCCCACCATCCACATCATTCGCCGCATACTCTCCGAACCTCCACAGGTTGATTGTTCCATTCGAGCGTGGCAGCCGTCCTCGCCAGCTCGCGTCGAACATAACCAAGCGCCAGCGGTTTGCCAAGTCGCGAGGAGAACACCGCGCTCGTCACCTGCCCCACTTCGTGCCCGCCGGCGAGAAGCTTGTCGCCCCGCGCCGGCACCTCACGCCCCGCCAACGCGATCTGCACCAGCCGTCGATTCACGTGCCCGTAGGTCTTGATCCGCGCGATCGTCTCCTGTCCAATGTAACAACCCTTGTCGTAACTGATGGCTCGCTTTTCCAAGCCGGCTTCGTTGGGAATCGTGTTTTCATCCATGTCGGCCCCCCAACGCGGCACCGCTGCCTCGATTCGCAGCACTTCCAGCGCGTCCGTGTCGATCGTTGCCTTCATCCCGCTCGCAGTGATGACACCCCGACCGAGCGCATGGCGAAACGTCACGGCATCGGCAGGAAGGTTCACGGCCGTATCACCAATCACCAGCCATTCACCCAGCGATGCGCTTACGTCTTCGATCGCGACGTCTTCCGTGATGATGAATTTCTCCAGCGATTGCTGCATCCCGGGACTCGTCTCCAGCAGGAACGCATCGGCCCGGCAGATCACCTGCCCTTCCCCGCGCATCTTCCCCTTCGCGTTCAGGAGAGCCGCGTAGCAGTCTGCGCCCACCGCCAGACTCTTGATGTCGTTCGTGCACTGCCCGTGCAAGAACTCCATCCGATCCGCGCCCGTGATCCGCAGCCGACGCCGCACCGCCGAAATGTCGGCAATTAATGGTTCGCTGCCCACGGTCCAATCCTGCACCGGATACCGCCGCCCGGCAAATGAATCCTTTCCGCTCCTTGACGCTTGTCGATCCCTCCGCATTTGTGCTATGAGCATGGACGATGAGAATGCGCGGATCACGCGTCGTTGAATACCGGATCGTCGTCGCCTCCAATCCCGAAACGTTGGTTGCTGAAGTCAACAAGCTGATCGAGGACCAGTGGCAACCATTCGGCGGACTGGTCGTCACCCGCGAAGCGCTCTCGGGGCTCATGCAATCGTTCATGCAGCCGATGGTCCGTGAGCCGAGACGACGCGCCGGCAACCTCAAAGCCCGCGCCAGCGTCCCGCCCAATCTGGTCTGACCCTTCGCCGTGACTGAGCCACAGCCATCTGCGGAGCCCTCCGGCCCCATCGATCTCACCAGCGACGATTATTTTATGGGTGAGGCGCTGCGGTTGGCCCGCATGGCCTACGAAGCCGACGAAGTTCCCGTTGGCGCCGTCATCGTCCGCAACGCGCGGATCATCGCCCGTGCCCACAACCAGGTCGAGCTCCTTAAGGATGCCACCGCGCACGCCGAGATTCTGGCGATTACGCAAGCCGCCAACGCCCTTGGTGATTGGCGGCTGGAAGGTTGCACGCTGTTCGTCACGAAGGAGCCCTGCCCCATGTGCGCCGGCGCCATCATGTTGTCCCGGGTGAAACGCCTCGTGTTCGGCGTGCGGGACGAGCGGGCCGGCGGCGCCGGCTCCGTCTTTCCCATCACGACTGCCACTGGCCTCAACCACGTGATCGAAGTTCAATCCGGCGTGAAGGAAACCGAAGCCCGCGATCTCCTGCAGGATTTTTTCCGCTCCCGCCGCGCCGGGGCGTAATTCAGGACGGAGCCTTCGCGCGGCTTCGCTACGACCCGCCGCTGCGAACCCGCTCGATCGCCCGCCGCGCCCCCTCCTGCTTCGGATCAAGCTGCACCGCGATTTCCCACTGACGCACCGCGTCTTTCATGCGCCCCAACTGCGCGAAGGCAAGGCCGAGGTTCGCATGCGCCTCGGCAAACTCGGGCTGCAATTTCACGGCGCTGGCAAATTCTTTCTCGGCCTCAGCGGGCTGGCCCTGACGTGCGAGCACGACCCCCAGCGCATTGTGCGCCGTCGCATTTCGCGGGTCGAATCGCAGCGATTCGGTCAGACGCCTCGATGCGGCCGAGAGGTCGCCCTTTTGCGCGAGCACGAGGCCGAGATGATACTGGACTATGGCGCTCTCCGGCACGAGACGCGCCGCTTCATTCAAGTGCACCAGTGCCTCGTCCAGTTCATTGCGTCCTGCCAGGGTCACTCCCAAATTGAAATGCGCGTCCGAGTTGGTCGGGTCGAGTTGCAGGGCCTTGCGATACAACGCGAGCGCCTCGACCGTTCGTCCGCGCCCGGCCAGCACTGTGCCGAGATTGATCAGCGCCCGAGTATTCTGCGGACGATGGGCCACCACGTCGGACCATATCGCCACGTCGCTGCGATAATCCTCGTTACGCTGGATGGTCATCCACCCCTGACCCAACACGGCGGCGACAAGCGCGATGCGTCCCCACCATCGCACCGCACGCGCGTCGGACCGGCCGTCCATTATGCAATCCAGTACGCGCCATCCTCCGCCAACCACCAGCGACACCACCGCGGCCAGCGGCAGGTACATCCGCCGCTCCGCTGCGACTTCACCCAGGCTCGGCAAGATGCTCGATGTCGGCGCCAGAATCAGGAAAAACCACGCGCCCAGAAATCCCAGCCACGGACGCGACCGAAATGCCAGGACGGTTGCCCCAAGCAAGACGAGCACGAACAAACCGGGAACCAGGCAGTCGGTCCACGATTGCGAGATCGGCCAGTCAAAATAATCGATCGCCAGCGGCCGGGGCCAGAAGCACAGCCGCAGATAATGCACGATCACCCCCGCCTCGGTCTTGAGATAACCCCACGGCGCAATCTCCCGCATCCCCAGCCCCGTCATTTCTCGCGTGGTCAGGGCCACCAGCGCCGCCAGAATCAGCCACGTCGCGGCCAGGCCGATGTACATCGCGCCGCGTCGGCGCCACAGATCCCGAAACGATGACGCCAGGAACACCCGGTCGTACAGCAACACGGTCAGCGGCGCGACGACCATCACCTCTTTGCATCCCATCCCCACCGCACACGACACGACCGCCACTTCTTGCCAGCTCCGCACGTTCGCCGACTCCTCGCTCCGAATCACGCAATACAACGTCAGCAGCATAAACAAGCTCATCAGCGATTCCGTGCGCTGGACGATGTAGGTGACGCTCTCCGTTTGCAGCGGATGGACTTCCCAGATGAGCGCGATCGCCCCGGCCAACCACGCCGCATTCGCCCCGAATCGCTCCCGAAGTTCTCGGCCCTCGAATGTTCTCCGCAGAATCCCAAACAGCACCAGCGCGGACAATATGTGGACCGCCAGATTCAACGCGTGATACCCCCACACGTTCAACCCGCCCAACGCGTAGTTCAGCGCCAGCGTCAGGCATACGACGGGGCGACCCGCCACCGGGCTGCTCGGAGGCGCGGACATGGCCGTCCCGAGCGGCCAGAGATGATGAATGTGCCGGTTTTCGGGAATCGACGGCAGATCGTCGAAGATGAACGGCCCTTGAAAGCTGTTGTGGTAGGCCCAGAGCCCGGCGATGACAATCAGCAAAGGGATCAGCCTTCGCTGGCTCAGGCCAGGTTTGGGTCGCGCGCTGTCGGCTAGTTCAGTCCCGTGCACTTGGGTAAGAGTGCGATCAACTTCCGCCACCGTTGGTCTTTCCCGACAAATGCCTCCCAGATCGCCGGGGGAACCGGTTGTTCCAGCATCGCCGTGTGCGGACGGCACACCACCCACGAGTTCTCGCTCAATTCCCGCTCCAGTTGTCCCTCGCCCCACCCGGCATATCCCGCGAATGCCCGCACCCATCCGCGCCGACGCGGCTCGACCAGTTCGTATGGGTTGGCGACGATCTGACAAAGCAGTTCCTCATCGGTCCTGCCCCGCTGGAATCGTGCCAGCAACAACGCCGTCGGCCTCACGGGCCCGCCTTGAAACACCGGAGTCGTCCGCAAGGAATCCGGCAAGTCAGGCGATTGCGCGACTTCGCCCAGCGTCTTGTGGATGGGGCGGTTCATCACCATTCCCAACGCGCCCGACGGACTGTGCTCCGCGATGTACACCAGCGTGCGATGGAAATTCGGGTCCAGCAGATTGCTCGAGGCGGCCAACACCAATCCCGCCACTGATTCGCCGTGTTCAAACGCAAAGGGCATGCTTCATACTACCATAATCCCACGTCGCGCGCGTACTTTACCAGCCCGCCACGGAACGGCGGAAAGCCGGTGCCGAAAATCATGCCCACATCGATATCATCTTCCGAGGCGACAACACCTTCGCTCAAACACAACTTCGCTTCCTGAATCATCACCGTCAGCAACCGGCGTTGGATGTCCCGGGCGGACCGCGGCTCTTTCTTCTTGCCGTCTCGAGACTCGACCTGCCGGCGAATCGCCTTCGCGAGGCGCCGATTCGCCCGCTCCTCTTTTTTCTTCCTGTAAGTGTAAAACCCGACGCCGCCTTTACGGCCCTTCAGTCCCTGCTCGTGCACCTGCCGAAGAATCCGCGCCACGGCCATCCGGTCCTTGAACGCCTCGCCCAATTCGACCGCCACGTCGTAGGCGACGTCAATGCCCACCTCATCGATCAGGCGCAGCGGCCCCATCGGCATCCCAAAATCCAGCATGGCCTCATCGATCGACTCGATGGTCTCGCCCTCGTCGAGCAACACACCCGCTTCATTCAGATAGGGCATCAACAGCCGATTCACCAGAAAACCTGGCGAACCCTTCACGACCACGGGGATCTTCTTCAGCCGTTTCGCAAATTCCACCGCCGCAGCGACGACCTCGGGGGCCGTCTTGGTTCCGCGCACGATTTCCACGAGCGGCATCATATGCACCGGATTGAAAAAATGAATCCCCACGAACCGCTTGGGCCGGCCGCTCGCTTCGGCCAGTTCATCGATCGGGATGGCCGACGTATTCGATGCGATGATGCAGTCGTTGCGCAACACCGCCGCCAGATCCGCATACGCCTGCCGCTTGACCTCGATCTTTTCCAGCACGGCCTCGATCACCAGGTCGCAATCGCCAAACCCGGTGTACTCGGTCGTCGGATGCACCCGCGCCAACCCATGTTGCGCGTCGAGTTCCGACATCTTCCGCCGTTTCACGCCGTCGCGGTACGCGTCGGCGATTCGCTTGATGCCCGCCGCGACGAACTCCGGTTTGATGTCCTTCAACCGCACCGTCAGCCCGCGCGCGCTGCACCATTGCGCAATGCCCGCGCCCATCACGCCCGCGCCGAGCACCCCGATCTTCTCCACGGGCGACGTCATCACCTTCGCCGTGATCGGCCCGGGACGTTCCGCCGCCGTCGTGTCGAACACCAGCTTCGCGTACTTCTCGCGCAGGAAGAAAATCCGAATGAGATTGCGGCATTGCGACGTGACGCTCACCTCGCCAAACACCTTCGACTCGATTTCCAAGCCCTCGTTGAGCGACCCGGCGAGACCCTCCTCGATCGCGTCAATCGCCCGCAACGGCGCCGGGTACCGGCCTTCGGTCTTCAGCAAGACGCGTTTGCGCGCCACGCGGCAAATGAATCGCCGCATCGGCCACCAGTTCTGCCGCCACGTCGATTTCCGTTTCGCGCGGCGCTGACCGAGCACGAACTGGATTGCCGTCTCGCGCAAGACCACGCTCGGCACCGCCGCATCCACCAGGCCGATGCGCCGCGCCTTGTTCGCGTCGAGGCTCTTCCCCGCGCAAATAATGTCCAAGGCCGCGCCCAACCCGATCAGGCGCGGGAGGCGTTGCGTTCCGCCCCAGCCCGGGATGAGCCCGAGCTGCGTTTCCGGCAAGCCGATCTGCGTCTTCGGGCCGTCCGCCGCGACGCGATACTGGCAGGCCAGCGCGAATTCGCATCCGCCGCCCAGACACGCGCCGTCAATCGCCGCGACCGTCGGCACGCCCAGCCGCTCGATCTTCCCAAGGATTGCGTGCCCTTCGCGCGACAACTCCGTTCCGTGAGTCGTGTCGCGGATTTTCTCCAGTTCCTTGATGTCCGCGCCCGCGATGAAGATGTTCGGCTTGGCGCTGATGAATACCGCCGCTTTCGGCTTGCGCTTGTACAGTTCATCCAGAATCGCGTCGAGCCCGCGCATCTGTTCGATACCGAGAACGTTGACCTTCGACTCCGGATCGTCGAACACCACCCAAGCGATGCCCTCGGCGTCATATTCAAGTCGCGGTGATTGCATCATGCCCGCTCCAAAATCAGCGCGCCGCCCTGCCCTCCGCCGACACAGGCCGATACGATGCCCGTCTTCAGATTGCGGCGCTTCATTTCTTTCAACAATGTGAGGACCAGACGCGCCCCGCTCGCGCCGACCGGATGCCCCAACGCGACCGCCCCGCCGTTGACATTCAGCAGGTCGTGGTTGATTTCCAGCCCGAATTGCTTGCGCAGGACGAGGTCCACCGCCAGCACCTGCATCGCAAATGCCTCGTTGATCTCGATCAACTGCACCTCGTTCCAACGCACGCGCGAGTCCTCCAGCACCTTCGGAATCGCGTACGCGGGCCCGAGCCCCATGCGCTTCGGGTCAACGCCGACATAGCTATACCCGCGCAGGAACCCGAGCGGTTTGAAATCCAGACGCCGCGCCTTCTCCTCCTCCATCACCAGCAACGCCACGGCGCCGTCGGTGATCTGCGAGGCGTTGCCGGCCGTGACCGTCCCGTTGTGTTTGTCGAATACGGGACGTAGTTTGGCGAGCGCTTCCATGGTCTGGTTCTCGCGGATGCCGTTGTCCTTGTCCACGTACCTGCCATTCGGCAGATACACGGGGCAGATTTCCTCGGCCAATTTGACCCGCGCCTTCGTCGCCTTCTGATGCGATTCGAGCGCGAACGCATCCTGTCGTTCGCGCGGAATGCCGTAATCGCGATACAGCACCTCCGCCGTCTCCCCCATGTTCAATCCGCAGACGGGATCGGTCAGCCCCATCCTCACGCCGATGCGCGGCTTGAAATCGCTCGGACGAAACGCGAGCAGCGCGCCGAGTCTCTTCAAGAAGGACTTCGCCCGCGCCAGCGCCGCAAACTTGTCCGCCGCCGCGGTCGAAAACAGCAGCGGGATGTTCGACATGCTCTCGGTGCCGCCGACCACAAACGTGTCGCCCTGGCCTGCGACCATTTTCTCGTACGCGCTGGTGAGCGATTCGAACCCACTCGCGCAATTCCGATGGACCGTGTAGGCGGGAATCTCCTCGGGAAGACCGGCGTTCAGCGCGATGACCCGGGCGACGTTGGCCGCCTCCGCCGGCTGCGCGACGCACCCAAAAATCACCTGCGAAATCTTGCGCGGATCGAGTGCGGCTCGTTCCAGGAGTTCGCTGACGACGATGCGCCCGAGGTCCTGCGCCGGAAGCGACTTCAACTCCGTCCCCGCTTTTGTGAACGGGGTCCGAATCCCGTCAATAATGGCCAGCCGCGTCATCGTTCACCGCATAATTATGATGCGCGCCTGCCCGCAACAGCGCGCCGCCCGTTTCAGGAGCAGCTTTCCTGCCGCAACCGGAGCCCACGAGCTGATTGTTACCCGTTCGCCGGCAAGCAGTTAGCTATGCCATTGCCATTCCCCGCCGCTCGCGGTCGAGCGGCATCAGCCTCACTTGAAAATCTCGGCGAAGAATTCCTTCATCGCTTCCCACGAGCGTTTGTCGGCCTTCTCATTGTACGCGGCGCCCTTGGAATTGTCGCTGCCGGCATCGGGCCGCGTAAACGCATGCACCGCGCCGCTGTAGTAAATCATCTGCCAATCCACGCCCGCCTTCCGCAATTCGTCCTGCAGCGCCGCCACGTCCGTCGCCGGCACGTACGGATCATCCGCGCCGTGACAGATCAACACTTTGCATTTGATGTTGTTGGCGTCACGCGTCGGCGTGTCCAGCCCGCCATGAAATGTGACGATCCCCGCGATGTCCGCCCCGCTTCGTGCGAGCTCCAGAACGGTCGTCCCGCCGAAACAATAGCCAATGGCCGCCACGCGTTTCGTATCGCACTGCGGTTGTTTCTCCAGCACGTCCAACGCGGCATTCACGCGCGCCCGCAGCAGCGCGCGATCGCCCTTGAACTTGCCCGCCTGCGCCCCGGCTTCCTGCCGGTTCGCCGGGCGCACGCCCTTGCCATAAATGTCCGCAGCGAATGCGACGTAACCCAGCTTCGCCAGCATGTCGGCCCGCATCTTCGCGTAACTGTCGCACCCCATCCAGTCGTGCACGACCAGCACAGCCGGCCGCGGCCCCTTCATGGCGTCATCGTAGACCAGATACCCTTCGCACGTCGCATCGCCCTGTTTGTAGTCGATCGTTTCCGAGTGCAACGCGCCATAGGAATTCATGCCGCACAATAGTCCAGCCACTGCCACCACGCAAAACCGCCTTCTCATCGCGACCTCCTCCTGATTGCCAGGTAGGTTATCACGTGCACGCACCCGATGCAATTCAACTACTGTGGCCGCACCTTTCGGGCGGGCTGGCTGGATTGCCACGCTTCAGGGCCCGATTCCCGCCTTGCGGTCGGACGAATCTCCGAGATTCAGCGAGGATGAGAACGGGGCATTCGATGCGCTGCTTCCTTTCGCACTCGTAACGCTGGCCGAGCGTTGAATGTACTCCAACAGCTCCGCCGCCGCTCTCCGGTCAATCGGGCGAAGTGCCCGTTGCTGTTCGTCCGCCCCGTCAAAATCGCCCAAGCGCACCAAGATCTTACCCAGGAGCAGGCGACTTTCCAGGACCGATGGCTTGAGTCGAACCGCTTCTTGAAGTTCTTTGCGCGCGTCCGCGTATTGGTCAATCGCCGCGTAGCATCGGCCGAGATTGTAATGCGCCCCGGCGGCGTTCTGTTGGTCGTACTGAAGCACCTGCTGATAGGCGTCGATCGCATTCGTCATTCTCTTTGTCTGGAAATACGCTTCGCCAAGCACGTAATAGGCGACTCCACTGGTCGGATGAAATCGAAGCACGCCGTTGGCAGAATCCTCGGCACCGGCGTAATCTCCCAACAGTAACTGGGTCTGACCGAGAGCGACGAGGCCATTCGGTTCATTGAAATTGATGCTCAACTCTTTTTTGAAAGCGGCCGCTGCACCCTCCAGGTTGTGCATGCGCAGACGGGCCAAACCGAGATTGTACCAGGCCCCGGCAAAATCATCCGCGTACGTGGTCGCCTTCTCGAACGAGCGGGCCGCCTCGGGCCAGCGTTCCTCGCGAGCGGCCTCAATCCCTTTCCGCGCCAAACTGGAAGCCCGCCAGCTCCGCCACGGCGGCAGAGCCACGACGTAACCGACGAGCAGGAGCAGGATCAGAAGTAATACTCGTTTCACCGGATTCACCGTGGCGAATGGTCAGTCGCACCACAAGTCGCGACCCTGTTCCCTCTTTCGGGCTGGCATTTCATGATCCGACCATCTCGGAGCGAGGCCTCCATCCGGGCTTGAGGGCATGGTGCGTGCCGCGACATAACCCATCATGCGGCAACGTTCAAGACCTTGCGAAACCGTTGCGTCAGCTTGTCTGCGGACCGCTTCGCCAGCCACAGAAACAGCGGGCTGTGGGCCGCCACATGCCGTCCCAATCCCATCGGGCCGAGCGCCAGCGCCAGTTCCTCGTTGCCGACGCGGTAGTCGACCTGGATGGTCGTCGTCCGTCCTGAACTCAACAGCGCCAGCTTCGTCACGTCCGCGCCACAGATGACGTAGCGATGGCTGATGCCCTCGATGAGCAGGCGACGGCGCGGCTCGTCAAACAGACAAACGCCGATATCCTCCGGCGCTGACTTCATGAACTGAAACGTGCGCGCATCTTCCACCCGCAGCAACATCGTGCGTTCCTTCGTTTCGGCGCCAAACAGCGCGCCGGGCCTCCGGCACAGTCGGCCCATAAGCATCCGCTTGCGCACGGTGGACCCAGCGATCAGCGCGCCGAGAAACGCTGCCAGGCCGATTGAGAACAACGTCCACCCGACCGTTTCGACGGCGAGGTTCCCGGGCACAGGATGCAGCGCAGACTTGTCCCCCGATCCCTCCCCGAGTGCGCCAATCAACGCCCCGCCAACCAGCAGCACGGCGGCGCACCCGATCAATTTCAATTCGAAGCGCCCCTCCGATTTCACCCTGGCAGCCGCGTTCGGCTCGGCAACCAGACACAGTGACCGGTTCAAATCCGCGAGGTTGAGCGCGCGAACCGACCCGCTCAGCAACGCGGCGCTCGCCTTCACGGCCGTCTCGCGAAAATCCGATCCATCCGTCTTCCTGGCAATGACCCCCGCCTTCTCCAACGCCGCGCGGAGCGGTGATGGCCGTTGGGTATGAATCGTCGGGCCGGCCGCGGCCTGCTGGATCGCTGCGGGGGTCGCGACCGCCGCGAATTCCGGCACGACCTGAGCCAATGACTGCACCGCCGCGCCGGAAACCATCCGCTGCCGGATGAATGTCTTGCTGATGCTGCCCCACCCCTTCGCGCCGGCGGCTCTCGCGGCCGGGTTTTTTCCCAGATTGCTTCCTGAAATCGTCACATATACCGGCTCATCCGTCGCGCCCTTCAAATACTCGATCTTCATCGTCACCAACGAACTGGCTGCGTTGCCGCCGAGCCGCGGTAATCGCGACAGCTTGGCCAACGGCCCCCAGTCCTGCGCTTGCGCCGCCCTGTAGGCCGTGGCGAATTCGCCGCCGGCGAATCTGAGTTCCATCGACGAAGCCCATTGCCCCGCGTTCTCGTAAAACACGCGCCCGGCACTGTTCTTCCCCGCGAGGAACCCCGCCCCCAGGATCAGCACGATCTCCATTCCGTAGAACAGATATGCGCCAAATGGATCCCCTTTATCAGAATGGCGTTCCCGCTGGCCGAAGTCCTCGGTCGACTTGATCACGGCCTTTCGACAGCGAAATCGGAAGTATCCGAGGACGCCCGGCGCCCCGCCTTCCTGACGCACATATTCGACGGCTTCCGGTCCCTGGGAGACGACATTCAACAGGTAACTCATTGTCCAGTAGCCACCGTAGTAGAGACCGAGAAGCAGCAGTCCAACGATCGCGCCGGCAACGCGGTTGCGGCACCGTCCGACACGAATCGCCAGGAGTAATGCCCCGAACACGGGTACGCTCACGATAAACGGGGTGATGATGAAGAAATACCAGTTGTTTTCCAGCAAGCAGAGAACGAATGCCATCAGGCACGCGATGATAAGCCCCAATAAGAACAGCGGAAGGAAGCGCCCGAGAGAAACCCATCCACTGGGCCGATAGCCCTCTTCTGAAGACACGCGCTGCGCCTGTAGAGTGTTCACGCGCCTGACCAACTAACCTCGTCTCGATCCTACCAAATAAGCGTGTCTACACGCAAGCTTGCTTCATCGAGTCCGTTGGTCGGAAGATTGACCTCACCACACTCTTCCAGTACAATACAAATAATGAGCAAGCTTGTGGATAAAGTTCGTACCGATGCGTTGGCGCTTTCCCCCAGTGAGCGGGCCAGCCTTGCCCACGACTTGATCCTGAGCCTGGATGATCCCGCTGATTACACCCTCAGCCCCGAACAAGAGGCAGAAATCCAGCGCCGTGTACAGATCGTTCGGGAAGGACAAGCCCAGGGTCGTTCCGCCGAGGACGTGTTTCGCGACATCAAACCAGCGCGGCAATGACCCCGGTTACCATCCTTCGTGAGGCTGAGGCCGAGATCAAGGAGGCGGTAGAGTTTTACGAAGACAAACGTCCCGGGCTCGGCTTGGATTTTTCAAGGGAAGTGGAGGCTTCCATCCAATCCGTCCGTCACTTCCCGAAACGCTGGCCAATCCGCAACGACGGCACGCGCCGCTATTTGCTCCACCGCTTCCCCTACATCGTTGTCTACCTTCTACTGAACGACCACATCTGGATTATCGCGCTGGCGCACTGCAAACGCCGCCCCGGCTATTGGTCGGTGCGAATAGGAAGCGAATGAGCTTATAGTTGAAATGAGGATTTATGAAGCGTGAGTTCTTGGGAGATTCGTATGATGCCGTCAAGCGCATGTGGCGTGAGATACTTGCCGATTGGGCGCCGCTTTATGCGGAGCCGCGATTCGTGCCCGACGCGTTGCGCCATGACTTCACCAGACTGACCGGAATACCGATCTTGGCGGATGGTTTTCCGGATTCCTACAGCATCCTCAATGACCCCGACACCGGTATCTGGTTGCCCGATGAACGGAATCGAACAGTGAACGCCTTGCACGTGAGCACCGCATTTATTGCCGACCAACTACGAACAAACGGCCCTCGATGTGTGATAACCTTTGACCAGAGCTTCCACCGAAGTCGCAACCTGACCCGAGAACGCCAGCGCGATGTCAAGATGCGCCAGCTTGCCGAAGAAGGATTCCCCAGTTTCTATTACGAATCCCATGCAACATTTCTCTTTGCAGCTCCTGACGCTGGAACACTCCAAGCAGTGAGGAAGCTCTTGATTGACGCAGGAATCCCCCGTACTCGCCTGAACCCGCAATAGAGGTCACTCTTTCGGCCGCGCATCCAAGATCCGCACTTCTTTGAGCGAACTTTCCAACTTGATGCGCTTGAGCATGTCGTCGATGGAATGGACCTCGATGCGATTGGGCGTCAACTCGAACTCGGATTGGAATCGCTTGCGGATGGAATTCTCGAGCTGCTCGACGTTGGCGCCGTTCGATGGCGCGAGGTGCAGGATCAATTCGTCCACGTCATGCGGATCATCGTGGGCCTTGCGGATCTCCAACTGCCATTCGCCGATCTCGGTCGTGTCGTCAAGGATGTGTTGCAGATTGTCGAAGTTGACCAGTGTGCCCTTCAACTTGCCGAACTGAAGCTCCTTCGTATTCGATTCCCGGCCGATCCGGCCCACGATCCGTGGCATCGTGCGTCCGCAATACGGGCAGGGTTCCCACGTCAGGCCACCGTCGACGTAATCGCCCGTCCGATACCGCAGCACCACCGTCCCCCGCGCATCGAGCGGCGTGTAGACCAGTTCGCCCGGCTCGCCTTCGCCCCTGACCTCGCCCGTCGCGGGATCGATCACCTCGAAAATACCGAGATCGGGGAACAGGTGATACCCGCTGTACTCGCCGGGAGGGGTCGGGCATTCGCCCCAGGCCATCCGCGCTTCCGTGAACCCGTACGTGCCGCACGCGCGCACCTCGCCCGCGCCCATCTCCTGCAGCAGTTTGACCATCTTGCGGCGGATGCCCGGCGGACTTTTTTCGCCGCCGAGCACGATGTGGGTCACCTGCGGCCATTTCCGGCCTTGCGCGTGCGCTTCGCGAATCACGTGATAGACAAATGTCGGGATGCCGATCAGCGCCTCGGGCTTGATTTTATCGATGAGGCCGATGTTGCCGTCGGTCCCCATGACCTTGCCGCCGCCGGAACTGACCAGCAACATCCCGAACTCCAGCCCGGCAAACACCACCTGCCAGAACGCCAGGTGCGGAGCGTACGGAAACATATTCACCCCGCGCATTTTCGTCGTTGCTCCAAACGTCTGGATCAGCCTCGAGCCGGCGAGGCGCAGATTGTTCATGTCGTGATCGGTGTAGGCGAAAGCAATCGGCATCGAACTTCGTCCCGTGGTCGCGGTGAGGAAGATCGGGCGAAACTCGCGCTCGAACCGGCGTTCCACGGTGCGGCGACCGCGCAGCAGCGCTTCCGCCACCACGCGCGGACGACGGCGGAGCACCGACAACTCCGGCGTGATGATGAACTCGCGGAAGCGCTCGGGTTGGTCGGTGGTTGGCAAGAGATCGGCCTTGCTTGTGAACGGCAAGCGGCGAAGGTCGTCGACCGTCTTGATGCCGCGCGGGTCGATCTTGTGCTCGGCAAAGAGCCTTTTGTAGTAGGGGCTGAACGGCGCGATGACCTCGGTGAGGAAACGATGCAGGCGCTCGTTCTGCATCTGCCGCTGCTCGGCAACTGTCTGTCGGCCCCAGTTCATGCGCGCACCAGCTCCTTCAACTGCGGCAACACCGCCATGGCGGCCTCCTCGCCGCAGCGGATGTAGCGCTCGGGATGATAGAAGTCGTACCACACGCTGCCGGCCAGCAGCGGCCGGATCACCACGTCGGCGTTGTTGCAGGCCATCTCGGCCATGCGCGATTGCATGGCGTGCATTGACCGCATGTAGATGTTGATGATGCTGGTCGGCGTTTCGACCACGGGACCCGTTTCGTGCAACACACCTTTGCGTTCCTTGGGTGAGATCTTCGACATCTCATGACGGGTGCGCTCGCGCTGCTTCATCTCCTCGGGATTGGGGATCGTGTTCACCGCGATGATTTTCGACACGCCGGCCCACGCCAGCACCTGCACGGGCACGGGATCGGTAATGCCGCCATCGATCAGCGTGCGACCGTCGTTGACCACGGGCCGAAAGATGCCGGGGATGGTGATGCTGGCGCGGATCGCGTCGATGAGCTTGCCCTCGTCGTACACGACCTCCTCGAGCGTGTTCAAATCGCTGGCGACGATCTTCAGCGGAATGAGCGTATCGGCAAACGTGAGTCCGTTCACGATCGAATCGAGGAACTTGTACACTTTGATTCCGCGAAACACGCCCGCGCCGGGGAACATCGGATCGAGCAGCTTCAAAAACGTCCGCTTGTTGCGAATCTGCCGGGCAATTTCCTGCATCTCGTCGGCGGACTTGCCCACGGCCCACGCCGCCGCAATCAACGAGCCCATCGAGCTTCCCGCCACCACGTCGATACCGATCCCCTCGCGCTCCAGGACGCGGATCACGCCGATGTGCGCCAGCCCGCGCGCGCCGCCCGTGCCCAGTGCCAGACCCACCAGCACGTTGCCCAATTCGCGTGCCATCCGCCGCACCACGAGGCTGTACGGTGACATCGGCCGACGGATCACGTACGGCGTGCCATCGACCGCGTCGACCGCTTCATCCTGCGGAATCCATCGCAGCAGATACGAGACCGGCCGGCCGACCTTTCGCTCGGCCTCCTCAACGTATGGCGTGCCGGCCTCGCCCACGGCGGTGAGCACCAACCGCACCTCGGGCCCTCGTCCCGCCACGCGCGACTGAAAATCTTCCACCAGCAGCCGCGTCCGGCGCAAATGTTCGTCATCAAGCCGGGAGAACACGAACACCTTGTCCGATTGCACCAGGCAGGCGAACACGGACGGGGACACCTCATTCGGCAGATCGCAGATCACGTAGTCGTACTGCTTCACCAGATGGCCGAAGATCGGCGCGATCAAGGCGATCTCCCGTTCGTCGCCCACCAGATCGAGGTTCAGTCGGTCGTATCCCAGCGACGAATGCACCATGATGTCCTGCAACCCGAGTCCGCTGCGAAAATCCAGTCGCTCGCACTTCAACAATTGTATGCCGCGCTGTTTGCCCGTGAGATCGAGCAGCAACACCGGCTCTCGCGTCTCGTGAGCCAGGCTGGCCACGAGGTTGTGCGCGAGCGTCGTCTTGCCGGTGCCCGCCATTGAACTGTACAACGTGATGATCGTACTCCATTTGGCGCGATGCTTTTCCTCGCGGAGTTCCTTCATCCGATGCCCCATCCGCTGGCTGAAGCTCACGGCCACCCGCGGATCGCGGTTCACCAGCGTATCGAAATCGTCGCGGGGAATTTTCAGGAGCACGGAATCATTCAGCGCGCGGACGTTGGCCCAGTGGGTCTCGCCGCTGAGCAGCGGCATCTCGCCAAAACAATCGCCGTCACAGTACGTGGCAAACACCCGGTCCCGTCCGCTCTTCAAGCTCGTGTAGGACTGCAATCGGCCCGACACGACCGCGTACAACGCGTCGCCGGGATCATTTTCACGCACGACCAGGTCGCCTTTCTTGACCGCAACAAACTCCGCGCGCTCCGCCAAACCCTTCAGCAGCTCATTGCCGAGGCTCGCCAGAACCGGCACGTTCTCAAGTACTTGGAGTTTGTCCTCCATGCAACCGCGTCTCTCTTCGACCCGTCGAGCCCGAGCAGGAAGTGGTGCTCACCCCGTTCATGCTTAAAGGTAAAGCAAGCTGCGGGCCGAATCAATGGCCAGCCGGTTGATTCTGAAGGAGTTCGATGAGCCGCAAGGTGGTCTGGCCGACGACCTCCAGGCTGTGCGGGGCAATCTTGTTGAGCGTGTCGCGTTCGGTGTGCCAGTACTCGCGGGGACCCGGCGGATTGGCGAAATTGAAGCCGATGAGATCGGCATCAATCAGGTCCACGGCCGGAATGCCCGCCCGCTCGAACGGCACGTGGTCGTCGAGGATCGTATTGGCGCCGTAGGTGAAATAATCGCGATATCCGGCGGCGCGCGCGGCGTCGAACACCTGTCGCCCCATCGTCCCCGCGACGGTGACCTTCAGGTTCTTATCGCCGACCATGTCGAGCAGGATCATCGCCTTGACGTTCCCGACCTGGTCCTTCTTCTTGAGATTCTCGACGAAGAACTTGCTTCCCCACAATCCGTCCGTATCGCTGAACTGCACCATCGCTTCTTCCCCGTCGAAGAACACAAACCACAGATTCGGCTGGTCCGCCGCCACGCGCGCGATTTCGAGGAGCGTGCCCGAGCTCGAGCCGCCGTCGTTCGCGCCGACGAATGTGACGTTGGTGAACAGTTTGGTGTCGTAATGTGAGCCGATGATGATCACCCGATTCGCCCCGTCCTGCTGCACGCGCGTTTTGGCGATCACATTGCGGAATTGCTTCGTGCCGAACGGCGTCTGCCCGATGAACACCTGCTCGTCGGTCGTCAACCCGTAATCCTGCAACTGGGCGGTGATATACGACGCCGCCCGGCCGAGCGCTTCGCTCCCGCTCGGGCGCGGGCCGAATCCGACAAGCTTGGCCACGTGGGCGCAGGCGCGGTCGCCGCTGCATTGTTGCCACGGGATGGGGGGCGGCGGCGCCGGTGATCCACCACAGCCCGCCAGCAGCGCCAACAGGATGATTCCGCTGACTAGGTTCCTTGCCATCGTTCGGCCCAGGCAATCCGTCGCGCCAGCGACGGATGATCGTGCAACAGAAACTCGACGGCGGGATGCGGCGAGAGGTCGGCCAGGTTTTGCTCGGCGAGCTTGCGCATCGCGCGGATGAACGCGTCGCGATTCGCGGTCAGCTCCAGCGCCGTGGCGTCGGCCTTCCATTCGCGCGAGCGGGAGAACGCGTTGTTGAGCGGCGTCACCACGAGGCCGAAAACAAACAGGCACAGCGCGAGCAGCGGGAATGCTTCGATGTCCCAAAGATGGTTGAATTGAAACACGTGCGTCATGCCCCAATGCAAACCGACGTCCGCCACCTTCAAGCCGACAAACGTCGTTATCGCTCCCCAGAGGATCATCCTGGTGATATCGCCGTGTTTGTAATGCGCCATCTCGTGCGCCATGACCACCTCGATCTCATCCTCCGCGAATTTGTCCAGCAACGTGTCGCCGAGGATAATACGCTTGGTGCGGCCGAGCCCGGCAAAGGCGGCGTTGGCTTTCTTGGTCTTCTCGCTCATGTCCATCCGATACACGCCGAGTACCTTCGCACCGACGCGCTGGGCCAGCGCCGTCAGCTTCAGCCGCAGCGATTCATTCTCCAGCGGCTGCAGCTTGTAGAACAGCGGCAGGATCAACACCGGGAACAACGCCGACATCACGACCCCGAACAGCAGGAAGAAACCTCCCGCGCCAACCCACCACCAATCCCCGGCGTGCCGCAGCAAGAAGTACACGACGTCGAGAATCAGCACGCCGAGCGCGAGGTTCAGGCCGAGCGATTTCAGCTCATCGAGCGCCCACGCGCCGAACGTCTCGTTCGACAGCTCGAACCGGTGTTCCAGGTAGAAACCCTCGAAGAAATTCAGCGGCAGGAACAGCAGTTTCGTGGCGGCGACCGTGACCGCGCCGTAAACCGCCACATAGATCCACGGGTTGTGGGATTTCGACCGCGCAAAGTCTGCCAGGGAATCCGAGCCGCCCCAGCACAGGAACGCGAGCAGCAGCAGGATGGTGTACGCGGTCTCCACAACGAACATGATGTTGTGGATCGCTTCGTAGCGTTTGGCGCGGCGCTGGCGGTCGGGTTCGTTTGTGTCGGCGCTCATCTTGCGCCGATACAGTTGCCCGACCCGCTACAGGTTGTCAATGCCGAGAATCTCGAGCAATCGGGCCAGATCGTCGTTGCCGTAATACTCGATCTCGATGCGGCCCTTTTTCTTGCCGTGATGGATGTTGACGTGCGTGCCGAACTTCTGTTTCAGGCGTTCCTCGATGGCCTGCACGTGCGCCGATTTCACCGTCGCGGTCAGCACCCGCGACCGTACCTTGCCTTCGCCCTTGAGTTGCTCGACGAGCTGCTCCGTCTCGCGCACGGTGAGACTGCGTTTGAGGACGCGTTCCGCCACGAGCCGTTGCTCGGTGGCAGCGGGCAATCCGAGAATCGCCTTCGCATGGCCGACGCTGAGCCGGTTATCGGCAATCCACGATTGCACTTCCGTCGGCAATCCGAGCAGGCGCGTCGCATTGGCCACCGCTGCGCGGCTGCGGCCCACTCTTTCAGCGATCTGCTCCTGCGTCAGCTTGAACTGCATGGCCAACTGGTCGTAGGCCCGGGCTTCCTCGATCGGGTTGAGGTCCTCGCGCTGGAGATTTTCGATGAGCGCAATCTCGAGGGCTTCCTGGTCGCTGGCTTCGCGAACGATGGCGGGGATGGTAGTCAGTCCGGCTTCGCGCGCGGCCCGCCAGCGGCGTTCCCCGGCGATCAATTCGTAGCGGCGGGCGCTTTCCGCCTGTGGCGTCGCCGTGTTGATCGGTCGCACGAGCAGCGGCTGGATCACGCCGCGTTGCCTGATGGAGTCGGCCAGCTCGCGGAGCTGTTCGGGATCAAATTCGGTGCGCGGCTGAAACGGGCTACGGTCAATCGTGTCGATGCCGAGATGGCGGACGCCGCTGCCTGCCGCGGTAGCGGGTGGCGCTGCGCCGAGCGGTTGCGCCACCGGTGCGGTTGGGGCGGGAGGTGTGACGGCGACCTCGACGTGAGGCGGTTCGATCGCGACGCTGCGTACGCCGCCCCCATTGATGAGTGCATCCAGTCCCCTGCCCAACGCCTTCTTTGTCATGGTGGGATTCCCCCTCCTTCTGAGCGCCGTATTTAGCTGGAAACCAGTGGTTTGTCGAGGACAAATGCATTGTGGACAGTCAGGTCGGGAGGTCCTCGCAACTGCGGAGATTGCCGCACCGATTGTCCTTGAGGTAAGTGTACAGACTTGCTCTTATCGATTTAGCCGCTCAAGAGGGCCTGATCTGTGGCAGCTTGGCCGCACAAAGAAACAATTCTCACCGACCGTGAGAAGGAAGCCTATCGCTGCCTTCTATACTGGGGCATGCTTGACATACGCAATCTTTGCCAGTCCCGAAGTCCGGAAAGCGTGAATCCACTTGAGTGGCGTCGGCAGTATCGAGACAGCCGTGTCGCCGGAGAGTTAGCGGACTGGCTGCATAACCTCGCAAGTCACGCCGCCTCGAACTTTCAAGGTTTCGATGCAGACTGGTTCTGGGAGGAATACGACGCTCTCTGCCGTCGGCAAAGTCAGGTGGCACCAAACAGATATCTTGACTACAAGAGGCGATTCGAGGCGCGGCTGGCCCAACTCGACCCACCTTCGTAGGAAACGGTCCAAGTTCTGGAGACTTCGCACATGCTTGCCCGAAGAGACGCTGTTGCGACCACGATTGGCCCATGAGTGCCCGGAAGACTTTGCAGAAGATCCTGTCGGGGTCGAAGAACGTCCGATTCGCGGAAATGGTCAGGCTTGTGCAGGCCTTTGGGTTTCACCAAGCGAATCAGTGGCAGTCACGACATCTTCACGCATCCCGGCATCGCGGAACTTGTGAACCCGCAAAACGTGCGCGGGCAGATCAAACCATATCAGGTTCGACAATTCATGAAACTTGTGGAACACTACAATTTGTCCCTCGGAGAGTGAACGTGAAGGACTATCACATCAACATTTTCTACAGCGAAGACGACGGGGGCTGGATCGCTGATATCTCCGACCTGGAAGCGTGCTCGGCGTTTGGCGACACGCCCGAAGAGGCGCTCCACGAGCTTGCGCGGGCCAAAGAAGCCTGGCTGCAGGCTGCGCACAAGGAAGGCAAGCCAATCCCGGCTCCCCGTTATCGTCCAGCGATTTACCAGATCGAGGCCCGGTCCGTGAGCGAAGCGAAGACGGTTTACTCGACCAACGAGTCCAAGCGAAAACTTCGTTCCAAGTAGTTTGGGCTGGGCCGTGCTTTCCAGCCGGCACTGAAAAGGACGCGCGATTTCGTGATGCAATGAGAGTGAAGGAGGTCTCGTTCATGATTACCCGACGAGATGTTTTTGTAGCCGCAGTCGTCGCCGGTGCGACGGTTGTTGCCGCGGTGTTTGCGCAGACATCCATCGCGCCCACGATGGTCTCATCCGCGTGGGATTGGAATTCGCTCAAAGCGTCGCCCCAAAAATACGGCGCCCGCCGCGATGTCTTTAAGGGACGCACGCCGATGCTCGAGGAGTTGGACTGCCATGTCACCACGCTCAATGCAGGCGAAGCGCCGCACGGCGCGAAGCCGCATGACGGCGAGGAATTGATCATCATCAAAGAGGGCACGGTCGAGGCGGTGCAAGGAGATAAAACAAACCAACTCAGCGCCGGCTCGGTTCTATTCGAGCTGCCGAATGAGGCGCAGGGGATGAAAAACGTCGGGACAACGCCCGCCAGCTACTACGTGATCCGGTGGTTTGCGCCCGGTACGATGAAAAGCAAATGAACCCAAAGGAGATTTGTCCGTGATTACCCGAAGAGACCTGATCATCGCCGCGACTGTTGCCTGTGCCACGCTCGCGATCGCGGCCGGAACCGACACGTCCCTGAAACCCATCATGCACTCGTCGATTTTCAACTGGAGCGATTTGAAAGTGCAGAAGACCAAGTACGGCGAGCGCCGTGAGGTATTCGATGCGCGCACCGCGACGGTCGACCAACTTTCCTGCCACATCACCACGTTGAACCCTGGCGAAATCCCGCACGCGGGGCATCGCCACCCGGAGGAGGAATTGCTCGTGGTCAAGGAGGGAACGCTTCAAGTGGTGCAGAATGGCGTGACGAATCAGGTCGGGCCCGGGTCGATCATCTTCCAGGCCTCCAACGAGTGGCACGGGCTGCGCAATAGCGGATCGGTGCCCGTGACGTACTACGTTTTCAAATACGTTCCGTACGGTTTGTCAACGAATCGCTTGGAATGAGCGTTGTCGGCGGGTCGCGGTGAGTCCGTCGAGCACGGGTGAGTTGCGGATCACCAAACCGTCCACGCCCAGGAAGCGAGCGGCGGACACGCCCTGCCCCACTTGTGCCTTGTAGTTGTCGATTTCCAGGCCGGTCACGTCGGTACAGATCATCGAGGGCCGCAGGTCTTCCTTGTCGAAGCTGACGCGGAAATCGGCGACCTCCAGATCGCGGACGTGACGCGCGTACAAGCCGTACGCCGGCATGATGCCGAAACGCCGCGGCTCGGGATAGCCCGTCTCGAGTTCCGGCGGGACGCGTTTGGCGTCCTGCGCCGTGCCGCCGCCGTTGAACTGCAATCGGATATTGTGCAAGCGCACGCCTTCGATGTCGTAGCCGGGCAGGCCGAGGATTTCCACGCCGGCCTTCGCGTCGATGCCCGTCGCGATCACGTTGGAGATGGACACATTCCGCACTGTGCCGACCTTCGTGCCCGCGGGTCCGCGATTGCGGCGACCCAGCCGGATGAAGATCGGATAGTCCGCCACATCCATCATCGTGATGTTGTTGATGGCGATATTTTCGAGAATTCCACCGTCGACCTCCTCCAACGCCAGCCCGCGGCACTGGCGGAAGGTGCAATTCGCGATGGTGATGTTGCGGTATCCGCCGTTGGACTCGGTGCCGAGCTTGATGCGGCCGGTCCGGCTGCGGCTGGGGATCATCCGTCCGTCGAGCAGCGTGCCTTCCTCGAAACCGGACACCTGGCAATTGACGATGGTCATGTTCTCGGTGATCCGCGCCTCGCCCAGGCCGTAGGAGCTTTTCGGGCACAAGCCGTCATCGGTTGGTGAATTGATCCGGCAATTCGACACCATCGTGTTGCGGCAGCAATCCAGGTCGATCCCGTCGCGATTGGTATCGAGGGTCACATTGTCGACCGTCATATTGTCGCAGCCGGTGACGATGATGGCGAAATGGCCGCCGTGGAAAACCGTGATGTCGCGGATCAGCACGTTGCGGCATCGGCGCAGGGCGATTGCTTTGTCGCCGAGGCCGATCGGTCCCTTGCCCGGCTCGTTGTCCTTGCGCGTGAGGCCGCCGCCGTTGATCAGGCCGAGCCCGGTGATCCAAACGTTGGTGAGATTCTCGCCCCAGATGAGGCTGTTGTGGAACCAGGTGTGGCCGCCGTCCTGATAAGCCGTGCCCGTGAACGGCTCGGGCGGATCGTAGGCATTCATCTCCTGGGGCGCGCCGAGGATTGTCGCCGCGGCGCCGATGTCGAAATGAATGTTGCTCTTCAGGTGAATCGAGCCGCACAGATAGGTTCCCGGCGGCACAATCACCGTCCCGCCACCGGCCTGCGCGCAGGCCTCGATCGCGCGGTTGATCGCGGGGCTGTCGAGGGTTTTTCCGTCGCCGGCCGCGCCGTACGCGCGAACGTTGTACGCTGGTTCCGGGACGGATGACGGCGCAACGGTCGGCGAGGCGGTCTTTGCCTCATTGGCCGTGTCGCTTTGCGCGCCGAGAGAGCGCATGGAGAAGGTGCAGATGAGAACAATGACGAACCATTGAGAACAACGCGAACGGGATAGAGTATTCATGGTGTCGGTGGGACGGGAGCGTATAATCCTGCCCCGCCAACTCGCAAGGCCTTTTTCGCCACGGTCGCCCTTGTGTTCCGCGCCGTCAACCTCTACCTTCGGAGCGGTCAACGACATGGCGACAAGCGACAATCGGATTCGGTGCGACTGGTGTCTGGGGCATCCGGTGATGACGCGGTATCACGACACGGAATGGGGCGTGCCGCTGCACGACGACCACAAGCTGTTCGAGTTTCTCGTGCTCGACGCCGCCCAGGCCGGGCTGAGTTGGCAGACGGTGTTGTTGAAGCGGGAGAACTATCGGACGGCGTTTGACGATTTCGATGCCGAAAAAGTCGCGCGGTACGGCGCGACACGCGTGGAGAAGCTGCTCGCGAATCCGGGGATCATCCGCAACCGGCTGAAGGTCAACTCGGCCATCACCAACGCCCGCGCGTTTCTGAACGTGCGCGAGGAGTTCGGGTCGTTTGACCGGTACATCTGGCAATTCGTCGGCGGCAAACCGTTGGTCAACCGGCTCCAGTCGCTCCAGCATATCCTCGCAACGTCAAAGGAATCCGATGCGATGAGCAAGGACATGAAACGGCGCGGGTTCACGTTCTGCGGGTCGACGATCTGCTATGCGTTCATGCAAGCGGCGGGCCTGGTCAATGACCATCTGGTCACCTGCTTCCGCCACGAAGAAGTGCGGAACGGCCCGTGACCTGCCGCATTACGGGAGGAGCACGCGGACGCGATAGTATCGGGACGGGCCGTTGGTGACGCCACCATAATCGGTCATGTTGGTGACCGTCCCCAATCCTCCCCCACCGCTGAGGATATTGGTCTGGCCGGTGCTGGTGAAGGCGGAGGACACGTAGCTGCCGTTGGCGGTGCCGGTGGTGTACTCCAGCACATTCGTCCGTGACAAAACTCCTGGCGAGTAGGTGTTATCACCGCTGGCACCCAGGTATGCGATGACAACATCGGCATTCGACGCCGCGATGCTGATGATGTGCAGGTAGGCCGTTGTGTTCGTGGGGTTGAAACCCGTCAGGAACCTGTTGGTATTGCTCATCCCCGTGCCGTACGGGTCGAGGGTTGGTGCGGCATCGGCGTTGTTGGTGCTGCCGAAGTAATCGAGCTGCCACCAGGCGAACGGGTCGTACACGCTGATCAGGTTTGCCGAGGTGTTCGTGCTGGCCCCATTGCCGCCGCTGACCACCAGCGTCACATTGTAGGTGCCCGGGTTCACGTATGTGTTCGTCACGCAGTATCCGGGAGCGAGGTTGGTGGTGTTGCCGTCCCCGAAATTCCAGAACTGATTGGTAATCGCCCCGGTGGAGGTATTCGTGAACACCACCGCCAATGGCGCGGCTCCCCTGATGGGGCCGGCGCTGAAATAGGCCGCGGGGGCGGCGTTGAGAATGCTGTTGATCCAGGAGACACGCGCTGAGACGCGGGTACTGAGAAATGCAAACGGGTTGGCAACAGCCGTCGGATTGTTGGTGGGAGCCGCCAGCGTCCAACAGCCCGTCCCGCACTCATCGAGGTACAGGCCTCGAAAATCCACGATTGCGGCATAAAACCCCGAGCCGCTCGCGCCATTGGTGCTGACATACGCGTCTCCAACAGCATAATGGATCCCCGCCAGCTTCCATGTGCCCGTCGACCCGCCGTCCTGGATAAACATCGCTCCACCAGAATCGTTCACCGACAGGTCGCATTCATTGCTGTTCGCGCTGGACTGGAAACCGGCGTATAGCATTTGCGCCGCCGTGAAATCAACCGTGTCCGTGTACACACCCGCGACCGTGTTTTCCCCCCAGCGTTCGACGCCATCGACGGCACCCCACGTCCACCCATTGGTTCTGGTGTTGACCATGACCGGCGCGCCGCGCTGCGTCCCGCGTCCGATCACGACGCACGTGCTGCTGACTTCATTCGATTTCGTGTAGAGAGGCGCGTAGTAGGGGAACGTTTGCGCCACCTGCCAGATCCGCAGATCGGTCTCCGGGTCATCGAAACTCGCCACCGTGGTGTAGGAAACGCCATTGAGCACAATGTTACTGGCGCCGTAGCCGCCGATGTGCCTCGCCGTGAGAAAAAACGTCGGCGCGATTGGAGTCCCAAGGTAGTAGACGGACCACAGACCTTCATACTGCCAGCCGCTGTTGGTCAAGGTACCACTCGGGGCATTCGTGTTAAACGCGGGATTTCCGGTGGCCTGAAACAACACTCCGTTGGCACAAGGAACGGTGACAAGCACCAGCAGAAATCCCAACCACCTCTTGAGTTTTCCCTTTGTACCCTTCATTCCGACCCGGCCATGAGAATAGCAACGACAGCAGCCTGACACAAGTTCAATCCCATGGCGATTCTCCGTGCCGGTGTGCATCGGGGTAAAATCCAGCCAAGTGTGACGACAGCAACGCTTGTCACGTTTCCCGGTTCTGCTACACTGCGCGGGATGCAACAAGGCGGCATGGCATGAAGGTTCGCACGTTGGGGGTGATTCCGGCCCGATTCGGCGCGCAGCGGTTTCCCGGGAAACCGCTGGCGATGATCGCGGGCAAACCGCTCGTCCAGCGTGTCTACGAGCAGGCGGTCAAGGCTCAGCGGCTCGACAAGGTTATCGTCGCCACCGAGGACACCCGCATCCTCGAGTCCGTCGAAGCTTTCGGTGGCGATGCGATGCTCACCTCTCCTACGTGCGCCACCGGCACCGACCGGGTCGCCGAGATCGCCCGCACTTATGATTGCGAACTGGTCGTCAACATCCAGGGGGACGAACCGCTGCTGCGGCCGGAGATGATCGACCAACTGGTGGACGGCATGCGGTCCGACCCGTCGTGCGTGATGGGGACGTTGGCGCGCAAACTCGAATCGCCGGCCAATCTCGATAACCCCAACGTCGTCAAAGTCGCCCTCGCCCAGAACGGAACGGCCCTGTATTTCTCGCGCAGCCGAGTACCGTTCGTGCGCGATGCCAAGTCGACTGACGCGCGAGAGTGGTTGAAGCTGGCGAAATTCTACAAGCACTTGGGGATTTATGCGTTCGGACGCGAGTTTCTCCTGAAATTCGTGCAGCTACCCCAAACGGAACTCGAACGAACCGAAAAACTCGAACAACTGCGCGCACTGGAGAACGGGTTTCCCATCCGGGTGTGGATCACACCCCACGATTCGATCGGCGTGGACCGTCCCGAAGATATCGAGTTGGTGGAAGAAATCCTGAAGAGTCAGCCATGAAATACATTTTTGTCACCGGTGGCGTGATCAGTTCCCTTGGCAAGGGGTTGTCCGCAGCCTCGCTGGGCACGTTGCTGGAGAATCGCGGCCTCAAGGTCACGCTTGCCAAGTTCGACCCGTACCTGAACGTCGACCCCGGCACGATGAACCCGTTCCAGCACGGCGAAGTGTATGTGACCGACGATGGGGCGGAAACCGACCTTGATCTCGGACACTATGAGCGGTTCACCCACGCCAAACTTTCGCGCCTGAACAATCTGACCAGTGGCCAGGTCTACGCCTCGATCATCGAGAAGGAACGCCGCGGCGATTACCTTGGCAAGACCGTCCAGGTAATCCCGCACGTGACCAACGAAATCAAGGACCGCATCCGCGAGGTCGGCAAGAAGAGCGGCGCGGACATCGCCATCATCGAGATTGGCGGGACGATCGGCGACATTGAAGGATTGCCGTTCCTCGAAGCGATCCGACAATTCGCGCTCGAAGCCGGCCCGCAGAGTTCGTTGTTCATCCACGTCACCCTCGTGCCGTTCATCCGCGTAGCCGGCGAGATCAAGACCAAACCGACCCAGCAGAGCGTCGCCAAGCTGCGCGAGATCGGTATCATGCCGCAGATTTTGGTTTGCCGTAGCGAACGCACGCTCGGCAAGGAAGTGCGCCAGAAGATCTCGATGTTCTGCAATGTCCCCGTTGAATGCGTGATTGAAGAGCTCGACGTTGCCCACTCGATCTACGAAGTCCCACTGGACCTGCGCGCCGAGAACGTCGACGAACTCGTCTGCCGTTACCTCGGCCTCGACGCGCCCGCCAAGCCGTTGACGGATTGGGAACAAATGCTGCAGCGGATGATCAATCCGTCGGGCAAAGTGCAAATCGCCGTCGTCGGCAAATACATCCAGCTTATCGACGCCTACAAGAGCATGTACGAGGCCCTCAAGCACGCCGGCGCCGCCAACGATTGCGCAGTCGATATCCTCCGGGTCGACGCGGAACACATCGAGAAGGACGGTGCGGAGAAATACTTGAAGGGAGTCGCCGGGGTGCTCGTGCCCGGCGGCTTCGGCAACCGCGGGATCGAAGGCAAAATCCAGGCGGCACAGTATGCCCGCGAGAACAAGATTCCCTATCTCGGCCTGTGCCTCGGGATGCAGATCGCCGTCATCGAGTTCGCCCGCAACGTCTGCGGATTGAAGGACGCCAACTCGACCGAATTCGACGCGAAGTCGCCCCACCCTGTCATCTGCCTGCTGGAGGAACAGCAGGGTGTTCAGACCAAAGGTGGCACGATGCGGCTCGGCGCGCAGCCATGTCAACTCGTCGCCGGCACGAAGTCGCGCGAACTGTACGGCGCGGAGCAGATCTCCGAGAGGCACCGGCATCGGTACGAATTCAACAATGCGTACCGCGGCCAATTGACAGAGGCGGGCCTGATCGTCGCCGGACGCTACGCGAAGCTCGACCTCGTCGAGCTTATCGAATTGCGCGACCATCCGTGGTTCATCGCCTGCCAGTTCCACCCCGAGTTCCTCTCGAAGCCCAACAAACCCCACCCGCTCTTCCGCGGCTTCATCGCCGCAGCGTTGAAGCAGAAGGCGTCATGAATACCGTTCGCGCTGGCAGACTTACTCTCGGCGGCCGGCGGGCGCCACTGTTCATCATCGCCGGCCCGTGCGTCATCGAAACCGAAAAGACGACGCTGCAGACCGCCGAGACGTTGGCAGAGATTTGCGACGACCTCGGGTTGCCCTTTATCTTCAAGGCCAGTTACGACAAAGCCAATCGCACCGCGCGCGACAGTTTCCGCGGGCCCGGCCTGAAACGCGGCCTCGCCGTCCTGGCGAAGGTCAAGAAGCGCTTCGGGCTGCCCATTCTCATGGACGTCCACGAAATCCTGCACTGCAAGCCGGCCGCCGAAATTGCCGATGTGCTGCAGATTCCGGCGTTCCTCTGCCGCCAAACGGACCTGATTCAGGCCGCCGCGCGCACGAAGCGCTGCGTCAACGTGAAGAAAGGCCAGTTCCTCGCGCCGTGGGACATGGCCAACGTGATCGACAAAATCGCCGCCGTTGGCGGACGTAACATTTTGCTGACCGAACGCGGGTCATCTTTCGGATACAACAACCTCGTCGCCGACATGCGGTCGCTGGCCATTCTCCGCGAGTTCGGCTGGCCCGTCGTGTTCGACGCGACGCACAGCGTCCAAATGCCCGGGGGCGGACAAGGCGGCAAGAGCACCGGGGGCGACCGGCGCATGGCCCCCGTGCTGGCGCGGGCCGCGGTGGCCGCCGGCTGCGACGGCGTTTTTTTCGAAGCGCACCCGAATCCCGATCACGCCCTCAGCGACGCCGCCAGCCAGTTGCCGCTTGGCGGGGTCAAAGCGTTGCTGGAAACGCTCCGCGACATTCATGCGATCGCGAAGCAGGCCTGGTTGCCTGCTTGAAAGCCGCGGCGTTATGGGCTACTAAGCCAGCATGAAGAAGATACTTGGCTGGATCGCAGCGGCTCTGGTCGTCCTCGCACTCGTTCTGTTCTTCTCGCGAAATGTCATCGCGCGCTGGTCGGTCGAATACGGCGTCAAGAAGGCCACCGGCTTTCCACTAACGCTCGGCTCGGTCAACCTGGAGCTGTTTTCCAGCAAGGTGGACGTGCACGATCTGGTGCTGATGAATCCGCCGGAGTTTCCGGAGAAACTGTTCGTGAACATGCCGGAGTTCTACGTCAATTACCGGCTCCATTCGTTCTTCAGCGGCGTGCCCCACGTCAACGACATGCTCATCAACATCAAGCAACTCGTCATCGTGAAGGACAAGACGAATTCCAATGTGCAGAAGTTGAAGGGCGTTCTGATGCCACCGGGCAGCACCAGCTCCACCAAGTACGCCGTGGACACATTGCGGATCCATGTCGGCACCGTCACGATCAGGGATTACAGCCGTGCCAAACCGTCCGACCGCGACATCAAGCTCAACCTCGATCGGACCTACAACAACATCACCGATTCGACCGATATCTCACGGCTCGTGCTTCTCACCGTGCTGGGCAACGTTCACCTGCCGGACATCGGCATCAACGCCAACGATTTGCAGAAGAACCTCAACGAGGCCACCACCCAGGCCGGTCAGACTCTCCAAGGCGCCGCCGACGCCCTCGGCGGCCTCCTCGACAATCTTCAAAAGGGATCGTCACCGCAGAAGAACAAGTGACGCCGCCGGCATTGCCGCACGCCGTCACGAACCGACGTTTCCCGCACTTGCATGCGGCCGCTTTTCCGGCGAAACTCTCGCCCGATGCACCGTCTTGACCCCGTCGTCCGCTTCTGGCCGATCATGGCGGTGGGCGCCGATATGCTCGTCTGCCTGCTCGCCTCGGTTCACGTCTTGCTGCACAAACGCGATTCCCGCGCGGCCACGCTCTGGATCGGGTTTATCTGGCTGTTGCCGCTGCTCGGCTTGGTGCTCTACTACGCACTCGGTGTCAACCGAATCCGACGACGGGCGGTGTCGCTCGGCGTCCATGGCACGTTCCGCCGCCCCCTCCCCGACGGCCTCGGGGAACCGGAACACGCGGGCGCGGAACATCTCGAGCATCTCGCCCGCGTCGTCAGCCGCCTCGTCGCGCAGCCGCTGGCCGCCGGCAACAAGCTCGAGCCGCTCGTCAATGGTGACGAGGCGTTTCCCGCCATGCTCGACGCGATCGAATCGGCAACAGAATCCATCTCGCTGGGCACCTACATTTTCGACAACGACGCCAGCGGAGGAAAATTCGCGGCCGCGCTCGAACGCGCCGTCCGGCGTGGCGTCCCGGTGCGCGTGCTCGTTGACGGCGCCGGCGCTCGCTACTCGTGGCCACCGATCACGCGACGATTGCGGCAGGCGAGAATTCCCTGCGCCCGGTTTCTGCCGGCGTCGCTGTTCACGCCGTGGCGCGTGGCGACCATCAATCTGCGCAACCACCGCAAGTCCCTCGTGGTGGACGGACAGATTGCGTTCACCGGCGGCATCAACATCCGTCACGGCAACATGATTTCAGCGCAGCCGCGCCGCCCGGTCCAGGATTTGCATTTCCGCGTCACCGGCCCGGTCGTCGCGCAATTACAGGCGGCGTTTGCCAACGACTGGGCGTTTACCACCGGCGAAATTCTTGACGGTGAAATCTGGTTCCCGGAAATGTCCGAGGCCGGCGAGGTTGTCGCCCGCGTCATCACGGACGGGCCCGACGCCGATTTTGAGAACCTGCGGCTGACGCTGCTCGCGGCGCTGGCCGAGGCGCAGACGTCCGTGCAAATTCTCACGCCGTATTTTCTGCCGGACAACGCGCTGGTTTCCGCGCTGAACCTCGCCGCGCTGCGCAGCGTGCGCGTGGACATCGTCCTGCCCGAACAGGTCAACCTGCCGTTCGTGAACTGGGCGTCACGCGCGATGTGGTGGCAGGTGCTGGAACGCGGCTGTCGCATCTGGCTCACGCCGCCGCCGTTCGACCATTCCAAGCTGATGATCGTGGACCGCCACTGGGTTCTGCTCGGCTCGGCGAACTGGGATACGCGCAGCCTGCGGCTGAATTTTGAACTGAACGTCGAGGGTTACGGTCGCGCGTTCGCCGAGGAGATGGAGAAAGTTATTGCGAAAAAACTTTCCGCCGCGCGCGAAGTCACGCTGGTCGAGGTGGACGCACGTCCACTGGCTGCCCGGTTGCGCGACGCGGCGACCCGGCTGTTTTCCCCGTATCTCTAGGAATCCTGCCGGCGGGCAGAATCACTCTGATGGTCTCACGGCGCGGCGCGAGGCTCACCGGGAGCCGGAGCACTCCACACTCTTGGTAGTCGCATCATTCGTCCGAGCCGTATGGGGCCAAGCTGAATACAAACGCGCCATTGTGTCCGGGCGGTTGTTCAGAGTGAAACATTTCTCTAACGCAGCGCGTTGCGTCGCGCTGTCGTGAACCGAGTCAGAGACCTTTCACCTGTCGCGCCGTTTCATAAGGGACGATGGCGACTGCGGCACATGGCATACAAACGAAACTGTTTACGCACCGATTATGTCGCTTGATAACCCCGTGATGGATGTCACTTGGCAGGACACATCTGTTTCCTGACTTGAATCGGCCGCTGGTATGCGGCTACATGTGGGATTTGGATTGAATGGGTTGGAGAGTTGTGCCATTCAGTCAATGCTGTTCGACGAACTGCTTATGCAACGCATTATTGGAACATTCGTGATGATCTTGGTTGTGGCTTCGCCCGTGTGGACGACAGCGATAACCTTGATGTTGCCGCGCAGAATGTTCGGCCTGAGTGCTGCAATCTGTGCGCTACAGCTGCTGTTAGCGTACTTGATCTGGTGGTTTTTTTGGGGAGGGGGTATTGGAGTCGAAGCGGATTTGTCGCCGGTGTGGCAGCTCACGCTAGCCTCGGCACTCGCGCCAGCGCTCGTCACGGCGCTGAAGCGGTGGAGACGAGCATGAGGGCCTCACAAGTTAATTGTGAAGCAACGCCGACATATCTCAGCGGATGGTTCTCATGGGGAATACCGCTTGGCTGAACACATTTGCTTTAGCCCATGACGCGGTTGGCCAAGTCGACGGCGCTGCGGTTGACGGCAACCTCACCCCGGCCAAATGCCCGCGTCTGATTTGACCTGCCAGATTGCGTGGAAGAGCACAATCGCCACCGCCGTAGCCAGATTCAGGCTGCGCGCGTTGGGGTTAAACATAGGGATCGTGATCGTTGTTTCGGGATTCGCGTCGAGGAGCGCCTTGGGCAAGCCAGCCGTCTCGCGTCCAAAGACGAGATAATCATCCCACTGATAGCGCGGCTGCGTGTACGGCCGCTTCGACTTCGTCGTGACGTAATAGAATCGCGGCCCCTCACCTTGATCCTCTTCCCGCGCGCGGGGAGAGGAGACTTCCCCTCTCCCTTCCAAAGGGAGAGGGTTCGGGTGAGGGTTGTGCGCAGCCATTTGTAACTGTTCCAGCGATTCCCAGTACTTCCACGTCACGTGCTCCCAATAATCCATCCCCGCTCGTTTCAGAGTTTTGTCGTCGAGACGGAACCCGAGCGGCCCCACCAGATGCAATGTCGCCTGCGTCGCGGCGCACAGCCGCGCCACGTTTCCCGTGTTCGGCGGTATCTCCGGCTCTACCAGGACAATGTTCACGGGGTTTCACCCGGCAGACTGCGGACGGAGATCTGGTCGAACAGTTTGGGTTTGCCTCGTGAGGGCAGCGGCGATAGTGTGCCGTCCATGTGGTTCGTGCATATCAAACGCGATGACCAGATGCCAGCCGAAACAGGGGCGGCCCAACACGTTTGTTTGTGGGCGTTGCGGCGTCGGTGCACCTGACGGTACGCCATGACTGAGGAAGATCAGGCGATTCTTTCAATGGAGCGTGCCGCTCTGGATCGCTGGGGCAACGGTGACCCGTCGGGTTTTCTGGAGATTTCTGCCCCCGACGTCGTCTACTTTGACAATACACTGGAGCGACGTTTGGATGGCCTCGGAGCACTGACCTCGTTGTACGAGAAGTTGCGGGGTAAGATTAATCTGGAGCGCTACGACCTCCTCAATCCCAAGGTGCAGCTCTGTGCCGACGCTGCGGTGCTCACATACAATTTCGTCGGCTACGCCCAAGGCAAGGCACATCGCTGGAATTGCACGGAAGTGTATCGACGGAAGGACAACACTTGGCGCATCATTCAGACACACTGGTCGGTCACTCAGCATTCACCCTGACGTCGCCCAACCGGTACGCCAGCGGACGGCTTCCGTGAGCGGCGGTCGCCGAGCCGGGGCGACCGTAATCCACCCGCCACAAGAACAACCCATGGGCCGGCGCCGTCTCGACCAGCGCCGTCCGCTTCTTCGCCTTCACCACGTTCTGTAACTGTTCGACCGTCATCCGGCCCTCGCCCACCTTCACCAGCGCACCGACGATCGACCGCACCATCTTGTACAGGAACCCGTTAGCCACGACTGTGATTGTCACCAAACCGCCCCGCTTCGTGACTGACAACTTCGATATGGTGCGCACGGTTGTTTCCACGTCTCGCATCGGGTTGGCCGACAACGCCGCGAAATCGTGTCGGCCTTTCAACAGCCGCGCCGCCTGACGCATCGCCGCAACGTCCAGCGGTCTCGGGTGATGCCAGGCGTACGCGCGCAGAAACGGATCGGCCGCCGCGCCGCAATCGATCTGGTAACGATATTCCTTTCCTTTCGCCGAGAAGCGGGCATGAAATCGCGCGTCCGCCTCCTGCACGTGTTGCACGCGGATATCCTCGGGAAGATTGGCATTCAGGGCTCGCCGCAATGTCCCCGGGGCCAGTTGCGTGCCGAAAGAGACATTGGCCACCTGCCCTCGCGCGTGGACACCGGCGTCCGTCCGGCCCGAACCGTGAACCCTTACCTTTGCACCGGCGATCTTCGCCAACGCGCCCTCGACAGCCTCCTGGATCGTGCGGCCATTCGGCTGCAACTGCCAGCCCGCGTAATTCGTCCCGTCGTAGGCGATGGTCAGCTTGAAATGCCTACGATTCTTCGGCTGGAGGCGGGTTCGTGGCATCGAGGTAACTCTGCAACATGATTTGCGCGGCCAGCTTGTCGATCTTCTGTCTGCGGTCGGCGCGCCGCACGTTTCCTTCCAACAACGCCCGCTCGGCCTGCACGCTCGTCAACCGCTCGTCCCACTGCGCGACGGGGATCGTCGTTGCCCGCCGCAATTCCGCGATAAACGCCAGCGTGCGCTCCGTCTGCTCGCTATGTTTTCCGTCCAGCCGTAACGGGACGCCCACGACGATCTTGCCCACCTTCCGTGTTTCGCAGAGGCGCGCCAACTCGCGGCTGACCGTCGCCAGGCCGCCGCCGTCGATGTACTCCAGCGGTTGCGCGATCGTGCCGCTCTCATCACTGAGCGCCAGCCCGATGCGCTTCTGACCAAAATCAACTCCGAGAATGCGCATCGCGTCACAACAATCGCTTGTACTTCTTGTCCGCCGCGAGTTTCTTCACAACCTCGCGCACCTTTTGCGCCTCATTTTTGTGGCAGACAAGCGTGGCGTCGGGCGTGTGCACGATCACCAGGTCCCGCACGCCAACCGCCGCGACCATGTGCTTGTTGTCGCCCACGACGATGCAATCGGACGCATCGAGCCCGACAAACTCACCGCGGGCAACGTTGCCGCTGCCGTCTTTCTCGTAGTGGCGGCCAATCGCAGGCCAGTCGCCGACATCGTCCCAATCGAAATCGCCGTTGGCGACTACGACGTTGTCCGCCTTCTCCATGATGGCGTAATCGACCGAAATCCTCTCCATCTTCGGATATTCACGGGCCAGAACACGCGCAAAGGACTTCGTGCCCGCCCTCTTTTGAATCCGCGCGCATGCTTCCCACATGGCCGGCTGATACTTCCGATAGGCGTCCGCGATCGCCCGCGCCGACCACACGAACATTCCCGCGTTCCAGCGGTATTCGCCGCTGGCGAGGAATTCCTCCGCGGTCTTGCGGTCCGGCTTCTCGACAAATCGCCACGCCTTCCAGAATTTCGTCGTCCCGGGCGCGCGAAGTTCGTCACCGACCTGGATGTATCCGTAGCCTGTGTGCGGCGAGGTCGGCTTGATACCGATGGTCAGCAGCACGGGGCGCGTGCTGGCCAGTTTCAACGCGTCGCCGACGACGCGCCGATAGTTTTCCGTGTCCGGAATGTAGGAGTCCGCCGGCAGAACGGCCATGACGGCATCGGGATCCCGGGCGCCGATGATGGCCGCGGCTAATCCGATGCACGGCGCGGTATTTCGGCCGATGGGCTCGCCAATGACGTGCTTGACGCGCGGAAGCTGCTTGCGCACCAGCGCCGCCTGTTCGTGGTTGGTGACGATGACGATCCGCGCGTCGCTGACCAACGGGCGCACCCGCTCGACGGTCTGCTGGATCATTGTCTTGTCGCCGACGATCGGCAGCAACTGCTTCGGCTGTTTCCGCCGGCTCTTGGGCCAGAACCGTTCTCCGTACCCACCGGCCATGATGACGGCCCAATTCATCGTCTGTTCCCTTTCTTCACGCCGCGCACCAGCGCCCCGACGAATCGCGCGACGCGCTCGGGCATCCGGCGATTGTCGCCGTGCCCGGCAATCTGATTCACAATCGCGCTGCCGACGACGACGGCATCGGCCGACTGCGCCGCCGCCCGCGCCTGCGATGGATTTGAAATCCCGAAACCAATCGCGATGGGCAGTGTGGAGTGCTTGCGAATCGCCGCAATGTGCGCCATCACCGCCGGGGCCATCGACTTTTGCATGCCGGTCACGCCTTCACGGGACACGTAGTAGATGAATCCGCTGGCGTGCCGGGCGATCTTGCCGACGCGCTCGGCCGGTGTCGTCGGCGCGACGAGATAAATCGGGTGAACGCCCGCGCGCTTCATCGCCGCTTCGTACCCGTTGGCCTCTTCCGGCGGCAAATCCAGCGCCAATACGCCGTCCACACCTGCCGCGGCGGCGGCACTCACGAATTTTTTCAGCCCGTAATGGTGCAATATATTGTAGTACGCGTAGAACACGATCGGAACCTGAAGCCCATCGCGTCGGAGGCATGCCACCATCTTGAGCACACCCGTCGGGGTCGTCCCGCTGTGCAACGCCCGCTCGGCAGCCAGCTGGTTGACGACGCCATCGGCGAGCGGATCGCTGAACGGCACTCCCAATTCCAGCACGTCGACGCCGACGCGCTCGAAGGCCCGGGCCAGTTGGGCGGTTGCCGGCAAACTCGGATCGCCCGCGCAGATGTAGGCGACGAAGCCCTTTTGCCCGGCGGCGCGGAGCGCGCGGAATTTTGCATCGATACGGTTCATGTCGTTCGTAATCCCGACAGCCTTCGGGATCTGCTGATCCGCGAATACGATTCGCGGCTACAACTTCAATGGCGGTTGCGCAGGTAGATAAACCGCAGACCTTCCAGGGTCAACAACGGATTTACGTGCTCGATTTCGGGAATCTTCTTTGCGATGAGGTCGCCATAGCCGCCGGTGGCCACGACCACTGCTCGGCGCATCCCGCGTTCGCGTTTCAGGGCGTGCAGGATCTCCTTCACCAGGCCGCGATAGCCGACGACCGCACCCACGCGCATCGCGGCGATCGTGCTCTTGCCGATGACCGATTTCGGCTCGGCGAGCTTGATGCGCGGCAGCAGCGCCGTGCGTTGATACAGATAGTCTGTCACCGACGCGAGGCCCGGGGCAATGACACCGCCAACGTACTCGCTCCGTGCGCTCAGAATGTCGAAGGTGACAGCGGTGCCGAAATCGACCACGATGGCGGGCGCGCCGTACAGTTCGGCGACGCCGACGGCGTTGGCTAGACGGTCGGCGCCAATCTGTTTCTTGTTCGGATAACGCACGCCAATCCCGAGATCTATGTCGGCACCCACCACCAGCGGCCGCGTCGGCAGGACGTGGCGGAGGCGCTTCGCCACCCCCGGCACGACCGACGACAGCACGATTCCGGAAATACCAGCCCGCGTGAATGGGATGTCTTGCACCGACGCCGTGGGCACTTTCACGATGCGGAGGAGACGACGGGAATTCGCCAGCGCAAAACTCGTGTTCGTGTTGTTGATGTTGACCAACAAGAACGGTCGCTCGTTCTTCATGCGCGTTCCACCGTCAGGTCGCCGCCGAGGATTCGTTCCACTTGTCCACTGTCGCAACGCACCAGCAGCGCGCCGTCGGCGTCCAACGCTTGCGCAAACCCTTCGACGCGACGGTGGCCCATCTTCACCACAATGTGGTGGCCGAGTGTTGTGCACAAGTGGGCCCATTCGTCCGCGATCGCCTCAAAATCGTTCACGGCCCGATCGTGGCATTCGTCCAGTGTCGCCAGTACTCGTGACGCCAGCGCGACGCGATCCTGGCTCTTTCCGGTCTCCAGCTTGAGGGACGTGGCCAGCCGCGCCACATCCGGCGGAAGATCGGCCCGCTCACAATTCACATCCATCCCGATGCCGAGGATCGCCAGCAGGATTTCGTCAGCTTCAGCCCGCAACTCGGTGAGGATACCCGCCAGCTTCTTGCCGTTGACCACGACGTCGTTGGGCCATTTGATGCGGGCATCGACCCGGCATGTCTCACGAATCGCGCGGGCCACGGCGACGCCGGCCGCCACGGTGATGCGGCTGGCGGCGGATGGTGGCAGCGATGGGCGTAACAGCACGGAGAACCAGAGCCCCTTTCCGCGCGGCGATGCCCACGAACGCCCGTGCCGGCCTCGGCCACGGGTTTGTGATTCGGCGAAGACCACCAGCCCTTCCCGCGCGCCGGATTTGGCAAGATGCTCGACCACGTCATTCGTCGAGGCGGTTTCTTCGAACACCAGGATCTCCGAGCCGATCCGCTTCGTTTTCAAGCGGGCTTTGATGTCGTCGGCAGTCAATCGATCCGGCGTGCCGAGCAGGCGATAGCCGAAATGCGGATGCGATTCGATGGTGTAGCCGAGTTTCTCGAGGTCAGCGATCTCGGTCGTTATCGCGGAAGCCGAGCGTTTCAATTGCCGCGCCAAAGCATCGGC
>DATKNW010000068.1:0-13889 GCA_035541135.1 Verrucomicrobiia bacterium
TTCGCGCTGACCGACGTGTTACCATCCCCAAACGCCCACGCCCAGCCCGTCACTGAGCCCGACGAGGTGTCGGTGAAGCTCACCGTCAACGGCGCGGCCCCATTGGTCGCGCTGGCCGTGAAACTGGCGACGGGTGGCGGCGTCAGCACGGTAATCAGATTTACCTGCGTATTGGTACTCGAACCGCCCGTGTTGCTGGCGATCAGCGTCACCGTGTAAACACCCGCCGTCGTGTAGGCGTGGCTCGGGCTCTGCAGGGTCGACGTGCCGGCATCCCCAAACGTCCACGCCCAGCTTGTGGGCGAGTTCAACGAGGTGTCGGTAAAGTTCACCGTCAACGGCGCCGCGCCATTCGTCGGGCTGGCGGTGAAACTGGCCACAGGTGTGTACACGGGCAGTGGAATGGTATAGTCAGCCACCACGGCCTGATGGTCACTGGCGCCATAGATATTCGTGTAACACTGCGCGGCGCTGATCCACGGATTGGCCACCAGATTGGTGTTCAAAGACGTGTTGTTCCCGTTGATAACACTGTTCCGATACGGAACCGTACCGTTGTTGCCGAAGGTGTGATAGGTCCCGGGAACATAGGTTAAGCCGCTCCCAACCCCGTAGCAGACGTTGCTCGACATGATTTGGAAATCATCCCGGTATTGAAGAGATCGGCACGACTCGGTCTTCTCGTTCAGCAGGGAGTTCAGGGTCCAATCGACGCCGGAGGCACCACTGGTGTTGAATGGGTCCACACCTTGAATTCCGTTCGTAACAATCGTCGAGCCGACGATGACCTGATATGAGTTCTCCGAACTGGAGCCGAGGTTGTAATCGCCGACGTACAAAACATGCGCGGTGCCGTTGCCGGGCAGCGAGGCCGAGTTGCTACGGATGATCCCCGCCTCGATGCCGCGCCTCGTCAGGCTGGTGGAATCCGTGCCGTCTTTGTAATGGCTGACGTATACATAAAACACATTCGACGCATTTGTCGTCGTAATTCCCGCCAGGGTAAACAAGTACCGCCCAACCTGCCGGGCTTCCCCCGACCCGCTGGGTGCGCCGACGCCAACGGATTCGATCAGGTGCACCGTATTGGTGTTATACACCATGGCGTTGGGGCCACCCCCCGTGCCGCCCGTGGATGTAAGCTGAAGCATGCTCATCGCGTACCAGGCGGAGACACCATGAGCGGCGTAGAACGTGTTTAGCCCGTCCAGAATCGGTTGGACCGTCGTCGAGTTGTTGGTCGTCTCTTGCAGCGCCAGGATGTCGATCGGTTGGGCGAGATTGTCGCTGAGAATCTCCTGCCCGATCCCTTCGAGCACGCCACCATTGGTCACCGACCCGCTGCAAGAGTTGGTGTAGGTACCTGTCCCGCTAAACGGGCAAATCAAACCGGCCAAGGGAGCACCCCCGTAAGTGGAATCGGCTTGAATGTTGTACGTAACAATCCGCAGCGTCTGGTTGGTCTGCGCCGACGCGGTTCCCCCCATCGCACAGACCATGCAGAACACCGTGCCAGCCCAAACTCCACCCGCCACAATCGCCCTGACCACCTCAGTCTTCTTCATCAGAATTTCCCTGCTCTCAACGTCAGCCCTGTTCATGCTCTAAAAGTATTCTATTAAACCAACAAGCGTCACAAAAGTCAATAAAAATGGCCCAAAACTCACGCGGAAGCCCTGGAAATCAGCTCGTTCCGCTCGATGCATCTCCCCATCCGGCGCGTCAGCCGCCGCTCCGCCGCTCGCATCCGCCGACGTTGGGGCGCCGTACGGTCGTCGTACCCGTGAAGATGGAGGATGCCGTGAACCACATACAATGCGAGCTCGCGGGCCGGTGTTGTGCGATACTGTCGGGCTTGGGCAACGGCGTGCTCCACAGAGATGATCAGTTCGCCCTGCCCTTCCCCGTAATCAAAACTCAGGATGTCCGTTGGACCCGGTGTCTTGTGGTATTGGGAGTTGAGTTTCGCAATCGTGGCATCATCGACCAATGCGATTCCGAGATGAAACCGCCGGCTGCCGGTGAGCGCGAGCGCCTGTTTGGCAATCCCTGCCACTTTACGACCGTTGATCCTCAGGCGCCGCTGGCGATTGGAGACGACAACCTCTATCCCCGTGCTGTCGGGAATCATGCCGCGTACGGTTTGCCGTTTCCGTTCGCCGCCGACTCCTGGCGGCGGCGTTCCCGTTCCTCTTTGAACTTCGAATACGCCGAAATGATCTTCTGCACCAGCTCGTGGCGAACCACGTCGCGCTCGTCCAGGTAGACAATCTCCAGCCCGGGAATCTCCTTGAGAATGCCCTGGATTTCGATCAGGCCCGACGTCTTGTGCCCGGGCAGGTCCACCTGCGTGATGTCGCCCGTGATTACCACCTTGGAATCAAATCCCATCCGCGTCAGGAACATCAGCATCTGTTCGCTCGTCGTGTTCTGCGCCTCGTCGAGGATCACAAACGCGTTGTTCAGCGTTCGCCCGCGCATGTACGCCAGCGGCGCAATCTCAATCACGCCCCGCTCCGTGTGCCGCTGGATCTCGTCGGCGTCCATCATGTCGTAGAGCGCATCGTACAACGGCCGCAGATACGGACTGACCTTCTCCTCCAGCGTGCCCGGCAAAAACCCGAGCGCTTCGCCCGCCTCGACCGCCGGCCGGCACAAAATGATCCGCCCCACCCGGTCGCTCCGCAACGCGTGCACCGCCATTGCCATCGCCAGATAGGTCTTGCCCGTGCCCGCCGGCCCGATGCCGATGACGATGTCGTTCTTGCGGATCGCTTCGAGATAACGCTTCTGCCCCTGCGTTTTGGGAATGATCGGCCGTTTCCGCGTCGACACATCCACGCGGCCTTCGTGCAACTCCTGCATCTTCAGCGCTTCGCCGCGGGAGATGGCGCTGACGGCGCGGCTGAATTCCTGGCGGCGGATCACCGTGCCGCGAGCGACGGCCTGCTGCAGCTCGGTAAACAGGGATTTCGCCCGCTGGATATCTTCGGTCGATCCCTCGACGTTGATCCAGCCGTCGCGGGCGGTGACCTTCAGATTGAGCAGATCCTCGACCAGACGGAGGTTCTTCGGTTCGGAGGCGTACAGGGACTGCGCTTGCCGCGCATTGTCGAAGTGCAGTGTCTCGCTTGCCATGTGTCGCTAGAACGTCATTCCCTCAAGCAAACAAAACATACCGCATCTGCCCGCGCTTCGCAACCCGACCACCGTCCTTGCTTCCTAGCTTTCCGGAATTGTCAGGACCTGGTTGACGTAGATCTTGTTGGGGTTCTTGATCTTGTCCTTGTTGGCCCGATAAATCCGCGGCCATTTCAGCGGGTTGCCATACACCTTGCCGGCAATCTTCCACAGCGAATCGCCCCGACGCACCACGTACTTCGTCGGCCTCTCGGGCGTCTCGACTTTCGGCGGCGCGCTCTCGACAATCGTCGGCGGCGCCGGCGCGGCTGGCGGCAACGGCGTGATCTGCTCGACCACCGGCTCGGCTTCCGCCGCCGGTCGCCCCACGATGTAGCCGCGATTGCCCCACTGTCCGCGATCCACCCAATAGTGCCGCCGCCAGTTCGGATAATGTTCCTTCACGAAATCCGCCCAGTCGGGTTCCAGCTCGGGCTTCTCCACCACGTCCATCCCCTTGAGGAACTCGCTCTTCTGCTCCTCGTTGACCGGCGTCATCCGCTTCTGCGACGTCGCGCATCCGCTGAAAATCAATGCTGCGGCCCCTCCCACGAGGGTAATAGACAGGAAACTCCTTCCAAAACTCTTCATAGTATCAACGGCTTCCTCCTTGCATTACGCCTTCGGTGATAACACCATCCCCCACTACCGTCAACGCCTTTTTCTCGCTTTATAATTCCCTTCCCCCCGCCTGTCTTCCGTTACCTTGATTGAAAGACGATGGGCTGGCGCCGGCCCCCCGCCCACTCCCCTCCATAGCCTAATAAATGTCCAGAAATAAATGGCCGGCCCGTCGCGCAACGACGCCCCGCCCCCGGCTCCTCGGCTACCGGCTACTCCCTCCTCGACAATCCGTCATGGGTCTTCGGCCCTCGGCCCTCGCCGCCTTCACCCTCAAAACACCGCGCCTGAGCTTCATGGACGACGCCGGAAAGACCACCATCTATGACGGAAAAGGGGTCGGTTCTTAGTATTGACACTGCTTCCCCTGACCGCTTCGTATTTCGGATTTGCCCCATTCGTGCTTTCCCCTCCGTGCCCTCTGTGTCTCTGTGGTGAGCATTCGCGTGCATTCGTGGCTGGCCTCTCTGTTCTCCAGCCGCTACAATGCCGCCCCAAACGGAGACGCATCCTATGGACCTGATTCTTCGCCACGCGCGCGTACGCGGACGCGACAAACCAGTCGACATCGCCGTCAACAACGGCGTCATCGCCAGGCTGGCCCCGAAAATCTCCGGGCGCGCCCGCGCGTCCATCGATTGCGCCGGCAGACTCGTCTCGCCACCGTTCACGGACATCCATGTCCACCTCGACGCCGTGCTCACGGTCGGCCAGCCGCGGTTCAATCAATCCGGCACGCTCATCGAAGGCATCGAGATTTGGGCCGAACGCAAGAAGTCGCTCACGTTCGATGACGTGAAGCGCCGCGCCACCCTCGCTGTGAAATGGGAACTCGCCCACGGCGTCACCCGCATCCGCAGCCACGTCGATGTCTGCGATCCCGAGCTCACCGCCGTCCAGGCCCTGCTCGAAGTGAAGAGAGAATTCGCCGGGCTCGTGGACATCCAGCTCGTCGCGTTCCCGCAGGACGGCATCTACGCCTTCCCCAACGGCGAATCGCTCATGGAACGCGCCATGGAACTCGGCTGCGATCTCGTCGGCGGCATCCCCCACCACGAAATGACCCGTGACGACGGCGTGGCCGACGTGAAATTCGCCTGCGACCTCGCCCAGCAATTTCACACGCCGCTCGATCTGCACATCGACGAGACCGACGATCCGAACTCGCGCTTTACCGAGGTCCTGGCCGCTGAGACGATCAAGCGCGGGTTGAACGGTCGCGTCACCGCCAGCCACACGACCTCGATGCACAGCGTGGACAACGCGTACGCATTCAAGCTCATTCGACTCATCAAACGCGCCGGGCTGCACATGGTCACCAATCCCTGCGACAATTCCGTGTTGCAGGGCCGATTCGACACGTACCCGAAACGCCGCGGCCACACCCGAGTGAAAGAACTGCTCGCCGCGGGCGTCAACGTCGCCATCGGCCACGATTCGATCATGGACCCATGGTACCCACTCGGCGTCGGCGATCCGCTTCAGGCCGCGTTCGTGTGGATTCATTACGGACAGATGAGCGGCATGAGCGAAATCCCGCAGGTCTGGGACATGATCACCGCCAACCCGGCCAAAGCGTTCGGCGCGACCGACAAATCCTACGGCATCGCCGTCGGCAATCCCGCCGACCTCGTCCTGCTCGATGCGGAAACCGAATTCGACGCCCTTCGCCGCATCGCCCCGCGTCTGCTCGTCATGCGCGCCGGCCAAATCATCGCCCGCACCACCCCCGCCGAAACCGTCATCTGCGCGAAAGGGTGGAAGAAAGAAGTAATCAGCTTCAATCCAACGCAAGCTGCCGACACGTGAACATGCTTCCGCAACACGGTGCAATTCAATGTACGCGGTGTTTCCGAGACCATCGCGTAAGACTTGGGGAAGCCCTCGAATTCGAGGGTGGCTGGCGCTTGGAAAACACGCCGGCAAGTTGGGGCAGTACGAACCCGGAAGTCTTGATCTTGGGTTTTTCGAAGGGTGAAAACCAAAGCCGCGCTGGTCTCGACTTCAATAGTATCCCATTCCATGGATTTCGCTCCAATCTGACGAAGATCCTACAAAGGCTGAAGTTGCTTTCTTCCGAAGACAAGATCGACAGTCATATTCACGCTAGCGAGCAGGATTTTGGATTCGGGTCGCTATTAAGGTGTAGCGTCTCGAAATGGGATCAGCCTCGAAATGAATGGGCCAAGTCAGGAGATATAATAGAAAATCTTACGTCAGACCCTCGTGGCGCATGCTTTCTGACCAACTGCGCTGACCAGTTTTTAAAAGACCTTCCAAGTCGTTTGAAGCTCGTCGTCATGTTGAGCAATTCAGATTCTTACGTGCAACTTTGCAGGAGGACCATCACCAACCTGCATCGTGACGTGAAGCACGTCAATGAGGTTGCTTATGGAAATGCAGGTGTTACTTGGGTGCACGTCATTCATCCTTCGGGATCAAGTGGCAGGCACATTCCCACGTGGTTGGCGATGTTAACAGACACGCGACAAGGACTCAAAGGAGCTCTTGCCTACCAGGCAGTTGAGAGGTCAGGTGCTGTCGCAGAATTACGGCGTCGTTGAATTCGACGCGAAGCCAGAGTAGTATGTCCTTGTGACTGCCGCGAAGATCATCGAAGAGATCAAGAATCTGCCGCCGGACCAACAGGCGGAGGTCATTCGCTTCACCTACCGGCTCGATGCCGAACGCAGACTGACTGGCGAAGAATTGTCCGCCTTGGCAAAGCGCATGACCGAAACCTCCGATCCAACCGAAGCCGCATTGGTGCGCGAAGCCATCGTCCGTGGATTCTACGGTGGGGAACGGAATGCCTAAAGTCCGCCGTCGGAACATTCCGCCTGCCCTTTTCAATCATCTACTCGATCGGATTGCCAAACGTAGCATCGCCGCCGATCAACTTGGATTGCTCGCCGAATGGCTCGACACCGAGCCGGACGTACCCGAGCGCAAATGGTTCAAACGCTTCCCCGGCATGACAGTTTGCGGTGAAGGTGAACTCGTAAAGACCTTCCTGACTTCCGGACAGGTGCCCAAAGGACAGGAGATCAAGTAGTGAGCCTGCCCGCTAATCCGGATCCACGCGTTTCGCGCTGGGCAGCGGCGCGGCGTAGCCGGTGGTGAGCAGCGCGCGCACTTCGGAGTCCAGCACATACGGCGGATCAAGCTGCGGATCGCGTACGGGTAACAACGTATCAACACCCAGTCCTTCCTGACGCAACGCTTCACCGTAGCTCAGCGGGTCCTTGGGGTCTTTCACTTTCAGATTCATCGCCCGCGCGCACGCCACGTACACGTCATCTACCGTGACGCATTTGCCAATCTGCCAGCCGTGGAGCGGCTCGATCGCCAGCCGCGTCAACGCCTTCACGTAATCTTCGGGTGAATTTTTGTCGGTCATCTTCAGGTCCATCGCCTTGCCCAACATCGCCGCAAACTCCTCGTGATGCAGGCAGGTCTCCGCCGTCCGCGCCACGGAACGATGCAGCGGCGGAAGCCCGGCCGGTCGCGGCGTGATCTTGATCTCGGCGCCGGCTGTATTCGTGACGCCCGTCGGTGCTTCGTTGGTTGGCGCCGCCTGGAGCGCCACGCTCGTCGCGCAGTCCTGTGCCTCGGCCAGCAACTTTTCCGCGCGCGTCCAGCACAGCGCCACGCTGCTCGCGTAACCATCGAGCGCGCCGGTGTTGCCCGATTTGACTGCCAAGTGAAGATCTTTCTGCGCGCCACGGGTCAAATCCAGCAGCCCCTCGATCTTCAAGACGCGGGAACGAATGCAATCAACCAGCTCGATCTGGTTCGTCGGCGCGGCGTCCTCCAGTTTGGCTGCTTCATCGCGGACTGCCTGCATCCGCGCGACATGCGCATCGGCGTCTTTCACGGTTGCCGCGATGTCGTTGGTCGACAGCGGCGCGCCGTCCGACCCGTGGACAAGCATCACGCCCAGCAGGACCATCCACGCCAATGCGCGCGTTGTTCGCATAGCCCGCAGTGTAACGGCGCGCAGAAAAAGCGCAAGCCTCGCCCCCCGAGAGGCACAAGCCGTGCGTCGGCTGCCCCTAGCTGCGCGCCGGGGGAATTTTGAATGCGCGAGCCGCGGCTGTGTCCAACGTTCACGAACATCGGCCATCGGCCATTGGCCTTTTTCGTTGAAACATGCCCGGCGCGTTCCTATACTCGGCGCATCGTGGCGTTATGATGAAGGCAAAACTGACGGTAATTCTTGTCTCTGTTCTGGTGTTAGCGGGCTCTGTCCGGGCCGATGACGCCGCGTCCGTTCCATTTGCCGTCGGCGAGAAGCTCACCTACCAAGTGTTCTGGGGCCCGTTCGTTGTCGGTCGCGCGACCCTGGAGGTGGCGGGAGTCGACCCCGTCGACGGGCATGATTGCTATCATCTGGTCGCCAAAGCCAATACCAGCGGGCTGATCGACGCCCTGTTCCACGTCGATAGCACGGCCGAAAGCTGGCTGGATTGCGAGGGCCTGTTCACGCGCCGGTACCGTGAAGACCGCACGGAAGGCAAACATCATAACAACACCGAATCGCACTACGATTACGCCAGCAAACAGACGGTCGTCATGAATCATCTCAACGGCCGGCAGCGCCAGGTGCCGCTCGATCAACCCGTGCAGGACGTGATCTCTTCGCTGTACGTGGTGCGCACGAAAAACCTCATGCTGGATTCCGACCAGGTGTTCACGATCAGCGCCGATACGACCAATTACTGCGTCAACATCCATCCCGACGAACGCAAACTGATCTGGGTGAAACCGTTCGGCGATGTCCGCGCGCTGCGCATCGAGCCCACTCCGACCCTCAGTGTCGTCTCGGCCAACAAGGGGCGGATGTGGTTCTGGATCAGCGACGATGCCCGGCACCTGCCGTTGCTGGTCAACTCCGACCTGAAATTCGGCAGCGCGAAACTGGTCCTCTACAGCGTCACCAACGGCAAGGCCGCGCCCGCCACGGCCCGCAAACGCGGGGATGCATCCGTCTCCCCCTCACCGATGGCATCCAATGCCGGCTCTCGCGAGCCCGCTCCCTGACATGGAGTTTCCCCCGCTTGATTTCGATCGCGTCCGCACGTATCCGATTCGCGAGCGGCCCAACAAGGTGCATCTCGACGAGATGGCTGGCGCGTGGAAACCCGGCGGCAGCTTCGCCCGGTTCTTCGAATCGCTCCCGCGCATCCTCGTCGGCAACGATTTCCGCGCCGTCGTGGACGCCACGGCCACGGCGGTGCGCAATCGCCGGCCCGTCGTCGTGATGACGGGCGCGCACACGATCAAGTGCGGCCTGAATCCGGTCTTTCTCGACCTGATGAAACGCGGGGTGATCTCCGCCATCGCGTTCAACGGCGCGGGCGCCATTCACGATTTCGAGCTGGCCTACATCGGCGAAACCAGTGAAGACGTCCAGCGCGGGCTCGACGACGGTAGTTTCGGCATGATCGATGAGACCGGCCGGCTGATGAACCAGGCGCTGGCCGCGGGCGTGAAGCAGGGGCTCGGCGCCGGCCGCGCGCTCGGCGAAGCGATCCTCACCGGCCAGTTTCGCAACCGCGAATTGAGCATTCTGCATCAGGGCGTCGTCGGCAAGATTCCCGTCACCGTCCACATCGCCATCGGCACGGACATCATTCACCAGCACCCGACGACGAGCGGCAGCGTGCTGGGCGAAGCCACGTATCTGGATTTTCAGAAGTTCGCGTCGGTGGTCGCCCAACTCGAAGGCGGCGTGCTGTTCAACATCGGCTCGGCGGTCATCATGCCCGAGCTGTTTCTCAAGGCGCTGACGATTGCCCGCAACCTCGGCCACACGGTGGACCACTTCACGACCGTCACATTCGACATGATCCGCCAGTATCGGCCGACGGAGAACGTCGTCCGCCGCCCGACGCACAAGGGCGGCCAGGGCTATTACATTGTCGGCCACCACGAATTGCTTGTGCCGCTGTGGGCAGCCGCCACGTTGGAACAACTCGAATCGAATGAACACTAATCGCCTCCGCCAGCTGCTCTCCCGGTTTCCCCAGCAACGCATTCTCGTCGTCGGCGATGTCATGCTCGACCGGTTCCTGTGGGGCAAAGTGTCGCGCATCTCGCCCGAAGCGCCCGTGCCCGTGGTCGAGATCACGCGCGAATCGCTGTTCCCCGGCGGCGCCGCCAACGTCGCCCGCAATCTCCGCGCGCTGGGGTCGTCGGTCTCGATCCTCGGCGTGCTCGGCGACGATGACAGCGGCGCGGACCTGCGGGAATCGCTCGACCAACACGGGGTGGACACGGAAGGATTGTTCGTGGACCCGAACCGTCCCACGACGCTGAAGACCCGCATTGTCGCGCATGGCCAGCAGGTGGTGCGGTTCGACCGCGAGACATGCGCGGATCTGTCCCCGCAGATCGAGCGCAAGGTGCTGGAGCATTTTGAGGCGCACCTGGAGAACTTCTCCGCGGTGATCTTCGAGGATTACGCCAAGGGCCTGTTGTCACAGAGGCTGCTCAACGCCATGCAACGGCTGGCGCACCACGCCGGCAAGGTCACGGCCGCGGACCCCAATTCCCGCAGCCGGCTCCGCTACTCCGGCCTGACGGCTGTCACCCCGAATCGGTCCGAGGCATTTGCCGCCGCCGGGCTGCCCCATGTCGAGCCCGTGGATGACGTACTGAGCGACGAACCCCTGCTCCGCGTGGGCCAGACGCTCCTGCGAACGTGGAAACCCCGCAACCTCTTGGTCACGCTCGGCGAATACGGGATGTGCCTGTTCCGTCCCGGCAAGAAACCGCATCATATCCCGACGGTTGCCCGGGAGGTGTTCGACGTGTCCGGGGCCGGCGACACGGTGATTGCCGCGCTGGTGTTGGCGTTGGCGACAAAGGCTGACGCGGTGGATGCTTCGGAGATCTCCAATCATGCCGCCGGTGTCGTGGTCGGCAAGGTCGGCACGGCGACGTGCTCGCCCGACGAACTGATCGCCAGCTTCCTCCGCAACCGGCACTGAAATCCGCTCGCCGCGGACGGGCCGCCATCCTGACCTTCTTCCTCCGTTATCCAGCGGTTAGGGTCAACTCTTGACACATGACAGGTTGTCCATTCGGCGCGCGAGGGATGGGTTCCGGGCGGCCTCGGCCTCAAGGCGCTTGATCAGTTGGGTCACGGCGCTGCCGTCGCGATAACCGTGCTCGCGCGCCACGTCCACGCGCCGTTCTCCACCCACGCGCACCCGCGCCCAAATCCGCAGCCGTGGGTCGAGTTCCTGCGCCAGCATGTGTTGCAAGCGCTGGCGCTGCTGCTGCCAGTCTTCGTGCTGCCGCCAGCGCTGTTCGTCCTGACCCGGCTTGGCGGACAGGAGCCGTTTCACCCGCGACCAGAGTTGGTCGGAACCCAGTACCAGTCCGCCGCGTAGCGCGTCCCACGGGTTGTCGACTCGTTGGCCAAACTGCTGTGCGATCTGGCGGCGATAGGCCGCGTGCGCGTCCCGGCCCCGCCCCCAGTAGCGCAGCCATTGACCGCACAGCCACGGCGGCCTCGGCTCGCGGCCGGCGTAGACGCGGTGGCTGCTCCAGCGGTAGCGGTTCAATTCGTCCGCCCGCTCCGACGGCAGGGCGGCGGCGGTCTTGTGGCGCGGACGCACCGGGTTCAAATGCACGTACAGCACCAGCGCCTGGGCGTAGGCGTCGGCTTCCACCACTTGCGCCTTGTACCGCCCCTGGAAGAGATGGCCGCTGCGCCGATGGCGACGGTTGAACCGCACCGTGTAGGTCACCTGCAGCCAGCCCATCGCCCGGCTCAGATTGGCGCGCGGCGTCTCGACGATCAGGTGGTAGTGATTTGGCATCAGGCAATAGGCATGGACGCGCAGACCAAATTGCTCGATCATCTCCGCGAGGGTCTCGAGGAACCGACGGCGGTCGTGGTCGTCGACGTAGATCGTGCGCCGCTCATTGCCGCGGGCCATGACGTGGTAGACCGCCCCTGCAAACTCGATGCGAATCGGACGCGCCATGCTGCCATCCTGCACCTCTCTCCCTTGTGTTGTCAAGTATCAAGAGTTGACCCCGTTTCCCGACGAATGGCACGAAGGGACGCGCCGTTCAACGTCACGCGGGCGAGACGCCCACCCCACTATGACGGCAAGGACCGCAAGCGGGGACGCTCGCGCTACCAACGGGAGTGAACCCGGCTCAAAAAGCGGGGGTTGTCAATCCCGCCTACGCCGGACGGCAGGCTTCGGTGGGCACGCCCGGGGCTTGGCCGGATGGCTAGACGTGCTCGGATTGCCGGATGCGTTCCAGTTCGGGCCGGACGATCTTCTCGCGGCACTCGGGGCAAATGCCGTGCGTGAATTGGGCCTCGGAATGCTCGGCGATGTAGGTGTCCACCTGCTGCCAGTAGTTCTGGTCGTTGCGGATTTTCTTGCAGTAACAGCAGATGGGCAGCAACCCTTGCAGCAGCTTCACATTGGCCAGCGCCAGCTCCAATTCCTTGACGCGGGCCGACAACTCCGCTTGCAGGCGAATAATGCGCTCGCCGACGTTGATCCGCGCCTTCAATTCCGCGCGATCGAACGGTTTGATGATGTAATCATCCGCTCCCGCGGTCAGTCCCTCGACGATGTCTTCCTTGCGGTCCTTGGCCGTCAGCAGGATGATGTACAGGGATCGATCCGTCACCTCGGCCCGGGCCCGACGGCACACTTCGGCGCCATCCATGCCGGGCATCATCCAATCCAAGACCGCCAGGGACGGTGCGCCGGGCTTTTTCAGTGCCTCCAGCGCCTGGATCCCGTCGGTGGTGACCACGACCCCGTAGCCCCACTTGGTGAGCGTGGCTTCGACCAGGCGGCGCGAAACCACATCGTCTTCGGCGATCAGGATTCGCACACGGCACTCTCCTTCCGATATCCTGAAAGCGCCTGCGTCAGCCGCGTGAGTTCCCGTCCCAACTCGGCCGCCACGGTCCCTGCCTCCTCGAATTGGCCGGCGATGCCCATTTCCTCGAGTCGTTGCGCCACCGCTCGGGCTGGCTCGGCGCTGAACGCGGCGGTGGATCCCTTCAGCGAGTGCGCGGATCGTTCGAGAAGTTTGGCGTCACGTCGGGCAATCGCGTCCTGAATCTGGCCGAGCAACGCCATCGATTCGGTCATAAACAGTCCCACCAATTCACCGAACAGCTCCGTATCGCCGTCGATCATCGTCAGGGCCGTATCGTAGTCGAACACCTTCTCCTCCGCCGCGGGCACCCCTTCGTCGGCGGGGAGCTTCTCCGGTATCCCGGCGACAACCGCGGGGCTGGGCACGAGGCGGTCGATCGCTTCGAACAAGGCGGCGGCCTGAATCGGCTTCGTTACGTAGGCGTCCATGCCGGCTTCCAGGCATCGTTCGCGGTCCCCTTTGAGCGCGTGGGCGGTCATGGCGACGACGGGAACATGCTGGCCGGTGGACTTCTCGCGATCGCGAATGCGTGCCGTGGCTTCGAACCCGCCCATCTCCGGCATCTGCACGTCCATCAGGACCGCGTCAAACGTCTCGCGTTCCAGCGCATCGAGCGCTTCCACGCCGTTGTTGACGGCGACCCACTTGTGCCCGCGCTTTTCCATCAGCTTGATGACCAGCCGCTGATTGACCGGATTATCCTCCGCAAGCAGAATTCGCAACTTCCGGGACGCGCTCGCGGGAGCGGGCCTGGTCTTCTCGATTGGCGTGGTTGACTCGCAGCGGATGCCCACCGCCGCCGCGATCGTATTGAACAGTTCGGATTGCTTGACCGGTTTGGTGAGGTAACCCGCCAATCCCAGTTCCTTGCAGCGCGAGGCCACGCCGGCGTGGCCCGCCGAAGAAAGCATGATCACTTTCGTCGCCGACAAATCCGCATCCTGGCGAATCTGTGCGGCCAACTCGAACCCATCCGTCTCGGGCATCAGACAATCCAGCAAGACAATCCGGAACGGGTCGCCGATGGCGTGGGCCTTTTTCATTCCGGCGAAGGCCGCGGCGGCGCCGCTGGCAATCACCGGCTTCGCCTGCCACTGCCGCAGCACTTCTTCCAGAATCCGGCGGTTGGTCGCGTTGTCGTCGACCACCAACACCTGAAG
>DATKNW010000069.1:0-140555 GCA_035541135.1 Verrucomicrobiia bacterium
CCGCTCCAGATCATCCGCCGCTGTGGCTCCCACGTCGACCCGGCCGTTGCCACTTGGCGCTGCCTTGACCTCGGCTCGCTTCATCGCCAATACTTCCCCCGTTACCCCAAGGGGGGTCACGTTCTACCCATCGATCCCTGATTTCTGCGCCGCTGCGTGCCGACACTTGATTTGGCGGTGCCAACGCAACACGGGAACAACCGGGACACAGGGAGAAACATCCCCTCGCCCCTCCGGGGGAGAGGGTTGGGGTGAGGGGGCCATCGTCAAATGAATCGTGTCGTTGCGCCAGCCTGTGCCGATCCTGCATCGATCAGCTCAACGTCTCCGCGCTGTACCGCGCGATCAGCCCCGTCCGCTGCGCGTGATGATACACCGCCACGAAATACCCGCACGCCAGGAGAATGTACACGACCGCCAGCCCCGCTCCGAATACCAGCGACACCCCCGACACCGCGCCGCCCGCCACGATCCGCCGCATGCCCTCGAACACGTACGCCGGCGGCAGCACGCTCGATACCCACTGCATCCACTGCGGCAACGTCGCCAGCGGATAGAACACACCGGCAAACGGCGACAACAGCGCGGGCACCGGCCAGATCAGCCATTCCGACGCCGGCCCCAGCCGCAGCACCAGCGCGCACCCAAATATCCCCAGCGAGATGCCGAACAGAAACAGCACCAGCAGAAACGGCACGAACATCAGCCCGTAACTGAAAAACGACAGCCCAAACACGGTCGTCGCCATCACCAGCATCACGGTCAGTCCGATCATGCTCGTCGCGATGCTCGTGATGACCAGCCCCGTCAGATACTGCGAAATCCTCAGCGGCGTGGCGAAGAGGTTGAGAAAATTCCGCGCCCACACGTCCTCGAAAAATGCCGCCGCCACGCCGTGCATCACCCGCGTAAAAAAATCCCACAGCAACACCGCCCCGAGCAGCGTCGGCACGAAGTTCAGCCCCGAGTTGCTCACGCTGTTCAGGTACCGCGTGATGAATCCCCACAGCAGAATATCCACCGCGACCCAGGCGAACAGCGGCAGCAACCGCGCCGGGCTCCCCCGCAGCAGATAAAAATGCCGCAGCACAATCGCCCCCACCCGCCGCGCCCCTTTTGTTTTCCCATCCATTCGTGTCCTTCGTGTCTACTTCGTGCTATTCGTGTATTCTCCTCCCAGCGCGAGCGGCTCGCGCGCCACCGTGATGAACAGCTCCTCCAAATTCGCCTTGCCGTGCTCCGCCGGCAGCGTCTTCGGATTGCCCTGCAACAGAATCTTGCCGTGCGACAGGAACAGCACCCGATCGCACACGTCTTGCACCTCGTACATGTTGTGCGAGGTCCACAACACCCCGCCTTCGCCCTGCGACGCGTGCGCGCGGATCCGCCCGCGAATGTCCCGCGCCACCGACGGATCGAGCGACGCCGTCGGCTCGTCCAACAGCAGCAGGTGCGGCCGATTCAGCATCGCTTTGGCGAGCGCCGCCCGGGTCTGTTCGCCCGACGACAGCACGCCGCATTTCACGTCGCGAAACGCCACCAGGTCGAACTGCTTCAGCAGCTCCTCGATCCGCAGGTGAAGCTCGTCCACGCCGTAAATCAGCCCGAAGATGCGCAGGTTCTGTGAGACGGTCAGGTTGCCGGGCAATGGCGAATACACTGCCGCGAAATTCGTCCGCTCGAGCGCGCGACACCGGTCGGTCGCGAGATCCACACCCTCCACGCGAATCCCGCCCGCGCTCGGCTCGACCACGCCGAGAATCATATTGATCGTCGTGGTCTTGCCCGCGCCGTTCGGACCCAGCAGCCCGACAATTTCATTCCGGCCGACCGTGAACGAAACGCCGTCCACCGCGACCGTGTCGCCATACGCCTTCCGCAACTCCGTTATCGATAGCACATCGGACATTCTGGGACGCCAGTATCCGCACTCGACCTTCCCTTCGCAACTGTTTCCAAACGTAGGGGCAGACCCCCGCGCCTGCCCTGATCTCGTCGAAAGGTCCCCAAAGTAGAACGGAGCGTCCCGCCTGCCCCGAATCCGTTTCCCGGAGCCGGAGCGTCCGCAACTCCGACAAATGGCGCCCCGTTTGACACTTGGCACGGTGAGCGAGAAAACGGGGCGGCGCTTTGCTGTTTACAGGCTGGCCGCGGCACGGTAGACCATGCGCACGTGGCGCGGCGAATGGACAGTTTGTCACGTGTCAGGAGTCGGCCCTAATGATTGCCGCTGATTGGGCTGTAAAGGACGGCGTCTTGTTCTACAAGGGCGCGCCAAAGCTCGTGAACGGACTTCAGATAGCTGTTAGGATACGGGAGTCGTTGTATGAACATCACAATGGTGACAGTTCCGGCTGGGGAGTTCCTGCGGGGTGTAAACGAGGAGGATGCACATGAAGCGGAGGAAAGCCCGCAGATCGTTACATGGGTAGAGGAGTATCAGATTCAAAAGTACCCAGTCACAGTCGAACAGTGGCTCGAATTCCTCGCACTGTCTCATTACAAGTGGCCCAAAGAAGAATGGATTAAGGTCTGCAAAGAAACTGGTGCGATGCCAGAACTGAGAGAGGATGTACCCATCACTTACGTGAACTGGTTTGACGCCAAAGCGTTCGCGGACTGGCTGGCGGCGAATACTGGGGTTAACTACTCGTTGCCCTCGGAGAACCAATGGGAAAAAGCATGCCGTGGATGCCGTGGACAGCCGTATCCTTGGGGAAACGTGATGCCGGCTTTCATAGATGACCTCTTAAGTCAGGCGGATCCGTCTGGGAACTTTCTTCTGCAGCCGGTGGGTAGACATAAGGACAAGGCGAGTCCTTTTGGGTGTGAAGACATGTGTAACAACGTGTCGGAGTGGTGTGACGATTGGTTTTTGTTGGAGTTCTCAGAACCCACCAACGCCGACAATGATGTTCTCAGAGAATGCAAGGCATGTCGAGGGGGTAATGTGCTTACATCAGGCTGGCCCCGATGTACTGCAAGGGAAGCTGTAGACCCTAAACTTCGCAGTCACATCTTGGGATTCCGGTTAGTTGCGAGAAGTGTCAAGCAGCAGCAGAGTAGATGACGGCTTCGACAGAGGACAGAGTCCAGAAGCAGCCTCTCGCTACTTGCAGGTCAACACTAGCCAACCGGCTTCCACTTATCTGCCTTCGCGGGGCCAGAGGGTCACACCTCACTATTCATCATTTCGCACTGCGCCTCCGATGATGCCTGTCACTGACAGGTATCACCGCACCCGGTCGCAGCCTCCTCACCGGCACCCACCAGTACCCCTGCTGTTTCAAAAGGGCAATCAGGCTCATCCTTTGATTCCCGGCAAAGAGCGGCGGACGCGGCAGGACGACGTGCAGGCCTAGGCAGCGCGTCGTCGCGGCACAGGATCGGGCTTGTTGGTGGTCGCTGTTCGAGCTACAATACAACCGCGCGGGTATGAAGGGGACAAAAGCAAAATGCAGTGTGTGGCTGGGTCTTGTTCTGACACTGCTTGTCGTCCCCAATGCCAGGGCGGTGCTCTTCGTGGCAACCGACGATCCCTCGTATAATACCAACGCCCCGACCGGCTCCCTGGCCAACAGCGGCTGGCAGTACGAAGGCCAGTGGGGCCTCTACCTCGGCACCCCCATCGCGCCGACTTTCTTCATCGCCGCGCAGCACATCGGCGGCTCGGCTGGTCAGCCATTCGTCCTGAACGGTTTCACCTACACCACCGTGACAAACTTCGACGATCCTGGCACCGATTTGCGGATCTGGCAGGTCGCGCAAACGTTCCCCTATTACGCGCCTCTCTACACAGGATCCGACGAGGTCGGCCAACCATGCGTTGCCGTCGGGCGGGGCACGCAACGCGGCAGCCTGGTCTCGGTAAACGGCCCGACCAATGGATGGATGTGGTCCACCAGCGATCACGTCCAGCGCTGGGGACAAAACACAGTCGCCGGCGTCTACACCAATGGCGGTGACGACCTGCTCCTGTACGCAAATTTTGAACTCAACGGTATGACCAATGAATGCGATCTCTCCCCCGGGGATTCCAGCGGCGGCCTGTTCATTCAGAACGGGTCGACATGGCAATTGGCGGGAGTTCATTATTCGGTCTCGGGGCCGTTCAGCTTCGACGGCTCGTCGGCCGACGAATTCAACGCCGCCGTGGTGGATCAAAGGGGGTTGTACTTCGAAGACTGCGATGGCGGATGCTGGACGTTGGTCCCGACGAATTATCCTGTCGCGGTGCCCGGTGCCTTCTACAGCACCCGCGTTTCATCGCGCATTTCTTGGATCAGCAGCGTTATCAACTACAATCTCGGCAACGATCTGGGGATTCTGGGAATAAAGATCGTCGGCAGCGACGTACAGATCAGCCTGCTCACGGGCTCCAACCGCTATTACCGGGTCGATTACACGACCAACCTTGTCAACGCCACTTGGATGACGCTGACCAATAACATTCCGGGGACCACCGGACCGGTCACGGTCGTGGACTCCGGAGTTGCCACCAATCAACCATCTCGATTCTATCGGGCGACGGTGCTGCCGTAACCCGGCACGGTGCAATCGCCCATCTGCTTCAGGCTGCCGACGTTTCCGTGTCATGGTCGTCGAGAAGCCTGACATCCCGCCGCAGCCGGTCTTTGCCCCATCCCACACTGCGCCCCCATGATGACTGTCACTGACGGGCATTACCCGCGTCGGCATGATCCACATCAAGCCAGGCGAGCGCCGAATGTTCATCATCGAAGAAGCGCATCTGGACGGAAGCGAGACTGAGCGTGGGAACCAGGAACTCGAACACGGCGCGGCGGATTCCAGGCGACATGACGATGGCCCATTTGGTGGCGTTCTGGAGCCTGGCCACGGCTTCCAACTGCCCGCTGACACTCGGGACATCTACCATGATCGGCCCATTCACATTGTCATTGATCCGGAACAGCACGTTGAAGGACGGATCGTACGCGGGGTCGCTGTGAACCTTCGAGTAGTGCCGGGCCAGATCGGCGGTGGTTGTGTAACCGCTCAGGCGCACTCTGACGAGGCGGTCGGTCCGGTCAATCGTGTACTCGATCATGGTTACTCTATCCTACGGCCCGCTCAATCGGCCTGTTGTGGATACTTGCGTGGTGCTCGCTCGAAGGCAAACCAGGCCCCCCCAGCACTCAATCCGGTGCTTATAAGGTGCAACTTACGTGCCAGCCCCATCCGCTTGGCCCACAACAGAATCGGTCTGCCGCGCCATGAAGAGTCGGGGCCGACTTACAACGCTTGACACCGTGGGCGAATAGACGGCCGGTCATGTTCCCTCGCCGCCGCATTTTGGCTGGCGCGGATTGCGCCGCTGTGACACAGTGACGCGTTGTTGACCCCGTGAACACCCGGCCAAATCCAAGCCCGCTCGTGAAATTCTTTTGGCGCCCGATCATCGTGCTGGTTTTCATCCTGGCGACGTCCGTCCCGCTCAACGCCGAGACGGTTTCCATCGTCCTCGCGTCCAACGCCACGCCGCGCGTCGAATTCGGCGCCGCGCGCCTCGCCCGCGCGATCAAGGACGCGGGCCTCGACCTCGTCGTCGAAAACAAAGATGGCACCGTCAAACCCGATCACCGCATCGTCATCGCCGGCGTTGACCACCCCACGATCAAGCGGCTGATTGCCGACGGTTTGCTGAGGCTCAAGCCCGGCGAGCCCGGCAAGGAAGGCTACGTCCTCGGCGCGTGGAACAATAAGTTGGTCGTCGTCGTCAGCTCCGACGATTCCGGCGCGTTGTACGGTTGCCTTGATCTGGCCGAGCGCATCCGTGTCGTGCGGCGGCTGCCGGCCGAGCTGCGCTTCGCCGACATGCCCGCCTTCGCCCTGCGCGGCCCGTGCATCGGCATGCAGAAAACATCCATCCTGCCGGGCCGGGGCGACTACGAGTATCCGTACACGCCCGAGCTGTTCCCCTTCTTCTACGACAAGGCGTTCTGGCAGGAGTACCTCGATTTCCTGGTCGAGAACCGGATGAACACGCTCTACCTGTGGAACGGTCATCCGTTCGCCTCGCTCGTGAAGCTCAAGGACTACCCCTACGCCGTTGAGGTGCCCGACGATGTCTTCCAAAAAAACGTCGAGATGTTCCGCTACATCACCCGCGAGTGCGACAAACGCGGCATCTGGCTCGTGCAGATGTTCTATAACATCTACGTGTCGAAACCGTTCGCCGAGCACAACGGCATCGCCACCCGGTTGGCCGCGCCCACGCCGCTTGTCGCTGATTACACGCGGAAATCCATCGCCGAATTCGTGAAACAATATCCCAACGTCGGCCTCATGGTCTGTCTCGGCGAAGCACTCGAAGGCGTGACCAATCAGGTCGAATGGTGCACGCAGGTGATCCTGCCCGGCGTGAAAGATGGAATGCAGGCCGCCGGGTTGGCCCAAGAGCCGCCGGTCGTCCTGCGCACTCACGCCATGAACGGATCGGTCGTCGTCCCCGCCGCGCTCCAGGTCTATTCGAATCTCTACACCGAATCCAAATACAACGGCGAATCGCTGACCACCTGGGAGCCGCGCGGCAAGGAACAGGCCATCCATCTCGCCATGGCCAGGCTCGGCATGCACCTCGTTAATATCCACATCCTCGCCAATCTCGAACCGTTCCGCTACGGCGACCAGCAGTTCATCAAGAAATGCGCCCAGGCCGCCCGCGACCGGCTCGGCGCCAAAGGCATCCATCTCTATCCGCTCTCGTATTGGAACTGGCCCGACTCGCCCGACATCGCTGATCCGCCGCTCAAACAATGGAACCGCGATTGGATCTGGTTCGAAGCGTGGGCGCGCTACGCGTGGAACCCGGATATCCCCGACGACGAAGACCGCGCGTATTGGATTGGGCGCCTCGCCGACATGTACGGCACTCGCAAGGCTGCCATGCGCATCCTTGATGCCTACAACACCTCCGGCGAGTGCGCCCCGCGGATCATCCGCCGCTTCGGCATCACCGAGGGCAACCGCCAGACGTTGTCGCTCGGCATGACGCTCGATCAGTTGGTCGATCCGATGAAGTACAAGGCGTTCCCCGAATTATGGAACTCCCAGTCGCCGCCGGGCGAGCGGTTGCAGGAGTACGTCGAGAAAGAGTGGAAGAAACAACCGCACCAGGGCGAGACGCCGCCGCAAATCATCCGTGAAATCCTCGATGACTCGCAGCGTGCCGTCGACGCCATCGATGCTGCCGCGCCGTTCGTCACGAAGAACTGCGACGAGTTTGAGCGACTCCGCAACGATATGCGCTGCATCCGCGCGATGAGCGAGTTCTACGCGGCCAAAGCTGGCGCCGCCATGCACGTCCTCCGCTACAATTACAGCCACGACCTCGCCGATAAGGACCACGCCCGCGACGATCTCGCCACCAGCGTCAACGCCTATGAGCGCCTGGCCGCGTTGACGGAAAAGACCTACCGGTTCGCCAACGGGTTGCAGACCCCGCAGCGCAAGATTCCCGTTCCCGGCGCCATCGACAAGGTTCCCGCAAATTATCACTGGACCCAACTCGTCAGCCTCTACAAACAGGAGTTGGCCGACTTCCAAGCGGAGCTCGCCGAACTGCACAAGCCGGCCCCGAAGTAGAACGACCGCCGGAAAAAGTTTTGCACCTGTCCACGGAACTCTCTAGGTTCTTGGCTGTGACACAGCTTCGATCCACGATCATTGCCGTTCTGACATCATCTTGTCTTCTTACAACGCACCCGACCCTCGCCGCGCCGTCGCCGCGCGAGCAAATTCTGTTTGATGACAACTGGCGGTTCACCCATGACGATCCCGCCGGCACGGGCGATCAATTGAACTACACCAACGTCGAGAAATGGGTCACCGCCACCGGCGCGGAGTTGACAACGAATTCGCCCACGGCGAGACCCGACGGCAATCTGGGCAGCGACGTCTCCTACACGCAGCCGGGATTTGACGATAGCAGCTGGCGACAACTGAACCTGCCGCACGACTGGGCGATTGAAGGCCCGTTCCGCCAAGAATACGACGGCGCGACGGGCAAACTGAAATACTGGGGCCCGGTTTGGTATCGAAAGCATTTTTTCATCCCGTCGGCGGATTCGGGCAGGAAACTCTTTCTTGATCTCGATGGCGCAATGTCCTACTCCGAGGTGTGGCTGAACGGGCAGTTCGTCGGCGGTTGGCCGTACGGTTACTCCTCCTTCGAGCTGGACCTCACCCCGTTCGTCAAACCGGGCGCCGATAACGTGCTCGCTGTCCGCCTCGACAGTCCCTCGGAATCGTCGCGCTGGTATCCGGGCGCGGGCATCTACCGCAACGTCTGGCTTGTGAAAACCGCGCCCCTGCATGTCGAACACTGGGGCACCTTCATTACCACACCCCAGGTCGACCCGGCGGCGGCCACCGTGAGAATTCAGACCCGCGTGGATAACGAAACCGGCGATGCTGCCGCAGTGTCGGTCAAGAACGAAATCTTCGAGCTCAGGGCGAACGGCGCCAAAGGAAGATCCGTTGCTTCGCTGGCAACCGACGGTGTGCCGATAGGCCCGCACGAGACCGGCTCCTGCACAGCGCAAATCGTTCTCAATAATCCGCGCCTGTGGAGCGTCACCGATCCGTGCCGCTACGTCGCCGTGACTTCGCTCGAACAAAATGGCCGGCTCATCGACCGCGTCGAAACGCCCTTCGGCATCCGCACGATTCAATTCACAGTGGACAACGGCTTTCTCCTGAATGGCCGCCGCGTACGCCTCAACGGTGTGTGTCTGCACCACGACCTCGGCGCGCTCGGCGCCGCCGTGAACGCGCGCGCGCTTGAACGCCAGCTCCAGTTGCTGCGCGACATGGGCTGCAACGCGATTCGCACCAGCCACAATCCGCCCGCGCCGGAGTTGCTCGATCTTTGCGACCGCCTCGGCTTCGTCGTGATGGACGAATCTTTCGATTGTTGGGCACGGAAAAAACGTCCGGGCGATTACCATCTCGCCTTTCCCGACTGGCACGAGAAAGATTTGCGCGCGCTCGTCCGCCGCGACCACAATCATCCGTGCGTCGTTCTCTGGAGCATCGGCAACGAGGTCCCCGAGCAGCGCCAATCCGACGGCTGGAAACTCGGCGCGCAACTGGCCGCGCTTGTGCGTCAGGAAGATTCCACGCGACCCGTCACGGCCGCCCTCCACGTCATCGAGTCCGGCACGAACGGTTTCCAAAACGTCGTGGACGTGTTCGGCTACAACTACAAGCCATTCGGCTACGCCGCGTTTCGAACCAACAATCCCGCCAAGCCCCTCTTCGGCAGCGAGACTTCCTCCTGCATCAGTTCGCGCGGCGAGTATTTCTTTCCCCTCAGCGACGACAAAAAGCAGGGGTCCGTGGATTTTCAGGTGACCTCCTACGACGTGGCCGCGCCGCCGTGGGCCATGCCGCCCGACGCCGAGTTCAAGGGCCAGGATGACAACCCGTTCGTCGCCGGGGAATTCGTCTGGACTGGTTTCGATTATCTCGGCGAGCCGACGCCCTACGACCGCGCCAGCACGAACCGCCTGGTCTTCACGGAGCCAGCCACTCAAGCGCGCGCGGACGACGAGCTGAAAGCGTCGGGCAAGATCGAAGTGCCGTCGCGCAGTTCCTATTTCGGCATCATCGACCTCTGCGGCTTCAAGAAGGACCGATTCTATCTTTACCAGGCGCGGTGGCGGCCGGACCTGCCGATGGCCCACATCCTGCCGCATTGGAACTGGCCCGAGCGCATCGGCCAGGTCACGCCCGTGCAGGTCTACACCTCCGGCGATGAAGCCGAGCTGTTCCTCAATGGCCGGTCCCTCGGCCGAAAGAAACTGGGGCCGCGCGAATATCGCCTCCGCTGGGATCAAGTGGTGTACGAACCGGGCACGCTCGAAGTCGTCGCTTATAAAAATGGCCGGAGATGGGCGACCGACGCCGTGCGAACCGCCGGCTCTCCCGCGAAGATCGAGTTGAAGGCCGATCGCGCCCAAATCCGCGCGGACGGAAAGGATTTGTCGTTTGTGACCGTAACCGTCGAAGACCAGAGCGGCTCGATGGCGCCGCGCGCCAGGAACTCCGTCCGCTTCTCCATCGACGGTCCGGGCGAGATCGTCGCGACCGACAACGGCGATGCCACGAGCCACGTGTCGTTCTCGTCCACAGAACGCGAAGCGTTCAACGGCCTGTGCCTCGTCATCGTCCGCGCCAAACAGGCGGCGCCGGGCAGAATCACGCTCCACGCGCAGTCTGATGGATTGAAGGATGCGACGGTCACGCTTCGCAGCGTGAATCGTTAATCGTTTCTACCGTTCGTTCGTCAACAGGTCTCGGAACGCCGGTTCCAATCCCGCCGCGTCCTTGATTCGCACCGAAACCTTCGGCCCGTTGTTCTGCCATCGAGTGCCCGGTCCGTTGGCGTTCTTCATGAACCTCTCCGCCGGACACCAATTGTCGCGGACCGTGATGAATGACGAGCCTTCGTCGAGGTAGAGATAAAACCAGTGCTCTGGGTCGGGAACGTACTGACTCATCACAATATCATGGATCGAGTTCTCGCTGACCACTGTGCCCGGCTGCGCCGATAGCGTGTAAATGCCTCCCGTGTCGCCGAGGCGCGTCGCCACATGATGAACGTGGTTGGCGTGAATGAAATTGTCACGCATACAGTTCCGCGCCTTCGTCCAGCCCCACCCCACGCTGATGCCCGTGTACGGCAGATCGCGGACCTCGTTGTGCTCGATCGCGATTTCCCGGCCGTACCCGACGCCGATGCCCACGCAGCCCCAGTCTTCATTGCCGCAATCGGTCACCAGATTGTCGGCCACGCGCTCGCGCTGGCAAATCTCGCCCTCGTCCGTCGGATTATACGGCACATGCGTCTCCACGCCCTCGTCGGAAAACTTGCCCATCTGGATGCCGTTGCCGCCGATGTCGCGGAACACGCAGCCTTCCACCACATCGTCGTGTGTGCCCCACTGGAAATCCACGCCCGCCGACGCCATGTGCTCGAACCGGCAGCGCTCGAAAACAACGTCGTGCGCGCCCCGGACCGAGACCCCCGCCGGTGGCCGGCCAATCCACGCCTGATTGTCGAGACCGTGCGCGTACGCTGTCCCCGGCGGCGATAATCTGTAGGCATCCAGCAAAAACATTCCCGCCTGCAGCGGCACATGCCCGGCCACCGATGGCCGCAACCACGTCGCGTACGCGAAGCTGATCCCCTTGAATCGCACGTTGCCCACCGGCCGGTCCGCGCTGCCCTCAACGTGCACGACCGATTCCAGTGCCGGCACGACGACCTTCGTGCGTCCCATGTCCTCACCCGGCCGCGGCCAATAATAGATGCTGCCCGCCGCCGTGTCCGCGAACCATTCGCCGGGTTGATCCAGAAACTCGATTGCGTTGGCCAGGAAGAATGGCGCGTGATAGTTCGTGTCCACGATCACCGGCGGCCAGGGATGTTCGAATTCAATCCGGCTGTCCGGTTGCTCGAAGCTCACTCGCGCCCGGTCGCCTTCGACCCGCAGCGATTTCACCCGCAGCACGGCGATCTCCCACACCTGATCGATCACCATCTCCAAACCTGACGCGTCGCGGATCGTCGGAACCGACGCCGCTGGAATCCACGCCTCGGCGTTCGCCGGGTCCCAGGCCAGCAATCGCTCCATCGCGTCGCCGTTGGGTTGCCGCGCCCAGATCGCTTTCGACCCGTCCACCCAAAGCTGGCGGAATCCGAACCGTCGTCCGCCGAACTCCGGCGCGTCGGCGACCCAGACTTTCCCCTGCGCGGCTGCCGGCAAACCGGCGATCTCGCCCTCCGGTTTTCTCCACCGCTCGACCGTGATCCCGCCGCTCAACACCGGCCGTTCCCCGTCGGCGGCTTCGATAATCGTCGGGCTGGCCTTCGTTCCGGAATCTTCCGAGCGCACGAGCAAGGGGCTGGTCAGCGGATACGTTCCGCCGCGAAGAATGATGCGGACCCCGTTCTTCGCCGACGCGTCCGCCAATCGCCGCAGCTCGCGCGCCCTGCGCAACGCCACGCTCACGGATGCCAGGGGTCGTTCCCGCGTCCCGGCGTTTGCGTCGGCCCCATCCGGCGAAACCCAGATTTCCGCCGCGGTCCGGTCGCCGGCTGTCGCGGAAAACGCGAATGCCAGCAACCAACCGGCAAGCAGAAGCCGAAGCGGAATCATCTTCATCAGCATCGTAACAAGCCGTCGTTCTTTGGAAAGCCAATTCACTTCCGGCAGACTTCACCTGCCGGGGCTTGTGCGCTATAATTTGTCCCCGGAGCGATACGCTCGCGCAAACACGAAGCGCCCAAACGCCATGCGAAAGCCAAACCGAGAACAGGCGCAAGAAGCAAAGCCCGCACATGGGTCGAGCGCGTTCGTCAACGCCGCCTTCTCCATCCGGAATTTCATCTGGCTGTCCACTTGCCTCCTGTCCGCGTTCCTGCCTTCGTCGCTCTCCGCCGCCGAACCCGGCGTGGTCGATACCAGCGCCAGCCCGCACGCCGCCGTCCGCACCGTCGGCCTTGACGAAGTCCGCTGGACGCGCGGGTTCTGGGCCGACCGCTTCGAGGTCTGCCGGATGCAAACGCTGCCGGCCATGGGCCGTCTGATGGAGGGGACGAATTACACGCAATTCTTTCGCAACTTCGAAATCGCCGCCGGGCTGGCGGAAGGCGTCCACCGCGGCGCGCCATTCAACGATGGTGATTTCTACAAATTGATCGAAGCGGCCTCGGCGGCCTGTGCGGTGACAAACGACGATTATTTCGACAGGAGTCTGGACCGCGCGATCTCCGTCATCGCGCAGGCCCAGCGCGCCGATGGTTATCTGCACACGCCCGTGCTGATCGCCGAACGCAACGGCGACACCAATGCCGTGCCCTTTCAGGACCGCAACAATTTCGAATTGTACAATCTCGGGCATCTGATGACGGCCGCGTGCGTGCATTACCGGGCCACCGGGAAGACCAACCTGCTCGCCGTCGCCTGCAAGGCGGCCGATTTTCTTTGCGCCACCTTCAGCAACGCCACGCCCGAGGCGGCGCGCAGTTCCGTTTGTCCATCGCATTACATGGGATTGGTCGAGCTGTACCGCGCCACCCGCGAGCCGCGTTACCTGGAACTCGCCCGAAAGCTGTTCGCGCTGCGCAGTCGAATCACCGACGGCGGCGACGATAATCAGGACCGCATTCCGTTCGACCAGCAAACGGAAGCGATGGGGCACGCCGTGCGCGCCAACTACCTTTACGCCGGCGCGGCGGACCTGTTCATGGAAACGGGCGACCAGACCCTGTGGGAGCCGCTCGGTCCGATCTGGACCAACGTCATTCAGCAAAAGATGTACATCACCGGCGGCTGCGGCGCGCTCTACGATGGCGCGTCCCCCGACGGCGCCGAAGATCAGAAGTCCATCACGCGCGTCCACCAGGCTTACGGACGAAATTATCAGTTGCCCAACACGACCGCCCATTGCGAGACCTGCGCGAACATCGCCAACGTGCTCTGGAACTGGCGCATGTTCCTGGCGACCGGTGACGCGCGGTTCATGGACGTGGTGGAACGCGCGCTCTACAACAGCGTGTTGTCCGGCGGCAGCCTCGACGGCACCAATTTCTTTTACACCAATCCGCTCCGCGTAGTGGATCCGATGCCGACCCGGCTGCGCTGGCCGCGCACGCGTGTGCCGTTTCTCAGCGCGTTCTGTTGCCCGCCGAATCTGGCCCGCACCGTCGCCGAAGTCGGCGGCTACGCCTATGGAAAATCCGCTGGCGCGGTCTGGATCAATCTGTACGGCAGCAGCACCCTCGCCACGCGATTGCCCGACGGACCGACCGTGAAACTGACGCAGGAAACCGACTACCCCTGGAACGGACAAATCCGCATCACCATCAACGAATGCGGCGACATGCCATTCGCGCTGAAACTGCGAATCCCCGGTTGGGCGGACGGCACCACCGTGCGCGTCAACCGCCAACCGCTCGACGCTTCTCGATCGCCGACTGGTTATCTCGAAATCCACCGGGCCTGGCGATGCGGTGATCTCGTCGAGCTGGACCTTCCCCTGCCCGCTCGTCTGATCGAGGCCAACCCGCTCGTCGAGGAGGATCGGAATCAGGTCGCGGTTCAGCGGGGCCCGATCGTGTATTGTCTGGAGTCGCCCGATCTCCCGCAGGGTGTGCAGCTGGCCGACCTGGCGATCCCCGCCGGCATTCGTCTTGTTCCCCGGTACGACCCGGCGCTCCTGCAGGGTGTCGCCGTTCTGGAAGGCAGGGCGCTGGTCCGACAGGACGTCGCCTGGAACGGGTTGTATCGCGTGTTTCATCCGGCGCCCGCGCGAATCGTCCCCGTGCGGTTCATCCCGTATTTCGCCTGGGCCAACCGCGGGCCGTCGGAGATGTCCGTCTGGCTCCCGATTGAGGGCTACCATTAACGTGCGCAGATTGATACAGTCCGTCATTCGCATTGCCGCCCCTCGGGCCGTTGGGCCGGCAGCGCAGAAAGGAACAACCATCGTGTCATGAAAACCTCCCGTCCAACCCTCGGCGTCATCTACGGCAACCGCGATTTCTTTCCCGACGCGCTCGTTGCCGAGGCGCGCAAGGATCTCGCGAAAGTCTTTGAATCGGCCGGCGTCCGCGCCATTCAACTCGGCCAGCGCGATTCCAAACTGGGCGGAGTCGAAACCCACGCCGACGCGCGCCAGTGCGCGGCGTTGTTCCGCGAACACGCGGATAAGATCGATGGCGTGCTCGTCGTGCTGCCGAATTTCGGCGACGAAAAGGGTGTCGCCGACACGCTGAAGCTCTCGAAGCTCAACGTGCCGGTCCTGATCCAGGGGTATCCGGACGACCTGGATCAACTCGGCCCGGCCCGCCGTCGCGACGCGTATTGCGGCAAAATTTCCGTGTGCAACAATCTCGTCCAGGCCGGCATCAAGTTCACCCTGACAACCAAACATGTTTGTCATCCGGCTTCCGCGGAGTTCGCCGTCGATCTGCAAAATTTCCTCGGTGTCTGCCGCGTGGTGAACGGCGTCCGCGGCGTCCGGCTCGGCTCGGTCGGCGCGCGGCCCGGCGCGTTCAACACGGTCCGCTACAGCGAGAAACTTCTCGAACATCACGGAATCAGCGTGACGACGGTCGATCTTTCGGAATTCCTCGCCAAAGCGGGCAAACTCGATGACAAATCCGCCGCGGTGAAAAAGAAGCTGGCCGAGATCAAGGGCTACGCGCCCGCGCCCGGCGTGCCGCCGGAGAAGCTGGTGCAGATGGCCAAGCTCGGGGTCGTGCTGGCGGATTGGATGAGCGCCAACGCGATCGATGCGACGGCGATCCAGTGCTGGACCTCCGTGCAGCAGAATTTCGGCTGCAACGTCTGCACCCTGATGAGCATGATGAGCGAGAAGTTCATGCCCAGCGCCTGCGAAGTGGATGTCACCGGCGTGTTGACGATGTACGCCATGCAACTCGCCGGCAACACCCCCGCCGCGCTGGTGGACTGGAACAACAATTACGCCGACGACGATGACAAATGCGTCCTGTTCCATTGCGGCAACTGGGCGAAATCGTTTCTGCCGGACATCACGATCGCCAACGCGCCCATCCTCGGCAGCATTCTCGGCGTCGAGAACACCTACGGCGCGCTGGCCGGCCGCACACCGTCCGGGCCGTTGACGTTTGGGCGCGTGACCACCGCTGACGCCGACGGCTGCATCCGCGCGTACGTCGGCGAAGGCGATCTGACCGACGACCGTCTGGAAACCTTCGGCAACCGCGCAGTGGCCCACATCCCGCGCCTGCAACAACTCATGCGCCACGTCTGCCGCAGCGGCTTCGAACATCACGTCGTCATGACCGTCTCCCGCAGCGCGGACATTCTCGCCGAGGCGTTCGGGAATTATTTCGGCTGGGACGTGCATCATCACAACCAGCCATCGGACTAGGAATCCAACCATGGCCACAGGCGCTCTGTCGGACCGGGACCTCGCGCTCAAGTCTGTGCGGCTCCGCAAACGGACGCTGGAGATTATTTATCACGCCGGCGCGGGCCACACCGGCGGCAGCCTGTCGTGCCTCGATATTTTGAATTTGCTATACAATCGCATCCTCAACGTGTCGCCGGAAACCTTCGGCGAGCCGACCCGCGATCGGTACGTCCAGAGCAAAGGCCACTCGGTTGAAGCCCTGTATGCCGTGCTGGCGGATTGCGGGTTCTTCCCGAATTCGAAGCTGGAGACACTGTGCCACTATCAATCGCCGTTCGTCGGCCACCCGACGCGGAAGATCCCCGGCATCGAGATGAACACCGGCGCGCTCGGGCACGGCCTGTCCATTTCCGTCGGGATGGCGCTCGCCGGGAAAATGGACGGCGCGCCGTACCGCGTCTTCACGCTGATGGGCGACGGCGAGCTTGCCGAAGGCTCGAATTGGGAAGCCGCCATGGCCGCCGCCCATTACGACCTCGATAATCTTACCGCGATCATCGATCACAACACGCTCCAGATTACCGGCCCCACACGCGATGTCTGCAGCAACGAACCACTCGACGAAAAATGGCGCGCCTTCGGCTGGACGGTCGCGACCGTCAATGGTCACGATTTCGCCGCACTGACCGAAGCATTGAGCAAGCCTGCCGAACCCGGCAAACCGACGTGCATCATCGCCAACACCGTTAAAGGCCGGGGCGTGTCGTTCATCGAAAACACCACGCAATGGCATCATCGCGTCCCGACCGAGTCGGAATTCCAGCAAGCGATGCGGGAGCTGGACGTTGCCGAGGCCAAATTGAAGGAGGCGGCCGAATGAGTGCGCCCGCGCCCTCGACGTTTACGCCAGCGGCCCAGGCGATGGCGGAAAAGCTTGGCCTCAAAATGGGCCGGGCCAATCTCGACGAATTCGGGGCCACGCTGATGGAGCTGGCGAAGGCCGATCCCAATATCGTGGTTGTCACGAGCGATTCGCGCGGCTCGGGCAAGCTTGGCTCATTCGGGCAGGCGTTGCCCAAGCAACTCGTCGAGGTCGGCATCGCCGAGCAGAACCTGGTGGGCATCACCGCGGGACTGGCGGCGGCCGGCAAGAAATCGTTTGGCGTTTCCCCGGCGTGTTTTCTCACGGCGCGTTCGCTGGAGCAGATCAAGAACGATGTCTGCTACTCCGACGTGCCGGCGACGCTCGTCGGCATCAGCGCCGGCGTCAGCTATGGCGCGCTGGGCAGCACGCACCATTCGTTGCACGACCTGGCGGCGTTGCGCGCCATTCCCAACATTACGATCGTCGTCCCGGCGGACAATTTCGAGGCCCGCGAAGCCGTTCGCGCCGCGGCGAAATCCGACCACCCGTTCTTCATCCGCTTCGGCAAGGCGCCCATGTGCCACCTGCACAAGCCCGATGCGAAATTCGCCGTCGGCAATGCCCTCACCCTGCGCGACGGCGATGACGTCGCATTCATCGGCACCGGCGAGACGGCCGTGCATTGCCTCCTCGCCGCTGCCCACCTCGCCGAACGCGGCCTGAATTGCCGCGTCCTCAGCATGCACACGGTCAAACCGCTCGATGCCGACGCGGTGCTCCGATGCGGGCGCGAGTGCCGCGCCGTCGTCACCGCCGAGGAACACAGCGTTCACGGCGGCCTCGGCGAAGCCTGCGCCTCCCTGCTGCTCCAGGCCGGCGTGAACGCGCCGTTCCGGATCGTCGGCATTCCGGACGAGGACACCGTGACCGGCGCGCAGGCCGACATCTTCCGGCATTACGGCATTTCGATGGACGGCCTCGCCGCGACGGCGCTCGCCCTGATGAAAAACGCATGAGCCTGGTCCTCGCCATCGATCAAAGCACCTCGGCCACCAAAGCGGTGTTGTTCGATGCGCAGGGTCGCGTGCTCGACCGCGCGTCGCGCGATCACCGCCAGATTTATCCGCAGCCCGGCTGGGTGGAACACGATCCGGAAGAGATCTGGCAGAATGTGCTGGCCGTCATCCGTGACGTCGCCACGAGAAATCCGGACAAGCTCGCGCAACTCGCCGGCCTGAGCATTACCAACCAGCGCGAAACGATTCTCGCGTTCGACCGCGCCACCGGCCGGCCGCTGCACAACGCCATCGTCTGGCAATGCCGGCGCGGCGAGCCGATCTGCCGCAAACTCCGCGAGCAGGGACACGAGGACATGGTCCGCGCCCGGACCGGGCTGAAGATCGACACGTATTTCTCCGCATCGAAGCTCGACTGGCTCGTCGCGGAGAAACCCGACATCGCCGCGAGACTCAGCAAGGGCGACGCGGTCATCGGCACGATCGACACGTATTTGATCCACCGGCTCACCGGCGGCAACGTGTTCGCGACCGACCACACCAACGCCAGCCGCACGCTGCTGTTCGACATCGGAAAACTGTGCTGGGATGAGGAACTCTGCCGATTGTTCCACGTTCCCCTTCGCGCCCTGCCCGAAGTGCGCGAGAGCGCCGCGCATTTCGGCGACACCGACGCCGCCGGCGTGTTGCCGAAGCGGGTTCCGATCCGTGGCGTCATGGGCGATTCGCAGGCGTCACTGTTTTCGCAACGGTGTTATCAGCCCGGCATGGCCAAGGCGACGTTCGGCACCGGCACGTCGGTATTGCTAAACATCGGCGACAGGTTTCGCGTGCCGGAAAAAGGCGCGGTGGTGGCGCTCGCCTGGGTCTGGCAGGGCAAGCCCGCTTATGCCTGCGAGGGAATCATCAATTTTTCCGCCGCCACCATCGAGTGGTTGAAGAACCAGCTTGGCCTGATCCAAAACACGTCCGAGGTCGAGGCGCTGGCGGGGAACGTCGAGGACAACGGCGGCGTGTATCTGGTGCCGGCGTTTGCGGGGTTGAGCGCGCCGTATTGGTCGCCGGACGCCCGCGCGGCCATCGTGGGGATGACCGCGTTCACGCGGAAGGAACACATCGTCCGCGCCGCGCTCGAATCCATCGCCTATCAGGTCCGCGACGCGCTCGACATGATGCGCGCCGATGCCGCGCCCGAAGTGCGCGAGCTCTGCGCCGACGGCGGCCCGACCCGTAATGGGTTTCTCATGCAATTCACGGCGGACATGACGGGCGTGGATCTGAAGGTGTCGGAAGTCGCGGAAAGCTCCGCCTGGGGCGCGGCGATGAACGGTCTGCTCGGCCTCGGTTTCTACCGCTCACTTGAAGACCTGATGGCGCTGCCCCGTGAAACAAAAGTGTTCCGTCCCCAGATGAACGCCGCACGGGTCAGACAACTGGTCGACGGCTGGCAGGCGGCGGTGAAACGCGTCCTGTAGCCGGTGATCATTTCCCGACGGGCCTGCTCGTGATCAATCCGATGCCGCGGCCCTCGACAACGTCGCCCGTCTTGCCCGGCACCGCGTTGTAGAACATGTAGTACGTGTCGTTCTTCGGGTTGTACGCCAGCGTCACCTTGTGGGCGTAGCGCTTGTCCAGTCCGCTGGGATTTCCGCCCGCCTTGTACAACGGCTCGGGATCGGCCGTCCAATGCAGCAGGTCCCGCGAAAACGCGATCATGATGTGCGCCCCGCCGTGGCCGACGCCGAAGTAAAACATCGTCCAGTGATCGCCGTCGCGGTAGACCTTCGGGTCGGAGGCGAATTCCGAATCGTACCCGCCGGGCCGGAGCCGCACGACCGGGTTCGACGCGTATCTCGTCCAGTGGATCAGATCGGTCGAGAACGCCACGCCCGTCTGCTCGCGCGAACCGTTCGCGGCGTTGTAGAAATCGAAAAGTCGTCCGCCGTATTCCACCAGCCACGGCTGATAGATGCAGCTTTTCTCCCACTCGCCACAATCGGGATCGGCGGTGGAGAGCACCGGGTGGTTTTCCGCGCGCCGCCACGTCAGGCCGTCGTCGCTCACCGCCAGGCCCTGCGAGCCGGGCCGCAGTTCGTAGCCGCCTTGAAGCGGGTAAGCGCCGTACAGCGACCAGTATTTTCCGTCCCGCTTCTTGAGCGCGCGCGGCGATTTCAGGTCGCAGGATCCGAGCAGGAATCCGCCGATCACCCGCCCGCCGTGATCGAATTCTCCGGTCGGTCCGTACCCCATCGCCAGCCGGTAGTTGCCCCAGTGCACCAGGTCGGCGCTTTCGGCAACATAGGACTGATAGCCCACACCGTCGAACGCCACGAAACTCATGTGCCATTTCTCGTCGCCGGGAATCTGAAAGATTGTGGGAATGTCCGTGCCGAAGATGTTTGTCGCGCCCGGCAACGCCGGGCTGGCCGGGATGACGTGATCGGGCCAGTAATGCCAACCGCGAAATGGCGCGGACCACTTCGTCACCGTCTCGGCGTCAATCGGTGCGGCAGAATCCGCCGACTCCGCGCCCCATCCGCGTTGCGGTGCGACCAGCGCCAGCAGGGCGAGACCGGCACACACCACGCTCCGTAACATATTCCTCATGCGTCTACTCCTTCCACGTGCTGGCGAAGTCGTACGTTCCCGACACCGCATCGCACACGAGAAACCGTCCGTCACGGCCGGTCACGCGAAGGCCGTCAGCCTTTTCAACGGGCGCGCCGCCTTCGGTCACATCGGTTCCCGGTTCGCTCGGCACGTGCACGCGCGCCGTGGTGTTCGTCGGGATGTGGATGGTCCACGCCAGCTTGTCGCCGGTGCGTTTCCACTCGCTCGCGATCTCCCCGTGCATCGTGCGGTAGCGCGCGCGCACAAAATCGAGACCCTTGCCGAGGAACGGCCGCAGCACGAACCGCTGGAAACCCGCCACGTCGGGATCGAGCTCGATCCCCGTGATGTGACGGAACAGCCATTCGCCCACCGAGCCGAGCGAGTAATGGTTGAACGAGTTCATCTGCGGATCAAAAAATCCGTCTTCCGCCGTCCAGCCATTCCATCGCTCCCAGATCGTCGTCGCACCGTGTTTCACCGGGTACAGCCACGACGGATAATCCTCGCGCAACAACAACCGGTAAGCGACATCGGCCCGACCAGCGAGCGTGAGTTGCGGATTGAGATGGCTCACGCCGATGAATCCCGTGCTCAAGTGCCAGTCGAGCCCGCGAATGTTTTCGACCAGACGTTCGGCGGCCCGGGCTCGCGCGGTCGCCGGCAGCAGATCGAACGCCAGCGCGAGCAGGTAGGCGGTCTGCGTCTCGACGGTGAGCCGTCCATCCTCGCGGAGGAACTCTTTCTGAAACGCGGCGCGCACCCGCTCGAACATCTCTTGAAACCGGCGCGCCTCCGCCACGCGACCGAGTTCGCGCGCCATGCGGGCCATTTTCGCCGCGTCGTCCGCCCAGCAGGCGGTCGCCAGCAGGTTCTTCATTGGCGAATGCGTGCGGAAGGTCGTGTCGCTCGGGATGCACAGCCAGTCGCCGTAGTTGTTGCCGAGTTCGTTCACGCGCAAACCATCGGGGTTGTGCCGCTCGATCCAATCCAGCCAAGCCGTCATGGCCTTCCAATGGCGCTCGATGATTCGCGTGTCGCCGTACACGCGCCAGATCGTCCACGGCACGATGATGCCGGCGTCGGCCCAACCCGCCGCGCCACCGAGTCCGTCGAGGCCGATAAAATTCTCCCCCTCGCGCAGGCGCGGCGCCGTATCCGGAAAAATGCCGTCGGCCGTCTGTGCGTCTTCCACGTCGATCATCCATTTCGTGAAGAACGCCGCGACGTCCATGTTATACGACGCGGTGCGCAGGAACACCTGCGCGTCGCCCATCCAGCCGAGGCGCTCGTCGCGTTGCGGGCAATCGGTCGGCACGCTGAGGAAATTGTCCCGCTGCGACCAGAGACCGTTCAGCCAGAGCCGGTTCACACCGGTGTGCGAACACTCGAACTGCCCCGCCGCCGACGTGGCCGAGCGAACCACACAACCGGTAACGGCCTCCTTCTCGGGCGCGGCCGGCAGGCCGGTGAGTTCGACGTATTGGAACCCGTGAAACGTGAACCGCGGTTCCCAGATTTCCGCTTCGCCGCCTTTGCAGATGTAAACATCGGTGGCCGTCGCGCGGCGGAGGTTTTCCGTGTAGAGCGCACCGTCCCGCGTCAGGCGTTCGCCGTGACGGAGTCGGACCCGCGTACCGGTGGGCGCTTTGACGCGCAATCGGACCCAGCCGGCGATGTTCTGGCCGAGGTCGTAAATGAAAACGCCCGGCCGCACCTCATTTACCGAAACCGGCGCGATTGTCTCCACGATCCGCACGGGTTCCGACCTCTGGGCGACGAGCCGCGCGGCGGGCGCGGCGACTCTTCGCGCGGGCAGCCAGTCTCTGTCGCCGAATTTCGCGCGGTCCCAACCGTGGCGTTCGCGCCGGCCGTCGCAGCTCTCGCCCATCATGAAATCGGAACGGAGAATCGGGCCGGTGTGGCAGGTCCAGGTGTCGTCGGTGCCGACGGCGAGGCGTTCGCCGTTTTCCAATTCCACCTCGAGCTGCGCGAGCAGGCTGTTCTCCAAGCTGCCGTACCGGGCGCGGGTCTGTTGCCAGCCCACGTAGCCGCTCCACCAACCGTCACCGAGGATGGCCGCCACGGCATTCGCGCCGGAAGCGAGCAGCTTTGTGACATCATAGGTGCGGTAGTGAATGCGCTTGTCGTAGTCGGTCCACTCCGGCGCGAAAACGTCCTCACCGACGCGCCGGCCATTGGCTCGCAATTCGATGAGCCCGCGCGCGCTGGCGTACAGCGTGGCGCGTTTGATGGCGGACGGAACCGCGAACTCCTTGCGGAACAGCGCCGGCGTGCCCGGCTCGGTCAGCGTTGGGGCGATCGCTTCAGGATCGCGACGAATGATCTCGGGGTCGGCCGCAATCCAACCAGCCGACCAATCAGATGCCTCCAGCAGCCCCATCGTCCACAACGCGGGCGCGGAACGGACGATGTTGCCGGCCTCGTCCCAGACCTCGACGCACCAGTGGCACGCGTCACGCGACCGCAACGGCCGGCCTGCATAGACGATGTGCGTCGTCCGATCGGTTTCGACGCGACCACTATCCCAAAAATCAATCTCATCAGCGGTGAGCTTTTCGGGCTCGCTCGCGACGCGCACCCGGTAAGCGACCTGGCGCGCGCCACGCCGGTGCGACTCGATACTCCAGCTCAGGCGCGGGGCGCGCTCGTCGATGCCGAGTGGATTGACGAGATACTCGCAGCGGAGATGATGGACGCGAACATGGTCGGATTGGTTTGACATGTCGAGCGAGTTGTCGATCGGCTCGTTGTTTCCCTGTCAGGCTGGCCACATTAGTCTGGGGACAAACGTGTTATCAAGACGGAATTGTCGGGCCACGTCTTGTGCTTTATCATGCCGACGCGAGCCGATTATGTGGAAAGACAACTGGGGCCAAACGCAACAGCGTTTCGTTGATTGGTGGAATCGCCGCGGACTCCTTATCGGGATGTGGGGCGCACCGGAAACCGGGCGCGCGGTCCACGAACAGGTCGCCGCGCCGGTCATCCCGGATTCGCTGCGGGAGCGGTACGGCAACGCGGCGTTCCGCGCCGCCGAGAATCATTACCGGCTTTCCCGCTCGGTTTTTCCGCTGGACGTGTTGCCGACCGCGACGACCGATCTCGGGCCCGGGTCGCTGGCGCTGTTTCTCGGCGCCAAACCGGAGTTTGCCGCCGACACAGTCTGGTTCCACCCGTGCTGGGAAAGCGAAACCGAGACGGAGAGGCTGCCCGAGCTGCGATTCGATCCCGGTCATCCGTGGTGGCGCATCACGGAAGACATCCTCCGACGTTGCGTCGAGCGTTCCCGCGGGAAATACATCGTCGGTTGCCCCGATCTGATCGAGAACATGGACGTGCTGTCGTCGTTGCGGGGTGCCCAGACGTTGCTCATGGACATGGTCGAGCGTCCGGACTGGGTCGAACGAAAAATCCGCGAGATCAACGATGTCTGGTTCGCTGTCTACCAGCGCATTTACGACCTCATCAGGCTCGACGACGGCAGCTCGGCCTTCGGCGCGTTTTACCTTTGGGGTCCGGGCAAGGTCGCGAAGGTGCAATGCGACGCCTCGGCGATGTTTTCGCCGAAGATGTACAAGCGGTTCGTCGTCCCGTCGCTGACGGCGCAGTGCCAGTGGCTCGATCATTCGCTCTATCATCTCGACGGCACACAGGCGATGGTGCACCTCGACGCGTTGCTGGAGATCGAACCGCTCGACGCCATCGAGTGGACTCCGCAGGCCGGCATCGAAACGGGCGGCCACAAACGGTGGTATGAGCTGTACCGCCGCATCCTTGCCGCCGGCAAATCCGTGCAGGTGGTCAACGTCGAGCCGGACGAGGTGAATCCGTTGCTTGACGCCATCGGCACCAAGGGCGTTTACATTCTCATTCAGTTTAGGGACGAGCGCGAGGCCGAACAGGTGCTCGCGCGCGTCGGGTCGCGGTATTGAGCGGAGAGATTGAGCATGGGTAAACTCGGTTTGGGCATCCTGGGTTTGGGCGAAGGCCGCAGCATCATTTCCGCCGGCGTTCACAGCCGGCTCTGGAACGTCGTCCGCCTGTGCGACCGGAACGAGCCACTGTGCCGGCAACGTTGCGCGGAATTCGGCCTGAACAATTTCACAACCTCCTACGACGACCTCCTGGGCAACCGCGAGGTGGACGTGGTCGGCATCTATACGCCCGATCATCTGCACGCCGAGCATGTCGTCCGCGCGCTGCAGGCCGGCAAACACGTCATCTGCACGAAACCGTTCCTCAACGATCTGACCCGCGCCCGCGACGTGCTCGACGCGCAACGGCGTAGCGGCAAACGGGTGATGGTCGGGCAAAGCACGCGGTTCTTCGCGCCGTTCATTCGCCAGCGCGAACATTTCACCAGCGGCGCGCTCGGCGAGCTCGTCACGATCGAAGCCAGCTACCACGCCGACCAACGTTGGTTTCTGGAAAAACCGTGGGCGAAACAGGCCGAATTCAAATGGCTGTACGGCGGGCTCAGCCATCCCGCCGATCTCGTGCGCTGGTATCTGCCCGACGTGGCCGAGGTCGCGGGCTACTCGCACCTCAGCGATAATGGCCGCGCCGGGGGATTGATGAACCCCGACACGTTCCATTTCGTGCTCAAGGCGGCGAGCGGGAAAATCGCGCGCGTCAGCGGCGCGTACTCGGGGCCGACTGTTCCCGCGCAACGCGACAGCGGGATGACCTGCGTCCTGCGGTGCGCGCGCGGCGCCTCCCAGGCGGACTACCACGAACTGCGGTACTCGTGGAAAATTGGCGAACAGTCCGTCATCGAAACGTTCGAGGGGCAGGAAGACTACTATTTTCGCTTCGAAGGCCAGAGCCATCACGCCGGCGAATACCAGAATTACATCGAGTACTTCGCGCGCTGCCTCGAATCCGGCGAAACACCGAAACCCGACGCGGCGGAGGGCATCGTCACCATCGCCCTGCTTCAGGCGATGGACGAAGCCGCGGCCACGGGGCGCGCGGTGAAAATCGTTGACGTGCTCGCGCGGTTCGGTTTGGCTGATCTGGCGAACGCGACCTGAGAACGAACTGATGGACCAAGCCGCCCCACGATTTGACCGCGACGAGAATTGCCTGATCTGGCGCGGCGCCGGGCAAACGCTCTGGGTCGAACCGTGGGGGCCGGACTGCATCCGCGTCCGCGCCACGATGCTGGCCGAAATGCCGTTGCGCGATTGGAGCCTGCTCGCTGCCAGGCCGGCGACGCCGCGGATCGTCATCGAGAATGGGGCCGCCCGTCTCGTGAACGGCCGCCTCACCGCGACGGTTGACGCAAAATCGGGCCGCGTGCGGTTCTTCAAGGACGGGAGCACCGAGCCGCTCGTCGAGGAAATCTTCGCCCGTACGAACCATCCGCCGTCCCGTACGTTCCGAGCCGTCGGCGGCGATCTCTTCCATGCGGAAGCCAGCTTCACGGCGTTCGACGATGAGCGCATCTACGGCCTCGGACAGCGGCGGCACGGGCTGCTCGACCAGAAGGGGTGCGTGCTCGAACTCAGCCATCGTAATTCCCGGGTTTCCATCCCGTTGCTCGTGTCGAGCCGCGGTTACGGCCTGCTTTGGCACAATCCCGGCATCGGCCGCGTCGAATTGGGCCGCACCCAGACGCGCTGGGTCGCCGAGGCCACCCGCCTGATCGACTACGTCGTGATGACGGGTGACGGCTACGCCGGCATCCTGGAGCGTTACGCGGATTTGACCGGCCACGCGCCGCCGTTGCCGGCGTGGGCGGCCGGTTTCTGGCAGAGCAAGCTGCGCTACAAGACGCAGGACGAGCTGCTGGCGGTCGCGCGCGAGCACCAGCGCCGCGGGCTGCCGCTGTCGGTCATCGCCGTCGATTATTTCCACTGGACGAAGATGGGCGAGTGGAAATTCGATCCGTCGTGCTGGCCCGATCCGGCGGCGATGGCGCGCGAGTTGGAGCAGCTCGGCGTCAAGCTCATCGTCTCGGTCTGGCCGACGGTGAATCCCGAAAGCGAAAACTACGCCGAGCTCGACCGGCGCGGCCTGCTCGTCCGCACCGCGCGCGGTCCCCGCGGCTTGCTCCGGTTCACCGACGTGAACGCCAACCATCCGGTCGACATGGAACTGCTGGACAGTTCGCATCCCGAGGCGCGCGAGTTTCTCTGGAGCAGGATCCGCGAGAATTATTACCGGCACGGCATCAAGGTGTGGTGGCTCGACGCCATCGAACCGGAAATGTCCACCTACGACCACGGCAACGTCCGCTACCACGCCGGCAGCGGCCTCGAAGTCGGCTGTCTCTACCCGATGTTTCAGCAGCAGGCGTTCTGCGACGGCCTGCGGTCGGCGGGCGAGACGGAGATCGTCACGCTCGGGCGCGCGGGGTTCGCGGGCAGCCAGCGTTACGGCGCGGCGTTGTGGTCGGGCGACATCGACTCGACGTGGGAAGACCTGCGGCAACAGGTGCGCGCCGGCCTCAACGTCGGCCTGAGCGGCATCCCGTGGTGGACAACCGATATCGGCGGGTTCTTCGGCGGCGAAATTGACACGCCGTATTTCCGCGAGCTGATCGTGCGCTGGTTCCAGTACGGCGCGTTCTGTCCGCTGTTCCGGTTGCACGGCTGGCGCAACAGTTCGCTCGCCCATCCGGAAACGGGCGACCCGACGCGCGGCGGCCCGAATGAAGTCTGGAGCTTCGGCGATCGCGCCTACGGGATCATCCGGGAACTGCTGTTCCTCCGCGACCGGCTGCGGCCGTACATCATGGAACAGATGGAGCTTGCCGCGCGCAAGGGCACGCCGCCGATGCGTCCACTGTTCTTCGATTTCGCCGCCGACCCGGGCTGCCAGTTGGTTGACGATCAGTTTCTGTTTGGACCGGATGTGCTGGTCGCGCCGGTGCTGCATCCGGGCGCCACGAGCCGAAGCGTTTATCTGCCGGCCGGCGCGCGCTGGACCGACGCCTGGACCGGAGAAGAACTGAACGGCGGCCAGACCATTCAGGCCGACGCGCCGCTGGAGCGGATTCCGCTCTATCTGCGCGATGGTCGACAATTACCCATCCGCTCATGACGCGAAACAACATGCTGCTGTTGGCCGCGCTGGCCGTGCTCGTCGTGAGCCTGGCGGCGATCAAGTCGTTCCAGATGCGCCGCGCCGGCCCGGCGCTCGACCCGATCGTGTTGTACGAGCCGTTGCCGCATCCGTACTGCACCGCCGTGGGGAACGGCGCGAAGGCGTACGCGAAGGAGACCGGCACGGGCGTGCGCGTGGTGGTCGGACAGGAGAGCACGCAGGCGAACGTGAACGCGAACATCGAGTCGATGTTCACGCTCGGGTACAGGGCCTTCGCGATTTATCCGGTGGATCCCGCGGGCTCGAAGGGATTGTTCGGGCGGCTGCATCGCGCCGGGCGGTATGTTGTGGCGTATGGCGCGCAGCCGGAGCCGGGCACGGAAACGCCCTTTGCCGTCGCCACCGATACCCGCCAGGCGGCGACGTTGGCCGCCGAAAAACTGGTGGAATTACTCGGCCGGCGCGGGCGGATTCTCAACGTGCTGGAATCGCTGACCGACGCCAACACGCCGATTCGCAAGGCGGCCATCGAGGCGGTCGTCGCGAAATACCCGGACACGCAAATCATCCAGACCATCGGCGACGTGACGACCGAACAGAAGGCGCGCGAGAAGATCGAGAGCGCGTTGGTCGCGCGCGGCGACGAGGTCGACGGCGTCATCTGCACCGGCTACACGACGACGGTGGCCGCGGCCACGCTGCTCGCGGAGCACAACAAACGACCGGGCGCGAAACGCATCCGGTTCGTTGGGCTCGACACCGACGACCGCGTCCTGGCGGCGATCCGCGACGGCTCGGTTGACCTGACGCTGGCGCAAAATCCGTTCGGTCACGGCTACATTTCCTGCGCGCTCCTCGACCTGCTCCGCCAGGGCTGGCAACCGAAGGCGGACTACCAGTTCATCGATTCCGGTTGTGTGCCCGTGAACCAGGCCAATGTGGACTCGTTCCAGCAGTCCATCGAGAAACTGACCCGCTCGATTGTGAGCGAGTTGAAGACAACGTACCTCCGCCCGCCCGCCAACCGCTGACCCGGATCGATTCCATGCTCGAACTGCGCCACATCTCGAAATCGTTTCCCGGAGTGCGGGCGCTCGAGGACGTGTCGTTGCAATTTCGCCCGGGAGAAATTCACGGGCTGGTGGGCGAGAACGGCGCCGGCAAGAGCACGGCCATCAAGATCATCGCCGGGATTCTCGCGCCGGACGCCGGAGACATCGTCCTGAACGGCGCGCCGATCACGCTCGACGATGCCCGCGACAGCCTGGGACAGGGCATCGGCATCGTTCATCAGGAACTCCAGGTGATCCCCGACGCCAGCGTGGCCGAGAACATCATGCTCGACAAACTGCCCACGCGCGGGCTTGGCGTGATCGACTGGCCGGCGACGTTCCGTGAAGCCCGAAAACACGTGGCGCAGGTCGGCCTCGATGTGCCGCTGGACCGGCTCGTGCGCGGACTCAGCGCCGCCCAGAAGCAGTTGATCCAGATCGCGCGGGCGCTCTCCGCCGATGTGAAAGTCCTGCTGCTCGACGAACCGACGAGTTCGCTGACCGAGCACGAGGCGCGACGATTGTTCGCCCTGCTCCGCGAACTGCGGGCCCGGGGCGTGGCGCTGGTGTTCGTCTCGCACAAGCTCGGCGAGATTTTCGAGCTGTGCGACCGGGTCAGCGTCCTGCGCGACGGACGCGTCGTTGGTTGCCGCGAAATCCCGCAGACGACCCCGCAGGAACTCGTCCACATGATGATTGGCCGCGAGTGCAACGACGACCGGCTGGGCCGGCTCTCGCCGGACTGGAACACCGAGGTCCTGCGCGTGGAACACGTCGTCCGCCGTGACAGGGCCGACGACATCAGCTTCGCGCTGCATCGTGGGGAGATTCTCGGGTTTTACGGGTTGGTCGGCTCGGGGCGGACGGAGCTGGCGCGGATTCTCATCGGCGAGGACGCGATGGATTCGGGGAGCGTGCTTGTGCGGGGCAGGATCGCCGCGATTCGCGACGTCGGCCAGAGCCTGTACGAGCACGGCATCGGCTACGTGACCGAGAACCGCAAAGAGGAAGGTCTGTTGCTCGAAGACAGCGTGCAAACCAACCTCGCGATCACCGTCTGGCCGAAACTCCGCCGGGCGCTGACGCGGCGCATCGACTCGCGGGCGGAAACCGCCCTGGCGAGCCGGCAGGTGGATTCGCTGCGGATCAAGACGACCGGCCTTTCGCAGCCGGTCAAAAATCTGAGCGGCGGCAACCAGCAGAAGGTCAGCATCGGCAAATGGTTGGCCGCCGATTGCGACATTCTCATCATCGACGAGCCGACGGCCGGCGTCGATGTGGGCGCGAAGCAGCAGATTCACCAGCTCATCGGCGATCTCGCCGCGCGCGACAGGAAGTCGGTCATTCTGATCTCGTCCGACCTGCCCGAAATCGTGCGCCTGGCCAACCGGATCCTGATTTTCCGCGAACATCGGATCGTCGGCGAGGTCCGGGACGTCGACACGCAGAACAAACGCTACGCGGAAGTGAGCGCGGAGATCGCGCCGCACCTGGAGTGACCCCATGACGACGACAGACGAGACACCGGTTGGCTTCGGCCGCAAGGACTGGGTGAGCGGCCGCACGTTGGGCTTGATCGTTTTCGCCGGCGTGCTGATGGTTGTGATGGCGCTGGCGTCGCCCAACTTTCTGACGCAGGAGACCTTCTTCAGTCAGTCCCGCTACATCGCGTTTTACGTGTTCATCGCGATGGCGCAGGCCGTCTGCCTCGCGGTCGGCGACCTCAACCTGACCGTGGGCGCGGTCGGCAGCATCGCCACGGTGGCGCTGGGGCTGCTGATCGCGCCGGATCATGCCCACTTGTCCGCGTGGCTGGCGGTGCCGCTCGTGTTTCTGATCGGGCCGCTGACCGGTTTGTTGCACGGCCAGATCATCACGCGATTGAAGATGGACGCGTTTATCGTCACGTTGTCGATGATGTTCGTGTACATGGGGCTGCGCTCGGGCGTCTCCGGCGGAAACGCGTACACGATACCCGTGGCGTTCTGGTGGCTGGGCCAGGGCGGACTCGGCAACTGGCTGCCGTACATGGTGCTGATCGTCCTGGCGGTTTTGGGGATCGTTTCCTACATGTACCGGAACACGGTTCTCGGGCGGCGCCTGCTGGCGACGGGCAGCAACTCCGACGCCGCCCGGCTGTCCGGCATCAACACCAGCCGCATGATCGTCGTCGCGCACGTTCTATCGGGCTGCTTCTCCGTGGCGGCCGCGGTCCTGTGGGCATCGTGGTCGGGCAACGCCGCGCCGCAAACCGGCGACGACTGGCTGATCATCTCGTTCGCGGTGGCGATCATCGGCGGGACGGGGTTGCGGGGGAACTTGATCTCGCCGCTTGGCATCCTGATGGGCGCGATCATTTTCAAATTGATCCAGCACAGCCTGGTGATCCTGAAGATCAACGACAACTACTCGAACACGCTGCTCGGCGCGCTGATCCTGCTCGCGATCGTCGTCGACCGCGCCCGGCAGCATTTCGAGGCGGCGAATCCCGCGTCGGCGCGGTGATCGTGGCGTCAACCCGCGGCGCAGAAGTCGTGAATGTCGTGGTACAGCTTCCGCTGGGCTTTCGGGTCGGGCACGTGCGTGACCACGATCAACTTCACGCCCGGTTTCCAGAGGCGTTTGACCCGTGACAGCACCTCCTCCGGCTCGCCGACGATACGGGCATGGAGCGTGACGCCGGTGTTGGCGAGCGCGTCGCGGAATTCCTCACAATGGTTGTGGGCCGGATCGGTCTGCGGGCTGAACGCGCCATCCACCATGACGAGATTGCGGATTTGTTTGACGGCGGCGAGCCATCGGCCCCAGTTCCCGCACGAGTGAATGGCCGCGCCGCCGAAGCTGTCGCCGATCCTGGCGGTATCGGCCGCACAAAACTCCACGTACATCGCCGGCGAAATCATGATCAGGTTGTCCGTGCTCAGGCCGATGCCGGCGCCGGCGCGCGAGCTGGCAAACCCGTGGCCGGGCCGCGCCAGCGCGCCGCCAATCAGGCCACTCTGGATCGCGGTGAAGCGGACGATCTCATCCGCCAACGTGGAGAGGATCGCTTTGGCTCGCGGGGGATCATCGTGAAGCGCGAGGAGGAACCGGGTGATGTTCACGAGGCCGCCGGCGGCGTTGATTGGCGACTGGATGTCGCACCAGGAAATCGGAACGCGCCCGCGCGTTTGCTCGAGGAAGTAGCGGATCGTCTCGAGCGTGTACTGAAGAATCGGCGCGTCCCCCACCGCGCGGGTCAGCCGCTCGGGAATTTCGTCCATCGAGTCGTAAACTGGTTTGACGGCCGGCGACTGGCCGGGCAGCCATTCGTACTGCGCGCCGAATGCAGCTGGCGTCGTGCCGATGCCGTACCACGGTTCGAGATACGGCGGCGCGTCGGTCAGGTACTCCATCGCGCGGGTGAGTCCGCCAAGCTGCCAGCGCAGGGATTGTTTCATGTCGCGACATTGGTCGCGGAACACTTCGCCCACGCGCACGCGTTGCCAGACGGCGACGCCCTGCCGTTGGCGGAGGAATTCGGCGTAACGTTGGTCGGCGCCGGCGGCGAACTCCTCGAACCGCACGCGATCGAACGCCGCGGGATCGACGGGCGTCACGGGCATGGCCATGGCGTCCGGTTTCGTGTAATCGAATTTTGGCTCGCTCATGGCGCCGTGGGGGCCGATTCCGCCGCGTATTCCCGCCGCAGGTCTTCCACGGCGTCAAAGATCGCGCCGATCTGCTCGTCGGTAACGGTGCGGTCCATGTTGATGCAGCAAACGCCGGTCAACCAGGGATTGTCCGAGAGCCGGACCAGTCGGGCGACCGTGGCGCGGATTTCGGCCGGCGGCTGATGGACGATGCTGACCGGGTCGAGGCGGATGTTGAAGAAGGTGCGGGGCAGACGCTGTCGCAGGAGCGCGATGTCGCCGCCCCAGCCCACGTCGAGGAAATCGAGCCGCGGCAGTTTCGCGTAGGACGCGGCGAACCGGTGCGGATCCTTGCCGCAATGATGGATGCCGAACGGCTGGCGGCGCCGGCTCCACTCCGCGTCGATCGGCATGAGAAACTCCTCGTAGTCGTGCGCCGAAATCATCGTGTGCGAACATTCCGAATGGAGGAACACCGGCTGGCGGAAATGGCGCACGTTGCGGTTGACCGAGATCGAGCTGGTGCCGGTTTCGGCCTGGATGGCGGCGGTGAATCGATCAATGACTTCGGCGAGGTTGCGGAACTGGATTTTGGCGCGGTCCGGGTCGTCCGCCATGTCGAGGAAGACGTCCTGGCCGCGCAGATCGAGCGCGAGATTCAGTACGCCGCCCCAATTGATATCGCCCACCACGTGGCCGTAGCGGGATTTGAGCTGGTCGCGCAAGCGTTCGTAGCGTTTCGCCGCCGCGCTGTGGAATGGCTGATCGGGGTCGACCTCCAGCTTTTCGCGGCCCGCGGGAACGACTTCGGGCGCGGCATCCGCCCGGTAGCGGACCTCGCATCCGAGCATCTCGGAAACGAAAAAACCGGCGGCGTTGTGGACGGCGCCGACGACCGGCAGGTCGCGGTCGCGATCGGCTCCCAATCCGTAGCGGCCAAAGCGTTCGTGCAACACCCGTTCCATGCGTCGTTCGCTCTCCACGCGTTTGGTCGGGTGAAAAAAGAAATCCTCGTCAAACGTGAGCCCGGCGTGCGCGTGCCACCATGACGGATGCAACACCACGTCCACCGGCAGCATGTCATTGCCGAGATTTGGATTTCGGCAATACTGTTTCAGGCTCAAGATTCCCGCCGACCACACTACTCAGAACGGCAGGAAATGGCACCTGAAAAACAGGCAACGGAGCTATCCGGACATCGAACATCCGGGGGCGTGACTTCTGCGCTTGCAGCGAAGGTGATCCCGCAACTATACATAGCGCGATCCGCAAGGGCGGACAGAGACCACGGAGCCACGATGCCAGACCTGCAACTGCTCTACGATGCCATTCTGAGGGGCGACGCGAAGACGGCCAAAGAAACGACCGAGGAAGCGTTGGCCGCGGGGGTGGAGCCGTTCAAGCTGGTGCAGGAATGGATGGTTCCCGCGATGGCTGAGGTGGGGCGACGGTTCGAGTGCAGCGAGTATTTCGTGCCCGAGCTGCTGCTCTCGGCCCGCGCGATGAAGACCTCCCTAGAACTGATCCGCCCGCGCCTTGTCGCCAGCGGCGCGCAGCCGGTCGGCCGTGTGGTGATCGGCACGGTGCAGGGCGATCTGCACGACATCGGCAAGAACCTCGTCGCGGCGATGTTGGAAGGCGGTGGATTCGAGGTCACCGATCTCGGCGTGAACGTGACGCCGGATCGTTTCCTGGCGTCGATCAAGGACAAGAACGCGCAGATCGTGGCGTTGTCCGCCCTGCTGACGACGACGATGCCGGCCATGAAGACCACAATCGACGCCCTGAAACAGGCCGGTGTGCGGGACCGCGTGAAGGTTCTCGTCGGCGGCGCGCCGATCACGCAAAAGTACGCCGATGAGATCGGGGCCGACGGGTATGGCGAGACCGCCTCGAGCGCCGTGGCCCTAGCCAGGCGCGTGATCGCCGCCGCTTCAAGTCGGGACTAGCGCAACGACACGGCTCATTTGACAAGCCCCCTTACCCTGACCCTCTCCCCCGGAGGGGCGAGGGGAGGTTTCTCTTTGTGTCGCCGTGGCTTCCGGTGTCGCATTGTCACTCGTCAAATCAAGTGTGTCTCAGCATCAGAAGCCCGATTCAAGACGGGAACTGCATCTCCGCGGCGAAGATGGTTTGGAACTCCGGGTCCTCGTTGAGCGGCACGTGTTCCACGCGCTGGCGGATCGATTCCCAGTCGGCGGCGTCCTCGAACAACGCGCGTTTGGCCCCGAGCAGGGCGGTGTTGCCGGTCGGCACGATCCGGTCGGCGGGGAATCTCAGCAGTCCGATTCGTCGCGCACTCGCGCGGCTGATGTAATTCCCGAACGCGCCCGCCAGATGGATCCGCGCGATGTCGTCGAGGGAAACGCCGAGCCGCCGGGCCAGGATGCGGAGACCGGCGGCAATCGCGCCCTTGGCGAGCTGGAGTTCGCGCACATCATTTTGGGTGAGCGACACGGGGTCCGCCAGCCGTATCGTGTCACCCGCGGTCATCCGTCCATTCGGGCCGATCCAACCCAGTTCGAGTCCCGCAGCAACGGCGTCCACCAGACCGCTTCCGCAAATCCCCCGCGGCACGCCGCCGCCGATCACGCGACAAACCAAGGCGCCATGGTCCACGCGCACATCGTCGATCGCGCCGCGGGCCGCGCGCATGCCCATCGAGATGCGCGCGCCCTCGAAGGCCGGGCCGGCGGCGGTCGACGCGCACAACAGGCGGTCGCGATTGCCGATGACGATTTCGCCGTTGGTTCCGAGATCGATCAATGCCGCCAATTCGCGACTCTGGTGGAGTCCCGTGGCGACGATGCCCGCGAGAATGTCCGAGCCGACGAACCCGCTGAGGCACGGTAGGAACTCGACGGTTGTTGGCGGAAGGTTCCAGCGCAATTCGGCGGGCGAGAATTGGAACCGGCCCGGCTGTTTCGGCTCGAAGGGATGATGCGCCAGAGGCTCGACGTTCACGCCGCAGAAGAGATGATGCATCACCGTGTTGCCGACGAGCGCCACGCGCGCCAGCGGAACCGAACTCAGCGCATGAGCGAGCAACTGCGCTATCATCTCGCCGATCTGATCGCGGACCAGTGTTTTCAATTCGGGTTGGCCGCCGCGCAACGCGAATTCGATCCGGCTCATCACGTCCGCGCCGTGGCGGGCCTGCGCGTTCAGGGCGGAGCGCACAGCGAGGATGTGACCGGATCGCCGGTCCAGCAACTGGCCGACGATGGTCGTGCTGCCCACGTCCACCGCGATGCCGAGGCCATCGCGCGGCGTGAACGCGAACGGGGAGCGATCCTCGAGGATGGGCATTTCCCATTGGGCCAGCTCCAGTTGCAGATCGCTCGTGACCGTGTGCCGACACGCCAGGCGCCAGCCGTCGCCGATCTCTGAGGGAGTCAGCAACCGCGCTTCCTCGTCGGTCACGGTCAGTGAGCCGCCGATGACTTTGATTCGACAACCCTTGCAGCGACCGCGCCCGCCGCAGGGGAATTCGACGCCCTGCGCGAAGAGCGCGTCCTGCAAGGAGCTTCCGTGAGGTGCCTCCAGTCGAAGATCGGCCGGGGACAACCGGATCACGCGCGCCGGTTGACTCATGGCTGTTGCGCGGCGATGAGGCGGTTGTCGCCGGTGAGCTCGACGCGCTCGCCCGGTTTCAGCGTGAGAAACTCGCGGTCATTCCAGTCGCCATCGATGAGGCGCGCGAGCCAGCCGAGATCGCCTTCCAGTTTGGCGAACTCCCAGCCCTGCTCGCGGGCGATGTTGTCGGCGGCGCGTTCGCATGTTCCCGCGTCGGGCACCGGGGTCGAGATGAACGCAAGGCGATGGTAATTACGCTGAAAACTGGCGAACTGATCGAGCAGGTAGGCGGCGTTCTCCGCGCCGTACCGCGCGAACAACTCCTCCTGGGTCAATTTGAGTCCGGGAGCCACGGGAATGATTTGCTGACGCAAGACGCGGTCGGCCGGCAAATGACTGAGCCAGCCCGGGCTCTGGAAATACGTGCCCGGGCGCGACTCAAGTTCCGCGAGGTACCGCTGACTGTTCCCGAGAAGCATGCCGATGCAGTCGTGCGCCCGCGGCACAACGAGCGGCAGCGTGTGGGCCCGCAACCCCACGATGCCGAGATTACACAGACCGTAGGCGAGCGCGACGGCGTCGAATCGGTCGGCCGGCACGGCGTTCACGGCGTCCTGCAACGCCGTGCGAAGGTTCGCGGCGGTGCCTTCATGCAATCCCATCTCCAGAAAACAAACCTGCAACTCGGTGGATGCGCGGGCCGCCAGGATGTTGAGTTCCTGCTCGAATACGCGGCAGGCAATCACTTGAAGACGGAGACGACTCATTGGATCATCGGGGCGCCGGCTTGTTCAGGGTTTGGCGGATGGCGCGGATGAATTCCGGCGACGTCCCGCAACAACCGCCGACGAAATTCGCCCCGGCGTCGAGCAGGGCCGGCACGAAGCTGGCGAACTCGGCTGCCGTCGTGGGATAGAACGGTGTTCCATCGCGGAGCTCGGGAAGACCGGCGTTGGCCTTGATCCAGACGGGCCGGCCCGCCGCGGCGGATCTTAACCGGGCGCAGATCTTCACGAAACCGGCAATGCCCTGACCGCAATTCGCGCCAACGACATCGGCGCCGGCCGCGACGAGGCCGGCCGCGGCGGCCTCGGGCGTCGTGCCCATCATCGTGCGGTCTTTTTCTTTGCCGGAATCAAACACCATGCAGGCGACGACGGGCAGGCCGGTTTGCTTCGTGGCCGCGATGGCCCGCTTCGCTTCTTCGAGATCGGACATGGTTTCAACGACGAGGGCGTCCGCCCCGCCACGGGCCAACGCCTTGGCCTGTTCCCGAAACGCTTCGCTGATTTCCTCCGGCGTCACGTCGCCCGCCAACAGCGTTTTTCCCGTGGGGCCAAGCGAGGCGAAGACGAAAGCGCGATTGCCGGCCGCTTCGCGCGACAGGCGCGCGCCGGCTTCGTTGATGGCCGCGACGCGGTCGGCGAGGCCGGCTTCCTGGAGACGAATACGGTTCGCGCCGAATGTGTTCGTCAGGATGACGCGGGAGCCGGCGTTGACGTACGCGCGGGCGACGTCGGCGACCTTCTCCGGGTGCGTCAGGTTCCAGAGATCCGGGAATTCTCCCGCCGAGAGTCCGCGGGACTGAAGTTGCGTGCCCCAGGCGCCATCGGTGAGCACCGGGCCGTCGGCGAGCAGCCGTTGGATGAGCGGCGTTCCGTTCATGTGACGAGATTGGCGGATGCGCCGACACTATGCATCGGGAGAAGGCCGTATGACAGGGGAAAATGCGCGCCGCTTACTGCCAGCCGTCGGACCAGAAGGTGGAGAACAGATCGCCGCTGGTGACCTGGGAGAAGTACAGGAAGCCGGGGACCCACTCGGCGTGGCCGTCCACGTAGCCGCAGTTGATGCCATCGTGCGGCAGATAGCCGGGCTTCCAGTTGGGAAACGCCATGTCCGAGAGGAGCTTGGCGGAGGAAGGTTTGAGGACGCTGCTGAGGCGTCGGCCCGGCGCGGTGCCGATGATGGGCGAGCCGGTGGCGTTGTGAGCGCTCCAGTAACAGTTGTATCGGTAATCGCACGCGTTCGGGTGCAGCAGCCAATAGGGATCGCCATCGGTGGGAATGATCTGCGCGTTTGGACACTTGAATTCCTGCTTGAGGTGGTTGGGCAGATTGGCGATTTGCGGGCCAATCACGTCCTGCAGGTACCGATCCCCGCTCGGCTGGGTGATGTACGAGCCGTTCTCATAATGAAGAATGATCGCGAATGGCAGATGCTCGTCGTTGTCCCCGGCGTACATGATACACGCTGTGATAATCTCCTTCACATTGCTCAGACAAGCGGCGCGCTGGCCGGTCTTGCGCGCTTTGTTGAGCGCGGGCAACAGCATGGCGGCGAGGATGCCGATGATGGCGATGACGACGAGCAGCTCGATCAGGGTGAAACCGCCCGGCGCGCGGCGCGTCGTCGTCCTGGATTGTCTCCCGTCCTTCATCGCTCCCTACACAACCGCATTTGATTGTATCACCTTGGAATACCAATAGCCGCTCAGTTTCGGGGTTCGCCGGAGCGTCTTGTAATCGACGTAGACGATCCCGAAGCGCTTGCTGTAGCCCTCGATCCATTCGTAATTGTCGAGCAACGACCATACGAAGTAGCCGCGCACGTCGAAGCCCTCGTGGATGGCGCGATGCAGCGAGATCAGGTGGTTCCGCAAATATTCGCGCCGTCCCAGGTCGTGGATCTCGCCGTTGGCCAGGAGCCGGTCGAAGTACGGCGCGCCGTTTTCGGTGATGTAGAGAGTCTGGACGCCGTACGCTTCCCGGGCGTGGCGCACGGCCCAGTACATCGCCTGGGGCATGATGTTGAGCCAGGAGATATCGGCCTTCGGGTATTGACCCGGAAATGCGATTCGCTCCACACGACCATCCCCGCCCCGCCGCACAAACTCGCCAAAGTAAACGTTCAGTCCGAGGAAGTCCGTCTTCTGCGAGATCAACTCGAGGTCGCCCTGTTCCGCTCTTGGCGCATCCGCGCCGACGGTGTTCAGGAACGCTTCCGGGTACTCACCGAGGTACAGGGGGCCCATCACCTGATCGTTGGCCCGGATGTATTCGGCGCGGGCCGCCTCGATGTCCTCCTCCGTCTCGGTCACGGGCACGGGCGTGGGCGGATTGTGGGCCAGACCGATCCGCGCGCCGCGTCCGCCGAACCGGCGCACCGCGTCGACGGCGTATCCGTGGGCCAGCAGCGTATGATGATAAATCTGGTTGACCACGGCCGCCGGCTCCGTCGCGCCCGGCGCATCGCAGCCGAACCCGTACCCACACGGCACGAACCGCAGGATCTCGTTCAACGACATCCAATGTTTCACGCGGTCGCCCAGCCGCTGCACGACGAACGCGGCGTACCGGCCGAACGCCTGGGCCGTCGAGCGCACCCGCCAGCCGCCGCGGTCTTCGAGCGCCTGGGGCAGGTCCCAGTGATAGAGCGTTATCCACGGCGTCACACCGTTTTCCAGCAGCGTGTCGACGAGGCGGTCGTAGAACTCGAGGCCGCGGAGATTCACCTTGCCGTCGCCCTGGGGGAAGATTCGCGGCCAGGCGATCGACAGGCGATAGTTCGGAATGCCGAGCGTTTTGAGAAGCTCCGCGTCATCGCGGTAGCGATGGTAATGATCGCAGGCCACCGACGGAGAATCGATGCGGCGGGTCTTGGCCAGCCGGTCCCAGATCGACTCGCCCTTGCCATCCTCCGCCGCCGCGCCTTCGATCTGGGGCGCTGCGGTCGATACCCCCCAAACGAAATGCCTGGGAAATGAATACGCCGGGCGCGGTTGTCCGGGTTCCCCGCGACGGAATGGCCGGGCGCGGCGTCGGGTCAGATCAGCGGGTGTGATGAGTGGTGGCATTGCCAGCTCGTGGTGGAATGGATCGCGGCTTCATGGCACTGGGGTTGACGTGGGGAGCGCGACCGACGAAGAATTCACCGAGTCGTGAACGACGGCTTTGTTGTGCCTGTAATTTCGTGACGGTCGCGCTCCCAAATGACGCCTGGGTTACATTACGGCACCTGCCAAATGCGGTAGTACCGCGCTGGTTTGTTGGTCGCGCCGTTGGTGTCGGTAAAGCTCCACGTTGTGGCGCTGCCCGGAGTGCCGGGAATGACCATCTGCGCGCTGATATTCGTGAAACCAAGGGTGCTGTAATTGCCGCTCGAGCCGTTGGTGGCCTGGACGGCGTTGGTGTTGCCCGCGGTCGTGTTCCACGTCAGCATGATGTTGTTCCCCGACCGGATAATCGACGTGATGTTGAACGGATTCGTCACCACGATCGACACGGCCGGCGTGACATCGGCGTAGTTCGTGCCGATGCGAATTTCGTCATAACTGGCCACGCCGCCGTTGCCGGTCGTGAAGCTGATTCCATTCTGCGTGCCGATGAAATCCGAGATGGTCGCGTCCGCAGTCGCCGGCTCCGGCGCGCCGGGCGTCGGGTTGACGTACAGGCGGAACGTGTCATTGTCCGTGCCAAAATCGCCGCGCACGACGAGGAACGCGGTCTGACTCATCGTGCAGGCGACGCTGGAATACGCATCGTTGCCCGCTCCGGCTTCCAGCCCCCAGTTCGGGCCGGACCCGTTTTTGCCAACCAGGAGACCGTTGTCGCCCGCGGACGCGTAGATGATCAAGCCGTAGTAGTTGGTCGGATCGGGTGCATTTTCCGGCCGCACCAGAAAACTCCAGTAGACCGTCGACCCGGGCGTGGCATAATTCGGAAACGAATTGAACCGTCCCGCGTCGCCATTGTTTGTGCAGGTGATTCGGTTGCCGCTGGTCACGAGCAAGCCGGATGGATCGCTCAGGCTGGCGGCGCCAATCGTGTAGTTGCTGGCCCCGCCGAGGCCCTGCCCCCAATTGACGTTGTCCCAACCGAAGCCGCCGTTCTGGCTGTCGAGCAACGTCGGGTTGCCCTGTCCGTAATCGAACGGCTCGTAGGCCACGATGTTCGGGTCGAGCGTGGACGTCGTCGGCGTGACGGAGGCAAAAGTCGAGCCGATGCGGATATGGGCGAAACTGGCCGCGCCCGCGTTGCCGGTGCTCAGCGCGATGCCGTCCTGGTGACCGATGTCATTGGTAATGACGGCGTCCGGCGTAGCGGGCTCGGGATTGCCCGGGGTCGGATTGACGTAGAGATTGAAGACATCGGGGGCGCCCTCGTAGAAGACCACGCGCACGACCAGTAAGGCGGTGTGGTTGAGCGTCGCGGGGACGCTGGAAAAGGCGTTTGTGCCCTCGCCTGCCTGCAAGCCCCAGTTCGGGCCGTCGCCGTTTTTGCCGACGAAGAGATCGACGCCGTTGCCGGTGTTGTTGTTGTCGCTGAAGATCTGCAGGCCGTAGAAGTTTGTGACTGCCGGCGTCGTGTTGGGTCGGATGAGCACGCTGAAGTAATTCGTCGTGCCGGCCAGCGCCCAAGTGCCCGGCCGCAGGAAGAATCGACCCGTGAACCCGCCGGTCGTGTATACGCTGTTCGTGGTTGTATAGAGCAATCCGCTGGGATCGTTGAGCGCGAGATTGGTCATGCCATAGGTCGTCGGGTCGCCGAAGAACTGGCCCCAACTCGTGGTCCAGTTGACGCCGCCGTTTTCGCCGTCGATGCTGGAGGGGAGATTGTAATTAAAGCCGTCGTAGGTCAGCAACGCGGCGCGGCTCGATGGCAACACGCCGAGCAGAGCCAGCAGAACGGCGGCTGTCCGGCATCCCGGCCGCGAACATCTGGCGGCGCGTGAACGGGTTCGGGATGGGTGGTCGGCGTTGCCGGAGCCGGTACTGGCCCGGTGGATATGCGCGCGAATTGACATCATGTTCACGGCCTGATCTCCTTCTGTTATCCCCATGATTGATTGACGGCGACTGTGTTGGTATCGATACCAAAACATGCCCGGTTTGTCAACCCCAAAGACAGGTATTTCCGCCCACAACGCCACCGGCCCGACCTTTCATACTCGGAAAATCGCCGGTTTTCGCCCGATCCGTCACCCCTGCTGTGGCACGCCGACAGAGCCGCGGGCTACATAAGGCGCATCCTGCCAAGCCGCCTAGTTCGCCTGGGAGAGCTTGAATCGGGAAGGATCGAGCGTCTGCTCCGGGCGGCCTCCGCCGGGCGCGGCGGTCGAGCTGCGGGGCACCAACCGGGCCGGCAGTTGCGAATGCAGGATCTCCGGCGGCTCGGGTAGGTTGAGCACATCGAGCAGGTAGCGGGCGGCCACGTGTCCCAGCTCCATCATCGGCTGCGCCACGGTAGTCAACGCCGGAACACAGAGGGCCGATTCGTCGAGGTCGTCGAACCCCGCGACGGACAGTTCATCCGGCACTTTGATATTCAGCATGCGCGCGGCATCAATCACGCCGTAGGCCATGAGATCGTTCGCGGCGAAAATCGCGGTCGGACGATTGCTCTTCGCCAGCAGGTCCATCGAGATGTGGAAGGCTTTTCGCGTCTCGTACTCCCCTTCCATCACCCATTCATCCTGCACGAGAATGTCGTGCTGCTTCATGGCCTTGCGAAATCCCAATTCGCGCTGGATCGCGTCCTGCAGGTCGCGTCGTCCGCCGATGAACCCGATTTTGGTGTGGCCGAGATGGATGATGTGCTCGGTCATCGCGTGGGCTCCGCCGTAGTTATCGACGTCGACGTGGCTGATCGCCTTGTTTTTCGGCGTGCTGCCGACGATGATGATCGGCATTTTGAGGTTGGCGAACGTCTGGGGGAACCGGGCGCTGAGCGCGGGTGCGACGAGAATCAGCCCGCCGACGCGGCGTTCGTGGCACAGCGCGGCGCATTTGCGGATGTCGTTGAAATCCTCCGACAGGCTGTCGAACAGCGAAATGTGATACTCGGTCCCCGTCAACACCTGCTGGATGCCCTGCAGGATGCGCCCGAAATAAAACGTCCCGACCAGTCCCTGGAACGGGGCGACCACGCCGAGCTGGAAGGTGTGTTTGGCGCGCAATTGACGGGCGACGATGTCGAGGTGGTAGTTCAGGCGCTTCGCGGCCGCGAGCACGCGTTTGCGCTTGTCCTCGGACACCGTTCCTTGCGTCCCGAGCACGCGGGACACGGTCATCGGCGAAAGCCCGGTGGCGCGGGCGATATCGCTCATCGTTACCTTGCCCTTTCGTCGCTCGCCCATGGTGACGTTATTTACCTCTCGCGTGTCGCGGTGTCAATTCTACGGCTGCGGGCGGAGTTGAATGTTCGTGAACGAGGCCTTGGTGAGGAGCATCGGGTCGTGGCTGAGCACGAAGATGCCCGGTTCGCCCGGCGCGGCGGAGAATTCCGGCAGGTCCGCAGCCTGCGTGGCCAGGGGTTTGCCGTCATTATCGAGCGCGGTCGCTTCAAATCGTGTTCCGTTGCGGACCAGGCGCAGCGCTTTGGTTTTGCCTGCGGGGACGATGGTCGTTTCCGTGATGCGCGCGCCCGGCTGCCGTCGAAACGCGAATGTGCACGCGCCGTTGGGATTCAGCGAGAGGATGACGATCGGGGCGTCGGCTTTCAGGCTCGCGCGATACATCAGGCCCGCCTTGGCGTAGGTGTGCGTGTCAAATGGCGGGGTCACATTCGCGGCCAGCGCGAAATGGTCGCCGACATCGTGCCACGCGAAATGACATTCATCGTTTCCCTCGAACACGTCGCGCCCGCCGCCGAACAACTCGATCCCGGTCTCGCCGATGACGCGCTGTCCGCCCGCCAGCAACGGACTACCCACGTCGGCGCTCCTCCAGCCGTTGGTAAGCGCGTCCTGTGGGGCTGGGACGGGAATGATCGGGTATTCCCGAAGTGTGAGGGCGGGCGCGGTGGGGCTGGTCAGGGCGGCCCGCAGTTCTTCATTCTGCGCGTAGTCGATCGCGCCGAGTTTTTTGAGGAAGGCTTCGATCTCGTCCTTCGCCGCCGAACGAAATTCCGGGATGGAAAGCGGATCGTGGTTGGTGACCATGTACCAACTGTCCGGGTGCGCGCCCGCCTCGGGCTTGACGAGTTTGTACGACCACATGGTGGCCGCCCAGCCGTAGCCGGCGAGGACATCGTAGTAGTGCCGCATCATCGCGGCGCCGCCGGCGTTGTCGAAGACGACGTTGAATTCACCGGCGAGGAACGGCGCGTTCCAGCGGCGGAGCATCTCGGCTTCAGTCCGCAGGTCGCGGCTGATGTACCGCGCGTGGACGTCCGGTGTGCGATCGCCGCCATAGACGCCCGGATAAAAGTGGTCGGTGTACCCGACGTTCTGCCAGCCGTGTGACGACGGCGGACCGTAGATCGCGATCCCGCGCTGGGATGCCCCGCAGAAAATCAGGTGCCGCTGGTCGACCTCGCGCACGGCGCGGACCAACTGATCCATGATTCCGACGACCGCCACATCGTCATTGTCGCCCTTGTAGTTGGAATACGGCTCATTCAGCAAGTCATAGGCGGCGATGGTGGGAGAATTCCGGTAGTGCTCGGCGATGTTTCGCCACAGGAACGCGGCGCGCTGCCGATTGGCCGGCTCCCAGAGTTTGTTCTGTCCAATGTGGCCCGTGCACTGGTCGGTGCTCTGGCCACCCGGCGCGCCGTGCATGTCGAGGATCACGTACACGCCGGCTTTTGTCGCCATGTCGACGGCGGCGTCCAGCCAGCGGAATGCATCGGGGCGGAGACGGTCGGGCGCCGCGTCGTCCTGGAGCAGCGTGTAATTGAACGGCAGGCGCACGACGTTGAATCCCCAGGATTTGATGATGTCGAAATCGCGGGGCCGGATCCAATTCTCCCGAAACACGTCGAGCAACCGGTCTTTTTCCGCGGCGCCGAACCGCTGGGTCAGCAGTTGCTCCATCTGCCACTGGTCTTTCGGGTCGCCGTCGCGCCACATCGCCATCATCCACATCTCGTTCAGAAGCCAGTTGCCGAGGTTGACGCCTTTGAGGATGACCGGGCCGTTGTCGCCGGCGATGCTGGTCCCCTTCGCGTGGAGGAATTCGAGGCTGGACGCGGCGATTGTCGCTGACGCGGTTGCGCACAGGATGAAAACAGCCAAGGCCTGCGGTTTCAGCCGGCGGATTCGGCAGCCACATTCTTCGTTCCCGAGGTTCATCTCATTCATCTTCAGGGCACGACGCGAACGCGATAGTAGCGAGTGGACGCATTGGTGGCCGCGCCGGGGTCGACATAATTGGTGACGGAGCCCAACGTATTTGTGACCGTGAAGATGTCGGCGAAATTGTTGGTGCTGTAGTTGCCGTTGGCGTCGCCCGCGGTCGCCTGTAGCGCGTTGGTCACGCCGAGCCCGCTCATCCAACTGACGAGCACGTCGCGGCCGGTCTCGACGAGGCTGGTGATGCGAAATGATGTAGCCGGGTTGGTCGGATTGATGCCGGCGAAAAATTTCTGCTGGTTCGTGAAGCCGTCGCCGTCGGCATCGACATTGGCCGCGCCGGCGGGGTTGGTCAGGCTGCCGAAGTACTGAATCTGCCACTGCTGGTAGGCCGAGACTGGCGTGGCGCTGACCTCGAGCGAGTTCGAGCCTTCGCCGTACACATTGTAGGCAGTGACGACATAATAATACGTCGTGCCGTCGGCGAGGCCGGAGTCCGTGTACGAAATGCTGGCGAGTCCGCTGACCACGTTGGTGTACGGACCGCCGCTGATAGTCGCGCGATAGACGTTGTAGCCGTTGGCGACCGAGCTATCCCAATTGAGCGACACCTCGTCGTCGCCCGCGTTGGCGGTGACGCCCGTCGGCGCGGCGGGAACCGGGCCGAGGTTCACCTGGATCGACACCGTGGCGATGTTGACGGAATACTGGTAGCCATCGTAGACGCGGTAGCGGAACGAATCGGGGCCGATGTAGCCGGAGTTCGGCGTGTAGGAGAACGAGCCGCTGGCATTGAGGGTCAACTGGCCGTTGGATGGCCCGCTTACGAGCACGGCTTGAAGCTGGATGCCGGGCTGGCTGTGATTGATGTCGAGATCGTTGGCCAGCACGCCCGCGCCGGCGTTGACGGCCAACGCCACGCCCGAAGTCGCGGTGTAGGAATCCGCCACGGCGAGCGGCCCACCCAGGTACTGCTGGAGATAGGACGTGATGCTGAACGCCGTGGCGGTTTTCCATTGTGACCAATCGTTGGAGATGGTGGTCGACGAATCGGTCTGCAGATTGGGTTTGGGGAGGCCGGTGCCGGTGGGATCGTAAATGCCCCACGAATTTCCGTTGGTGCCGACGGTGGCCTTGTACGCCCACATGGACCAACTCATCCCGTTCGTATCGAACTGCGTGACGGCGTATTGCCAGGCCGCGGAGGTCGCGTAGGCCTGGAACTCGCCGATGTAGTCGGGCACGTTCCAGGATTGGTGGCTGACGAAATCACTGGTCTGTTTGTTGATCTCGGTCTGCACGCCGCTGAGGTTGGTGGAGAGGGGATAGGCGTGCATCGAATAGACCACGTTGCTCCAGTTGAACATCGACGGCGGCGGCAACACGTCCCACTGCCAGTTCAGGGATGCGCCGTTGGTGCCGGTGCCGGCCCAGGCGCCTTCCATGATGCAGATGTGATCGGGATCCACCGCGCGGACGGTCTGATACAGGTTCGTGTACATGTACCAGAGCGAAAGTTGCGAGGGCGCTCCGACGGGTTCGTTCATCAGGTCGTACGCCGCCACGGCGGGATTGCCGCGGAAATGCGCCGCGACATTCGACCAGATCAGCGCGGTCTGGTACTGGTTGTTCGTGCTCGTCCAGTACTGGTTCTGATTCGCCTGCCCGGTCGATTCGGAGGCGCTCTGGCCGCCGGGCACGCCGTGGAAATCGAGGACGGTGTAGATGCCGCGTTGCCAGGCGTTGCTGACGACCCAGTCCAATCGGTCAAAGGCATCCGCGCGCCAGGCGCCGCTCAAGGTTTCCATGTCGCCCCACCAGAACGGCACGCGGATGAGGTTCATGCCCAGCGCGCGGATGTTATCGAGGTCGTTTGTGGCGATCCAATTGTACTGGTACGTGCGGATCAGGCTCTGTTCGGTTGTCGTCGTGAAGCGGCCATCGAGAGTCTGGATCACCGAGTAATTGTCCGGCAGATTGGTTGTGGAATTCATCGGGCACATCCACGGTTCCATCAGCAACCACGCGCCGAAATTCGCGCCGTGCAGGGGCACGACGTCGCCGCTGCCGCGGCCATTGCGGATGTTGATCCCGCTGGCTTTCAGGAACGGATCGAAGCCCGTGACGGTCAGCGCGGCGCCCGTGGATGTTTGCGGCGGCCCGCCACAACCGCCGACGATGACATAGAAGTTCGCGTCGTTGTCCGCCGCGGCGAGGCCGGTCAGATTCAGCGTGGCGCTCGTCGCGCCGCTGATCGATCCCCCGTCGGTCAATGCCGTGCCGCTGCCCGTCGGTCCCTTGTACCATTGCCAGGTCGTGGCCGAGGCGACGACGGCAAAGGTGGCGGTGCCGCCCATGTAAGCGGTCTGAGCGCTCGGCTGCGTGATGATGGCGATGTTGGTGACGACGGTGAGCGCGGCGACGGAGCTCGTGATCGAATTGCCGCAACCATCTGTCACCGCGCATTCGTACAGCTTGCCATTGTCGCCGGCCTGCGTCGCGGCGGTCGTGTAATTCGTGGTGGTCCCGCCCGAGCCGGTGCTGACGGCGTTCCACGTCGTGCCGCCGTCGGCGCTGACCTGCCATTGATAGCCCGGCGAGGCGGCGCTGCCGGCGGTTACGGAAAAACTGGCGGTATTGCCCGCGCACAAGGTTTGATTCGCCGGCGCCGAGACGGTGTATGCCGGACAACTCACGCCGAGGGCATTCAGAAAGACGTTGTAGCTGCAGCTATTGCCGCTCAACGGCGCGTTGTTGTAGAAGCGGAACTGACTGATGGCCTGGCCGCCGGCCGGATTCGCGAGCGTGCCCGTGAGGTTCGTGGTCGAGCCGCTGAGGGACGTGATCGCGACGGAGTAGCTGCTCGTTGACGTGAGCGTGAACACGATCGTCAGCCCGTTTTCGGTATACGAGATTCCCGTGTTGACCGCGCCGGAGGCGTCGTTGATCGAATACGCGCCAGCGGCATTGCCGCCCACATAATGAAACTCCCAGACGGTGTTGCTGCTGGCGTTCTCCAGCGCGATTCCGACCGCGCCGCCGCTGCCGTCGACATAGCCGTTGTCGATCGCGAAGGAAAAGCTCTGGCCCGCCTGCAGGTAGTTCGGCGTGCCCGTGAACGCGCGGCGGGCGTTGGCGATGGCGCCGTTGTTGGCAAACGCGCCCCACGACCGGCCGCAACCCCCGTTGATGCCGCCGCCGCTGGTGCAGTTGAAACCGTTGTCGGAGGCGCTCGTGGCGAAGAAGCTCACCGTCCCGCCGCCGGTCTGGAACAGCGACCACGGGCCGAAGCCGGTGCCGCCGTTCTGTCCGTTGCTCCAGCTCGGGCCGCTGTAGGCAGAGTTGCACGCGTTGTCGCTGGCGCCGTTAGCGCCCTGAACGGGCCTGACGGCTGTGAGAATCACCAGGGCCAGCGCGACGCAGATGGGACCATGACTCCGCTCGCGGACTCTCATGAGGCTACGTCCGAACAATAATCAAGAATTGGCTCAACCGCAACGCGAGCGCCGATTGGCACGCCTCACCCGACAGCCAATCAGTGCCAGGCCCGCGACGATCAGCGCGGCCGTGCTCGGCTCGGGAATCGCCGTCAGCACTGCGTTGTCGAACCACACTGTTCCCGTCCCGTTGGGCTCGGCGAATTCGACCTTTACCATTGCGGTGTCGGCGGGCGCGACCGCGGTCAATGTGTAACTCGCCCACGGATGCGGGATGTCGTAATTATTTCCGTAGACGGCCGGGTCGACCGTGGACTGGAAGCTTTCCGCGAGCTGGTTGCTGCTGCTGTCGAGGAAGAACATCCGCATTTCGCCGTAGGGCAGCCACCAGGCCTGGGCGCCGCTCTCGACGGTGAGCGTGTAGGTGAACCCGGCGTTGCCCGCGACGTACTGATACTCGCCGCCGCCGGCGCTGGAGCCGCCGCCATCGGCCATGTAGTACGAGCCGTCGAAGCCGGAGGCGTCGATCTGATGGTTGGCCCAGCCGCCGCCATAGGACCACGTGTTCCAGGCGGTCGGCGCATTCGACGAACTCGGGTCGTTGAAATCGCCGTTGATGAGAAGGTTTTGCGCGTTGGCCAGCGTTGCGGCGAGGCCGGCGGCGGCCAGCGAAATTGCGAGTCGCATATTCATCGTCACACTCCCGTTGAAGGTTGCACCCGGTCGAACTCGTGTACTGATTCGGCTGGTATCGATACCAAATGCCGCCGCTTCTGTCAAGACCAATCTGCGGGACCCCGCGCGGACGGGCCACGGATTCCCCCTCACCCGTCCCCGCCGAAGCCCGTCGTGTGGCGAAGGCGGGTCAGGGTGAGGGGAAGGCCCGCGGATTGGTCGCCCCGCTCCACTCCGCCTTGCGCGCAGAGCCGGTTGCGGTACACTGTGATCCATGCAGGAGGATGAATGAAATCCACTTCGATTCTTGCCGCGATCGCCGCGCTGCTCGGCCTCGCCGCGACCGCCGACGCCTGGCTCGGTGATTCGCGGGATGCCCTCACCCAGCGCTACGGGAAACCCACGCTCACGCAGTTGACCACCGGCGATATTCCCGCGCAGAAGGGGTATTACGCCGAACTCAAGGAGAGCTACACGACCAACACCAGCCTCGTGGCGTGGGAGGGCACGAACTACAACGACGTCGGCTACGGCATGGACCTGGTCGAGACGCGGACGCGCGAGACGTTCGCCACGAATGACCTGACCATCGCCGTCTACATCGGCAACCCCGGCGAGACGTACAACGGGGCCGATTTCAGCGGTCGTTCCGCGCGCGAGGTGATCCACTCCGGCTCGGTCTGGCGGACGGATGGCAGCGGCGACAAATTCACTCATCGCGTGCCGCTCGCGCCGGCGGTGGTCGACGCGTTCCTGGAAGCGAACAAGGGCGACTCGACGTGGTCGGATGCGTGGCAAACGTCGCAGGTTCCCGGCATGTATGTGAAATACACCGCCGACAAGATGCGCATGGCGATTGCGCACGGCAGGTCGCCGCAGGAATTTTACAGCCTCGAAGTTCGGATGATCGACGACAGGACCCGCGCGCAGATGTAGTAGGGCGGGGACGTGATTCATTCGACGACGGCCCCCTCACCCGTCCCCGCAAACGACAGCGGGTCCGGCCTCTCCCCCGGAGGGGCGAGGCGTTCTCCAAGGTGGCGGCGCATGCATGAACGATTCCCTCGCCCCTCCGGGGGAGAGGGTTAGGGTGAGGGGGGCATGTGGAAAATCTGTCTTACTGCAGAGGTCTTTGGGGACACAAACACCGGCCTTCGCCGCGCTCAGCTTGCGGTGGGGACGGGAGTGTGGACCGGCGCGGGTGCGGGCGCGGTCTCCGCGGCGGTCAATGGCCACGGTTGCGCCAGCAATTCTTCCGTCAACGACCGATAACATTGCGCCGCGTACGAGCCGGCGTCGTAGGTGGTGATCGGCTTCCCGAAACTCGGCGCTTCGGCCAGCCGGACCGTGCGCGGGATGACCGTCTTGTAGACTCTGCCGGGGAAATGTTTGCGCACCTCCGCCGCCACCTGCTGCGCGAGGTTCGTCCGCCCGTCGTACATCGTCAACACGATCCCCTGGAGTTCCAACTGCGGATTGGCGCCGCTGTCGCGGATTTGCTGGAGCACGCGCGTGATGACGGCGAGGCCTTCCAGCGCGAAATACTCGGCCTGCATCGGGACGAGGACGCTGTCGACCGCCGCCAGCGCGTTCATCGTCAGGATCCCCAGCGACGGCGGACAATCGACGATGATGAATTCGTACCGGTCGGCCCCCTGGATCGGCGTGAGGGCGAACTGCAGCCGCTGGAGATAATTTTCCGCGCGCGCTACGTCCACTTCGGCGACCGCGAGATCGACTTCGCTCGGGATGATTTCGAGGTTCTCGTGGCCGCTGGGCCGGATCGAATCCGCCAGTTGCGCGCCGCCGAGGAGGGCTTTGTAGACGCTGCCGCCGGAGAGTTTATCCACGCCGAGAGCGCTGGTGGCGTTGGCTTGGGGATCGAGATCGAGCAGGAGGATGCGTTTGCCGCGTTCGGCGAGACAGGCCGCCACACTGACCGCTGTGGTGGTTTTGCCGACGCCCCCCTTTTGGTTGGCGAGCGCGATGCTCCGCGTGCTCATTGCGAGCCGTTATAGCCGATTTTTGTGGGCTTCCGCAAGGGTGTTATCAAGTGCCAGCCACAGATGCACGCAGATTAGCGCGGATGGTGGGCGTGAAGTCGGCAAGGGCGGCCAGCCACAGATGGATGCGGATGCTCGGCGAGAAGGGCGCGAATTGACGCGAATCTTCTTCGGGTAGGCGTCCCCGCCGCATCATGTAGCGTGCGCTGTCATCAGCGCATCTTCTGTAGCCGCGCGCGGCGAGCGCGGGCCGTTCGCTTAATCGCATTGCGGAATCAATTCAAAGCCCCCTCTCGAAATCCTACGCGAACATTCGGACGAGCAATGTATCCCTTCGGGGTGCTTGCCGCCTGGATGCCGCTTGTTAGCCATGGCTAAATTTCGTATTTTGGTGACCGTGCCAGAGTTGTCCAACGAAGACAAATGGCTCATACGGGACTTCAACCAAGCGCTTGAAGACGAAATTGCTGCCATCAAGCGTGGACGCGGAGGTTCCGTGGTCACTGTTCATGACGGTCGGTTTGTCCGATGCGAAGGTCCCTTTTTCGTTTATGTCTTCTCAACCGAGAGCCCGTTGATCGTAATGGATGACGCACCCGCAGAGGTGGAGATCGGTGGGCAAAAGCATTCGGGACAGGTTGTCTCCGCTCAAGGAAGCGAGGTTGCTGTCGGGATTGAAAACGACTGTGGCAAGTCAATTGCAGAAGCGCGTCTGATAACGAATCTTTGGTACCTATTGGAGGCGCTCCGAAAAAGGTACAAGGAAGTGCTCGATGGCGAACGCAGTTTCGATACGCGTTTGCCACAATGCGTATTTGGATTTACTACGGCTCGAATTGGCCGCGAGCAAGGCGAGCTTGGCCTGCCAGTGTCAACAACGCCTCCCGATACCGATCAACAGGAGGCTATCCGCAAGGCATTAGCGAGCGACGTCAGTTTCATCTGGGGTCCACCAGGCACCGGTAAGACAACGACCATAGGATTCCTCTTGGCGGCCCTGGTCAATCGCGGGCTTCGGGTACTGATGGCCTCTCACACTAACGTCGCGACGAACAATGCCATCGCGAGCGTTGCTAAATTGCTTGAGCATTCTGCTGATTATCAGGGCGGCAAGTTCCTGCGTTATGGGAGCGTTGGAGAGTCGGATTTGCCAGACAAATTCCCAATGGTCGTTCCGGAGAGAGTGGCAGCGGCGTTGGGGCAACACCTGATGGACCGTCTCGCACAACTTCGGGCGGAAACGGCCAACGCCCGAGAACAGCTATCAAACGTGAAGGAACTCTTGGCGTTATTATCGCACGCACAGGAATCGCGACGAAAAGCAAATGAGTTGCAGGCGAACGCTCAACGCGCTGAGGCCGCGATTGCAACCGCAAAGCAGGACGACCAACGAATCTCCGCACAATTACAGGAAGCCCAAGAAAAGTCGGCCTACGCAAATGCTGCGGGAACAATTAAGCGATTATTGTTAGGGCTGAACCCCACGAAGTTGCAGGCGGAGATGGGACGAATACAAGGCCAGTTGACGATAGCCCAGAATACAGTCGCTGCTTCAACTAACAGGCATAGGCAGATTATCGACGCCGCCAATCAAGCCGCCATGCTTGCCAGCCAATTGGAGGCCGACTCGCAGAAGCGATTGGAAAGAGGTAGAACCTCGCCCGCAACGCTTTCAGAATACTTGCGAAAATTGAATGCTGAAAATGACCGGCTAAACGCAGAATGTCGTGCCGTTGAGAAGGAATTAGAGACAATTCGCGACAATGTATTACGCGACGCCAAGATTATTGCCACCACATTGACCAAAGCGACCATAACGAAGCAGTTCGATGATCAGAAGTTCGATGTCCTAGTAGTCGACGAAGCAAGCATGGCGCCGCTGCCGAATCTCTACTTTGCTGCAACCCGCGCTTCACAAAAGGTCGTCGTTGTCGGTGACTTCCGTCAACTGCCACCGATCTCCATCGGCGACACCGAAATGACGCGGGAGTGGCTGGCTCGCGAAATTTTCCATCAGGCGGGCATTCAAAGGGCGGTAGATGATGGGCGGGATGAGCCGCGGCTTGCTCGGCTGTCAGAACAGTATCGTATGCATCCGAGCATCTCAGCGATATCCAACAAGATCATCTATCGCGGTGAGCAACACGACCATCTGGACCCTGACGCGTTGCGTAAGATTGCGGACGTGCTACATGAGTCGCGGCTTGGCAAGGCGCCCGTGATTCTTTACGACACGTCCTCGACCGACCCGTGGAGCTGTCGCTTAGACCAAGGGGGTCGATACAATCTTTACAGCGCAGTCCTGACCGCGGAGCTCGCCAGACGAGCGGCCGCAACCGCAAAGATCGACAGGGTCGGGGTAATCACTCCTTACAGGCACCAAGCAAGATTGATTAAGATGATCATTGGCGACACCGACGACGCGTTGAAACATTTGAACGTCTCAACTGTACACCGGTTCCAGGGCATGGAAAAGGATGTCATCCTCTTCGATGTCGCCGAGGGGCCGATGCCGCGGTACGGTCCAGCACCACAGGTGGACGGCACAGAATTGTCCAGCGGCGCTGCGAAGCTGATCAACGTCGCAATTACCCGAGCGCAGGCCCAACTTGCCGTCGTTGCGAACGTGGAATATCTGTTCTCAAAATTAGGATCAGGCGCAATCCTCTTGAAGGTCCTCTCTGAAATCCTAGAGGAAGGGGAGGTCGTTGATTCCCAAGAGATCATTGATACCTACTTCTGCGAGGACTTTGAGCGGTGGGCCATGCTGCTTGATCCTCACAATGACTCAATCGACCCAAACGCAAGCGCTCTCTACACGGAACGTAACTTCTACGCGGCGTTCTTCGCTGATTTGCGGAAGGCATTGTCAGAAATCGTCATCGTATCTCCATTCCTAACGGCTGCGCGGACCCATCAGTTCTTCAACTTGTTCAGATCAAAGATCGCGGAAGGGATTGAGATCCGCGTTTTCACAAAACCGCTGGGAGAGCAGCGCGGTAATATGCTTCGGCAAGCGGAGGAGGTCTTGGCTGCCCTCAAGAACATGGGTGTGCAAGTGGTCGAGCGGAGCGGAATGCATCAAAAATTCGCCTTTGTAGACCGCAAAATTGCTTGGGAGGGAAGTCTAAACATTTTGTCTCAACGTGATGGTCAGTCTACCGAGCACATGCGGCGTCTTCCGTTCGCAGGAACTTGTGAAGAATTGATCGAAATGCATAAGCTCGGCAGCGACACAGAAGTCGCACCAGGTACGCGCCGACCGATTCAAACAGACCGAAAATGTCAAAAATGCGGGTCAACGACAGTTCTCGTGCGAGGGCCTCACGGGGTGTTCGTTGGTTGCATGGATTATCCGAAATGCGACAGCTGTTACTCCATTCGTCGCGGCGACAAGATCGGGACGGATGTCATCTGTGCAGGCAAAGCAGGGGTTGCTTGCGGCAGGTCTATGGTTGCTGTGCTGGGGCGCTTTGGAGTTTATCTCAAATGTTCTGACCCAGAGTGCCAAGGCACGCGCAACATCCCCTAGCGAAGTCCCTAACCTCCCCTTCCCCCTTGGTGCCATGCGAACAATTTCGCAGGCGACGGGCTCGTGGCGGCGTGGTGTGCGTTCGGTCGATCCAGCCCCGGCCGGTTCCGAGTTCGACGGGGGCCTGAGCCGAACGGTTTCGGGGTTGCGTGGTGGTTGCCGGCCCGGTTGGCAGGCGGGCCGCCTGCCCTACAATAGCGCCGCGTGAGGGGTGCCGGCCAGCCTCCCCCAGTTGCACCGGGGTTCCGGCGTGGATGGCTGGAGACGATGATGACGAGTTGGTCTCACTCACTTAGCTGCCGGAGCCCTATCGAAGGCGGATTACTCCCTCACGAGCAACCGATACCCGATGCCCGGCTCGGTCTGGATCAACTTGCCGCTGCCGGGCGTCTCGAGCTTTTTGCGGAGGTGGGTGATGTAGACGCGGAGATACTGCGACTGGCTCTCGGAGTTCGGGCCCCAGACGGAGCGGAGGAGTTGGGCGTGCATGACCACCTTGCCCGCGTGACGGATGAGCTCGTGGAGCAGCGCATACTCGGTCGCGGTGAGGCGGACTTCCTTGCCCTTCAACGTGACCGCACGCGAGGCGAGGTCGACTTTCAGATCGCCGTTGACGAAGATCGGTTCCTCGTGGGCTTCGGGCGCGCGGCGTTGCACGGCGCGGAGGCGGGCGAGCAATTCCTCCGTGCCGAACGGCTTGGTCAGATAATCGTCGGCGCCGTTGTCGAGCGCGGCGACCTTGTCGGTTTCGCGGGCGCGGACGGAGAGGACGAGGACGGGCGTGTGGCTCCATTCGCGGAGGCGCTTGAGCACGGAGACGCCATCCATGTCCGGCAGGCCGAGGTCGAGGATGATGACGTCGGGCCGGCGCGCGGCGGCTTCCTGGAGGCCGAGCTCGCCGCTCTCGGCCTCGTAAATCTGATAGCCCTGCGGCTCGAGTGTGAGCCGCAACAGGCGCCGGATCGGCGGCTCATCGTCGATCACGAGAATGCTTCGCGTGCCAGTGGTCATGCCGGCCTTTCCCCCGTTTCGACGGGAATCCGAATCGTAAACACCGCGCCGCCTTCGGGATCGTTGCCCGCAGAAATCTCGCCGCGGTGGGCGCCGACGATTCCCTGGACGATCGACAACCCCAGCCCCGTTCCGCCGGGCCGCGAGCCCGGGCCACGGTAGAATTTCCCGAACACTTTCTTGTCCTCGCCGGGCGCCAGGCCCGCGCCGTGGTCGCGCACCCGCAACTCCAGCGTGCCGCTGTCGATCTGCGCCGAGACATCGATCGGCGAGCCGGCGGGGCTGTGCTCGGCGGCGTTGACGAGCAGATTGCAGATTGCCTGTTCCATCAACCCGAAATCCAATCGCACCAGCGGCGCGTTGCCCGGCACGGTGATGCGGACGCGCTCGCGCGAGACCTCGTTCTCGACCTGGCTCGCCGCCGATTCGAGCAGATCGTGCACCTCGCCCAGTTCGATGTTCAGCGGCAGGCGGCCCGATTCGATGCGCGTCATGTCGAGCAGATTGGACACGATGCGATCCAGCCGGCGGTTCGCCGCCTTGATCTCGGCGAGGAACGTCTCGGTCAGCGGCAGCCCGGCGTCTTTCAATTGCGTGTCCAGCCCCTCGGTCGCCGCGCCGATCACCGCCAGCGGCGTCTTTAATTCGTGCGACACGGAATCCAGCAGCGTGTGATGCAGCCGTTCCGATTCCTCGGCCATGCGCGCCTGTTGAGCCGTCTCGATCGCACGATAGCTGTCGATCATGATGGCGATTTGCGCCACGAACGTCTCCAGCAAATCGTTCTCGTCCAGCGTCCACGTGTCGCGCTCCTGAAAGAGCATACCCAACACGCCGAGCCGGTTCTTTGACGTCTGCAGCGGCAGATACAATGCGTCCGCGTCCGGCAACGTGTCGGTGAACCGCCCCGCGGCCTGCCCCTTCTCGAACGCCCACGCCGCCACCGCCCGCGATTTGGGGTCCGGCGAAAACGTGCTCGTCGGGTGCGGCAGCTCTTCCAGCCGACCGTCCGCCGTCGACAACAGCACGGCGGTCCGCGACCGAAACAGGGCGTCCACCTCCTGCACCGCTCGCGCCAGGCCGTCCTCGAGCGACGCGCTCGCGGTCACGCTTTCGAGCAGCCGGTTCAAGGCCGAGGCGCGGCGCTCCCGCCGTCGTTCCGCGGCTTCCCGCGCGCGCAGTTGATGCGTCGTGTGCCCCATCGCGAGCGCCACGACGAAAAACATCGTGAACATCATCACGTCGTGCGCCGAGCTGATCCGAAACGTAAAGGCCGGCGGAATGAAAAACCAATCCCAGGCCAGCGCGCTCAGCGCGGCCATCAGCAGCACGGCCCACCGATTCAGGCGCATCGCGAACAGTACCACGCACAGCAAATACACCAGCGCCACCGCCCCGTATCCCGTCACCGTCTGCAGCAACCACGAGAACCCCGTCGCCGCCGCCACCACGCCGACGCCCACTCCGCAGTCCCGCGCCAGGTTGAACCCCACCCACCCCGACCACGGCCGCCGCGGGCGTGCCTCGCCGCCCTGGTGGACCCCGCCCACCACGTGCACGTCGATTTCGCCGCCGCGACGAATGATCCGATCCGCCAGCGAACCGCCCCGCAGCCATCCGATCAGTCGACTTCCGACCGGTTTCCCGACCACGATCTGGGTCACGCCGTGCTCGCGCGCCGCCGCCAGCAGCGCCCCGGCAATATCGTCGCCGGTCGTCATCACCACCTCGGCGCCCAACTGCCGCGCCAGCGAGAGGTTCTTCGTCAGGCGCCGTTTCTCCTCCTCGCTCAGCGCCGACGAGGTTTCCACGTAGATCGCCATCCACGGCGCATCCATTGCCGCCGCGATCCGCCGCGTCCAGCGGATCAATTGTCCCGAAAACGGGCTCGGCCCGACGCCGACCCCCAGCCGCTGGCCGGATTTCCACGGCACGTGAATGCGTTTGGCCCGCATAACGTCCCGCAGCTCCTGGTCCACGTGCTCGGTGGTCGCCCGCAGCGCCATCTCGCGCAGCGCCGTGAGCGTCTCCTCGCGGAAAAAATTCTCCGAGGCGGTCGCGGCGCGTTCGCCCATGTACACCTTGCCCTCGGACAACCGCTTGCGAAGCTGGTCGGGCGACAGGTCGATCAGCTCGACCTCGTCGGCCTGGTCGAGCACCGAATCCGGCACCGCCTCGCGCACCGGCACGCCGGAAATCTGCTGCACCACGTCCACGCGGCTTTCGAGATGCTGGACGTTGAGCGTGGTGTACACGTCGATGCCCGCGTCGAGAAGCTCCAGCACATCCTGATACCGTTTTGGATGCCGGCTGCCCGGCGCGTTGGTGTGGGCCAGCTCATCGACCAGCACGAGCTGCGGACGCCGCTCCAAGATGGCGTCGATGTCCATCTCCTGCAGGACGACGCCGCGATACTCGATCTTCTTGCGGGTGATGATCGGCAGGCCGGCGAGCAATTCGTAGGTCTCCTTGCGGCCGTGCGTTTCGACGACGCCGACGACCACGTCCACGCCCTCGGACTGGCGTGCGCGCGCCGCTTCGAGCATCGCGTACGTTTTGCCGACCCCGGGACACATGCCGAAGAACACCTTGAGCTGGCCGCGCTTGGCCGCGCTCTCCTCGCGCTGGATCTCCGCCAGCAACGCATCCGGGTTCGGACGTTGTGGCTCCTCGCTCATAACGTCATTCTAGCCTCCCGACGAGGTTTCACCATCCAAAAAATGGATGCCGCTCCCCGTTCGTCTATCGTTGGCCGAATTGAATGACCATGCCACCGGCGACGATCAGGGCAAGGCCCAGCCACGTCGTCCACGGCACGGTCTCACGGAACACGATGCGACCGACGAACACGCTCACCAGCACAAAAAACCCCACGTACGCGCCGATCAACCGCGAGAAATCCCATTTGACCGAATTCACAACCAGTCCGTACCCGGCCAACGCCACGCATCCCGCAAGCACAAAGGCAATGCTTCGGCCTCTCAGCCCCCGTCGCACGGTCGCGTCGCCGCCGACCTCGAGAATCGCCGCTACGATAAAGAACAGCCATGCGATGATATTCATGATTGCATGCCTCCCCGAAGAAACGCCTACCGTTTCCGGGCGAAGTGGTGCCACAGAAGGAAGAACAGGATGACCTGAATGATGAGCGGAATGACGCACGTGAATGTGATCCAGCGCGCCAACAACAGGAACCGCCGCCACCGCGTCGATTCCCGCAACGTATCGCACAGCCCCGTGAGCCGCATCTTCTCTGGGGCGTCGAGGTCCGCTTTCATGGCCGCCGCCGATGGATATCGCCGGTTCGGATCACGCTGGAGCGCCCGCAACACGATCTCCTCGGCCTGCGGCGAAAGGGATGAATTGAGTTTCCGCGGCGCGGCTGGGTCGCCGGACATCCGCCGGTTCATGATGATAAACGGGTCGTCGCCATCGAACGGCGGTTTGCCGGTGAGCATCTCGTACAACATCGCGCCCAGGCTGTAGACATCCGTGCGCGGGTCGCCGCGGCGGCCCCGGATCTGCTCGGGCGCGACGTAGTCCGCGGTGCCCATCGCGGTGGAAAAACCGCAGTACGTCACCCGCCGCGCCGCTTCGGTGTACGAGATGCCGAAATCCATCAGGCGAATGCTGCCGTCCGGACACACCATCACGTTGCTCGGTTTCAGGTCGCGATGGATGATGGCGTGAGCGTGCAGGTATTCCAGCGCCTCGCAGATCAGGCTCGCAAATTTCAACGCGTCCTTTTCCGGCAACGGACGGATCCGCCCGAGAACGTCGGCCAGTGTATCCCCGTGCAGATACTCCGCCACGATGTACGGCCGCGACCGGCTTCCGTTGACGCCGATGAACTTCATTACGAACGGATGCCCCAGGCTCAGGCCGATCTCTTCCTCGCGCATGAACCGCGCGTACGACGCCGGGTTGCTCTCCAATCCCAGGTGCGGCAGTTTCACCGCCACTTCGCGGTCCCCATTCTGCAGATCCAGCGCCTTGAAAATCACCGCCATCCCCCCCTGGTTGAGAAGCTCGGCGATCAGGAACCGCCCATCGAGCACGTCGCCGGGCCCCAGCCCCACCAACATCCTCGCTTCGCGCAGGGCCGGGTCGTCGCCGGGCCGGTCGCGAAATCGCGCCGCCCGCTCCATCAAGGCCGCGTTGCCGGGTTCTAGTTTGTATCCAAGACGCATACGAAAGAATTCCTAGATGGCCACCGACGCCACAGGAAGCGGGAGCCTCCCATGGTTTCGCCTAGCGGTCAATAATACGTCTCCGCTCCCGCGTCCTGCATGAGTCCGCGTTCAAAGGGCTGGACCACCAGCACCGGGCAAGGCGCTTGTCGGATCACTTTCGTCGTCGTGCTTCGTCGAATCAGCCCCCACGCACCGACGGGACCGTGGCTGGCCATGATGATCATGTCCGCGCCCGTCTCCCTGGCTTCGTTGACAATCTGCATGTGCGGCTTTCCGATGGCGACCACGACATCCGTGGAGATTTCCTCACCCCAGATGACGTCCACGAGCTGGCGGAGCTGGCGCTCGCCGCTTTCCACGGGGTCGTCCGTGATCGAGGACAGGTCGCGCCTGCCCTCCGAGTCGTCGGGTTTGACCACGTGCAACAAGGTGATGGTCGCCTTGTGCTCTCGCGCGAATGCCGCGGCATGTTGCAGCACCGCGACCGTCGTATCCCCGAAGTCGATCGGCACCAGTATCCGGCGCAGCCGCATTACCGACGGCTGGCGTGTGGAATGCCGTTCTGGTTGACGACGGGGAGGATTCTCCATACCGCCCGCCTATCCCTTCGTCGGAACGCTCCCTTCCGCTTTCTTCGGCTGCATGTCGTCCAGGGCGACGTTCAGATCGAGCACGTTCACCCGTGGCTCTCCAAACACGCCCCATTGCGGCGGCTCGACGAATTTCTCGACCACCGTCTCGAGCTGGTCTTCCGCCATGCCGCGCGCGGCAGCCACGCGGGCGATCTGCAATCGCGCCGACTCGGGGCTGATATGCGGATCGAGTCCACTGGCCGACGTGAATACCATGTCGGCCGGCACGGGCGTGTCCGCCGCCAGCTTGTTGCCGGTGCGAAACGCCACCGCGTTGGCGGTCACGTTGGATTGCAGCGCCTGGCTTGTCGGGCCGTAGTTGCTCGCGCTTGATGGGACGGTGGCGTAGGTGCCAAAGGACGGACGTGGCCAGAAATACTTGTCGCCGGTGAACTGCTGGGCCAACAACTCGGAACCGACCACCGTGCCGTTGCGCTCGATCAAGCTGCCGTTGGCCTGATGGCGAAAAAGCAACTGGGCCACGCCCGTCATGAGCAGCGGGTAGGCAATTCCCGCGATGACCGTCCACACCATTGTTTGTCGAATCGATTGAATGAGAAGTTTCATGGTTCAGTTCCTTTCCTCCGGTTCAGGGGGCGAGATGGACCGCCACCAGGAACAGGTCGATCAACTTGATGAAGATGAACGGAATGATGATCCCGCCCACGCCGTAAATGAGCATGTTCCTGCGCAAAATGACCGCCGCGCCGAGCGGTTGATATTTCACGCCTCTCAACGCCAGGGGAATCAGCGCCACGATGATCAGCGCGTTGAAAATCACCGCGCTGAGAATCGCGCTCTCGGGCGAATGCAGCGCCATGATGTTCAATTTGTCCAGCGGACCCTTGCCGCCCGCCGTCGCCGCGTACAACAACCCAAACATCGCCGGCAGAATGGCGAAGTACTTCGACACGTCGTTGGCGATGCTGAACGTCGTCAGCGCGCCGCGGGTCATCAACAGTTGTTTGCCGATCTCGACCACCTCGATGAGCTTGGTCGGATTGCTGTCGAGATCGACCATATTGCCGGCTTCGCGCGCGGCCTGCGTTCCCGTGTTCATCGCGACGCCCACATCGGCCTGGGCCAGCGCCGGCGCGTCGTTCGTGCCGTCGCCGATCATTGCGATCAATTTACCGCCCTCCTGTTCCTTGCGAATGCGGGCCAGTTTGTCCTCGGGCTTCGCCTGCGCGATGAAATCGTCCACGCCGGCTTCCGCCGCAATCGCCGCCGCAGTCTGGGGATTGTCGCCCGTGATCATCACGGTGCGCACGCCCATCCTGCGCAACTGGGCGAACCGCTCGCGGATGCCGCCCTTGACGATGTCCTTCAGCCGGATGACGCCCATCACGCGCGCGCCGTCCGTGACGACGAGCGGCGTGCCGCCCTGCGTCGAGATGTCGAATACCGTCTGCTCGACCTGCTTGGGGTACAAACCGCCCCGCTGTTCCACGTGATGGCGAATCGCCTCTGCCGCGCCTTTGCGAATCACGCGCACGCCTTTGCCGTCGGGATCGATCAGGTCAAGGCCGCTCATCCGCGTCTGCGCCGTGAACGGCACAAACTTCGCCTGCGGCTCGGCCACTTCGCGCCCGCGCAAATTGTATTTTTCCTTCGCCAGCACGACGATCGACCGGCCTTCGGGCGTTTCGTCGGCCAGCGATGCCAGTTGCGCCGAGTCCGCGAGTTCTTCCACAGCTACTCCGGGTGCCGGAATGAAATCCGTGGCCATGCGGTTGCCGAGTGTGATCGTGCCCGTCTTGTCCAGCAACAGCACATCCACGTCGCCGGCGGCTTCGACGGCGCGCCCGCTGGTCGCCAGGACGTTCCGCCGCATCAACCGATCGATGCCCGCGATGCCGATGGCGCTCAGTAATCCGCCAATGGTCGTGGGGATGAGACACACGATCAACGCCAACAACACGGGATACGACGTGAGCACCACGTTCTTCTGTCCCGCCGCTGTCTCGTTGTAGAGCGCGTACGACGGCAAGGTGAACACCACGACGATGAACAACGCCGTCAGGCTGACCAGCACGATGTTCAACGCGATTTCGTTCGGTGTCTTCTGGCGGCGCGCGCCCTCGATCATTGCAATCATCCGATCCAGGAACGAATTGCCCTGCTCGGCGGTGACACGGACAATAATCCTGTCGCTAATCACTTTCGTGCCGCCCGTGACGGCGCTGCGGTCGCCGCCGCTCTCGCGGATGACGGGCGCCGACTCGCCGGTGATGGCCGATTCGTCCACGGTGGCGATGCCTTCGATGATTTCGCCGTCGGCGGGAATCGTGTCGCCGGCCTCGCACACGAAGAATTCACCGATCTTCAGCTCGGCGCTGGGCACGGACTCTTCCCGGCCCTTGACGAGTTTGCGCGCCATCGTTTTCGTCCGCATCTTCTTCAACGCGTCGGCGTGCGCCTTGCCGCGCCCCTCGGCCATGGCTTCGGCAAAGTTCGCGAACAGGCACGTGAACCACAGCCAGAGGCAAATCTGGACGTTGAACAGGTTGCACCCGCCCCTGGTGAACAGGATCGCCGTCGTCCAGATCGATCCGACCCAGACCACGAACATCACCAGGTTCTTGAATTCGTCGCGCGGATTCAGTTTCTTGAACGAGTCGATGATCGCGTGCTTCACCAACTCGGAGTATTTGATTTCGACTTTTGTGCTCATAGGTTCTCCTAGAAAACGCGCCCGGCCAGCATCAGGCCGTGCTCCACGATCGGTCCCAGACACAACACCGGGAAAAAGGTCAGCGCGGCCACAATGACGATGACCCCTGTCAGCGTGAGGCCGAACGTCCAGCCATGGGTTGGCAGCGTCCCCGACGAGCCTTCGACGGTCTTTTGCGAGGCCAGGTGGCCGACGATCGCCAGCGCAGCGATGATCGGGATGAACCGGCCGATCCAAATACAGATGGCCGCGCCCAAATTGTAGAACTCCGTGTTGGCGTTCAGCCCGGCAAAGGCGCTGCCGTTGTTGTTGGCGGCTTCACCGAAGCAATACAGGATTTCGCTCAGGCCGTGCGGTCCGCCGTTGGTCAGACTGGACAGCCCCTGGGGAATGACACAGGCGATGGCCGTGGGGATCAGCGCGGCGGCGTTGGGAATCAGCACGCCGATCACCGCCCACGTGGCCACCCACGCATCGAGTTTTTTGCCCAGGTACTCGGGCGTTCGCCCGATCATGAGCCCGGCGATAAACACCGCGATCAGCACGTGAAACAGCATGCAGTACATGCCGCAGCCGATCCCGCCGAACATGATTTCGCCGATCAGGATGTTCCACATCGGCATCATCCCGGCCAGCGGCATCCAACTATCATGCATCGAATTCACCGAGCCGTTGTCGATGGCCGTGCATGAGACACCCCAGAGGACGCTGTTCATCACGCCAATGCGCTGTTCTTTGCCTTCCAACAACGGCTGAACGTTTCCGACGACGGGGTTCGGACGCGTCTCGGCCCACCACGCCACGCCGAACGAGAACAGGAACATGGCCAGCATGACCGCGAACAGACACCACGCGTGCTTCAAATTGCCGACCAACAGCCCGAACATGTAAATCTGCGCCATTGGCACCACGATGATTGCCAGCATTTCGAGAAAATTGGTCAACGGTGTCGGGTTCTCAAATGGGTGGGCGCTGTTGACACCGAACCAGCCGCCGCCGTTCGTGAAAAGTTGTTTGATGGGCATGAACGACGCCAGCCAGCCGAGCGGGATGCTCTGGGTCTCCACCTTCTGGTCCACCATCACCACGTTGCCCTTGTCGTCCTTGACCGGGTTGCCCTTGTCATCGGTTTTCTGGACCTGCGTCGTGTACGGCTCGACAATCCTGGCATCCAGGTACGGCTTCAACGTCTGCGGGCAACCCTGCCATGCCAGCGGAATGGCCATGAGCACGCAGAGGGGTAATTGGATGTAGAGGACGCAGCGGCTCAGGTCCGCCCAGAAATTGCCAATGGTCTTCGTTGTGTGCCGTGCGAGCGCGCGACCGACGGCCACCAACACCGCCAGACCCACGGCACCGCTGAGGAATTGGTGCACCATGATCCCCAGGACCTGGGACAGGTAACTCATGGTGGACTCGCCCGAATACGACTGCCAGTCGGCGTTGCAGGCGAAACTCCATGCCTGCATGAAGGCCAGGTGCCAGGAGCAATTCGCCAGCTTCTGTGGGTTCAGCGGCAGCCATTGCTGGGTCATGAACATGGCCATCAGCACGGCGAACCCGACGGTGCTGAAGATCACCACCGCCCAGAGGTATCGCACCCACGACATCTCTTCGGTGGGGTCGGTGCCGCACAACCGGTAAATCAGGTTCTCGACTGGCTGGAAAACCGGATGCAGGAACGTTCGTTGGCCCGTGAACACGCGCCACATGAATTTCCCGAGCGGCGGCGTCAGGGCGATCCCGATGCCGAAGAACAGTACGATTTGAATAATCTCGTGTGCGTTCATAGTTGGCACAATCTCTCGCTTCTGCCCGCCACTATGGCACCTTTGTTTCGTCAGCGGTAATTAAACCGGCGACAAAACCCGTTAAAAATTGGTTAAACTACGCCCGTCTGCCCGGTTGCCTCCCTAGAATACCCGTCCCCCCAGCATCAGCCCGTGCTCGACGATCGGCCCAAGGCACATGGCGGGGAAAAACGTCAACGCCGCAACGATCAGAACCACCCCCAGCAACACCAGTCCGAATGTCAGACCGTTGGTCGGCAACGTGCCCACCGACGGCGGGACGGTCTTCTTGGCCGCAAAGCCTCCCGCGATCGCCAATACGGCCGTGATCGGGACAAACCGGCCGAGCAGCATCGCCAGGCCCAGCGTCAGGTTGTAAAAGATGGTGTTGGCATTCAGTCCCGCGAAGGCGCTGCCGTTGTTGGCGGCGGCCGAGCTGTAGGCATAGAATATCTCGCTCAGACCGTGCGGGCCCTGGTTATTCAGGCTCGAAAGACCCACTGGCACAGTGGAGGCAATTGCCGAACCGGCCAGGATCACCAGGCTCGGAACGAGAATGGCGATGATGGCCCAGGTCGCTTCCCATCCCTGGATTTTCTTGCCGAGATACTCCGGCGTGCGCCCCACCATCAGCCCGGCGATAAACACTGCCAGCAGCACGTGCATGAGAAATCCCGTCAGGCCGACGCCGACTCCACCGAAGGCGATGCAACCGAGCATGAGATTGGCCAACGTGACAAAGCCCGCTACCGGCGAAAAGCTGTCATGCATCGCATCGACGGAACCGTTCGAGGTGCAAGTCGTCGCGGTGCCCCAGAGGACGCTGTTCATCACGCCGAACCGCGTTTCCTTGCCCTCCATCAGCGATGACACATGCCCGAGCGCTGGATTCGGCCGGGTCTCCGCCCACCATGCCAAGCCGAACCCGCCGACCAACAAAGTCAGCATCACCCCAAAGAGGACCCAGGCGTGACGATGGTCGCGGACCATCGCGCCGAACGTGTACACGAGCGACATCGGCACGAGCAGGATCGCCAGCATTTCCACGAAATTGCTCAGCGGCGTCGGATTCTCGAACGGATGCGCGCTGTTCTGGCCGTAGAACCCGCCGCCGTTGGTGCCGAGCTGTTTGATCGCGATCTGCGAGGCCGCCGGCCCGAGCGGAATGCTCTGGGTCTCGACCTTCTGGTCCACCATCACCACGTTGCCCTTGTCGTCCTTGACCTGATTGCCGCTGGCGTCCGTCTTCGGCACCTGCGTGGTGTACGACTCGACCAGCTTCGCGTCGGGATACGCCCGGAAATTCTGCACGACGCCCTGGCTGACCAGCACGAGCGCGACAACCACCGACAGAGGCAAGAGCACGTACAGGGTGCTCCGCGTCAGATCCACCCAGAAGTTGCCGATGGTTCTTGCCGATGCGCGTCGCAGTCCGCGGATAATGGCCAGCAACACGGCCAGGCCCGTGGCGGCGCTGGTAAAATTGTGCACGGCCAGGCCGATCATTTGGGTCAGATAGCTCATGGTGCTCTCGCCCGAGTAGGCCTGCCAGTTGGTGTTGGTGGTAAAACTCATGGCCGTGTTGAACGCCAGGTGCCAGGCCAGATTGGCGAACTTCTGCGGGTTCAAGGGCAGCCATACCTGCGCCATTTGGAGCCCCCACAATGAGATAAAACCAATCAGATTGAAGAGCAGCAACGCCCCAAGATAGCGCTTCCAGGACATTTCCTCGGTCACGTCCACGCCGCTGAGCCGGTAAATCCCGCGCTCGACCGGCCCGAGCATGCCCGACAGGAACGTCCTGTCACCGCGAAACACCCGCGCCATGAACCCGCCCAGCAGGGGCGCCAGCACGATCAGCAACCCGAAGTACAGCAGCACTTGAATGATCTCATTCGTTTTCATCAGACACCACTTCCGTCAGTCAGCTTCGTTGGTTCTTATCCCACCGTGACTATCGGACAACGCGCCGCCAATAGGTAATTAAAACGCTGTGCGTTTGTGTGAAAAATTCGTTAAGAGGGTGCACAAGCCGGCATTACGAATGTCGTGAGCCGCGTGCTTTGACGGGATGACTGCGACGGCTAGGAATATGATTGCCTCTGTCGCCGCCAATCGCTAAGTTGGCGTCGATCAGAGGATTATGGGGCTGCCTCGGAGCGTCTGGATCGGCTTGGGCGTGCCGTTTGTGATCGGCACCATCGCCATCCATTATGAAGTCAAGGTCCGCCTGCATCGACAAGGTAGTGGTCAAGTACAGCAATTGGGCAGTGTCAAAGTCGGCCAGCCCGCTCCCGATTTTTCCCTGATGGATTTATCCAATCGTCCGGTTTCGCTCGCATCCTATCGGGAACAAAAGGTGGTCGTGCTGGATTTCTGGGCCACATGGTGCGGCCCCTGCCGCATGGCGATGGCCGGCCTGCAAAAAATCCAAGACAAATTCAAGGACCGTGGACTGGAGATCCTCAGCGTAAATCAGGGCGAGGAAGCCGATCAGGTCCGCAATTTCATTGAGCGGAAGAAGTATTTGTTCCACGTCGTTTTGGACTCTGACCAAGCGGTTGCCGGCAGATACGGCGTGGGTGCCATTCCGACGATGGTGGCCATTGATAAGGCAGGCAATGTGCGCTGGATGAGCGTGGGCTATTCGGAAACGGAGAATGATGACCTGGAGAAACTACTGGATCTGCTGACGGAGCAACAACCAACGGTCGAATTCCCGACAAGAACCCAAGAGGGACATTAGCCCACCATGGCCGCCATCCGCATCGAGCGTCTCTCCAAAACGTATCGCGCCGGCTGGAACGGCAAGGAAACGACCGCCCTCCGCAATCTGAATCTGGAGGTGCAGGAAGGGGAGATTTTCGGATTCCTCGGACCGAATGGGGCCGGCAAAACCACCACGATTCATCTGTTGCTCAATTTGATTCGCCCAACCGTCGGCGCGGCGTATTTGTTTGACTGTCCCGCCACCGAAACCGAAGTCCACCGGCGGTTGGGATATCTGCCGGAAACAGTCAACCTGCACGACTATTACCGTGGCCGGAAAATGTTGGAATTTTACGCCGCCCTGGCGCGCGTACCACCAGCCGCCCGATCGAGCCGCGTCACGGAATTATTGAAGCTGCTCCAACTGGAGGATGCAGCCAACAAAGTCGTCGCCAGGTATTCGAAAGGCATGGCACAACGAATCGGTTTCGCGCAGGCCATGTTGCAGGACCCCGATTTGTTGATTCTGGATGAGCCTACTTCAAGTTTGGACCCGGTCGGGCGCAAGGAATTCCGAGATATTCTGCTGGAATTGAAACAGCGCGGGAAGACGGTGTTTATCAGTTCCCATATTCTGTCGGAAGTGGAATCGGTTTGTGACCGGGTCGCGATTCTGCAAAATGGCGAGCTCAAGCGCGTGGGAACGCTTGAGGAGTTGTCGGCGGGACGGATGGTGCGCTTGATCGTGAAGAGCCTGCCGGCGCCGGTCGTCGAGGCCTTGTCCGCTACGACGGCTCAGGTGACCCTGATGCAGGGACAGATTACCATTCGATGCCCGGACGAAGCCACTTGTGGAGAAATCGAACGGTTGCTGGAGCAGCACCATGTGGAAATCGCGCACAAGGAAACCGAGGCTCAGTCTCTCGAAGAGATTTTTTTCTCATCCATCAATCAGCCGCCACGATTATGAAGACCATTTCTCTGATCGCTGCCGATAGCATTCGCGGGCTTCTCCACCAGCGCCTGTTGCTCGGCCTGATGCTCGCCTGCCTAGGATTAACTGTTTTCTTTTCAATTGCACTGGCGAAGACCCGAAAGAACATCACCAGCAGCTTCAGCGACGGCAAGGGGGGGGCGAACATGTCGACCGTTACCAACCGAATGAGCGAAACGGAGCAGCGACAGTTCCGTGAGTCCATGGAAAATGCATCATCCATGATGCAGGCATTTTTTTATCAGGTCGCTTCGTTCGGTGGCAGCCTCGTCGCTTTGTTTATCTTCGGCACCGCTGTGTCCTCAGAGATCCGCCGAGGCACCATCCGCCTCACGCTCTCCAAACCGGTGTCCCGCACTCAGTTTCTCTTGGGCAAGTACCTGGGCGGTGTCGCTGTCATGGCCGGCTATGCCGTCATTGCGACTTTAGCCATCCTCGTCTTCGCGCAATCGGAGAAGGTCGACCTGAGCCCCGCCATGAACTGGGCCCCCTGGCTAATGTTTTGCCGGCAGCTAATGCTGGGATCGGTCGCCATGCTGTTGTCGCTGTTCTTTCATCCCATCATTGCTGCGGTGCTCGCTTTCGCGGCTGGCAATGGCCTGTGCTCGACATCCAACCCATTGTATTACATCCTGCCCAGCTATCAGGATTTCAACGTCTTCTTCCAGGTTTTTCAGGGCACGCTGATGCACCTGCACGATGTCGTCATGTTGAGTCTGTATGCGCTCGATTTTGTGGTGATCATGTTGATGCTGGCCCTTTGGCGGTTTCACCGTAAGGAATTGGTCTCACCATAATACTCCCACCCGGGAATTGCCGCCGGCGCCGCCAGATGATAGTTTGGGCGCGTGGAATCCGTCGTTATCATCATCGGGCTTGCGATCCTCGTGGCACTGGGGGTGTTGATCGTGGTGGTTGTGCGCGAGCGTAATAAACCGGTGCCGCCCGACCAATCGCTGCTGATGCTCCAGCAGCAGATGAACGGGCTCCAGGAGCGGCTCGATAAGTTCGGGCAAACCGTCGCTGAAAATCTCCAGCAATCCACGGCGCAGATGAACAGCCGGCTCGACAACGCCGCGAAAGTCGTCGGCGATTTGCGCGAGAAGGTTGGACAAATCCACGAGGTCGGCAAGGCCGCCGCCGATCTGGTGAACATCCTTCGCGCGCCGAAATTGCGCGGCGGCATGGGCGAATTGTTCCTCGGTGATCTGCTCGGGCAGATCCTGCCGCCGGAACATTTCAAACTCCAGCATCGCTTTCGCGCCGGGGAAATCGTGGACGCCGTCATCCACGTGGGCAACAAGTTGGTGCCAGTGGACTCCAAATTCCCGCTGGAGAATTTTCGGAGGGTGATCGATGCCCAGAGTGATTCGGAGCGCGTCGCCGCCCGCAAACAGTTCTTGCGCGACGTGAAGAAGCACGTCGACACGATCTCGACGAAGTACATTCTGCCCGACGAAGGCACGTACAATTTCGCGCTGATGTACGTTCCCGCCGAAAACGTGTACTACGAAACGATCATCAAGGAGGAAGCCAGCGCGTCAGGCGAAGACCGTCCGCTATTCAGTTACGCGCTGGAAAAGCGCGTGGTGCCCGTATCGCCGAACAGTTTTTACGCGTACCTGCAAACGATCCTGCTGGGCCTGCGCGGGATGCAGGTGGAGGAACGCGCCCAGGAAATCCTCAACACGCTGGCCCGACTCCGGGGCGATTTCGAGCGGGTGCAGGACAGCTTCCGCGTCCTCGGCAAACATCTCACGAACGCCCAGGGCAGCTATTCCGACGGCGAGAAGGCCCTCGCCAAATTCGACGCCAAGCTCGGTCAGATCGAACAGCCTGGGATCGCCTCGGGCGATCAACCAAAGCTGACGTAAGCTGCGTTATCGCAGATACCGGTTCCACGCGTCGGTTGCGTACTTTTCACGAACCAACCTCGCCGCCAAAGCTTCTTCCGTGTCGATCAGGTTATGATCTTCAAATTCGACCCGCAGCGCGTCGCGGAAACCGCGTCTGATCTGGCCGGCGGAAAGTTTCGCGGCGATCGAGCCCTGATGGAGCATCCCCCACCGCGTGCGGCGTTGCGCGCCGCCGGCCAGTTTTCGTCCATCGGCCATAACGTCTCCTTGCACGGGTTTCTGAAAACACTCGTACTGGCCGTGTGGGGAGCAAAGCTGGGCGGTATGCAACGCCACGTTTGTTGTGCGCCGGTCTCCTGACCGCGCACCCTGAGTGGCCGCAGGTTTCCCGTGAGCTTCTGGAGACCCTTGGTCATGGTCTTGTGCGGGGTCAGAGACCCTCGCACAACCGCCGGGCGCGGGCGGTGATTCGAACGCGGCGGCGACGGCCTTGTGGAGCGCGCAATACGCCTCGGCGGTCTTCATCGCGTACAGCGCGTGCGTCGGCGGCACCACCACGGTGTACGTGGTGTCGTCGACGTGATAGACCAAGCCGCCGCCCGTGGGACGACGGACCGCATCATGGGTGTTCGCCAAATGCGCGGGAAACTTCAGGAAATAACCGAATGAGACGGACGGTTTCTCCCACGAATACACACGCAGCAAGGGTCGACCGCGTTTCGCCGCCGTTTGCAGCAGGGCCTCGTCCAGCGCCATGTTGAATGCCGCGCTTCCCGCCGGCGATTGCAGAAAGTCCCAGATTTCCGTCATGCGAAGAGTCTAGCGCGGATGTTGCGCACAGACAATGCCTCGTGTATCCTGCTTTGTCTCGGAGCATCAATCACATGACACTGACAGAGAAAATCATGGCCCGCGCGGCGGGCAAGAAATCCGTGCAACCCGGCGACAACGTCTGGGTGAACGTGGACATCCTGATGACCCACGACGTGTGCGGGCCGGGGACCATCGGCGTGTTCCAGCGCGAATTTGGCAAAGACGCCAGGGTCTGGGACCGCGAGAAAATCGTCATTATTCCCGACCATTACATTTTCACGGCCGACTCGAAATCGAACCGCAATGTGGACATTTTGCGCGCGTTCGTTCACGACCAGAAGATCAAGTATTTCTACGACGTGATCGACGATCCGCACGGCGCGTGGCATTTCGACCCGTCCAAGGGCCAGCTCAAGCGGCAGTACGGCGGCAGTTTTGCGGGCGTCTGCCACACGGCGTTGCCGGCCAAGGGCCACACGCGGCCCGGCGAGGTCTTGCTCGGGACGGATTCGCACACCTGCATGGCGGGCGCCTTCGGGGAATTTGCCACCGGTATCGGCAACACCGACGCAGGGTTTGTATTCGGCACGGGCAAACTGTTGCTCAAGGTGCCGGAGACGATGCGGTTCTGGCTGGAGGGTTCGTTGCAGAAAGGCGTGATGGCCAAGGACGTCATCCTGCACTGCATCGGGGACATCGGATTCGACGGCGCGACGTATCGGGCGATGCAGTTTCAGGGGCCCGGAGCGACGGCGCTCACCATGGACGACCGAATGACGATCGCCAATATGGCCATCGAAGCCGGCGGCAAGAACGGCATTTTCGAGCCGGACAAGACGACGTTCGCGTACGTGGACGCGCGGACCAAGGCCAATGGCACGAAGACGAAGTACGACGCGTTGTTTTGTGACGCCGACGACAAACAGAAGTTTGTGTACGACAAGAAATTCGATCTCTCGAAGCTCGAACCGACGGTGGCGTGTCATCCCAATCCCGGCAACCGCAAGCTCGCGAAGGAATTGGGCAACATCCAGCTCGACCGGGCGTACATCGGCTCGTGCACGGGCGGCAAGACCAGTGATTTCCTCGCGTTCGCGGACGTCATCAAGGGGCACAAGGTCAAGATCGACACGTTTGGCGTGCCGGCGACGCCGGATGTCGTGCGCGACCTCCAGACGGCGAAGATGAACAGCAAGACCGTCTGGCAGGTGCTCGAGGAAGCCGGCGTGCAACTGACCGAGAACGCGAGCTGCGCGGCGTGTCTGGGCGGGCCGACGGATACGTTCGGCCGGTTGAACAAGCCGATGAAATGCATCAGCGCGACAAACCGGAATTTCCCGGGGCGCATGGGCCATCTTGAATCGCAGGTGTTCCTCGCGTCCCCGTACACGGTTGCGGCCAGCGCCATCACGGGGCACATCACCGATCCGCGTGAAATCCTGAGTTGATGAAGCTCTATCTTGTTCGCCACGGCACGGCTTCCGACGTCGCGAGAAACGATGCGGAACGGGAGCTGACACGCGACGGAAGGGAAGAGGCCCGAATCGTCGGGGCCGCGCTGGCCGGGCTGGGTGTCAGGCCCGGTTCGATTCTGAGCAGTCCCCTGGTGCGGGCGCGGCAAACGGCGGAGATCGCGGGCAAAGAACTGATGTTCCCGGGCGCGGTTGAACCACTCGACGAACTCATCGGGAACACAACCACTCCCGCGCTTCTCAAAGTCCTCCGTCCGCATGCGTCGCACGGCGAGATCATCCTCGTTGGCCATATGCCATCGCTGTCGGAGCATCTTGCGGCGATGATCGGCGGAGCCAGGGTGGAAGCACTGGGGTTGGGCAAGGGCAGTGTTGCCTGTGTGGAGATGGACGAACTGCGTATCGGAGCCGGGCAACTACGGTGGTTGATGCGGCAGAAGCAGCTTCGTCAAATCCGCTCCTAGTGGTGCGACACGGTTCATTTGTCGACTGGCCCCTCGCCTTAATCCTCTCCCCCGGAGGGGAGAGGAGACCATGCGCCTGATTTTGTTGCAGTTCCAAGCACGGGATCGTTACCCGTCAAATCGAGTGTGTCGCAGCACTGGTCACCTTACTTGGTTGGTCTGATACTACCACTTGACAGATTCAAACAAATGATTTAAACACATGTATTAAACACCTGTTTTTGCAATGCTAGAGACCAGTCATTCTACTCCAGAAACCAGACAAAGGCTTATTGAATCTGCTGCGGAAGTTTTTGCGGATCAGGGGTTTCACTATACAACTGTCCGGGACATCTGCAAGAAAGCCGGTACGAATGTCGCATCCATCAACTACCATTTCGGTGACAAGGAAAAGCTCTATCGAGCGGTTTTCGATTACGCCCGCCGTTGTGCGCCACCGGAGCTGTGGATTCAAGACTCCATCGTCGATCCTGAAGAACGCCTGCGCGCGTACATCCAGGGTCTTGTCACCTGCGTCTTCGCCGAGGGTCGTCCCGCGTGGCTTGGCAAGTTGATCGCCCGCGAGATGGTGGAACCGACCGGAGCGCTCGACCAATTCGTTGAGGAACAGATCCGCCCAAACCATCTTCGGCTGAAATCGCTCGTGAAAGAGCTGACTGGTGCGGATACGGATGATGAGGCGGCACGGCTGGCATGCTTCAGCATTACGGCGCAGTGTACGTACTATTACCACTGCCGGTCGGTGGTCAGCCGCTTGTATCCGGAAAGACCGATCGACTCCCAAGCCATCTCGGAGATTGTGGAGCACATCATTCGTTTCTCGCTGGCAGGTTTGAACGGTATGAAACCATGAATCTTGCGTACTTCGAGAGGCCGAATACCTGCGAGGTTCACCACGTTGCCTCCCTCGAACAAATTCAACAGAACAAACGCTTATGAATACCGATCCTGAAACAACTGTATCCACGACTCCATCGGCAGCCGTCCCGCCACGGGATACCGATGGCAAAGCGATCAACGAAAGCGGTCAGCGCAACGGACGCCTTCTGCGCGTGGTCGGACTCGTCGCGCCTCTGCTGCTCATTGCGGTGGCGGTGTACTATTTTATCGCGATCCGTCCGTACGAATCCACTGACGACGCGTTTATCGACGGGCACGCCATTCAAATCAGCCCGCAGGTGCCGGGACGCGTTCTGAAGGTGGTTATTCAGGACAACCAATTCGTCAAGAAGGGCGACCCGCTGGTGCAGATTGATCCGCGCGATTACGACGTGGCCCTCGCCCAGGCGCGCGCCAACCTGGCCGCAGCGCAGAGTCGCCTCGCCGAAGCCCGGCAACAGGTGATCGTCGCCCGCGCCAAGGCGGACCAGGACCGGGCGGCCGTCGGGGTCGCCGAGGCGGAGGTTACACGGGCGCACGCCGACTTCGCGCGTTACCAAAACATCGAAAGCCGGGCGGTTTCGCGGCAGCAGGTTGACGCGGCCACCGCCGCGGCATTATCCAGCACCGCGGCACTCGAGGAGGCGCGCCAGAAAGCGAATGCTTCCGCCGCCCAGGTCGGGCGCGACGAGGCGCAGGTGCCGACGGCCGACGCCACCGTCCAGCAGGCCGAGGCAGCGTTGCGCCAGGCCGAGCTGAACCGCTCGTACGCCGACATTGTTGCGCCCGAGGACGGCTGGGTGACCCATCGCGTCGTCGAGCAAGGACAATACCTGCAGGTGGGCCAGGCGCTGCTGGCCGTGGTGCAACCGAATTTCTGGGTCACCGCCAATTACAAGGAAACGCAACTGACGTACATGAAACCCGGCCAGCCAGTCTGGATCAGCATCGACGCGTTTCCCCAGAGGAAGTTCAAGGGCCACGTCGATAGCATCCAGGCGGGTACCGGCGCGCAGTTCAGCCTGTTGCCGCCCGAGAACGCGGCGGGCAATTACGTCAAAGTCGTCCAGCGCGTGCCCGTGAAGATCGTGTTCGATGAGAACGACGGCCCCGCGCAGATGCTGCCGCTGGGGGCATCCGTGGTGCCGGAAGTAAAAGTGCGATGAGCGAGACTTCCACCGTCCGCCATGACGAAGCGCTGTGGCAGCAGCCACACAACCCGTGGCTCATCGCGCTGGTCGTCACAATGGCAACATTCATGGAGGTGCTGGACACCAGCGTCGCCAACGTGTCGTTGCCGCACATCGCCGGGAATCTGTCGGCAGGCCAGGACGAGAGCACGTGGGTGTTGACGTCGTATCTCGTTTCCAACGCCGTCGTGCTGCCGCTGAGCGGCTGGATTTCGGAGCGGATCGGCCGCAAACGATTCTACATGATGTGCGTCGCGTTGTTCACCACCAGCTCGCTGCTGTGCGGGCTGGCGCCCAGCTTAGGCTGGCTGGTGTTCTTCCGCGTGCTGCAGGGCGCAGGCGGCGGCGGGCTGCAGCCGAGCGAGCAAGCGATCCTCGCCGATACATTTCCCCCCGCCAAACGCGGGATGGCGTTTGCGGTGTACGGCATGGCGGTGGTGGCCGCGCCCGCGCTGGGACCAACGCTCGGCGGCTGGATCACGGACAACTTCACGTGGCGCTGGATTTTCTTCATCAACGTGCCGGTGGGGATCCTGTCGTTGATTCTCACATCGCGATTGATCTCTGATCCGCCGTACCTGAAGAAGAAAAAACTGGCAAACATAAAGATCGACTACGTTGGTTTCGGGCTGATCGCGGTTGGGTTGGGCTTTTTGCAGGTCGTGCTCGACAAGGGCCAGCGCGCGGACTGGTTCGGGACGCCCTATATCCGCGTGTTCACTTTTATATTCGTCACCGCATTGATCCTGGCGGTGATCTGGGAGCTGCGCGTGGAGCATCCGATCGTGGAGCTGCGCTTGTTCAAGGACCGCACGTTTTTCATGGGTTGTTTCATGCTGTTCACGGTGGGATTTGTGTTGTACTCCACCACTGTGCTGCTACCCCAGTACGCCCAGGACCTCATGGGCTACACGGCGCAAGAAGCCGGCATGCTGATTTCGCCCGGCGGAGTCACCATCATGCTGTTGATGCCGCTGGTTGGGTATCTGGTCACGCACTACGATGCCCGCAAGATCATCGCCTTCGGTTTCCTGATGGTTGGACTGGCCACGCTCCACATGATCCGATTCAATCTGGGCGTCGATTTTCGCGCCATGATGTCGGCGCGTGTGTTCCAGGCGGGCGGTGTGGCGTTCCTGTTCGTGCCGATCAACACGGTCGCGTTTGCCTATCTCCCGCGCGAGAAGAGCAACGCCGGCTCGGGATTGATCAACCTCGCCCGCAACATCGGCGGCAGCGTGGGCATCTCGTTCGTCACCACCATGCTCGCGCGTCGGGCGCAGTTCCATCAAAACGTGCTCGTCGCCCATCTGTCCCCCTACGACGGACACTTCGTACGCGTGCTCCATGCCATGGCGCATGGGTTCGCCGCCTCAGGGGCCAGCGCGGTGACCGCCACCAAACAAGCGTACGGCGTGATCGGATTCATGGTGGCGCAACAATCCACGCTGCTGGCGTACATCGACAACTTTCGGGTGCTGGGGATATCAGCGCTCGCACTGGTTCCGCTCACGTTTCTCATGAAGAAAGCCAAGCCGGGAGGCGCCCTCGCGGTGCATTAATCATGATTCGAATCATTGCCATCGAACGCGAGTATGGTTGCGGCGGGAGCGTCGTGGCCGCCAAACTGGCGGAGCGGCTCGGGTGGAAGCTCATGGATCAACAGATTACCCAGGAGATCGCCCGTCTGGCAAAGGTGACGCCGGCGACGGTCGAGCGCCGCGAGCAGAAACTCGACCCGCTGTTCTATCGCCTGGCCAAGGTGTTCTGGCGCGGCAGTTACGAGCGCAGTTTGCCGGTCGATGGCCTGGAGGCGTTCGATGCGGACCGGTTGGTTGCCCTCATGCAGCGGGTGATCGACGACGCGGCCGCCGCCGGCAATTGCGTGATCGTCAGCCGCGGCGCGCCATACTTTTTGCGGAATCGCACGGATTTGCTGGCGGCGTTCCTGTTCGCGCCACGGGATTACAAGGTGAAGTTTGTCACGGGATTGGGAAAATCAGAGAAGGAAGCGGCCGAATTGGTGGACACGATCGATCATGAACGGGCCTCGTTCATCAAGCACTACTTTCAAAAAGAATGGCCCCACCGGTCGCTGTATCATTTGATGTTCAACACGGCGTTGGGCGAGGAACTGGCCATCACCACGATCTTGAATCTCATGGAGGCACTGAACAAGCGAGAGGCGTCATCATGAAAATCTCCTTCGGAACCCTACTTTTGGCCATCGGCCTGTCCGCTGGTTGCGCCGTTGGCCCCGACTACCACGCGCCGAAAGTCAACACGCCGGCGAACTGGAGCGAGGCCCAACTCGGGGGCACAACCAACAGCGCGGTCCAGATCGTCGAGTGGTGGAGAACATTCCACGATCCCGAGTTGAATTCGCTCATCGAGCGCGCCGTGACCACCAACTACGACCTGCGTATCGCTGATGGACGACTCCGCGAGGCGCGCGCGTTACGGGCGGGCACAGCCTGGGACCTCGGCCCGACGATCAACGGAGGCGCAGGCTACACCGACGTCCGCCAATCCAAGAACTCGCTTCCGTTCGTTACCACGGGCCCGGTTGGCAGCCAGATCAGCAGCAATTACCTTTTCAATTACGACCTCTACGACGCGCATTTTGACGCGAGCTGGGAGATCGATGTGTTCGGCGGCAGGCGCCGCGCGCTGGAACGAGCCAGTGCGCTGGTCTCCTCCCTCCAAGAGGAACGCCACGACATCCTGATCAGCGTTCTGGCGGAGGTCGCCCGCAATTATGTCGATGTCCGCGATGCCCAGCAGCGGCTCGCCATCGCCAACAAGAACATCGCCGCCCAACAAGAAGCGGTGGACATCGCCCGCGCCCGTTTCCGCGCGGGACTGGCCAGCGAGCTGGACGTCAAACAGGCGGACGTGTTGCTGGCGACCACGCAATCCCAAGTCCCGATGATTGAGACCGCGTTCAAGGCGGGCGTGCACCGCCTCGGAGTGCTTCTCGGACGGGAGCCGGGCGCGTTGCTGCGCGAGCTCGAGACCGTGGCACCGATCCCGTCGACGCCGCCCGAGGTGCCGGTGGGGCTGCCGTCGGATTTGTTGCGACGGCGGCCGGACGTGCGCCGTGCCGAGCGCGAGCTGGCGGCGGCGACGGCCAATATCGGCGTTCAAACCGCCGAGCTGTTTCCGAAATTCAGCCTGACCGGTGTGGCCGGGTTTCAGAGCTTCGGAGTGGGCGACTGGTTCAGCGGCGGCAGCAAGTACTGGTCGGCCGGGCCGACGGTGACATGGCGTCTGCTGGACTATGGTCACGTCCGCAGCCAGATTCAGACGGCCAACGCGCAGGCCGAGCAATCACTGGCGGTTTACGACAGGACGGTGCTCGAGGCGCTGGAGGACGTCGAGAATGCGATGGTCGCGTACGCCCAGGAGCAGGTACGCCATCGCACGTTGCAGGACGCAGTCGACGCGAGTCGCAGTGCGGTCGAGATTTCCAACCAATTGTACAAGAACGGTCTGACCAGCTTCCTGGACGTGGTCGACGCGGAACGTTCGCTCTACCAGGCGGAGGACGCCCTTGTTCAGAGCGAACGGACCGTGACCGCCGACCTCGTGACGCTCTACAAGGCGCTCGGCGGCGGCTGGGAAACATCCGCCGGGGCCGCGGCGGGTTCGCCTCACACGAAATCATAACTCGACGAGCGGCGCTTTAACGTTGCACCGGTGGGGCGTGTCCGCTACATTCCCGCGGCCATGGCTGGCAAGCCCAGGAAACGACGAGTCGCGGTGTCGAAATCCGCGGCTTCGGGTCACTCGGACCCGAGGCCGGCGTGGTCCAATCCCTTTCATTTCCTGGCGCCCGGCGAGAAGGCGCCGGACGAATGCAACGCGTTCATCGAATGCCCGATGCGCAGCAAGATCAAGTATGAGCTGGACAAGCGCAACGGCATCCTGCACATCAGCCGCACGCTGCACAGTTCGGTGCATTACCCGAGCAACTACGGGTTCATTCCCCAGACGTACTGCCGCGACCACGATCCGCTCGATGTGCTGGTGCTGTCCCAGGAGCCGGTGATTCCCGGCTGCGTGATGAGCGCGCGACCGATCGGCATGTTGCGGATGATCGATCAGGATCTCGAGGACATCAAAATTATCGCCATCCACCTTAACGACCCGATGTTCGAGGGTTACAGGGATATCTCGCAACTACCGCCGCATATGCTGCGCGAGATGCGGCATTTCTTTGAGATCTACAAGGATCTGGAGGACGCCACGAGCCCGATCGTGGAGGACTTTCGCGGCCGCATTGACGCGCATACGGTGATCCGCGAGTCCATTGCGGCGTACAGGCGGTTCCGTTCCGATCTTTTGAATTGCGTGTTTCCCGACTACTGAATCCATCCGCGGCGGGCCTGTGAGCTGCGATGGACAAGCTGACGGTCGTGTGTTACATACCTCCGGCTGCGCTTTGCACCAAGAAAGGGATGCCAAGGGTCTGTGCCGACGGTCGTTGAAAGAGGAATCCTGTTTTTGCCACGATGCAGGAGAAGGCGATCGACGTCTCTGCTGCTCATGCTATCGGTCCTCGGTGTGGCCCGCACCGCCACCGCTCATAAAGTCCAGGTCCGTGATCCCGCGACGGCAAGACAGGTCGCCGACGACGGCGGGCGGCTCGTGGCGGACTACGGCAGTTTCCAACTCTACGAGGTGGATCAGGTGCGCACCGGGCTTGTGCAATCGGGCGCCGCGGAGATTCGTGACGATGGCAATTTGCTCCGGCTAAACGCAGCAACCATCGACACGACTACGGCGATGGTCCGAGCGGTCCGTCAGAGCGTCTCGTCGGTTCATGGCAAGCGGATGCACCTCATCCAGTTTGTCGGTCCGGTCAAGCCCGAATGGCGTGAGGCTGTGAAACGGACGGGGGCGCGAATCGTCAGTTACATTCCGCAGAATGCGTATCTGGTTTACGGGGACGCGACGGCGCTGGGCAAACTGCAGGGTCTGGCGGGGTCGTCGGCGTACGTGCAGTGGCATGGCGAGTATCTCGATGATTACAAGATTCATCCGGCGGCGCGACTCGTCGATGCCCACGGCAACGCGCGGCAGCCGCTTACGGACCTGTTTGCGATCCAGCTTCTGGAAGACGCTGACGCCAACCCCTCGACCCTGGCATTGATCGACCGTCTCAAATTGGAGCCGGTCCGCCGCCAGCATCATCTGTTGCATTATGTGAATGTGGTTGTACGTCTTCGGCCCGCGGATTTGACGACGCTGGCCGCCGAACCCGACGTGGTGTCAATCCAACCGTACGGGGAACCGAGGAAATTTGACGAGCGACAGGACCAGATCGTCGCCGGCAATCTCACGGGCGACACACCCACGGGACCCGGATATCTGTCGTGGCTTGAAAGCATCGGATTCACCCAGGAACAATTCGACCAATCCGGATTCGTCGTCGACATCAGCGACAGCGGCATCGACAACGGCACCACCTCGCCCGGGCACTTTGCGTTGTATGAACTCGGCGACACGAACAACGCGAGCCGGGTCGCGTACAATCGGCTGGAAGGGACGCCTGATCGGCACAGCACGATCCAGGGTTGCGACGGGCACGGCAACCTGAACGCCCACATCGTCTGCGCCTACGACCAGAACACCGGTTTCCCTCACACGGACAGCGCGGGGTATTATTACGATCTCGGTGTTTGTCCGTTCGTGCGGGTCGGTTCCTCGGTCGTTTTCGATCCCGCCAATTTCACGAATCCGAATTACGCGAATTTGATGTCCGACGCCTACAATGATGGTGCTCGCATCAGCAATAACAGTTGGGGTGACAGCGGCATGGACGGGGAGTATGGAACGGACTCGCAGGCGTACGACGCGCTGGTCCGCGACGCCGAGCCTGATGGGTCGGACTATGCCACCCCCGGCAACCAGGAGATGGTGGTCGTGTTCGTGGACAGCAATGACGGCCCCGGTGCGTCAACCGTCAGCCCGCCGGCCACCGCCAAGAACGTCTTCTCCGTCGGCGGCTCGGAGAATGTGCGGTCCATGTCCACCGCGAACGGCGGCACGACGGCGTCGGGGTTTGATGGCTGCGATTCACCGGATTCGCAGGCCGACAACGCGAATGACATCGTCTCGTTCTCGGGCCGCGGCCCGTGTGTGGATGGCCGCAAAAAGCCCGATCTCGTCGCCCCGGCGATCCACGTCACCGCGGGAGCGCCCCAGAGTTATCCACCGCCATCGCCGAGCGGCACCGGCTCGGCGCTACCGTGTTTCCTCGACATTGGCCCTGACGAAATCGGCGTTTGCGGCGTGCAGGGTAGCGGCTCGGCGTCGGCGGACAATTTCTTCCCTGTGGGCCAGGAGTTTTTCACCGAATCGACAGGGACGAGCCATGCCGGGCCGGCGGTGTCGGGCGCGTGCGCTCTGTTGCGGCAGTATTTCATCAACCAATCGCTCTCGCCGCCCAGTCCGGCCATGACCAAGGCGTATCTGATGAATTCGGCCCGATATATGACCGGGTCGGGCGCCAACGACACGTTGTGGTCGAACAGCCAGGGCATGGGCGAGCTGGACCTGGGAATGGCGTTCGACGGCGTGCCGCGGATTTTGCGGGATGAGCCTGCCGCCGATACATTCACCGCCAGCGGTCAAACGCGGAAATACTTTGGGACGATCACCGATGCGACGAAACCGTTCCGGGTCACGCTGGCCTGGACCGATGAACCCGCCAGCACGGCGAGCGGCGGACTCAACAACGACCTCGATCTGACGGTGTCCATCGGCTGCGATACGTTCCTCGGCAACGTGTTCAGCGGCAGCCATTCCGTTGCCGGCGGAAAGGTCGACCATCTCAACAACGTCGAGAGTGTCTATCTGCCCGCGGGGTTCGCCGGCGACTTCACCATCACCGTCACGGCGGACAACATCAACTCCGATGCGCTGAATACGGGGAGCGGCGTGAGCCAGGATTTCGCGCTGGTGGCCTACAACGCCCAGACGATTACGGGCCCGCCGGTCGAATGCTCGTTCACGCTGAACACGACGAACGTAACCCTCACCGCGGCGGGGGCCAAATCCAAAAGCATCAGCGTGAAAGCGTGCAACGCCGGTTGCGAGTGGACGGCCACCAGCAATGATCCGTTGTTGATCAGGATCCTTTCAGCAACCAACGGCGTCGGCAGCAGCAGTGTCCGCTTCGCGGTGGCCGGGAATACCAATACCGCTCCCGTCAGCGGCACGATGACCATCGCTGGCCAGACGGTCACGGTCAATCAGGCGGCCGGCGGTTGTACGTACAAGATCAGCCCAACGTTGGCCAAATTCTCCGCGGCTGGCGGCGCCAAGACGGTGAAGGTCAAAGCGAATTACGCCGATTGCGCGTGGACGGCGATCAGCAACGATCCATCGTTGATCACGATCACGAGTGGGACCAATGGCCTGGGGAACGGCGTGGTTCATTACTTCGTCGCGGCGAACACCAGCTCGGCCTCCCTGACCGGCACGGTGACGATCGCGGGTCAGACCTTCACGGTGATTCAGTCACCTGCCAAGTGATTGCGGCGGGCGCGGACCGTCACCATTCGTACTCGACGCGCATCACCCACTGCGGGCGCATGTTGTGGGCGGCGAGGAAGGCGACCACGGTTTCCTTGTCGGGCGCTTCGAATTCGCACAGCAGTTTGCCCTCCAACGAATCGGAGACGCACCGGACCGTCTTGACGGTCTCGTCGCGTTTCAGCTCGGTGATGGCGCCTTGCAGCGCCTGACGGGTCAGGCAGGCGATGGTATGCTGGCTGATGTAGCGGGGCACGAAGTCTGTTATCGCGGCTCGCTCGGCTCGGCGCAACGCTTTTTTCCACGCAGATCTTCACGATCGGTCTTCGCGCGTGTCGCCGAGAATTGGAAAAACGAACGAACTGGCGCTACGTTGTGAAGGCGAGAGAACGAGAAAGCTGACATCGGAGAAAAGGTATGCACATCTACAAACGGTATGACAGCAAGAAACGGATGCTGGCAGCGCCGCTGTTGTTTTTCGAGCTGGAAGACGAAATCCAGCAATTAAAGGAAGATCCCGAATGGCCCGCCCGGCAACGGACAGCCGTCACGCTCGTGAAGGAACCGGAGCTGAGCGTGGTGCTGGTCATCGCCCAAAAGGGCGCAGCGTTGCGCGAGCATCACACCGAAAGTCCAGTTACGCTTCAAGTGCTGTCGGGTTCGGTGCGGTTTGTCGCAGGCGACGACACGCGAACGGTCGCGCGGAACGGGTTTATCGCCCTGGACAAGGGGATCCCACACGAAGTTGAGGCGCTGGAAGAGAGCGCGTTCTTGCTGACGATTATTGAACCGAAACACTGAGGGCCAATGACGAGATCGTGAGTCGCCGTCCCGCCGTACGCGATTATGCACATTCGACGCACCACATTGTTAGTGCTGATCCTGCCATTCGCGCTGATGGTGCTTGCGGCGTACATTCAATGGGCCCTGGCCGGTCTGCCGGCGCTTCCGCCAATCCTCCCGGCGGCACCCGAACCGGGGATGCCCCATGGTTTCCCCGCCTGGCTCTGCATCACGCATTACGTGAATTTCTTCTTCATCATCCTCCTGACGCGAAGCGGCCTGCAAATTTTGCTGGATCATCCGCGGCTGTACTGGAACATCCATTGCACGCCCGGCTCGGAATGGATCCGCTTCACCCCGGTGGAGGTGCCGCGCGACCGCGTCTACACGGCGAAGGAGGACGCCCGTTATCTCTCGCCGTGGATCGGTCTGCCCGGCGGTCGCCACACGCTGGGGCTGGCGCGACACTGGCATTTTGTCAGCGTACTGTTTTGGGTGACCAACGGCGTGGTCTTCTACGTGCTGCTGTTTGCGACCGGGCAGTGGCGTCGGCTGGTGCCGACCTCGTGGCAAATTCTTCCGGATGCCTGGGCCGTCTTTATTCACTACGCCACCTTTCATCTTCCGGCGGAACCCGATGGCTTTTACCACTACAACGCTCTTCAGCAATTGAGCTACTTCGGCGTCGTGTTTGTTTTGGCGCCGCTGTCGATCCTGACGGGGCCGTCGATGTCGCCCGCGCTGGTCAACCGTTTCAAGTGGTATCCGAAATTGCCCGGCAATCGGCAGATCGGGCGTTCGCTTCATTTCCTCGTGCTCTGTGCGTACCTCGCGTTCCTTGTCGCGCACGTTACCATGGTGGCGATCACCGGCTTCGTGCGGAACATGAACCACATCGTGATTGGCACCGACGACAACCGCCTGTGGGGCGTCTACCTCGGGATCGTGGGAGTCGCCGGGCTGGTGGCCGCCAATTGGCTTGCCAACTGGTTGTCGAACCGGCATCCGCGCCTGGTGCAGCATGTAGGCGAAGCGTTGGTCAATCCGGTCCTCACGCTCCTGCTCGTTCGGTACGCGCCGCAGACCGAATACCGCAAGGAAGACATCTCACCGTTCTTCTGGCCCAACGGCAAGATGCCGGTTTCCGCAGAATGGAAAGCGCTGGCTGCCGATGGGTTCAAGAATTACCGGCTGAAGGTCCACGGTCTGGTGGAGAACCCGGTCGAACTGTCGCTGGACGATCTGCGGTCGATGGGCAAGCACACGCAGATCACGCTGCATCATTGCATCCAAGGCTGGTCCGGCATCGCCGAGTGGGGCGGACTGCGCATGGCGGACTTGATGAAATTGGTTCGCCCGAAGCCCGCGGCCCGCGCGGTGGTCTTTTACTCTTTCGGCGAGGGCGGCGAGGGCGCTGAGGGCGGTCAATACTACGACAGCCATACCATTGGAAACGTTCGCCATCCGCAGGCGTTGCTGGCGTATGAAATGAACTTCCAGCCGCTGAACGAGGTGCACGGCGCGCCGTTGCGGCTGCGGGTCGAGAATCAGCTCGGGTTCAAGATGGTGAAATGGATTCAGGCGATCGAGTTCGTGGACAGCGTCAAGCGGGTGTACAAGGGCGAAGGCGGCTACAACGCAGACAACGAGTTCTTCAACTCCATGGCCGACATCTGAGAGTGAAGTCTCCATTCGGCGATCACGGTCGTTTCCTGTTGCAATCGCCCCCAAACGACCACTTTTTCCAAAGCCCGATGGCGTTTTCGTTGGATTGCCACGGAGCGGGCTCCGCGATAGGATGCGGGGCGGAGGACGAGATGAAAGATTTCTTCATCGGGCTGATTGTGGGGGCATTTCTGACGGCGGGTACGGGCTGGTATTTTGTGTATGCGCGCAAGGACCCGCGGGTTGCGCACGCGTGGGATGCGATGAACGCCAAACTCACCGCGTGGCACCTCAGCAGCAGCGACATCCAGACAGAGCTGAGCCACACGGGACGCGTGCTGCGCCGGCAGGCCACGGATTTCGGCGCGGCGGTGTCGAGCGCATCCTCCGACACGGCAATCACTGCGAAGATCAAGGCCAAGTACGCGCTTGATCGCGACTTGTCGGTGTTTGGCATCTCGGTGAACACGACGGATGGCCGGGTCACGTTGGCCGGGGACGTGGCATCGCATCAGCAAATCGGCAAGGCCATGATGATCGCGCTGGATACGGAAGGCGTGCGTGAGGTGAACTCGACGCTGCAGGTCAAACGTCAAGCTAAGGCGAAATAGTCGAGCAATCGATCAGGTTCAGCGTCCCATGGCCGGGCGTTCCACCCGAATCAATCCAAGCTCATCCCGAGGCGATGAAGGAGGTCTTCCGCCGGCTTCTCCCCCGTGGTAATGTTGGGCGGCGGGGGAAATGTCATGGATAAGAAGGAGATCGCGGAGGTCTTTGAGGAAATCGGGGCGCTGCTCGATTTGAAGGGCGAGAATCCGTTTCGGGTGCGGGCGTATTACAACGCCGCGCGGATGGTCGACGGCCTGCAGGAAGATCTCGGCACGCTGGTCAAGGAAGAGCGGCTCACCGATATCAAGGGCATCGGCAAAGATCTCGCCGCGAAGATTACCGAGTTATACACGACGAACAAGCTCGGGTTTTACGACGAGTTGAAGTCGTCGATGCCGCAAGGTCTGCTGGAGATGCTGAAGATCCCCGGGTTCGGCCCGAAGCGGGCCAAGATTTTGTACGACAAGCTCAAGGTCGATTCGATTGAGAAGCTCGAAGCGGCGGCGAAGGCCGGCAAGATCGCCGCACTGGATGGGTTTGGCGAGAAATCGCAGCAGAAGATCCTCGAAGGCATCGCGCTGGTCCGGCAGTTCGGCGGCCGGCACCGCTACGACAAGGCGTACGCGGTCGCGCAGCCGATCATCGAGGCGTTGCGGTCGCACGACGGGGTGAGTCGGTGCAGCGTGGCGGGCAGTTTGCGGCGGTGCCGGGAGACGATCGGGGACATTGATTTTCTCGTGAGCGCCAGGCCGAAGGACGCGCAGCAAATCATCGATGATTTCGTGACGATCCCCGGCATTCTGACGGTCAGCGCGAAGGGCGAGACGAAAGCGAGCGTGGTGTTGAAGGGCGGCATCCAGGCGGACCTGCGCGTGGTGACGGACGACCAGTATGCGTTCGCGCTGAACTATTTCACGGGGAGCAAGGAACACAACGTGGCCCTGCGGGCGCGCGCGTTGAAACTCAAGAAGCTGTCGCTGAACGAGTACGGGTTCTCGCCTGCGGACGAAAAAGAGAAGAGCGCGAAGGAACTCGGCAGCTCGATCAAGTGCAAGACCGAGGAAGACCTGTACGAGGCGCTCGGGCTGGATTACGTCGAACCCGAACTGCGCGAGGACATGGGCGAGATCGAGGCGGCGGAGAGCCACACGCTGCCAAGGCTGGTCAAGTTGGAGAATCTGCGCGGGACGTTTCATTGTCATTCGACGTGGAGCGACGGCATCGAGACGATCGAGGCGATGGCCGAAGCGGCGATGGACCTGGGGCTGCAATATCTGGGCATTGCCGATCACAGCAAGTCCGAGTATCAGGCCAACGGACTCGACGCGAAAAGGGTCCGCGAGCAGGCCGAGGAAGTGAAGAAGCTCAACGCGAAGTTCGCGAAGGAGGATTTCCGCATTTTCTTCGGTACCGAATGCGACATTCTCGCCGATGGCGCGCTCGATTTCGACGATAAGACGCTGGCGCTGTTCGACTATGTGGTCGCGAGCGTTCATCAAGGGTTCAGCGCGGATGCCGACAAGATGACCAAACGCATCTGCAAGGCGCTGGCCCATCCGAAGGTGACGATGCTCGGGCATCCGACGGGCCGGCTGTTGCTGGAGCGCGAGGGTTACGCGGTCAACATGCCCGAGGTGATCGCTGCGGCGGCCAAGCACGGCAAGATCATCGAGATCAACGCGCATCCGTACCGGCTCGACATGGATTGGCGGCTGTGGAAACACGCGAAGGAACTGGGCGTCAAATGCGCAATCAATCCCGATGCCCATAGCATTCCCGACCTGCAATATCTTGGCGTCGGCGTCGGCATCGCCCGCAAAGGCTGGCTGGAGAAAAAGGACGTCATCAATTGCCTGACGATGCGGGAGGTGGAGAAGGTGCTGGCGAAGATCGGAGAATAGATGTCGCAAACAGACTCCCCGAATGAGCTTTCGAAAAAGCATTTGGACTCTAATTTGGGCGATGTACTAGAGGAGTTGAGTGCAGAGGAGTTTTCTCGTTTAATTTCGGGCTCTCCGCTTGCAGAAGTGCCTTACGTCAAGGTCGTCGTGGGACTCTGCAGATCTGTTAACAGCATTAGAGACCGGATCTTCATGGCGAAGGTCGCTGGCTTCATGGGGCCACTTGCTAAAGTGAGCCCAGATGGTTGGAGCGATTTTCAACGAAGGGCACGAGAAGAGCCGGCGTTTGGAAAGACGTGCGTGCCTCTCGTCGGTCGTCGGAGGGTCACGCTTCCGCGTGACCGAAATTGATGTGAAACCCAAGCCCAGGGTGGCCGCGCGGAAGCGCAGCCCTCCGAAAAAGGGTTGTTGCCAACGTTTGAATGCATAGGATCAAATCGTTTTGCCAAAAAGAAAACAGCCGTTACATCTTGCCCCGATTCACTCATGGGATCGGCCACCCATCGTTTTCGTGACCGTTTGCACTGCGCGGCGAAAACCGATACTCGCCTCCCACCTTGCGTTTGACTTGATTACGCGTGCCTGGCGTGACGCTGACGAGTGGCTCATCGGTCGGTTTGTTATCATGCCCGACCACGTCCACTTCTTCTGCAGTCCCTCGTCCAGCCAGTCACGGTCATTGGAGAAGTGGATGCAATACTGGAAAGCGCAGGTGGCCCGCCAATGGCCGCGAGCCGAGGACAAGCCCATTTGGCAAGGAAGCCATTGGGATCGACAGCTTCGACGCGAAGATAGTTACGGCGAGAAATGGGAATATGTGCGCTGGAACCCGGTCCGCCACAGGCTGGTCGAACACCCCGAAGATTGGCCGTTCCAAGGCGAAATGAACGAGTTGCCGTGGTGAGGCGTTCGGAGGGTCGCGCTTCCGCGTGACCCTGATTGATGCGGGGTGGGCGCGCGGAAGCGTAGCGCTCCGAATGAGCCGCGCGGAAGCGCGGCCCTCCGAGACCGATTTCGGGCGGGATTTTTTGCTGTTCCGCAGTTGCGAAGTGGGCGAATCGCTGGCAATGTTAGCCGAGGCGAGTTGGTTAATGGATTCGGACCTCAAAGCACTTCTTGATTCGTGGCCGTTTGATCCCGAGGACTGCGTGCGCGTGGTCACGCTGGCCGATGGGCGCGAGGTCATGCAGGTGCGCCTGCCGCTGGGGATCGAGCAGTACGAGCTGGATGGCCGACCCGATGGCATCCAGCCGCACGGCGCGGAGTCGGAGCTGGACCATCAGCTGGCGAATTTCGAACGCGCAAAGAAGAGCGGTTCGGAAGCCGGGTTTCGGATCGAGCCCGACGAGTGCGTCGAGTTATTCAACGAAGGCGTGCTCTATTACTACCGCTACCTGCACCTGTTCCAGATCAAGGACTGGCCGCGGACGGTCCGCGACACGGCGCGCAATTTGAAGCTGTTCGATTTCGTTCGGGCCCACGCCACACGCGAGGAAGACCGCGAGTACCTGGAGCAGTGGCGACCGTATGTGCTGCGGATCAACGCGGTCGCGTCGGCGATGGTGGCGATGGGCGAGGACGACCATCGGCGGGCGCTGGAACTCGTCCGCAAGGCCGCCGAAGCCATCGAGGCGTTGCCGGACATCGATGAGGACACGTTCCGATTCGAGCGGCAGCGTTCGCTGGAGGCACTGCACGAGCTGGCCGACGAGATCGAGAAGAGCAAACCGTTGTCGGAGCTGGAGCAACTGGAGAACCAGCTTCTGGAGGCGGTGAGTGCGGAGCGTTACGAGCGGGCCGCGGAGCTGCGCGACCGGATTCGCGTGCTGCGCCAGGACGAAAAGAAGGCGTAAATGCCTTTCGGCAGATCGCGGACTGTCCGGTCCCGCGTCACCACGAATCCGCCATCGTTAACGCCGTGGCGCACAAGCACCACGGGGATACGAACCGGAGCGTCTAATTCTGTTTCCCGTTACCGGCGTCGACTTTGGGTTCGGTGGCGTGTTTGGTGATTTCCTCGGCGAACTTCTCCAAGGATTCGAGTCCCGGCGACTTCTCCGTCACGCCGATGCCGGCCTTCTCGCTAAGGATGAGCGCGAGCAACTGGCTCAGCAGGTTGACCGAACCGAGGTCGCCCTTGCCTTCGCCGTCCTTGGCGCCGCCCATGATGAACACGCGCTCGGGGACGATCGGTTGCGCGCTCTTGGCAAACTGGTCGGACACGAGGTTCAGCGCGTACAATCGCGGGTCGCCATAGGCGCGGATCTTCTGCAGGTTCACCGCGGCCTCGCTCAACCCGATCTGCGCGATTCGCGACGCCTCGCCTTTGCCCTGCGCCTCGATGCGCGCGCCTTCGCCTTTGCCAATGAGCTCGCGGGAACGGGACTCGCCTTCGGCGCGGTAAATGGCGGCCTGCCGATCACCCTGGGCCTGGATCGCCCGCGACTGCGATTCGCCCTCCGCGCGCGCAACATCGCGTTTGGCCAAGCGCTGCGCCTCGGCGAGTTGGGCTTCGCCCTTGTTCGCCGATACTTCGATGTCGATGCGGGTCTGGGTCAATTCGGTCTGTTTCTCCGCGGCCGCCTGTGCTTCGTTCAGTTCGCGGAGTTTCGCGGCGGCATCCTGCTGCTTGGCGAACGTGGCCTTTTGTTCCTCGGCGAGGCGGCGCTGGCGCAATTGATCAAACAATTTCTCGATCGGATCGACCGCGCCCGGGCCGGCGGCGACCTTCGACTCCGGCCTCCCGATGAGGACAGCAACGCAATTGATGTCATAGTCCTTGAACCGGCGGCCGAGTTCCTCGGTGGCGCGGTTCTGGATTTCCTCACGGTGGGTAAGCAGATCGAGCATGGCCGAGGACTGAGCGACGTCGCGGAAGTAGGCGGTGAGAATCGGGTCGAGGGTCTGGCTGATCAGGCGGCGCACGTCGCCGAACCGCTGGACGACACTCGGCGCTTTCTCATAGTCGATGTGCAGCACGAGCGACAGCGGCAGCACGGGTTCATAGCCGTCGGCGGTGATCAACTCGATGCTCATCAGGTCCTTGTCGTATTGGTGCTGTTCCGACTGTCCGGTGATCCAACGCAGGACGAAGTTGACCGTGGGCACGAGTTCGACCTTCAACGCGTAGGGGTTGAGCGCGTACTTGCCGGGCGGCAACGCTTCGCGCCAGACGCCCCGCCGGCCGGACTCGACCTGTTCGCCGTAGCGGAAGGCGGTGCCGGTGACGTCTTCGCCCTTGGTACCGTAGTAGGACACGACGACGCCGACGAACCCGATCGGGATCAGCGTTTTCGAGCGGAGCTCGACGGTCGCAAACCAGCGGTTGATGAAGAACGTCCCGTCGGTGAGGACCTGCAACTGCTTGCCGCGGCGACCGCCGAGCGCAAGGAAAGCTTCCGGGTCCTGAAAATAATGATGATCGACCCCGTCGCGCGGAGGGACTTCGGGGGCGATGATTTCGCCCGAGGCGATGGGTGTGCCGTCCTGGACGGTCACTATGCCGATGGTGTCGTTGGCTTGGAGGATGTTTTGCGGGTCGCGCTCGGAGCCGGCGGCGCGCGGAGCGTTGTCGCGGTCCGAGGCCAGCGAGGCGGTGCCGTAACCGATGAGGACGGGCTCGAAGCCGCGGACGCCGTGCAATTGCTGCTGCCAATCCTGATAGGTCTTCTCGTCCTTGTCGCGGATCGGGCCGATGTACACGAGGTCCTCGCTGATGACGACCAACAGGGCGAGATTGATCGCGTACACGCCCTCGCGGAGGATCGCCCGCTGGCGGCCGCGTTGACCGCCATTGGTGAGGAACGCCTGCGCGTCCTGAAACGAATTGCAATCGACGACCGAGCCGAGCGTCTGCATCGGGGACAGCGGCGCGCCGTCGCGGGCGTAGACGTAGGCGATTTTGCCCTCGGCGACGGTCACCAGCGGGTAGCGATGGATACGGTATTGCCACGGGAGGAACCCGAAGTGCAGTCCGCCGCGCAGCAGACTGGTTTGAAAGCCGGCCTCGCCGTTTTGGGCGACGATCTGGCCTTCGCGGAGCGAGCCCTTCGGCGACCAGAGTTTTTCGATGATGCCGACTCTGTTATGCGGGATGTAACGGACACCGCAGAGCCAGGCCAGAAGCATGGTGATGAATGGAAGCAGAATCAGTATGGCAACGATCGCGATCAACGCTTGCATGGCAGCGCTCCTTTCCCTCGTTGCGCGGACTCTAGCACTCGTCGGATGGATTGGCGATTATAATGGAGCGGAGGATTTGTAATCGCCAGCGGCGCGGCCGCCAGTGGTTATGGACGTTCACATCCGCAGATAGACGTAGGCGGCGAAGGCGACGGCGGCCGTGCCCGCCGCGGCGGCGAGTGACCAGAGGAGATTGCGTTTACGGGCGGCGATGGCGAACGTGGAGATGATGACGGCCATTTGCGCGCCGAGCATGCCGTAGAAGAAGCGCTGGCTGCGCTGGTGATGGCGTTCGGCATCGAGGTTGCTCTTGCGGACCTGGAGTTCGTAGATGTAGCCGATGCCCTGATTGAGGCGGGATTCGGCGTCGTAACGGGTCGCCGTGTAGCGCAATCGGGCGGCAACAAAATCGCGGGCGAGAGATTTGTCGCCGGTCGCGGCGACGGCTTTCTCGAGCTGATCGATGACCTGGTTCACCGGCGTGATGGCTGCGTCAAACGCCCGGGCGCGCTCCTGCTCGGCTCGGAGTGTTCCGCCGAGATCATTGTCTTTGACCTTTGCGGTGAGCGACAGGATTTCCGATTCGGGTTTCTCGGTGGCGAGAGCCTTGAGGGCCGACTCAAGTTCCGGGCTGACGGAGGTCGCGACGGCGGGGCCGGGCAACAGGCCTTTGAGCAGGGCGTCGAGGGCTGCCGGCGCCAAGGGTGATTGCAGTGTGGTCGCGCCGGCTTTATCGAGGGCGGCGGCATCGAGTGGATGGACGTCGGCGGTGTTTTGCAGGACGTCGAGTGTATTGCGCTGGATGGACGCGCGGAGGCGTTTGGCCTGGAAGAATCCCCACTGATCGCCCGCCTTGGATTGTTGCTGGGCGGCGAGGGAACGACTGTACTGGGCCCGGGTCATTTCGCTGGAGGCGAGCCCGGCGAGGGCGGTGGCGATGACGGTCATGATGATGGGGGTGGCGATGAGGATTTTGCCCCACGGGGTTTGTTGGATGTCCTGCTTGAGTTCGTCCGGAATTGTCAGCTTCGCCATAAGTCAGTCCTCCTGCGGTTGCCTCACGTCGGGGTGAGGATACAACTTCTGGGGGTGGAGGTTCAAGGTTGGGGTTGAGGGTTCGCGGTTCCGAGTTGCGGTTGGAGACCAGCGCGGGGTGACAGGATGGCGATAAGCGCGCGTGAGATTGCCAGAGTGTCAGGCGCGGGGAGCGGCGCGGGGGCGATGCGCGTCGCGGGGAGCGAATTGAATCTGTTTCGACCGGAGAACGTTGCGGCGACGACGAAAATTGAGACTGGACATTGGCACTGTCCGTGCGCAAGATTCCGGTGGCAGTAGAAATGGATGTTGGGAAGAGGGTCCACAATATGTATCAGTACGTTGTCGAAGTTTCCACGGAAGTATTTCACCTCCTCCAGAAACGGGCGCCAGGGTTTGTCGAATGGGCGGACGAGAAGCCGGGTCCGACGCAGAAGATCGTGCTGAGCGAGGAAGTGTACAACGAATTCATCGATCGAGCCATCGCCCACCGCAAGACGCTCGATGAAGTTGTCCGTGAAATCTGCACGCGGCCCCAAGTTGCGACGTGGTCCGACCGCGTCCACGCCGGGAAGATATAAGGGCAAACAGCTTTCACCATGAATCCGCCGTCGCCGAAGTTGCGACGGACGGGACGACGGCGTTTTTTCCCCACAGAGGCGCGGAAGGGGAACGCGGGCGGGACGCCCGCGCCACTAGAACGACGGGACACCGTTCAACTCGGCGCGCCGGGCTCTTCGACTTCGCCCAGGACAAGCCAGCGCGGCCTATCAGCGGCTCGCCGGGAGGCTCGCCCTCCAGTCTCAATTCCAGACCGGTTATTTACCGGGCGGGGGCCGTGTAGCGGACGCGGACGGTGAAGCGGGTGGCCTCGTCGGTCAGCGCGGTCTGCGAGTAGTACAGGGACTGGTTGGGCGAGATGGAAAGTGTTTGCCAGGCGGCTTCACTGCCGGTGTCGCTGTAGAGGACGCGGCCCGCGTCGTTCATCCAAACGGTCTGGACCTGAATCTGCAGTCTCTCCTGGTCGGTGCGATTGCGGAGACCAACCTGAATGCGGAGTCGACCCGTGGAATCGCGGTCGACGGCGGGCGGGCGGTCGACGGCGAGCGTGCGCGTGAGATCGTAATTCAGCAGCGCGACGGGTACGCCGACGGCCTCGGGGCTGGCGGGATTGGCGACGGCGACATAGGCGCCTTCGGGGGTTTTGCAGCCGGCGAGGATGACGGCCAGGCCGACGGTGATTACGAGAGCTTGCAGTTTCATGTGTGACGCTCCTTTCAAAATCTCACGAAGACGACCGCCAACGGGTCGTCCTTCTGGATGACGGTTTTCACATCCTGAACCCTGATGACGCTGCCCAGGGCATTCTGTCCCATCACACTAAGCGAGGTCTCGCCCGGGGGCAACGTCAGCCCGACGAAGAACAGTGAATGCGGCAGATTGTTCCACTCGCGGATATCGGCCTGCGGCGTGGTGGCGGCGGACACGCCCGCGGCGATGATGGCTAGGCCGCCGAGCACGCCGGCGGCGATGCCACTGTCGCGACCGCCTTGTCGAGCGGCGATGAGCGCGCCCGTGCCGAGGCCGACGGCCGCGATGCCGGTCCCTTCCTTGAATTCCGCTTTGCCGTTGAGGATCGAATCGACGACGCGTTTGCCGCGCGTGGTGGCCTGGAACCAGAGGCTTTCCGCCGCGGCGGAAGCGGTGAGGGTCTGCTTGTCTCGGAGCACCTCGACACGAGTGACGGGGCAAGGTTCCTCGCGGTAGCGCATCCGTTCGCCGTACTTGCCCACGCGATATTTGACGGGGCCCTCGCCCGCCTCGACAACGATGAGCAGGTTCACGTCCGCGCGCGGCGGCGGGACATCGCCCTGCCGGCTGCCGAACGCGGCGGCGCGCTTCATCGCCGCATCGGCATCGCTGGTGAAGCCCTGCTTGAGCGAGGCGAGCGCGAGCGCCCACTCGGCGCTGTACCAGTCGCCGGCGAAACCGGGTTCATCATCGCCGGTGACATCGTAGAGCTGGACGCGCTTGAAGCACGCCGCGGCATTGCCGAAATCGTGGCGGATGAGATAGATCAGGCCGCGGTACATGAACACCGCCGAGCGCTCGTAGGATTCGCCCTTGAACCATTTCTCCTGTTCCTTGGTGAACTTGCCCTGCGCGCGCCGGGCGTCTTCGGCCCCGGCCATGAGCGAATCGACGTCCTCGCAGGCGAATTGCAGCAACGTCTGCGCGCGGTCGAGCTGCCCGGAGCGCAACGCGACGAGGCCGCCTTCCATGGCGTACAGGCACTGGTTCTCCCGCCCCTCCGAGTACATCGAGAAATAGTACGGCTGGAGATCCGGCGGAATCTGCTCCTCCTCGACGCGCTGGTGGGCGGCATCGAGCGTGGCTTTGCTGATGGGTTTGCCCGAGGCCGACAGCGGACCTTCGGTGGCGCAGCCGGTCAGGAACACCGTCAGCACCGCCGCGAGCGCCAGTATCACGGCACGATTCATTTGACGAACGCCCCCCTCACCTTGATCCTTTGCCGCAAACGACAGCGGCGTCTCGCGGACTCGGCTCCCCCCAGACGACGGGGGCGAGGAGAATCCCCTCTCCCTTGCCGTGTCAGGGAGAGGGCGTGCCCGCCGTAGCCCGTTGTTTGGCGAAGGCGGGTCAGGGTGAGGGTTCGTTTCATGCAACTCTTCCAATCAAGTGTGTCGTAGCACTCGTGCGGTGTCGCGAAACCCGATCACGCGCGTCACCCGGTCAACGATAGATGGAACTGTCGTGGCCCTGTTTCTTGATTTCGTACTGGTCTTCCCAGAGCAGGAGATCGTTCATGTCCACGAGCTTGAACGCGACGAGGAAATACTCGCTGCGGCCGCGGTTGGACGCCTCGGAGATGCCGCGCAGCTCGGCGGTGAGAATGTAATCGTAGGTGGCGGCGTTGCGGGCGGCGCCCGGTTGCACTGCCCCCTCTTTGCGCAGTTGCTGTTCGTAGTTGTTGGTATTCCAGCTCGTGTCGCGGGCCAGGAACCGCACCTTGTCGGAGCTGTACTGCATGAGGATCCCGCGAAGCTTGACGGTGTAGAGATCGGTGTCAACAGGCGACGCGCTGCGGTTGGTGACGGGCGTGATGAGGATGATCGGCGGTTTCTCGGCCTTGACGATCTGCGGCAGGGCGAGAATCGAGACCGCCGCCTTCTGCGCCGCCGCGCCGATGTCCTGCGACTCGATGCCCGTGCCCGCGACGCCGCCCGGGGCGCTCGGGCTGACGTATTTGACGGCGGGTTCCGGGGCCGTCGCGCAGCCGGCGAGGACCAGCGCGACCCCGATGACGACAAAACGAGTAACGACTGGGTTTGTTTTCACAGTATAATTTTTGGTCAGATGCGGGGGAGAGTCAAGACTGTTTGAAAAACCGTTCAGGGTTCAGGGCGGGGAAGGGAAAGAGGGGGGGAAGCGGAGAGCGGAAATAGACGGCAAAGCGGCGACTCCGAACACAACTCGTGAGCGGGCAAGTCGCCGCAGTCCAAAGGCGGACGGCGGACAGGTGGGCACGAAGAGAGCGGAATAACGGGAAGTCTTGGCAGCCCACTTAAAAAGTGGCTCACTGAGGGCAATGGGCCTGCAGATCTCGCCGGTCTCCGGGAAAATGTTGTAGGCCGTGTGTCCCCACACGGCGGTTGTGGACGTCCTTTACCGGCCTGTTGGACACGTTGTCGCAGACACACGCCAGCACTGCCAGAGTGTCGCGAGAGCGCGGTGAACCAAAGGGCTGGTCAAATTATTCCAAGCGATTTGGATTCGATTCCGCCGGAAAAGCTTACGGCGATGCGGCACGTCGCGGCACAACATTGGCATTGTCCCTGCGAAGCGAATCAGTCGCAGATTGTAAAGGAAGTATCCGGCAGGTTTCTACGCCATAGCACCTGTCGGAAGGAGGAGCCGTAGTCCTGTTGGGAGTGGTGCAGTAGTCGTAGCAGTGAGGTAGTGCAGTAGTACAGCGGTGTAGTTGGTTGCGGTGTCGTACGCCGTACGGCTGGATGCCCAGGGGTGAATGAAGAATTGGGCATCCAGCCGATACGGATGACGTGTCTTCGGGGGCGGCGTCGGTTATGGACCAGATTACTACCGGTGCCTACGCTGGAGGTAGACCAACTCCGCCACTAAACGTGGGCCCTGCATCATTCGCTCGGGAAATTGCTTTTCGCGTCTGACGTCGTCTCTTTTCCCCCGCACTTTGTGGTCAACCAAATTACGCGCGCCCCTGAAAGAATGTAGATCAGTCTTGAAAAGATCGCTGACAATTGGCTGGCGGCCGGCGTTGTACGCGTTTGGCGAAGCTAGGGTGTTAATTTGACCCGACCAATCTTGGGTGGTGAAGGCTACTGCCGTCAATCGTAGCAGTCCCTTATTGATCGCCAACAACCCCAATTTTTCAGTCTCGCGCTCTACCAGTTCGCACATGTCTCGAAGACCATCTTTGCGGTCAACACTATTGAATTTAGTCAATGCGGACATGACTTCAGTTTTGCACTCACCGTATCTAAGTGTTGGGTCCGGTGTCACCACGAGAGCCGAATTGCGGGGGCGAATCGATTCGGATACTTGGCCGTCGTCGCCAATGATTAACAGACCGACACCGTCTCTCCGTAGTTCTTCCAGTACGCCGGTCTTTGTCGTAGCGTCATTGGTGGTGGCAAGTGCAAACTCTGCATAACATCGATTCACAGCGAGCCAAGAGGCGAACTCTTTGAGGGCCTTGTGGTAGTCAAGAGTCCCTTGAGCTTCCACGATCACAGACAATCCGCCCTTCTGGCCAAACAACGTCGGACGGTATGGAGCGGCGCTCCATGGTGCACATTCGACGCGAACTTTCATGCCTCGACGCTGGCAGTGCTTGGCCACGGCGAGTGCAATGGCTCGGGCCTCATCCGGCGTGAAGTTGAATATCATCCACTACGTCCAATCAACCTGTTGATCTCGGTGCGTAAACGAGCTAACGCAAGGCATACGTCCTTTGTGAAATTCTTGGATGATTTGTACCGCGTGAGCTTTTCTGTTAGATTATCCAGTTTTGATGTGAGATCCCTTTGCTCGTAAGCGGCCTCAACGGTATCGCGAAACGCCTCATCAATCCCATAGCCTTTCCGTTTAACGAGCTTGATAATAGCGGGCCTGGCTTGCTGCTTGCTGACACCCGCGAGTTCCGCTCGTGCAATTTTGCTGACTTCGCGAAAGCCGACAACGTTATCTATGACTCCAGAGACATACTTTTTCACCATTGCGTCGATATATTGAGTCTTGGTGACGGTCTCAAACACCTCTGGGATATGTCGCTCAATCGCGTGCAGCGATTTGTAAACCTCGATGAAGAGGTCGGCCTTGATTCGTTGTTGTTCCCTTGGCTTTTCGGCCTCTTTTAGCAGCAACTTCTGGTAGTGTTGGGGTAGGTCTAGCAGTTCCAACGCGCGTCGGATAGAGGTCAATCGCACCCCGGTTATGCCCGCAAGTTCTTTTGGCCCGCTCGGCTTTCCTTCCGCGACCAGCATGTCGCGAACCTCTCGCAATTTGAGAGCCATTGGCATGATGTCCCAATCCACTCGAACGTTGTGGATATTGAACATCATCAATAGATTTTCCAATCGTGTCGGCTTCGGTTGAACGAGAGCGGGTATTGCGTCGAGGTTTAGTCGCCTTGAGCATCGCCAGCGCCGCTCACCATCGAGAAGAACGTATGTCGAACCATCGGCATATACTGAAATTGGAACCTTCACCCCGACTTCCCTGATCGACTCCAAGAGCTCGTTCATCTCATCCTCATGAAAGATTAGCCTTGGATTGTCCGGGTTGGGCTTAATTATGTCGGGATCGATTTCTTGCAGGGCAGCGTCACCTTTAGCCATTAGAGTACCTCCAATTTACAACCGGAGAGTGGATAACTTGAAAGCAATGCTTCCGAGACCAGTCCGCGAGACTTCATCTGCCCTCCGATCAGACTACGCCGCAAGATTCGGCGCAGATGGAAGCCCTTGTAGAGATCCACGACCTTCGGATGGTCCGCATTACTTACCAAAACGTAGACGCCCCCCTCAGCTAGGCGGATTGCTAGCTTTGCGAGTCGCTCTTGATCGGCCCACGAGAACAGTTGCTTGTTGTATTTTAGGAATCCATTGTTCTGGTGGCCCGTGATGTATGGCGGATCAAAGTATACGAAATCGCCCTTCTTGGCCCTTGAGACGCACCTCTCGAAATCGCCCACAAGCAAACTTGCTCGCCTAAGCCGCTTGGATGCTTCGCGAATGCGTTCCGGGTCGCAGATAGTCGGATTCTTGTAAGTGCCAAACGGCGTGTTGAATTTACCGTCCCGTGTCACGCGATAAAGCCCGTTCCAACAGGTCCGGTTCAGATAAAGAAGTCGCGCGGCGATCGTATGATCAGCCCGGGGAGTGCAATCACGCAATCTGTAGAAGAACCGCTTGCCGTAAGAATACGAGCCAAGCAAACGAATTACACCGTCGGGATCGCCTTGGATGGCGCGGTAGGTTGTAATCAACTCCTTGTTCGTGTCGGCTAGGGTTGCTCGTGCCGGCTGGAGCGCGAAAAAGAGGGCCCCCCCTCCGACAAACGGCTCGTAGTAGCGGCCCCTCCACTTCCGTGGCTTCAGCTCGTGTATGTGAGCAGCAAGCCAACGCTTACCCCCCGCCCACTTAACGACTGGTCGTAGCGGTTTTTTCTCTGTGCGCTGGGGGCGTGGAATTTTGCCCGGAGTGCCGGTTTTGCGGGAGGGCCCCATGTCTCACTTCTCCGTTAAAAGGTCGACTGGGGTAATCTTGAAGGCCGCCGCGATCCTCTCCAGCGTGGAGATAGTGATGTTGCGCTCACCACGCTCCACTGCCCCGATATACGTGCGGTGCAGTCCGCAGTACTCCGCACAATCCTCCTGAGACCACCCTCGCTCAAGGCGCAGACGGCGGATGTTTTGGGCGAGAATAGCGGTCGTTCTCCGTTTCGGCATGGGAACGCTTATGCCCGAACGATGACTGTTTATCTACAGACTAGAAGTAGCGGGACGGAAAACGGCTGACTGCAAAGCGGTGACTCCGAACACAACTCGCGAGCGGGCGAGTCACCGCAGTCCAAAGGCGGGCGGCGCGGCAAGGATTGGCGGAGGGGAACGGCCTGCGCTTCATAGCCCCGAAAAGGATTCGGGGTAGAAAGCGCAGCTACACCAGGCGGAGCTACACGGCATTCCAAACTGGGCGGGGAATTGTAATGGCCGCGGGCGAGGAGCGTGAGAGAAGATCACGCCCACGGAGATTGGTCATGCACCCGAACGAAAAGCAAATTTGGTTTCGAGCGAAGAGATATGGTTGGGGCTGGGGTTGGCCGTGCGCGTGGCAGGGATGGGTGGTGTTTGCGGTATGGCTGGGGTTGCTATGCGCGGCGGCATTCGCGACGCTGCCCGGGCATTTCGGAGCGTGGATCGCGTGCGTGCTGGTTCTTGCGGCTGGGCTGTTCGCGATTTGCTTCGCGAAAGGCGAGAAGCCCCGGTGGCGGTGGGGCAGCGAAGAGGAACACGGGCGGGACGCTCGCGCCACCAGAACGGCGGAACAGGCGGGACGCTCCGTTCAACCAAGCACGGCGCGGCCGCTGGCGGAACGGTTGGCGGAGTTGGATGATCTGCGGCGGCGTCAGATTATTTCGGAGTCGGAGTATGCGGCGATGCGGCAGAAGATGTTGAGGAATCACGGGGTCTGCGGGGAGGCGTAGTGGGGCCGGAGGCGGGGGGGCAAGGCGGTGACAAGTCACCGCAGTCCAAAGGCGGACGGCGAGTGGTCGTGCGGAAGCCCGACCCTCCGATCCCGAAAGCGGTACGAGCGGAAGCGGCAAACGGGCGGGACGTTTACCTGCCTTTGGCGGCGCCGAAGGCGACCAGGGTCCGCGCCACCAGACGGCCAACCGGCCGGGGACCGAGGGCGTTTGGGGGTGAGCCCTCTCCAGTCGTCCACGGGGTGGGAGGGCGGAGGAACTGGGCGGGGTGGTGATCGGTCGGTTGACCTGGTCCTGGTGAGGAAGGCAAGGAACCCGGTTTCGACGTTGTCGATGACGCGAAAAATCTTTGCGCGGATTCGCGCTTGGCGCGAGTGGGGGAAGGTGTTAAGAGTGCGGCGCGATGGGAGCACAATGGAAACAGAAGGGGCGTGAGATCAGCGCGTTGAAGCGCGGGCAGTTGTTCGGCAAGCTCGCCAAGGAAATCGTCGTCGCCGCGAAGCAGGGCGGGCCGGACCCGGATTTGAACGCGCGGCTGCACGTGGCGCTGGAGACAGCGCGGAAACATTCGGTGCCGCGGGACACGATCGAGCGGGCGGTGAAGAAGGGCGCCGGGCAGACGGGCGAGGCGATCAGCTACGAGCTGGTGACGTATGAGGGGTTCGCGCCCGGGAAGGTGCCGGTGATCGTGGAATGTTTGACGGACAACCGGAACCGGACCGCGCCGGAGATTCGCGAGCTGTTCAAGGCCGGGCACATGGGCACGCCCGGGAGCGTGGCGTGGATGTTCGAGCACGTCGGGCTGGTCGAGGCGCATCACGCGACGGCGGGGCAGGACCTCGAGGCGGTGGCGATCGAGGCGGGCGCGCAGAACGTCGAGCCGATGACGGGCGACGATGTGCCGGCGGGGCACGCGGGGGCGCGGTTTTATTGCGACCGTGCGGACGTGAACGGGGTGAGCCAGGCGTTGAAGAAGGCCGGGTGGACGGTCACAACGGCGGAGATGAGTTACGTGGCCAAGAACGCGGTCGAGGCGCCGACGGCGCAACGGGCGGAGATCGAGGCGTTCCTGACGGCGATCGATGAGCATGACGACGTGCACCGCGTGTACACGGCGATGAAGTGACGGCGCGTTTGTAGGCCGCGTGCCCTCACGCGGCGCTTCTGTATACCGCAACCCTCACACGGCGGTCGGTCAGCCAGCGGATTCCAACTGCCGCAGGTACTGGAAGGAGTAGATGCCCGAGGCGTGGCCGTCGCCCCACTGGGGCTGGATGGCGTACCCGCCGACGTATTGCCAGCCGCGCAACTCGAAGCTGGCGGGCGTGAGAGTCTGCGGGGCTGGTTTGTACTCGACCAGCACGTTGGTCTCGCCCTTGCACGTTGCACAGGGGCAGGCGCGGCGGAGGGCCTCCAGCTCGAAATAGCTCTCGTGTCCATCGTCCCAGGCGATGGCGAGGATGTTGTTGACGACTTCGATGGTTTTCGGCTTCACGGCGAATCGATAAAACTGTGAAAATCGTTAAAACCGGTAAAGATACTGACCGCCATCGCTTTCACCTTTTAACGACTTTACCGGTTTTCACGTCCCCGACGCCAATCCTGGGACAGAGTTTGTTGATCGAGCAATTCACGCAATCCGGGTTTCTCGCCAGGCACACGCGCCGCCCGTGGAACTGTAGCAGATGGCAGAACTTCGTCCAGTCCTTGCGCGGGACGATGGTGACGAGGTCGGCTTCGATTCTATCGGGGTCGTCCTTCATGGTGAGGCCGAGGCGCTGCGAGAGGCGCCAAGTGTGCGTATCGACGACGATGGCCGGTTGGCCGAATGCGTTGGCGAGGACGGCATTGGCGGTCTTGCGTCCCACGCCGGGGAGCTTGAGGAGATCATCGAGGTTGTCGGACACCTGGCCACCGAAATCCTTCACGAGCATCGCGGCGGCCCGCTGAATCGAGCGCGTTTTCTGGCGGAAGAAGTTGATGCGGCTGACCTGCTGCTGGAGGACGGCTTCGGATTCGCCGGCATAATCGGCGGCGGAACGATATTTCCGGAAGAGCGGCGGTGTGACGGTGTTGACGAGATCATCGCGGGCCTGGGCGGCGAGGATCAGCGCGACGAGCAGCTCGAGCGGTGTGGTGAAATCCAGCGCGAGCTTCGCGTCCGGGTGCGTCCGTTTGAGGCTCGCGACGATCTTGCGGACGCGAGCCTGTTTGGCGGCTGACGACTCCCGGGCCATGACGCATCAATGCGGGACCGGATTGACGAGCTGCTGGAACTGTGGGCTGTCGCGCAACGGCGTGAACGCGGGGTCGCCGGCGGCCTTGGCGCGCAGGTCGGGCATCAACTGGATGGCCCGTTGCAGCATGGCCAGCGACTCGTTGACGTTGTGCTGCAGGGATCGGACCATGGCAATGGAGTAGAACGAACGAGCATCCTGTGGGAAGCGTTGGGTCATGAACTGCAGCGTGGCGACGGCGATGTCCGGTTGGCCCATGTTCATGAATGTCTGCGCGGCCTGCAGCATCTGATCCGGACCGATGCCGTCCTGGGTCAGGTACCGTTGCAGAAGGGGCGCAAGGCGCTCGCCCTGGCCGGCGCGTTGGTACGCCTGGGCGAGTTGGATCATCGCATTGAAATCGTGCGGGTTGTTTGAGTACGCCGCTTCCAGTTGGGGAACCTCCATTCGCGACTGTTTGAGGCCGCGAATCTGGTCGACCGCCGAGGTGATCTTCGAATTGAGCGGATCGAGCCGTTGCAGTGCCTCGAGGGTGGCCAACGCGTCATCGGGCCGGCCGAGTTCCATGTAGAGCTGCGCGAGGCGGAAATTGCCTTCCGGGCTCTCGGGGCAGAGATCGAGGGATTGCCTGAATGCGTAGATGGCTTCGTTGGCCATGTGGCGATAGGCGTAGATGCCACCGATCGCCGACCGCAGTTTCGAGAACGTCTTTTGCGCGTCCGGGTCGCCCTGGAACTGTGGACGGGCCTTGAAGTCCGCCACCAATTTGTCCCAATACGCCGTGTCGCGTTTCACGATGTCTGCCCAGAGCTGCGAGTTCTTGTCGGGGCTGGGCAACTCATCGTGATTGATCTTCATGATGATGCCGAACGGCGTGAGATACGGGTACATCCAGGGAATGACGTAGCTTTCCTCGACGTAGAAGGCGTGCTTGTCCTTGGCGTGATCGAAGATCCACTTGGTGAGGATGCCGTTGATGTTCATCACCCCCTGCACGCCGCGGACCTGGACCGCGCCGTTCTCGATGGTGACCTGCTCGTCCGCGCTCAGATGTTCGCCGCGCGCCTGACGAGCCTGGACGTCGTTGATGTATTCCTGAAAGGCGCGCTGCGTGTCCATTTCGCTGGGAATCCAGATCGGCTGTTTGGGATACATCGAGTCGCGATGCAGATGATGCCAGCCCCAGCGGAACAACGCCCGCTGCCAGGGCAACCGGCGTTCGAGGGTCTCGGGGTTGTCGGGATCCGGCCGGGAGTAATCGTAATGGTCGCGGATGTACGACATGTAGGTGCTGTCCGCCAGTGCGTTTTGGGTGATGATATACACATCACGCCGATCAAAATTCGGCCCGCCCTGCGGGTCGAAATGCGGATCGCGATACCGGTCTTGCGGGCTGACCCGGCTCTCGCAGAAAATCATGTATGTCGGCACGAACCGTCCCGGGTCCGTGCCGCCGTAAAGCACCGCGTCCCGATCCATGTCCGGGTATCCGCCACCGGGCACGAACATGCGGTAGCCAAATTGGTATCCAAAATCGTGGTCATACAGATTGCAGGTCTTCATGTTGCGAGCGAGCGGGATCAACGGCAGCGCCAGCAGCGCCACGCACACCGCACGCACAACGACGCGCGGGAAATCCCGCCACCGGGACAGCAGCCACGTGAGAACGAGTGCCATGCCGTAGCCGATCAACATGGCGATAAATCCATGCGCCGGGGCGAAGAACTTGATGTTGATTTCCTGATTTTGTTTGTCGAGCCCGGGGTTGATGATGGTCAGCAGCCCGAAGCCCGTTGTCACGAACGCCGCCCAGACAAAGATCAACCACGCGCGCGCCCGCTGGTTCAGGTCCTTCCACCCAACAAACAGGATGTACAAGGTCGCCAGCGCGAAGATCACGATCGGGACGCCGAGCAGAAAATCGTAGTCGAACCCCAACGGCGGACTGAATTGCTGCAACAGCGCGCGGACGAACAGGCCGGCTTGGATCCAAAAATCCTTGCTCCACGGCCACGACAGATTGAGCTTCTCGTATTGTCCGCGGGTGATGTGATGGAGGAAGCCCTGCTTCGTATACGCGTACCCCCAATTCATCGGCGGGTTGGTCGCCGACGACACCGGCATGTAAAAGTAGAAGCTCCAGCCGATGAGCAGCACCGCCAGGCAGACCAGCGCGTTCTTCCGACTCAGCCACTTCTCCATCCCCAACCCCACCAGCAGGAGTATCCCCGCCCCCGTCAACGGGAAGATCAGCGCCTGTACGGGGACAGGGGGACCGTAGATAAGCAACAGGCTGACTTTCTGAGTCAGAACATTGCCGGTGCCGGAGGTTTGCAGCCACGCAAACACATACGCGCCCGCCGCCCACCCGAACAGCGCCGCCACCAACAACTCCCAAAACGTGGACAATGCCGACATCAGAACGATCATCTGCACGGGCCGACGATCCCACACCGACAACAGACCAACCGCCAAAGCTCCCACCATGAACGGAATAACCATCACGAAAATGGTCTGATGATTCGCGATCCCGAGCGCATACAGCAGGATCGTCGCGTAGAGAAACCCGTGCCGTTGGGGGCGCATCATCCAAGCGAAAAACGTGCACGCCGTGATGATGAACATAAACACATTCAACACGCGCATCTCCGGCACGCAGGCCCAGAGCCACACGCCCCGATTGAACCCGAACAACAATGCCGTCGTTGACCCAATTGTCAGCGCGATCCAATGCTTCATCGGATCTTCGACCCCCTCCGCCCAGGCGACCGACCGGAGCAGCATCCGGATCGAGCGGGTCATCAGCAACGTCAGCACCCCGACCACCAGCGCTCCGGTCAATACCGACATCAGGCAGATGCGATACGCCGGATTGCCAAACGGCACGAAGTGGCGCCAGACCCACCCCAGAAACGCCCACAGCGGGTACCCCGGTGGATGGGGCACGCCAAAATTGAATGCGCCCGTCACCAACTCGCCAGAGTCTTCCAGGGTCACCTCGGGCGACATGAAGTGCAGAAAGGCCAGTCCCGAAATCAGGAAGGTGGCGGCGGCGGCGACCCAATCCTCCGGCGTAAAGAAATGCCGCAAGCCTGGCGGCGGTTCCGCCGGGGCGGCCGGTTGCGGTGCAACCGCAACGGCAACGCTGGTCGCGGTGCTTGCGCGTGTATTGGTACTGGTCGGCTTACGGTTTTTCTTGCCCATAATCGTTGCTCGTCAGTGTCTTAAGTAAGTCGTTAGCGTCGAATTTGAATGTTCGTCAGCATGGATGGCGAGTACAACACGGTCACCGTGTTCTCTCCAATCGGACACACGGCCGCGAGCTGCACTTTCCAAGCCACAAACGGGCCCGTCGTCGATTCTGGCCTCTGGTCGTCCGGCGTCCGAAGCGGAGGTCGCGGCAGCCAGTTCCATCCCGCCGCCAACGCCAGCGATACCACTGCGGCAATGGCGACCGGCGCTGCCGCGTCGTGCCAGAATTCTCCGAGAACCGACCGCCGTTTCGCCGGAGACCGGTCCATCTCATGCAAAATGTGCCGCCGGGCCGCCGGTGGCAGGGGTGACGGACGCAGCGCGTTGAGGCGGTCTTCCAATGCGTCAAATTGTGTCTTCATGAGTACCTGCTTTCGCGAGTTGTTGGCGCAGCGCCGCGAGCGCCAACCGATATCGGGACGCGACCGTGTTGGGCGACTCGTGCGTCACCGTGGCAATCTGCTGAAACGTCAACTCGCCCCAGACCTTCAGGGTGAGCACCTCCCGCTGTTCGACCGGCAGATGGCGGATGGCCGCTTCCAGTTGCGCGCGGTCTTCCGTCTGTTCCAGAGACGACACAAACAGTGACGGCTGGTCGTACCAAGATTCGCCAGCGGCGACCTCGCGCCGGTGTCGACGCGCCGCCTGCCGCTGGCGATCGAGCACCGTATACCGCACGGCGGCGTAACAGAGCGCGGGGAGGTCCGGCTCGGTGACCCCGTTGTTCGCGTGCTTCCGCCAGACGCGGAGGAAGGCTTCCTGCACGACATCGGCTGCGTCAGCGTCGTTGCGGCACAACTGGCGGGCGTACAAAAACAAGCCGTCCCCGCATCGGTGGAGCATCCGATGCCACATGGTTCGTCCTGGGGCGTTGTCGGTCACGCTGTCGGCGCTTTGCCATATGCTTATCGTCGCCGACTGCGTCATTTGTCACCGCCGGTGGGCTTGATCCAAAGACGTTTCTGGTAATACAACGCTCTTGTCACGGAATCCCTAGCTCTCCGCATGCTCCAGCCGCCGCATCGCCTGCAAGTTCCTCACGTAGGCCTCGAGACGTTCTTCTTCGTCCGGTATGTTGCGTACCCGTAAAATCGACCGCACCCGCACCATCAGCTCCAGCGCATGGATCGGTTTCGCGAGAAAATCGTCCGCGCCCGCGATGATGCTTTCCTCCAGCGCGCGTTTGGCATCCACCGCCGACACCACGATTACACGAATCTCGCTCGTGCGCGGGTCCGCCCGCAATTGGCGGCACACCTCGATCCCCGAGATCTCCGGCATCATGATGTCCAGCAGGACCAGGTGGGGTCGTTTCGCAACGGCCAGCTCCAATGCTTCCGCTCCGTTCGCCGCGACCAGCACCTCATGACCCAGTTCGCTCAATAACGTTGCTTCATAGTCGCGAATCGCCGGCTCGTCATCCACAACGAGTATTCTCGCTCGTATCGGCGCCGCGTTCGTATCGGGTCTCATGTAGCCTCAATGACGGAAGTGTCGGATTCCCGTGAAGACCATCGCCACGCCCCGCTCGTCCGCCGCCGCGATGACCTCGGCGTCGCGCACGCTGCCGCCGGGTTGAATAACGACGGTCGCCCCGGCGTCCGCCGCGGCGATGACGCCGTCGGGAAACGGGAAGAATGCATCGCTGGCCACCGCGCTGCCGCGGAGGTCGAGCCCGGCCTCCCCGGCTTTCCATACAGCTATTTTCGACGAATCCACACGGCTCATTTGACCCGCCCCGATGCCGAGCGTTCGACTGCTTCGGCCATCGGCGCGGGCAAAAACAATCGCGTTGGACTTCACATGTTTGACAACCCGCCAGGCGAACAGGGCCGCATGCCGTTCTTCCTGTGTGGGATGCCGCTTCGTAACGACCTTCATGTCCGCCGCCGACACGAGCCGTGCATCCCGCTGTTGCGCCAGTAATCCACCGGTGACGGAACGCAGCGTCAACCCGGTGCCGGGCGCAGCCGTCAAGCTCTCGATAAGTCGCAGATTCTTCTTTTTCTGCAGAATGGCCAGCGCGCCGGGCTCGAATTTCGGAGCGACGATCACTTCACTGAAAATTTCCGCGATCGCCTGCGCAATCCCTGCGTCCAACGGACGATTGACGGCGATGATCCCGCCGAATGGCGCCTGTTTGTCGGTCGTGTACGCCAGACGCCACGCATCCAGCAGTGTCGCCGCGCTTCCCACACCGCACGGATTCGTGTGCTTGACAATGACAACGGTCGGCTCGTCGAACTCGGCCACAAGTTCGGCGGCGGCCGTGAGATCGAGAATGTTATTATACGATAGCTCTTTCCCGTGAAGCTGATGGAAGTGCTCGAAAAACCCGCCGTACAACGCCGCTTGCTGGTGCGGGTTCTCGCCGTACCGCAGGTCCTGTGCTTTGCGCAACGAGACGCTCAGTGTCTCCGGCAGCGGGGCTACCGTCTCGCCCTTGGCTTTCATCCGCGCGGCGTGAAGATACTGCGCAATGGCCCCGTCGTACCCCGACGTGGTCTCGAAAACCTTCACCGCCAGTTTCCAGCGGAACATCTCACAGGTGTTGCCGCCGTGTTCCCGGATATCGCGAAGCACGGCGGCGTAATCCGCCGGGTCAACAACCACCGTGACGCTCGCGTGGTTCTTGGCCGCGCTCCGCAACATGCTCGGACCGCCAATGTCGATGTTCTCGATCGCGTCGTGCAGAGACGCATCCGCCCGCGCGACGGTCTTCTCAAATGGATACAGGTTGACCACCACCAAATCGATCGGCTTGATCCCATGCTTGGCCGCCTGGGCTTCGTGGTCCGCGTTTCCGCGAAGGTACAGCAATCCGCCGTGCACTTTCGGGTGCAGCGTCTTGACGCGTCCATCCAGCATTTCGGGAAAGCCGGTGAATTCGCTGATCTCCGTCACGGGAATCCCCGCGTCCTTCAAGGTCCGCGCGGTGCCGCCTGTGGAGACGATCTCCACATTCAGCACCTGTAATTCCCTCGCGAAATCGACCAGCCCCGTTTTGTCCGAAACGCTTATCAGGGCCCGTTGGATCTTGCCCATAACCTGACAAAGGTAATGGAAGGACGCGCCCGCTTCAATCGAATTTCAACTCAGGCGATTCGGCACGAGTCAGTTGCCAGCCCGTGTCGGTTTTGCGGAAAAACAGCCGAAACCGCTCTTCTTGCACATCGCTGCCGGACATACTGCCCCTGGCTTTGGCGATAATCTTGGCAATGAATACCGCCTGCGCCTTCTGGTGGTCAGGGTCCACGGTTACGGTCAGGTCGCTGATGTGAATAAAGATCGGACTGTACTGCGCATGGTAGGATTGTATGGCCGCGAGCAGCGTCGATTTGTCCAGCCCCCGATCATCGCTGTAGTCGCCGGCCACCGCATTGGACAGTTTCACGAGTTCGCCCTTCTCCGCCGCGCCGGCCACGATGGAGATCTGCCGCTGAATCCGCATTTCATCCGTGACGAACATCCATTCCCATGCCCGCCACAGCGCGAATGCGACAAGCCCGGCAACAGCAACCCGCAGCAGCCATTTCATTGTTTCCACCTCCAATGTCCGATCATCCGCTCCTGCACCAGCCGCGTCGCCACCAAACCCTGCACGTAGTCTTCACGTGGAAAATCCCGATTATCCCCGCAAACGAATATCTTCGCCGTCGGCACTGGCGTCGACTCCATCTGCCAGCCGGGGTTCTGGGTCGTGTAGGGCTCGGCCAGCGGCTTGCCGTTGATGATAAACACGCCGCGCTCGATCGCAACCGTTTCACCGGGCAACGCGATCACCCGCTTCACAAAATACAGCGGTGGATCGTCGACCGTTCGGAAAACCACGATGTCGCCCCGTTGCGGGTCGTAGTGCCGCACGCGCCGCATCAGGCAGAAGTCCCATGATTTCAGCGTCGGGGTCATGCTGTCGCCGTAAACCACGTGCGGCGTCACCACGAACTTCGCCACGAGAAACAGGCACACGCCAACCACCAAGAGCCACACCAGCGATGTCGCGCGGCCTTTCATAGGTTCGCCACAGACTACTACGACGATAGGAGAAACGACAGCAATTGTGGCCGCGAAAGTGGGGCGGGCGTCTCGCCCGCCTCGTCACTCGATCTCGACGACCGGCTTGCCCTTGCGGATCTCGCCGATGACGAATGATTTCACACCGTGTCGCGTCGTGACCTTTCGGACGGCGGAAGCGGATTTCGCGTCGACGATGAGCACCATGCCGATCCCCATGTTGAACACGTGGTGCATTTCCTCATCGGTCACGCCGCCGCCTTCCTGCAACAACTTGAAGATCGGCAGGACTTCCCAGGAGCCGCGCCGAATCACGGCGCGGCAATTCTTCGGCAGCACCCGCGGGATGTTGTCGTAAAATCCTCCACCGGTGATGTGCGCAACTCCATGCAGACAATTTCGGATTTCGGATTTGCTTCGCATGTCTCGCGGACTCGGCTTCGGTTTTCGGATTTCCCTGATGATTGGCCAGTAGTTGCGATGGACCTTGAGCAGTTCTTCCCCAAACGTGCAGCCGAGCGCGCCGTGGTAGTCGTCGAGCCGCGCGCGCATCTGGGCGAACAGAATCTGCCGCGCCAGCGAATAGCCGTTGGTGTGCAGCCCGGTGCTGGCCAGACCGATGATCGCGTCGCCCGGCCGAATACGCGAGCCATCGATGATCTCGTCGCGTTCAACCACGCCGACGATGGTGCTGACCAGATCGTAATCGCCGTCGGCGTACATGCCCGGCATCTGGGCCGTTTCGCCGCCAATCAGCGCGCAGCCGGCCGCCGCACATGCTTTCGCGAGACCATCAATGAGCTGGCCAAACACACGCGGCGCGAGTTTGCCCATGCCGATGTAGTCGAGAAAAAACAGCGGTTCGGCCCCGAGCACGGCAATGTCGTTGACGCAGTGATTAACGAGGTCCTGGCCAACCGTGTCGTGTTTGTTAAGCGCGACGGCGATTTTGAGTTTCGTGCCGACGCCATCCATGCTGCTCACGAGCACCGGCCGCTTGTACTTCTTCACGTCGAGCGCGAACAACCCGCCGAACCCGCCAATCGACCCCAACACTTCGGGCCGCTGCGTCTTGCGGACCTTCGCCTTCAATCCCGCCTTCAGCGTGTCGGCAAGATGAATGTTCACACCCGCGCCGGTGTAGGCGGTGTCTGTTTTCGCTCGATCATTCACGAAGACGGTTCACCCAACCTTCCCTAAATTCCGGGCGCCGCACCACGAATTCGGGTTCAATCCAAATGGTATCGCGGCTGCTTACGACCAACTCCAGATGACCATATTTGCCAATTCCCTCTACGCGATACGTTCTCCCCAAGGACCTACGAAAGACTTGTCTGGTTTGGAGGCCAGCAATGTCCTTAAGTCCAGGAGGAATCTTGACGACAGTCACGAAGTCGCCAATCTTAACGACTCCATATTTTTTAGGGACGGAAAAGTCCGCTGGCTTCTTCACAGCAGTCTTCTCTGCGTGTCGTCGTGCACCAAATCCGAGACGGGGCGGCGGTAGCGGGTGCGGCGCTGTTCCATGACGAACTTGTCCATCTCGGATTCGACGGGCGAGGGATACTTCCCGGTGTAACAGGCGGTGCAGAACTCGTTCGCAGGCAGGCCCGTGGCGGCGATCATCCCATCGAGCGTCAGGTAGCCGAGCGAATCGGCTCCGAGAAACTCGCGGATTTGTTCGAGCGGATTGTTCGCCGCCATCAGTTCCTTGCGCGTCGGAAAATCAATCCCGTACGCGCACGGCCACTTGTGTGGCGGGCAACTGACCCGCATGTGAACTTCCTTCGCTCCCGCCTCGCGCAACGTCGAGACGCGCGCCCGTGCGGTCGTGCCGCGGACGATCGAGTCGTCCACCACCACGACGCGTTTGCCGGCCACCATTTCCTCGATGAGATTCAGTTTCACGCGCACGCCAAAGTCGCGAATTAGCTGGCTCGGCTGCAAAAACGTTCGCCCCACGTAATGATTGCGGACGAAGGCATTGCCGAACGCGATGCCGCTTTCCTCGGCAAATCCCATCGCCGCCCAGTTGCCGCTGTCGGGCACCGGGATCACGAGATCGGCCGGGACCGGATGCTCGCGGGCAAGTTGGCGGCCCAGGTTGATGCGGACCTGCGCGACGTTCCTGCTGTAAATGTCGCTATCGGGCCGCGCAAAATACACAAATTCGAAGATGCAAAAGGCGCGCGGCTGCTGCGTGTCGGCCCAGGGATTCACGGAACGCAGGCCGTTCTTGTCGATGACAATGATCTCGCCGGGCATGATGTCCCGCACGTACTCGGCGTGAATCAGATCCAGCGCGCAGGTTTCACTGGCCAACACCCACGCCGTGCTGTCCTCTCTTCCATCCTCCTTTGGAATTGGCAACCGTCCCAAGACCAGCGGACGGAAACCGAACGGATCGCGAATACCGATGAGTTCGTCTTCGCCCATGATGACCAGCGAGTACGCGCCCTGGATTCGTCGCATGACCGATTCGAGCGAGTGCATGCGGTCTTCGTCACCGGGCCGCGCCAGCAGATGCAAGATGATCTCGCTGTCTACCGTCGTCTGGAAAATCGATCCCTGCTCCTCGAGCTCGGCGCGGAGACGGGCGGCATTGGTCAGGTTGCCGTTGTGGCCGATCGCGATCTGGCCGCAGGCGCAATCGACGACGAGCGGTTGGGCATTCTTGATGTTCGAGCTGCCGGTTGTCGAATAGCGGACATGGCCGATGGCGAGATGGCCGGGCAACGACCGCAGTATGTTCTTGTCGAACACCTGGCCCACCAACCCCATGCCCTTGTACGTGCGCAGTTCGATCCCGTCCGAGGCCGTGATGCCGGCGCTCTCCTGGCCGCGATGCTGCAGCGCATACAGCCCGTAATACGTCAACTCCGCCGCATTCGGGTGCCCGTAAATTCCAAACAGTCCACAGTAATGCCGTGGCCGCAAGCTTTCGTCCGGGTTCATTTCTCGGTCAACTCGCTCCGACGTCCTCCGACTGTCGAAGATACCGCCTCCGACCGGTTTTCTCTAGCTCAAGGAGCGCCAAATAGCAAGGCGCAATGCCCTTGCGGGAGGATTATCTTGGTTGACGAATTTGTGGCTCTTGGCGAGCGGCGATCCCGCTAGGCCGTGGCGGTCGTCGAAGCGCTCGTCGCCTGATTGCTCCCGAGGAGCTCTTCCAGGGTCTTCAACAGATCGGCGTTGCTGAACGGCTTGGGAATCAAACGTTCGACCCCTTCGCGGAAGTCGGGAGGCAGTTCCGCCGCGGTCACGCCAGAAACCGCAAGCACCTTCGCGTTCGGGCTCAGCTTGCGGAGAAACTGAAGCGTCTCCGCGCCGTTGAACCTCGGCATGTTGAAATCCAGCAGCACCGCACTCACATCGCCCCTTGCGTACCGCACCATGTCGAGGCCCTTGGCACCCGTGCTGGAAGCAAGCACGTTGTACCCTTCGCTGCTGAGCACCTTCCGCATCGTATCCAGAAAGCTCGGATCGTCATCAATGATCAAAATGGTGGCCTTCGAGCCGGCGGTGTCGTCATCGATACAATGCCTTCTGTCCCTCGGTTCCAGGCTCATGCCTGTCGAGCTACTCTTCCCAAACAACGCGACTGCGGCGCCAAAAATACCCATGTGCTTTACCTCTTCTTCGCTTTTGCATGCCCGGTGCCCAATGCACCATCCGCTCCGACTAGTGCAGGGTTTGTGCCAAATGGCTTCGCATGGAGGCAAATGCCGTCCGCCGCAACCGACTTGTAACCTGACGATCAAGTGCTCGTCTAAAAGCCGTTACGTCAATTACTTCGCTCGGGAGTCAACAGTCAAAATTGAGAAGGAGACGCGGGTAACAAATGTAAGAAACTCCCCGCCAGGCTCTCGGCCTATTGTCCAATAAGAACTGGCGTTCCCTCGGGCGCAGGCACACCACCCGTCCGCTCGACCGTCACCGCAAACTTGTCGACGCATGCCATGTCCTTCGCCAACTTGATCGGGAACGCCGCGTGGCCCGAATCATCCGTCCAGCCGATGCCGGCCGCGACCGGCGGCTCGCTTCCACATATTGCCCAAAGCTCCAGACACTTGCCCTGGCTTGGCGGAACCGGCGAGCAATTCGACACAACCACGCACCCCGCTTTCCTCCCGTTGCACCAATACACCCGCGCCAATGCCTTGCTTTCACCTTTGGGGTCGGCCAGCGCCACGACGCGGGTCGTGGGATCCATGAACATATCCAGCGACGAGGTTTCTTCGTCCATCTTCTTCTGCAGCGCGGCGGTTTGCAGGTTCTGCTGCTCGATCTGCTCGCGCATCCGATTCGCCGCCTTGAGCAATCCGTCCTTTTCTTCCGTCAACTGCTTGTTGGCCGCGCGCAACGCATCCAGATCGTGCTCTTGCCCGATGTTCTTCGTGCGAAGCTGCTCCAGCTTCTCGTTGAAATCCTTGCTCTGCGCATCCAGTCGGCCGTTCAGATCGGCCAGCCCCCCCTGCTGCTGCTTGTTCTGGCCGAGCAGACTGTTGTAGGAATCCGTCATCGTCTGAAGCTTGCTCGTCACGGTTTGAATCTGGTTGTTCTCGCCGATCGCCACGACCGCGAGCGCCGCCACCGCCGCCCACGGAACCAGACGGACGATGAGCGCCCCAAAATTCAGGCCCGTTGGCGCCGCGCGCTGCGTGGGAACCGACGGCGAAACAACCGCCCGCGCCGCCGACGGTGCCGGCTCGGGCCGTTTCCCATCCTCAATCGCCGCCGCGATCCGGTCGTACACACTCGGCGACGGCTTCGCCGGCGCCGCCGCCAGCGCGATGTCGTCGGCCACCGCCTGGTATTCCGCCAGCTCCCGGATACAGCGCTCGCGGTTTTCCGCGATGTACCGCTCGAAGTTGTGCAACTCGTCGCCGTCCAGCGCGCCGATGACGTAGAGCGGGAGCATCTCGCGGAACGCCTCGTGATTCATGAGCTGGGGTCCTCCCTGCCCGCGCCGCCGAGTTGCTCGCGCAGCCGCATCATGCCGTTCCGCATCCGTGTCTTCACCGTGCCCAGCGGCTGACTGAGTTGCTGCGCGATCTCGAACTGCGTCAGCCCGCCGAAATAGGCCAGCTCGATCGGCACGCGCTGTTCCTGTGGTAATGACTTCAGCGCGTCGCGAACCGTTTGCTGCCTCTCGGAGGCTGCCGCGTCATCGGCCGGCGTCGTCGAATCCGCCGCCTGCGACGGCTCCCCGGCCAGTGATTCCGCAACGCGCGCCCGCGTCTTGCGCGACCGGAGCCGGTCAATCGCCCGGCTGCGGGTCAACATGATCAGCCAGCCGATCGGTTTGCCGCGCCCGTCATCGAACGAGCCCGCCGTCTTCCAGACCTGCACGAACGCTTCCTGCAGCACATCCTCCGCCTCGGCGCGGTCGGAGAGGACCCTCAGCGCCAGGGCAAACAGCACCGCGCTGTGGCGGGCGTAGAGCTGCCGAAGCGCGTCCTTGTCGCGGGCAGCCACGGCGCGTAACAGCGCGCGGTCGTCGGCCCCCTCTGTCGATAACGTGCTCACGCGATCCCGGCCATCGGCCATGCGCGGACTGTAGCAATGACGCCACAGGCTGGCTAGCGAAAAAGTTCCAGGGACAATGATGGTGACGCGCGTCAGCTTCTGAACCTTCTGAACCGCGTCCCGGCTGCGATTCATCCCCCTCGCCGCCATCCTCCCGCCCTTCACCGGAACGAGACGTGGCCCTCGCGCCCCCTTTCTCCCTTGCTGTGTAAGGGAGAGGGTTTGGTTGATCGCGACCGGCACGGCCCACGTCGGTGTGGCGACGAACGCCACCGACACGGTCCGCCCGGCAGCGATCACGCCGCGTCGTCCGCGTGCTCGCTGCGCGAAACATCGCCGCCGCGCCGCGGATGGTGTTCTTGATCCTCTCATCCCACGAATACTACGGACGCGGGACGCACGATGGATTGCCGACGCCGCCCACAGATGGCCGGGCGGCGCCGCGCGCATTGTCAATGTCCGCGCCAGAGAAAAGAGGTTCGGACGCCGGAGTGTTCTTGCCCGCCCGCTCGGAAGCCGTATGATTGCGCCGATGACCGACGGGCAATCCATCGACAATGCTTCCGCCCAGCAGTCGGTGGCGTCAGCGCGCACGACAACTACGACCTTTGTGCCCAAATCCTGGGTTTGCGCCCTCGTCCTGGTGCTCATCACCTTCCTGGCTTATCAACCTGTGTGGCATGCGGGTTTCATTTGGGATGACGACGCTCACGTGACCGGAAATGTGAATCTGCAGTCATAGCATGGACTCTATCGGATTTGGTTCGAGCCCACCGCCAGTGAACAGTACTATCCACTGCAACTGACCGCTTACTGGATGGAGTACCACCTGTGGCGTCTGCAGCCGTTCGGCTACCATCTCGTCAACGTCCTGGTACACACTCTGAACGCGCTGTTTCTGTGGAAGGTGCTGCGGCGGTTGAATGTTGCGGGCGCCTGGGTGGCGGCAGCGATCTTTGCGATCCACCCGGTCGAGGTCGAATCGGTCGCCTGGGTTTCCGAACTGAAGAACCTGCTTTCGACGGCGTTTTATCTGGGAGCGGTGCTGGCGTTTGTTCGGTTCCGGCCGCTGTCGGGCGCGGCGGAGACCGGTTCGGGGGACTGGCGATTCTACTGGCTGGCCATCGGACTGTTCGTGTGCGCGTTGTTGAGCAAGACGGTGGCCTGTTCGCTGCCCGTGGCGCTGGTGCTTCTGATTTGGTGGAAGACGGGGCGCGTGGAACGGCGCGATGTGGCGGCGCTGGGTCCGATGTTCGCATTGGGAATCATCTTCGGGCTCACGACGGCGTGGTTGGAGAAATATCACAATGGAGCCCGCGGGGCGGAATGGTCGTTGTCGTTTCTCCAGCGAAATCTGCTGGCGGGACGGGCACTGTGGTTTTATGCGGCCAAGGTGTTTTGGCCGGCACCACTCACCTTCAACTATCCGCGCTGGGATATCGACGCCGGGCTGTGGTGGCAGTACGTGTTTCCGTTCGCGGCACTGGCCGTGCTCCTCGCTCTTTGGCGGCTGCGTTCGCGGATCGGACGTGGGCCGCTGGTGGCGGTGTTGTACTTTGCCGTCACGCTGGCGCCCGCACTGGGTTTCGTCAATGTATTTCCATTCCTGTATTCCTACGTGGCCGACCACTTTCAATACCTCGCCTGCATCGGGTTGATCGCCTTGACGGCCAGTGCGGGCGCAGCGACGTGCCAGCGGGCCGGTCCACAAGTCCGCAGCCTGGGAAAGCTGGCCGCCGTCCTCGTGCTGGTACTGCTGGGCGTATCCACATGGAAGCAGGCGCACATTTACAAAGACCTGGAAACGCTCTGGCGGGACACGCTGGCCAAGAATCCGTCCGCCTGGCTGGCTCACAACAATCTGAGCAACATCCTGATTCAACAAGGCAAATTCGAAGAGGCCACGTGGCATCTGGAGCAGGCGCTCCGCTTCAAACCCGACGCGATCCAGCACTACAATCTGGGTCTCGCGTTGGCCCGACTGGGACAGCTCCAAGACGCCATCGCACACTACGAGCAGGCGTTGCGGCTGAAACCCGATTACGCCGAGGCGGATTGCGACCTCGGGATTGCCCTGGCGCAAACGGGCAGGACTCAGGAGGCCGTGCGGCATTTCGAACGGGCCCTGAAGATCAAGCCTGATTATGTCGAGGCGCATGACAATCTGGGTGTCACCTTGGTTCGTCTCGGCAGGATCACCGAAGCGAAGGCGCAGTGGGAACAGGCCCTGCGGCTTAAACCGGATGACGCCGGGGCACACGCCAATCTGGCGAACGCCCTGAAACAGGAAGGTAGACTCGAGGAAGCTGTCGCGCACTACGAGCAGGCCCTCCGCATCGACCCCGCCCTCGCTGGAGCGGACTACAATCTCGGGCTCGCCTTGGCCCGATTGGGACGGCTGCCAGATGCGATCACGCACTACGAGCAAGCGTTGCGGCTGAAACCCGGCGACGCGGAGACGCACCGCGACCTCGGCAACGCCCTGGCGCAGACGGGCCGGCTGCAGGAAGCCATGGGACACTGGGAACAGGCCTTGCGACTCAAGTCCGATTCCCCCGAGGTACAAAATGATCTGGCGTGGCTGTACGCAACGCTCGCGACGACGAACGGCGGCGACCCGGTCCGGGCGGTGACCCTGGCCGAACGCGCTTGCGGACTCACCAACAATCGACTGCCAGAATATCTCGACACCCTGGCCGCCGCCTACGCCAGCGCCGGCCGATTCGACGACGCCATCACTGTTGCCCAGAAGGCCATCGGGTTGGCCCGCTCGGAAGGCCGAACGCCGTTGGCCGGCGAGATCGATGCCCGGCTCGAACTCTACCGGGCCGGACGCGCTTACCGCGCCCCCGCCAGCGGGTCGAGCCCGCAGGGCCGGTGACCAGCGCCACCATCTGAAAACCGGAGCTTCGGGATTCGTCTTATTCGTCACGCGCGCCGGAATCCATCAGCCGCCCAATGGCATTCCACCACACGTCGCGCAGCCCGGCTGCATCCCACGACATCTCGCCGCGCGGCGTCTTGATCGCTAATTCGCCGCCACCCGTCTCGCCGAGCACCGTCACGGGAATGCCGCGCGCGATTTGCTCCACATCCTCCTGCGCGCAGCTCACGATCACCCGCGATTGCGTTTCGCCGAACAGCGCCGCATCCAGCCTCCCGCCGACCTTGCCCAAATCAATCATCGCGCCGACCATCGCGTCGCCGTTCGTCATGCAGCATTCCGCCAGCGCCACCGCCAGCCCGCCTTCGCTGCAGTCATGCGCGCTCTTCACCAATCCCTTGCGAATGATCTCCAAGACGAAATCCGACAGCCGCTTCGCGTAGGAGAGGTCCATCCGCGGCGCGCGCCCCGTCTTCAACCCATGAATCCGTTTCAGGTATTCGCTGCCGCCGAGTTCGTCCCCGATCTCGCCGATCAACAACACCGCGTCGCCCGCGCTCTTGAACCATTGCGTCGTGATGTGCTTCGGATCATCAATCAACCCCAGCATCCCGATCGTCGGCGTCGGGTCGATCGCGCCCGCGGGGGATTCATTGTAGAAACTCACATTCCCGCCCGTCACCGGCGTGCCAAACACGTTGCACGCCTCGCAGATCCCCTCCACGCACCGCCGAAATTGCCAGAACACCTCCGGCTTCATCGGGTTCCCAAAATTCAAATTGTCCGTCACCGCCAACGGACGCGCCCCGCTGCACACCAGGTTCCGCGCCGCCTCCGCCACCGCGATCTTGCCGCCCTCGAATGGATCCAAATAACAATACGTCGCGTTGCAGTCGGTCGTGAACGCAATGTATTTCTCTTGCCGCGCCGAATCGGCTCCGGCCGCGAAGGCGGGCGCCCCCAAATCCGGCCGACCCAAATTGATCCGCACCACCGCCGCGTCGCTGCCGGGCGCAACGACCGTTCCGTGCTGCACCATGTGATCGTATTGCCGATACACCCAGTTCTTCGACGCGATGCTCGGCGACCCGAGCAGTTCCAGCAACACGCCGTGATAATCCTTCGGCTCCTTGACCTTTCCGATGTCGAATTTCTGATTGCGGATTTCTTCTTCCGGTTGTTTCACGTCGCGGTAATAAATCGGTGCATCCTCGGCCAGTTGTTTGGCCGGTATCTCCGCCGCCACGTCCTCGCCAACCTTCACCCGCATCAAACCATCGCCCGTCACGCGCCCAATCGTCACGCCGTGCAGGTCCCACTTGTTGAAAATCGCCTCGACCTCCTTCTCCCGCCCCTTCTGCGCGATCAGCAGCATCCGCTCCTGCGATTCGCTCAACATGATCTCGTACGGCGTCATCCCGGTCTCGCGTTTCGGCACCAGATTCAGATCGATCTCGTTGCCCGTGCCGCCCCGGCTCGCGGTCTCACACGTGGAGCACGTCAGCCCCGCCGCGCCCATGTCCTGGATGCCGACCACCAACCCCTCCGTCCGCATCACTTCCAAGCACGCTTCCAACAACAGCTTCTCCATGAACGGGTCGCCGACCTGTACCGCCGGCCGGTCCTGCTGCGATTCCTCGGTCAACTCACGCGACGCAAACGCCGCGCCGGCCAGCCCGTCCCGACCCGTCGCGCTGCCGACGTAAATCACCGGGTTGCCCACGCCCGCCGCCTTGCCGCGTTTGATCTGGTCGTGCCGCAGGATGCCCAGCGACAACGCGTTCACCAGCGGATTGCCGTTGTAGCACTCGTCGAAATACACCTCGCCCCCGACCGTCGGTATCCCGATGCAATTCCCGTAATGCGCAATCCCCGCCACCACCCCGGCAAACAGCCCTTTGTTGGTGGCGCAAGCGTCCCTGCTTGCGTCATCAATCGGCCCGAACCGCAGCGAATTCATATTCAGAATCGGCCGCGCCCCCATCGTGAAAATGTCTCTTATAATCCCGCCCACGCCCGTCGCCGCGCCCTGGAACGGCTCGACCGCGCTCGGGTGATTGTGCGACTCGATCTTGAACGCGATCGCCCAGCCGTCGCCGACGTCCACGATCCCCGCGTTCTCTTCGCCCGCCTTCACCAAGATAAACGGCGCTTCCCGCGGGAACTTCTTCAGCTCGGGCCGTGAATTCTTGTAGCTGCAATGCTCGCTCCACATCACCGAGAAAATCCCCAGCTCCGTGATGTTCGGCTCGCGCCCGAGTATCCCCTTGATCCGCTCGTACTCCTCGTCCGTGATCCCGTGCCGCGCAATAATTTCCGGTGTGATCGCCATCTCGGTTTTCATCTCGCGGATGCTCTCATATCACGAAGAACACCCAAAACGAAGCCAAACGAAGCCAACGCGATTTTTCCGGTTTCGTTCGCCGTAATCCCCTGCTGCTCAACACCCTGCGCATCGCCGCACCCCGAAAAACCGTTGGCTTCGTTTCGCAGAAACATATATATGGCCCCCCTCACAGTTTTCGCGATACATCCATTGTCAGCGGCGGCGGCACTTCTTCCCCGTTCCGCCGACGTTGCAGCCGCTCCAACTGGTTCAGTGCCCGATACAACTGCCGTTCCACCGTCGCCTCGTACCGCAAAATCTTGTCCAGCACCGCTGGCGACGGCAACACTTCCGCCGCCTGTCGCGCCGATTCTTCGCTCTGCTCCCGTTCCTCGCACGCCCCGCTCATCTCCTGGTACAAACTCAATTTCCCATCAATCCGATGCAGCAGTATCCGCCGCTCTTCTTCTTTCAACTCTTCCGCGCTCAACCCGGAAGCACCCGCCGCCAACCGATCCCGCAGCCCGACCAAATCTCGCTCCAGCGAGGTCACGCGCCCGCCAAACCGACTCCGAATATGCCCCAACACCTCCTCGGTCAGCCCGCCGGCCCGCAGCACCCGCTCGCGAATCCCTCCCAGCACGTGAGTCAAATAGGCCAAACCAGCCGTCGTTTTCTCCAGCTCCAGCACGGGGTCGCGTGTCTCGTCGAGAAACACCCCAATCCCCACCGGATTACGCTCCGCCCGCTCCCTGTGCCCGCCGTCCACGCTCAACACGATCTCCCCGGCCTCCGCCGTCAACGCCCGACGGATCCGCCAGTGCGCCGTGACGACCCGATCAACCAGCATCTCCTCCACCGTCCCCACCGGCGCCAGTTCCTTCCACAACTCCTCCCGCAGCTCCTGGAAATCTTCCGACCGTTCTCGCACCTGCAACCCGTGCACCACCACTTGCGACGACAACATCCCGTGTTTCACCGCGTTCATCCGTGACGTCGCCTTGCCCCGTTTCGTCTTCGGCCCCGTCGATTTCTGGCAATTCCTCCGATTCGCCTCCAGCCGCTTCAGGGATGTCTCTTTGGGTGTCTCAATAATCTCATTCATGGCTGCTCCTTCTGGCTTTGAAAGGTGGGACGCGGCCCGTCCCGAATCCTGATCGGGATGGCGCCCGCGCGGTTTGCTGCCGTGACCACATCTGGCAATGTCCAATCACGACCCAGCTTAGCGCGTGAGGAAATAAATAAAAGCGACAGCTACCACCGGCCCGTGTCTCATTTTCGGCGGGGACGCCCGCGGGATGCCATCACCAACCCGATCCGCTGGCAAATCTTCCGGAGCCTTCTCACAAAAGCATCGTTCAGTAAGGCATTTTCCCCGATGCGCCGCGCTTGCGCCGCCGGCATCTTCGTCAGAAGCAAATCGGCCAACTCACGGGCCGTGCCGCCTCGCCCCCGAAGCTCTTCCACGCGGGTGAAATTTCTGACCAGTTGCATGTAGATCCCGAAGGTTGGCGTCTCGCCGGCCACCTCAATCTCCGGACACTCCAACCCCTTCTCCAGCCCAAGCGCGAAACCGCGAAAATACTCCAGCGCCTGCGTCGCCGGCTTGTGACAGGCACCCGCCGTCACCTTCGCGATCATCTGCAACTCCGCATCCTCCTCCTCGACGTTGCCCCGCCCCAACACGGCGAGACCGTGCCCGAGCCAAAACCCCACCTTGAATGCATTGCTCTTCCGCGCGTGAACGCTGGGAAAAAACGCCTGCTTGCGCAGTTCCTCGCTGACATTCTCCAGCCAGCCCGGAATCTCGCCTTCTGGTTCCATCCGTCACAGTATATCGCGTCGCCATCCAGGTGTAGAGGCGCTTCTGTGAAGCGCCGTACTGTTGTAGGCCGCGTGCCCCCACGCGGCGTTTTCTGCCGTTTGGAGGGCGTGCCTCCCGGCGAGCCGCTAGATGCATCTCCCAACGCAGATGCCGGAAGTGACGCACGGCCTAGTTGCTGACACTCCGACAGCGGCTCCGCGCCCTCGCAACGTACACCGCGCGGAGCAGCAGCACGAAAATGACCACGCCGCAACACAGAACCCAAAGGTATATCCTCGCCCATGTTGTGTACCCGTAAATCACACTAAGATTCGTGTTGCTGTCGATGAACGCAAACGTTGAAAGCATGGCGGCCACGACAAAAGCAGCCCCGATGCTTGGTGCGCTGCTCCGAAACCACCGCGCGAATCCGTAGAAGAGCCAGATGGAAAGCGCCGTAAGGAGAAGAAATGGCGGCGACAGACCCGGTGCACCTGGCGGGTTCATACCGCTAAGCCCCCTGAAGAACATCGAAAGGATCACCAACAGCTCGAGCCACGAGAACAGGAGAAGAACACTTTGGCCGAGCAGCTTGAGCAAAAACAGCAGGTTCTTCATCGACTTTCCCATTCGCACCTCAGCCACCCGCCCGCCATATCTCCGGATCAACCAATAGAGGGACGCCGTAATGCCCCATGTCCCAAGCGCGAAGAGACCCCACACCAACTGCAATTGAAAAAGCGTAATCCCGAAGAGTTGCCCGCGCTCGCTGCCGGACGCTGCGTCGATCGCGCCCTGCGTGATCGGCCAAACGGGCTTAAAATCAAAATCAAAGTCGGAGGAGGCAACCCTGTAATAGAGCCGGCCAAATATCAGACAGTCCCACAATCCATCGAAGAGGGAACCGACAACGAGCAGGATCCCGAGGAACAACGCCACGCGGCCAACCACGCTGGTGAAAACGTCCGGCCGCTTTCTCAGGAACGCCGCCAAGACCAGACACGCAGCGCCGAAGACGGCATAGTGCACCAAACCTCCAAGTACCAAATACTCGGAGCACTCAGAATAGAACCTGTCGAAGCCGTGAACCATCCCGTCCACTTGCTCAGGAGCGAACGACTTCAGCCTCTCCCATCTCAGCCCAAAACACAAGCCCCGCGGCTGGGTGAAGGCGTGATCTTCGCCGTGTCTTGCCGCCTCTGCCTGCCACTGTTACACTCCCATCCACCAATCACCACTATGATCAAGACCATCATGTTCGACCTGGGCAATGTCGTGGTCCGCACGGATTTCGACGCGCTCTACGCGAAGTTCGCCGCCCGACTCCGCATCCCGCCCCATCTCGTCCGCAATTATCGCGACAAGCACGTCGCCGACCTGATCCTCGGCCAGACGAAGTGGAAACATTTCCAAGCCGATATGGAAAAGGCCGTCCGACGCAAGCTCCCGAACTTCAACAAGGTCTGGTTGGAGGAAGGTTTGAAGGCGCGGACCGCCAATGAGCCGTTGCTGGCAATTATCAAGAAGCTTAGGAAAAGCTACAAAATCGGCGCCGTCAGCAATCTCCACGAGGGCCGCTGGCTCATCGATAAACAGGCCAAACTCTACGCCAAATTCGATTACACGGTCCTGTCCTGCCGCGACCACGTGAAAAAACCGAACGGGGACTTCTACCACCTCGCCCTGTCCCGCGCCGACGCCCACCCCGACGAAGCCATCCTCGTCGATGACAAGCCCGAACAAATCCTCGGCGCCGAACAACTCGGCATTCACACCATCCCCTTCTCCGACAACGCCCGCCTCGTCGAAAGCCTCCAGCACCACGGCGTCACCGTCTGAGCGGCGCAACCCACCGCGCCCGGGTACCCCGGTCAACCCTTCCGCGCGACGGCGACCAGACGCGGCGAATCCGTGCCGTACGGCCGGCTGTCGAAGTCGCCGTACAATTTCACATCGGCAAAACCCGCCTGAAGGAGCCGGTCTTTCAATTCCTGCGCCGAGTACACCGTGTGATGAAACTTGAACCACCGCGCGCGGTTGCCCTTCACCAGCATCCATTCATTGCGAATGCGCGTCCAGTCATCGAATGCTTCGTGCCGTTGGATGAGCAATGCGCCGTCCGGATACTTCGTTGATGTCGTCGGCACGAATATCTTGGCCAGACGTTCTTTGCCCATCAAATCGATGACGCAAACTCCGTTGGACTTCAGGCTCGTGAAGATGTTTCGCAACACCCGACGATCCTCATCCTTCTTGTCGAAATACCCAAAGGACGTAAACAAACTCAGTACGAGCCGATAAGCGCCGGCCCGCACAAAATCCCGCATGTCGGACTCAATGAATTCCACTCGCACCCGCGCCGCCCGCGCCCGCTGCCGGGCTTTGTTCAGCAAGAACCGCGTGCGATCCACGCCCGTGACCTGAAACCCGCGCTTCGCCAGCGCCACGGAGTGCCGCCCCGGACCGCAACACAAATCGAGCACCGCGCCGCGTCGAACCCCGGTCAACTTCACGATCCCCCGCACTTCCGCATCGGTCACCGAGAACCGCCGCTCGTCGAACATGTACGGGTATAATTCCCGCCAGAACGCCTCGTTCTCAAACCATTCGCGCATTGCGAATCACCTTCTCTCAGCTCATCGCCTCCGCTACTTGCCCTGTTTCGCCGCCAGCAGCGCGTTGACCTTGCGCATCACTTCAAACGCGTCCGCCACGTACAGCACGTCCGCTTTCCCTCGCGCCCAGCCGCAGTTCGGGTCGAGGTTCACCGCGCGCCGCTCATTAATGAACCGCCAGCCCACCGCATGCGGTTCCTCGCCGTGACAACACGTCGACAGCCCTTTCGGATGCCGCGGCGTCGCGCCCGTCTGGCCAACCTGATTCAGGTGCGTCATCAACGTCAACACCGCCTGCCCGTCCTTGCTCAGGTCCACGAGCGATTTGCTGCTGCCCAGCGACGCCTTGGTGTGCTGTAGAAAACCGCGAATGAGACTTTCCGCTTCCGGCGCGTGGGTCTGACCGTCCGCCTGTTTCTTCGTCCAGCCCGCGCCTGCGACGAACAACAACTCGGCATCGGGACGAATCGTCTGCTGATCCGACGCGGGCGCCTTCACGCCGGTGACCGTCGTGCGGTTCGCCGCTTCGGTCAGACTCACCTTGACCGCTTCGATCTTCGCCGTGCCTGCATCGCCTTTCCACGGAGCGTGACAACCCGCTTCGAGCGCGATGACCCACGGGCGTTGCGTGCACCGCATTGCCGCTTCCATGCGCTGACGGTAATACCACCGCGAGATCGTCAATCCGCCGCCTTCGCTCGTGAGATTTGTGACGTGCGTATCTGCCCGCCCGCCCAATCGATGCGCCAGACCCGCCGCTACGCGGTTCCACCGCGACGTGGCCGGCGCGATCACGACCGTTGCGCCCGCCGCCCGGCAAATCGCTTCCGCCGCCGCAACGTCGCTCCCGTAGCGCGGCTGACCAAACTCCACGCCCTCGACTCCGAGAAACCTCGACGCTCCGCATCCGGCAATCTGGTTCGCTGCCGCCTGCAGATTCTCCCCGACAAGGCCAACCATCAGCTTCGCGCCCGACGCGCCCGCGGCATCCTTTGCCGCCCCCAACGTCTCCAGCGCCAGCTTTGCCAGCCCCGCTTCTTTCTCGACGTGCAACAAAATCAGTATCGTTTCCACGGTCTCGTGTTTCCTTTCACATCAGGCGTTCGTGATCCACGCGACGATTTCCCTGGCGATATCGTCCGCGCTCATGTCCTTCACAATCTTGGTCTCGCGCCGCTGTTTGGGCAGCGCCACACTGGCAAACGTCACGCCTTCCGCGCCGACCTTCGCCGCCCCGGCCTTCTGCAACGCCGGCATGATGCCCCGCATGTTCGCCATGCCCACCTGCGGATTGTTCGGCGGCTCGGGCAAACTCCCCGTCGCCCAGCCCAGCACCGCTGGCGCGCCGACGCACTTCGACACCTGATGTTTCCCGCCTTCGATCCGTTCGAGGATTTCCATCGACCCGTCCGCGCCGACACTCAGTTTGTCCACGCCTTGAAATTGGTTCACGATCCCCAGCAACTCGCCGACGATCTGCATCGTCGCGCCCGCGCCCCGCGACGCCGATTCCCAACCCCCAAACACCAGCAGCCGCGACATGTCCAGCCCGGGGATCGCCTTGATCGCGCCCGCCAATGCTGCCGCCACTTCCGCCGCCTCGGTGAACCCGCTGGCCGGACCATCGATCGCGACGAGCTCGAACGGCGCCTTCTGCGCGACGGTCATCATCACCTGCTGCAGTTTCGCTTTCGGGCCGAGGCTGACCAGCCAGACCTTGCTGCCCGGCGCGTTCTTCGCGAGGCTCGCGGCCTCAAACAACGCGTGCCACGCCCACGGATCAAGCACGGCGGGCAGCATCATTTCATTCTTCAACGTCGGCCCCGTCGCCCCCGCGATAGGCTCCAACGTCTGCAGCGGATCAGGCACAATACTTCCACAAACAACAATTTGATATGCAGTGCTCATAAACTCTGTTCCTCACACGGGCCACAAAATGCGCGGACGCGGCGCGTCTCTTGCGGGTTGTTTCGGGCTAACATTTCTGAAGTACCTCGGCAAGTCCTATTTCAATGCTTTGTTCGCCGTGGTATCGGCGGGAAAACAACGCGTAACGATCTCGCTGACTTCGCGCAACCAGGCCGCGCGTTGCGGCGCGTCGCTCGTGACGATCACCGAGAACGTGCGGCGGTGCACCGTGCGTACGCCGCACAGGCCGAACACGCATTTCTTCCAGAGAATCTCCAAGGGATCGCCGAACACCTCCCGCTCCCGCTCCTCCGGCGTGTTGGCCGTGTTGAAGACGATGGCAGCACGGGCCTTGAGCAGACCCACCGGCACGCCCTCGCCCTTGTCGTTGGCCTCGAAGCGGTAGGCAACCTCGGGCCGCAACACGCGATCGATCCATCCCTTGAGAATTGCCGGCGGCATCCCCCACCAATTGGGATGGACGATGACGATCCCGTCGGCCGCCGCGATCTCCGCGCAATGCCGAGCGATCACGGGATCCAATTCCGCGTCCTCGCGGATCTCGGCCGCCGACAGCAGCGGCGGGAATTGTTCCCGGTAAAGATCGTGTAACGCGACACGGTGGCCCGCCGCCTGCAATGCCTCCCTCGCCGTATCGGCGATGGCGTGGTTGAAACTTCCCGGCGCTGGATGTGCCAGAATGACCGAGACGTTCATCAATTCTCCGCCGAATGCAGACCGCCCGCGCCCGCGCGGAACTCGATCAGCCCGCGTTCGGGATCGGTGGGATGCGCCATGGCGCAATTCCAGATGCACGCGCCGCAATGGATGCATTTCTCGCGGTCAAATACCGGCGCGCCCTTTTCGCCCGGCGTGATCGCCTGCCCGCTGCACACCTCGACGCAAATCTTCGTGCCGCACACCTCGCACAGTTCGGGGTACAGAAACACCACGTGGTCGGCGTATCCGCCCGGTGCCTGGACCTTGCCGCCCATCAACAGCGCGTCCTGATGTGACACCAGCAGCTTGCCGTCGTACGGAATCGCCGGCCAGCCGGCCCGATCCATCAACGCGTTGTGCGACGAAACGCCTTTCGCGGCGCACTCCCGGCAAATCTTCGCCACCTCGCTTTCGGGAATTCGTCCCCGATAATACTCGGCCAACGTCGGCGTGTGCTCCCGCGGCCGCCGCGGTTTCACAGGCGCGTTCAGCGCGCCCCTGGTCGCTCCCGCCAGCGCCATGCCGACCATGCCCGTCACGATGCCATGATGAAACCCGTCTCGCGCCTGCTTGGCAATTCGTCCCTCGCTTTCGACCCAACTCGCCCGCCGGCGTTTGACGTACGCCGCTTCGAGGTTCTCTTTCGTGAACGGCTTCTTCTCCTTCAACAACTCGATGACGCCCTCGGCCAGTTGCACCCCGGTCGCCCACGCTTCATCCACGCCGCTTCCCGTCAACACGTTCGTGCTGCCCGATCCTTCCCCGATGCGTGCATAACCGTCGCCGACCAGATGCGGTTCGCCGCGCATCCCGGACTCGGCGAGCGTCTTCGCGCCCCACGACCGCAACGTCCCCCCGTTCAAATGTCGCCACAAATACGGATGCATCATCCAATGCTGCAGATACCGATACGCCGTTCGGACCGGGCTTTCCAACCATCCCGGCACAAAAATCCCCAGCGATGCCACGCGGTCGGGATAAACGTACAGGAACCCAAAAATCTCCGGCTCGGGATACCCGAACGTGTGCACCACGGTGCCCGGCTCGAGCGCGCAATTCTCGGGCAGGTTGACGACCAGCTTCATGCCCACCGCCCAATCGCGTTTGTGGTGGCCCTCCGGCATTCCCAGACGCTCGTCGATCTGCGCGCCGATCGGCCCGACCGGACCGTCCGCCACCACTGTCAGCGCCGCATGGATGTCCATGCCGGCCATGAACCCGGCCTCCGGGTTGCCGGCTTTGTCCGTGCCCTGGTCGAGCAACCGCACGCCCTCGACGCGTTTCCCGTCCATCAACGGCGCGGCCACGGGCGTGCCCGGCCAGATCTGCACCGTGCCCGCGCCCAAGAGCTGCGAGCCAACCCATTGATTGAACTGCCCGAGCGACAACAGCAGTCCGCCGTCCTTGCGCAGGTACGGCGGAATGTACGGGAGACTCAACGCCTCCGCTTCGTACGGCAGCAGCCCGCGGAACGCGCGGATTAATTTGTCTGCCATCCGCAGCGTCAACGACCGCCGGCTGGCCCCGACGCGATCGAGAAGATACAGCACCTTCTCGTGCTTGACCGGCGCGCACAGCGGGATTCGGGCGGGGTCGAGATCCGGAAATGTCTGCCGAATCCCGCGCGCCCGCGTCACGACCCCCGAAACGCTGAATCCAATATCATCCGCCCGCTCGTAGCAGACGATCTGCGGCGGCGCCCCCGGCATGACCGCGCTTTCCACCTTCGGCGTGCCATCCGCGTTCACGAGTTCACGGGACAACGTCGTCAAAAACCCGCCGGTGGCCGGTCCGAAACCGACGCAGACGATGTCGACGTCCATTCGCTGACGATCAACTGTCATTGTCCCGTGACTCGTGTCGGGGTTACTCACTGCTTTAATGGCCTAGAAGTGGTGGACCCAGCGGAGCGTGTAGCGCTGGCCATCGGGGCGATGGTCTGCGGCGAACTCGTAGTACGCGCCGAAGAACAGATGGTCATTCTGCGAGATGTGCCAGACCGCGCCCGGACCGAGCGCGACCACCTGTTCGTGACCATCGACGTTCGCGCCGTTAGCCTGGCTGTCCGTAATCTGCTCGAAGAAATACCCGTTCATGCCCACCCGCAAATGCTTGGACACCACCTCGTATTCGGTGGCGAAGTTCGCATGGATCGCCTGGCCGGGCTGTTCCGTCTCGAGCCCCATCCCCGGGGCATCGTTCCGATCGTTCCACAAATAGTGGAGCCGCCACGACATCGTCCACCGCGGCAGAACGAACACCGTCCCGGCCCAGTACGGATCGATGGAGAAGAAATTGCTCCCGGCATTGAGCACGGCCTTGGCGTCGTAGCGCCCGGTCGGCACGATCATTTGAAACTCGAACCGATGCATGAAGATCGGCCCGTTCTGGCCCATGATCGGGTCCCATTGCAGGTACGGACCCACCAGCAAATCGCCCGGGCCGCTCTCGGTCGCGAACGACGAGGGATGGAGATCGAACGCCACGAACGGTTCAATCAGATCGACGCCCCATTTGCCGCCCAGAAGAACTTTCTGGTTGGATTGGTAGATCAACTGCTGCAACGCGACCCAGGCATTGAGCCGTTGCAGGGGCGCGGGGGCCTCGGGGAAGTTTTGGGCGTAGTACCACTGCAGATACTCGGTGTAGTAAAAACCCGGTCCCGCTGGCGGACCGCCGTCCAGAAAACTCGTGAACCCCAGGTTCACGGACGGTTCGTCATAAGCGCTCGCGGGCAGCGCCAGGATGGCAAGACCACTGCATACAACAACGATCCAGCATAGTCGTTTCATGGATGTATGGCTCCGTTTGTTGGTGTTGATCAGTTGGTGGTTGATGGAACGCGGGACATGGTGAACACGCCGGCGTTCAGCATTTCTCCAGGATTCGTTCCGCGACAAGCCGGCGGCGGCGGGAGTACTCGCCCTTCCGACCGCCTTGTCGAACGTACCGTTCACAAACGGGCGCCGCGTACTGCATTTCCGCGCGCGCGCCCGCCACATCGATTTCGCTCAGGGCCAGCAACGTGTACCACAATGGAAAGCGCCTCCATCGTCCGCCGCCGATGCGATGAGCTCTCAGAGTTTTCATGCCGGCCACGAGCCGGCGTTCCGACTGCGAGAGTCCGCCCACCGCCAGATGCCGCCACAGCGCCACCGAGCAGACGCCGCAGCAGTACATTCCGTCGACGGAGCTTGATCTTCCGCCGCGGGGTTGGAGACGGTTCAACATCCCTCGCGTCGCCCGATCCAGCGCCGTCCGCGCAACTCCCCGCGATGCGCCCAGCCGAATCAACGCCCGGCAGGCCTCCTCGCCGAGAACGTGCGAGATGCCCGCGCGCGTGGTGATCGTCTCGCCCGTGAATACTGTGATACCCCGCCAATCCCCGTCGGCCGGCGCAAACATCCCGGCGTAGGAGCCCGTCAATCCCTGGCGGTCGGCAATCCACCGGGCAACGGCTCCCCTCTCCGCGGCGGTCATGGCCTGTCCGCGGAAAAACCTCTCTTCCACCGCATCGAGTGTGTCGGCCAGACTCCGTGGATGAATGGCGTTCATGTCGTCCGTTGGGACTCGGTCATCCGATCCGCATCGCCTCGTCACATGGGATAGTCGAGCGCTTCGGGAATCATCACCTTCGTGAGCGCTTCTGCCGCGCGGTCTTTGGCCAGACGGGCGCCCGTGAGACACCCATCCAGTTTCACGCGCAGCCGCGCGAACGCCTCGTAGCCGTCGAAGGTCACGCAGGGGCCGGCCTTGGCCGGGTGTTCCTGGCCTTGCTCGATCACATCGCTGCTGCCCCGCGCGCCGCTCGCGATACCGGGGATGAACCCCTCCAGCGTGTCGAGGTCGTCCGCGGCGAAGCACGCCGCGCACGCCTCGTTGTCCCAGGCCGGGTGACGGTTGTAGCCGAACACCAGCTCGGCGCAAATCCGGCCGACTTCGCCCGACGCTCGCGCCGCCTGGGCGTGGCACAGGTCGGTCAGGAAATTCAGCCGACCGGTCAGACCCTCGGCAACCATCGGATTCTGCGGGCCCTTGGCCTCGACTTCGAGCACGTCGAGGATCATGTACCGCGCGGCCAGCAACCAGCAGAGCGCATCGGCCAGCGGGAACGTCACTCCCTGACGATTTCCGTGATACAGCTCGCGGCCATCGGCGTCCGTGGCTTTCTGCAGGCGTTCCAGCGTCCACAGCCACATCTGCATGGCGGTCGCCAGCGTGCACGCGCCGGTCCCGGGCCGCCGCGAGGCGATCTCGCGCATCTCGTCGATCCAATTGCGGAATTGCGCCAGGAACAGCTTGCTCGTCATCGTGATCGACAATTGCCGGCGCTGAACGGCCTCGGGGCCTTCATACGTCGCCTCCAATTGCGCGTCCATCCATTTGTGGCCGAGGAATCCCGGGCAATCCTCGGTGATGCCGTAGCCGCCCATCAGGCTCACGGCTTCCCGCATCACGTTCGCGCCGTGGCCCGTGTTCCACAGTTTCACGGCGGGACACAAGACGTTGGCCAGCGAGTCAAGCACGGCGAATTGCAGCAGCGGGTCCGACTTCAGGACTTCGTAATGCGTGGCGGCGCGGCGCTCCTCGGGGAGCAGGGACAACCGCAGATATTCGAGCGCGTCCTTTTCGAGCTGCATCAAGGCGCGAAATTGCGCGCGGCCCGGCTCGACCTTGCGTTCCGCGAAGATCTCGTCCTTCTTGATCTCCAGCGGGTCGAGCTCGTCGAACAATCGCGCCGCCGCGAATCCCAACGACGCCGCCGCTTCCCCCGTGGCCCAGACGTCCACCAGCCGGTGCAGGGCGTCCTCTTTCATCTGCAGCCCGTACTCGTAACGGGGCGAGCCCGGCGCCGCGGCATCCCCACCGCGGAACCGGCTGCGGTGGTAGCGAATCACCGGCTCGACCGCCGACAGCAGTTTCGCCGCGGTCATCAGCCCGACCGTCACACGCGTGCGGCGGAACACCGCCTCGATGATTTCGCCGTGCGAGAAATTTGGCACGATCGCGCCATCCTTGATCTTGTATCCGCCGATGATGCGGCGGGCGGGAACGCGGAGGTTGAACACGGGGTCGCGGGTCGAGGAAAGTTGGTGGACGAGTTTGCGAGTCGGCGTGCCGCGATCGAAAGTCCCCGCGTCCGTTTCCTCGAGGATCACCATGCAACTGCCCTTGATACGCTCGTCGGCGGTATCGACGGCGGCCGTCACGAAATTCGCGAAGCCCATGTTGGTGATGAATCGTCCGCGCTTCTGGACCTGCAGGATCGGTTCCTCGCCTTTCTTCCAGGACGCGATGCCGACTTTGCCGCTGAGGAGCCCGGTCTCGACGCCGACGTACGGCAGCGGCTCGGTCAACGCAAACGCGCCCCGCGAAATCTTGCGGTCTTCGCCCGGCTTGGGCGGGCAGGCCCGGCGCATGTATGTGTCGCGCTGTTCCTTCGTGCCCCGGCCATGAATCGGCGCCAGCGCCAGATTGCCGGCCATGCTGCACGTCGCCGCGCCGCCGTCCACCCACGACAATTCAAACGCGAGCAAGGCCAGCGCGAGGTTCTTCGGGCCTTCGATGAACCCGCCCTGCTCCGGGTCCATGAACACCGCCGTCAGCCCCGCTTCGTCGAAGACGCGTAGCAACTCGGCTTTCTTCTCCGTCCACTCATGCGAATTGCGGCCGCCCTCCGCCACCATCCGCGCCACCGGGCCGCGGGCCACGCGGCGGGCGGACTGAACCAACATCTGGAGGTCAAATCTGTCGGCGAATCGCCACATGATCTGGCGCAAATCGTCGCTGGGGAGTGTGCGGAGAAATTCGACTGGTTGAGCTTCCGTGGTCGCAGGCATGACCGACATCCTTTCCGTCCATGACCAAGGGAATGACCCCTGATGTGGCTTAACTGCCTCCTGAGCAGTGTGACGCGGACGGGGTGAGAAACCGCGTATCTAGAATCCTTTGTAGTGGATTCCCGCCGTCAAGTCAATCTTCTTAATGGGACGCGCTCGGTTCGGGAAAAGAAACCAGCGGAACCTGCATGCAGCAGTTCATCGCGGGCGTGACCTCGTCGAACACGCCGCAAACGGCTTTGACGACCTCGTAACCGCTGGAGGCGCGGACTTCGCGTTCGGGCATGGGATAATAAAGCTGAAAGCCGCACCACTCATCGCGTTTCGTGTATTTCTTTGCCGCGTCGCGCAGTTGCCGGGCGGATGTGAAAGTCTCGGCGGCGAAAACCGTGTTGGCCTCAAAATTGCCGACCTCCGCGACGAACCCCTCCCGCTTCAGCAGCCGCCGCAATTCGCCGTCGAGTTCCGTCCGGTCGGCGCACTGTTTCATGAGCCGATGCCAGTCCCAATCGTCCTTCAACAGGCAGCCCGGATACGGCTCGGGCTCCTGCATGTAACCCCGCTCGATCTGGAGCCCGCTCTTGAAAATCTTCGCGCCCGAGTCGGCGGAGATGAACAGCTTGGCGCAGCCGAAATTCACGTCGTGCGAAATCGGTTTCGCCTCGCGATTGGCGCGCGGCAACCAACAAATCCATTGCCAGTACACGCCGCGCCCCCAGCGATCCGTCACGAACGGCGTGCGATACCGCCCCTCAAGATGAAATTTGAGGATCTGGGTGATGCGCTCGTGCGGTTCGATGTTGCCGACGCGGATCCCGCGCTGGAAATCGATCCACTCCCCGCGAAACGCTTCGCCCGTCGGCAGTTCCGTGCCGCCCTCGCGCCGTTTCGCCAGCGGCAACCAGTCCTTAGCCGACGCGGACCGCTTCACGGCGTCCTTTGTTCGCGTGCTGGAGAATCGAATCAAAAATCATCCGTCCATCGTCGCTGCCGAGGAGTTCTTCGCTGGCCCGCTCGGGGTGCGGCATCAGGCCAAAAACATTCCTCGTCTCGTTGCAGATGCCGGCGATGTTGTCGAGCGAGCCGTTCGGATTGGCGGCATCGGTAATCTCGCCATCCTTCGTGCAGTACCGAACGAGGATGCGGTCGTCCCGTTGAAGCTGCTCGATGACCCGCGGCTCGGCGAAATAGCTGCCCTCACCGTGCGCGATCGGGATGCGCAAGACCTGGCCCTTCTTACAGGCGTTCGTGAACGGCGAGTCGGTCGTCTCGACCCGCACATGCACGAAGTCGCAGATGAATTTTAAAACCCGATTGCGAATCAGCGCGCCGGGCAACAAATGCGCCTCGCATAGAATCTGAAACCCGTTGCAGATGCCGATGACCAGACCGCCCGACTTCGCGTGGTCGATGACCGCTTTCATCGCCGGCGCGAACCGCGCGATGGCGCCCGTCCGCAGGTAGTCGCCGTAGCTGAATCCGCCGGGGACGACCACGCAATCCACGTCGCCGAGCGAGGCGTCCTTGTGCCAGATGTAGCGCGTCGGTTGGTCGAGCACGTCCGTCAGCGCGTGGTAGGCGTCCTGGTCGCAGTTGCTGCCGGGAAATTGGATTACTCCAAAGTGCATGACATTCTCGCCACAGATTCACGCAGATGAACACCGATTCATCCGTGGAAATCTGTGTCCATCAGTGGCTAATCTCAAATGTGTATTCTTCGATCACCGGATTGCTCAGCAGCTTCTGGCAGGCCTCGTCGATTTTCTTCTGCAGCTCGGCCTTGTTGCCGCCCTCGATCTCGATCTCCATGAATTTGCCGACCCGCACGTCCTTGATCCCGGCAAAATTCATCGATTCCAGCGCGTGCTTGACGGTTTTCCCCTGCGGATCGAGCACGGTCCGTTTCGGCATGACAATGATTTTGGCCTTCATAACTCGCAGTACGTATGTAGCACGGCGCCTCCGTAGCGTCCACTTTTTCCCTGTCGCCAGCGGCGCGACGAAACGGTATAAACTCGCGGATCATGTTCGAGCAGCGGCAACAGCCCGTCATTTCGCGCAAGCATTTTTTCCGACGCCTCGCGCGTCACGCGTGGATCAGCCTCGCGATCATCGCGGGTTCGCTGGGCATGGGCATCCTCGGTTATCACCTCACGGAAGGAATGAGTTGGCTGGACTCGCTCCTGAACGCCTCAATGATTCTCTCGGGCATGGGTCCGGTCGGAGAATTGAAGACCGACGCAGGTAAATGGTTCGCGTCGTTCTACGCGCTGTTCAGCGGCGTGGCGTTCATCACCACCTGCGGCGTGCTGTTCGCCCCCGTCGTCCACCGCTTCCTCCACAAATTCCACGCCGAAGAGAAATTGCACTCCGAATGATTACCCCGGCGACGCGCCGAGAAAATCGAGGTTCTTGTCGGTCAACTTGACGTAATCGCCGAGCTTTTTCTGGGCCAGCATCTCCTCGACCGATTGTCGGAACCGTTGGATGAATCTCCCGCCCAATTCCCGTCGCGCTTGGTCCGGATCGAGGTCGTGCCGCCCGGCTTTGTGCACCTTGTAATCGACGACTGTCTTCAACGTCAGCAGCGTGTTCGGGAAATCGAAATACATCGTCTTCCCGCCGCTGCCCATGACGGTCAACACATCGCGCGGCCGGCCCTGGTCCAGTTGCAGGTTGATGACTTTCGTGTCGAATTGCTTCGCGTGCATCCGCGCCACTGTCCGTTCGACCGCCGCGGGCTCGAGATCGGCAAGTTCGTCGGGAATGAAGACGTGGAGCCGGACATCCTCGGCGTGTGGACCGGCCTGTTGCAGCAGCCGTGTGATGAGCGGTTCGATGAAATTGTTGACGTAACCGTAGGCCAGCGCCACGGGCGTGGAGTATTGTTCCTCCTCCAGTTGCTCCGTGCGCGTCCGCAACAGATCGCTGAACCATGCCACCAGCGCCGTGACCGCCGTGGAGATCAGACCGAGCAGCGCGGACAATGCATCGGGATCGAGATCGAATGGCAGCCGCCACTTCAGCAGCTTCGCCAGCACGGCGTAGAGCGTCGCCGCCCAGAGCGCTACCACCAGGATGTTTCCCGCCCAGTCCAGTCGGCGGGACTTGTTCACCGGATTCCGACCTTTCGAAACGTGTTGTCGACCTCGCGGAAGTGAACGTTGAGATCGAAGAGCGCTTCCACCTCGCGCCGTGTCAACGCCTTCATCACCTTCGGGTCCGCGAGGAGAAACTCCTTGAAGCTTTTGGCGCCGGCCCACGTCTTCATCGCGTTGCGCTGAACGAGCGCGTAGGCCCGCTCGCGCGTGAACCCTTTCCGCGTCAGCGCGAGCAGCACGGCCTGCGAGAAAATCAGCCCCTTGCTCGATTCAAGGTTGGCCTGCATCCGCTTCGGGTACACGAGCAGTTTGTCCACGACATTCGTCAGCGTCACGAGCATGTAATCGAGCAGCGTGGTCGAGTCCGGCAGGATGATCCGCTCGACGCTGCTATGGGAGATGTCACGCTCGTGCCACAGCGCGACGTTTTCCATCGCCGCCAGCGCGTTGCCGCGGAGCACCCGGGCCAGGCCGCAGAGCCGCTCGCACGTGATCGGGTTGCGCTTGTGGGGCATCGCGCTGCTGCCTTTCTGGCCCTCGGCGAAAAATTCCTCCGCTTCGAGCACTTCGGTCCGCTGGAGATGGCGAAATTCCAGCGCCCAGCGGTCAATCGAGCAGCCGACCAGTGCGAGGGCGCTCATGAATTCGGCGTGACGATCGCGCTGGACGATTTGCGTCGAGATGCGGTCGGGCTCCAGGCCGAGCTTCTTGCAGACGTAGGCCTCGACGCGCGGGTTCATGTGCGCATATGTGCCGACCGCGCCGGAAATCTTGCCGACGGCGATGATGTCGCGGGCCAACACAAGCCGTTCGAGCGCGCGGCCGAATTCGTCGTACATCAGCGCCATCTTCAGCCCGAACGTGATCGGCTCGGCGTGAACGCCATGGGTGCGGCCGATCATCGGTGTGAGCTTGTATTCCTTCGCCTTCTTCGCGATGACCACGCGCAGCTTCTTCACGTCATCGATGAGGATGTCGGCCGATTGCACCATCCGAACGGCCAGCGCGGTATCACCCACGTCGGATGACGTGAGCCCTTCGTGGATGTGGCGCGAGGCCGGGCCGACGTTCTCGGCAACGTTTGTCAGGAAAGCGATCACGTCGTGGTTGGTGGTGCGCTCGATCTCGTTGATGCGATGGACGTCGAATTTCGCGCGGCGTTTGATCGCTGCTAAATCTTTCGCGGGAATCTTGCGCGCCTCGCATGCCAGAACCTCGATGCGCAGCCAGATGGAGAACTTGTTCTCCTCCGTCCAGATCTGGCGCATCGCTTCGCGGCTGTACCGGCGAATCATAACCCGCTGAGGCTAGCGGACGCCCCCGGTGTTGTCAACGTGGCCATGTGGAGTGCTCCGACTCGTCGGAGCTTTGTCGTTTTGCTGCCGACCGCTTTCACAGCAAAGCGCTGACGAGTCAGCGCACTCCAAAACACGCATTGTCATCGGGCCGCCAGGTGCTATGATCGCGGCCATGACCGTGAAGGCATGCCGCGCTCTGGCATTAGCGCTTTCGGTGGGCGTTTGGTTCCTCACCAATGCTGAATGGACCGTTGCGGAAGTTCCCGCGCCGAGCACGCAAGACGTGGTCGCCGGCAACACCGCGTTCGCGCTCGACCTGTACGCGAAGCTTCGAACCGCCGATGGCAACCTGTTTTTCTCTCCCTACAGCATCTCGACAGCGCTGGCGATGACCTATGCCGGTGCGCGCGGCGATACGGCCACACAGATGGCGAAGGTGCTGCATTTCCAACTGAAACAGGATCAACTCCACCCGGCATTTGCCGCGCTCGACGAGAGGCTCAACACGATCCAGAAGAAAGGCAACGTCCAGCTCAACGTCGCCAACTCACTTTGGCCCCAGAAGAAGTACCCGTTTTTGCCTGACTACCTCAGCCAGCTGAAACGGTATTACGGCACGTCGGTCACCCCGCTCGACTACGTGAAGTCCCCCGAGGCCGCGCGCAAAACCATCAACGGCTGGGTTGAACAGAAAACCCATCGGAAAATCACCGATCTCATCAAGCGCGGCGCGCTGAATCCGCTGACCCGCCTCGTGCTGGCCAATGCCGTGTATTTCAAGGGCAAGTGGACCGATCCGTTCGACCCCAAGGGAACCTCGGATCAGCCCTTTCATCTCTCGACGAACAAGGACGTAACATGCCGGCTGATGCTGCATGAGGGAGACCATGCATACAACGAGACGGCAGACCTGCAGGCGCTCGCGCTCCCCTATATGGGTGGCGACCTCTCCATGATCGTACTCCTGCCCCGAAAGACAGATGGTTTGAGTGCTTTGGAAAGCGAATTGACACCAGCCAAGCTGACCGAGTGGGTGGGCCCATTGGGTCGGCGCAAGGTCGACGTGTTCCTGCCGAAGTTCACGTTCACGCGCGAGTTCAGCTTGGGGCAGACACTGGTCGCGATGGGGATGCCGTATCCGTTTTCTGCGCTGGCGGATTTCTCCGGTATGGATGGACGAACGAACTGGCTGTACATCAGCGAGGTCGCGCACAAGGCATTCGTGGACGTGAATGAAGAGGGCACGGAAGCCGCGGCGGCAACCGGGGTGACGGTCGCACTTGCAGGCGCTGAACCTATGCCCACGGTCTTCCGTGCTGATCATCCATTCCTCTTCCTCATTCGCGACAGGTACACCGGCAACATTCTGTTCATCGGCCGCGTGGTAGATCCGACGCAGTGATGTGGAGTGCTCCGACTCGTCGGAGCTTTGCCGTTCGACGCGGACGGTTTTCATAGCAAAGCGCCGACCAGTCAGCGCACTCCAAAGGCCGAAGGCTTGCAATTTGGCATGTGGCGGGTACTCTGGCGGCGGTTTCGCCATGCATCCGACAATCCGTCGCATCTTCAACGCGCAGCAATCCGGCCTGATCCTGGTGATCCTGTTGTTGGGGACAATCCTCACGATTTTTGCCGGGTCGCACATCGACCGGCTGACGGGACGCTCGGTCAACAACTTCCTCAATTTCTACACGCTGACCCAGACAGCAACCGACGCGAGCTTTTTTGCGATCATGGCCGTCGGCGCGACGATGGTCATCATCTCGGGCGGGATCGATTTGTCGGTCGGTTCGGTGTACGCGCTGGCGGGGACGACCATGGCGCTGGCGTTGAGATCATGGAACATTTCCAGCCCGGCGCTGACCGTGCTGGCGGGGATGAGCCTGTGTCTCGGCATCGGACTGCTGTGCGGGCTGGCCAACGGCGTGATGGTGGTCGGGTTGCGCGTGCATCCGTTCATCATCACGCTGGGCACGATGTGGGTGTTTCGCGGAATCGCCTTCGTGACGAGCAAGGCCGAGAGCATTCTCGTGCCCGATGCGCTGACGGGCGCGGTCAAGACGACGTTCGGTTCGGGCTCGGCGTTGTATCCCGTGCCCATGCTCGTGATGATCGCGGTCACGGCGGTCGGCGCGGTTTATCTGTCGCGGACCGTGATGGGCCGGCACATCTACGCCGTCGGCGGGAACGTCGAGGCCAGCCGCTACTCGGGGCTGCGGCTCGGGCGCATCCTGATCGGCGTGTACGCGTTGTCGGGGCTGACGGCGGGAATCGCGGCGTTCGTGGGCATCAGCTACTATGGCTCGGCGACGTGCGGCGACGCGACGGGCTACGAGTTGTACGTGATCGCGTCGGCGGTGGTCGGCGGCGCGAGTTTGAGCGGCGGCAAAGG